>JBAQJL010000137.1:0-86828 GCA_049300295.1 Xanthobacteraceae bacterium
TTGTGGCGCTTGCGCCATAATACCGGGATAATCGAGCGCACGGATCGCGGCCACCAATTTGTCGACGACTTTCTCCTCACGATAGAGCGCGCAGATGATTGTGTAGATCGGCAGGTCACGGTCGGTCCCGCGCAGCGGCAGTTCCGGCGCCGATTGTTTGTACAGCACGCTCGACAAGCGCAGTGCGGCCGCTGCCAGGAAAATCGCGCACAGCATAACCGAAAAGATGCCGATCGCGGCGGCGGGATAAAGTGCGAGGGTGGTCAAGACCAGTATCGCAATTGTCGCGATGGCGACGCCTTTGCCAACGTGCAGGGCCGCTGCGTTGGAAAACTGCGGTTGCCGGCGCCGGAGATCATAGGCAGCTCGCCGGCCGAGTGTAGCTTGTGCGTGCAGCGCGATGAAACGCTGCAGCCGATCGGACGAGGTCAGCCGAAACGAATTGATCCGCCGTTGTACCGGCCCGCGTGGGTCGGTGAGGCGGTGCGCCGCCCAGCAGCTTGGTGCGATGATCCAGACGATCCGCCCTGCTTCGCGTATTGGCATTAATCCGGCGGCTGCGGCGCGGATTAATTCGGCATCACTGAGCGGAACATCAGATCGTCTTAATGTTTCCAGCCGGTCGTAGGAGGTACCCAGCGACGCAGCCAGCGCGTGAAGATAGGCGTCCTCGGTGATGGCATCGGCACAGATCAGCACGCGATCCGCGCCGATTCCGATTGCGCGCGCCCGTTGTTCCGCGGCGGCGATCACCTGCCGTGGGAGAATGCCGCGCACGCAATCGAGCTCCCGACAGGTGCCGGCCTGCGGCGTGTAGGGGCGACCATCGTAGCTGCGGCGGGGCCGCGTCCGCCGCCCACCGTTACCTGGCCGCTCTCTTATGCTGGCGCGCCGTGCGTCCGCGCCAAATACGTCACCAAACGCCACCGTTACCCCTCGACGCAACGAAACGCACCGCCTCGCCTCGACTTTTTGCCGCGCCGCCGCTAAGCGGGCTCAATGATTTGGCAATCCCCAGGTTGGCGGATCGTACCGATGAATTGGCGAAAGACAATATGTTTCAACTCTAGGATCTGGCGCGCCTGGCGTGCGGGATTGATCGTCTGCGCGGTAGGCGCGCTGTCAATGGGCCCTTTGGTTGCCCAGCCGGCGCCCGAGCCCCGCGCGGTTATCGTGCCGCCGCGGACCGTGGTCGTGCCCGGCTTTTGGGATCCGCGCCGGCGTCCCGAACGGCCCGATCTGAGCCACCTCCAGGCGGTGCGGTTTTTGACCGATACCGTTTATCCGCCGTTCGACTACGCCGGGCCGGACGGCAACCCGGCCGGCTTCAACATCGATCTGGCGCGGTTGATCTGCGCGGAGATCAAGGCCGCATGCACCATCCAGTCACGGCCATTTGCGACCCTGCTCGACTCGCTTGACGCCAACAACGGCGATGCCGTCGTGGCTTCGATCGCCGCAACGCCGGAGACGCGCAAGCGAGCCGATTTCAGCGACCCCTATTACCGTACGCCGGCGCGGTTCGTGGCGCGTAGCGACAGCCCGATCGGCGATGTGCTGCCTGAATTTGTCGCTGGCAAAAAGGTCGCCGTAGTGGCCGGTACGGCGCACGAGGCTTATCTGAAGCAGATGTTCACCCAGGCAGAGATCCATTCCTATCCAACCGCCGATGCCGCGCGCGCGGCGCTGAAGGACAAGCAAGTCGATCTCCTGTTCGGCGACGGCATTGCGCTATCGTTCTGGCTCAACGGTACGGATTCTGCCGGTTGCTGCGCGTTTCGCGGCGGGCCGTTTCTCGACAGCCGTTTTTTCGGCGATGGTGTTGGCATCGCTGTGAAACCCGGCAATAACGTGCTCCGCCAGGCGCTCAACTGGGCGCTATTCCAGATTTGGGAAAAGGGCAGCTTCACCGATCTGTGGCTGCGTTATTTCCCGATAAGTCCTTTTTGAAGCCGGTTGCGATGTCATCTGCCCCAAACGACCTTTCCGCAAACCTCCGCGAACTCGCCGAAGCCTCCCACGCCTGGCCGTTCGAGGAGGCGCGCAAGATCGTCGCGCGGCTGAAAAGAGCGCCGAAGGACGAGGTGATCTTCGAGACCGGCTACGGGCCGTCCGGGCTGCCGCATATCGGCACGTTCGGTGAGGTCGCGCGTACCACGATGGTGCGGCACGCCTTTCGCGTCCTCACCGACGACAAGATCAAGACGCGGTTGATTGCCTTCTCGGACGACATGGATGGCTTGCGCAAGGTCCCCGACAACATTCCGAACAAGGAGCTGGTGGGGCGGTATCTCAACAAGCCGCTCACCAAGGTACCGGACCCCTTTGGCACGCACGGCAGCTTCGGCGAACACAACAATGCGCGGCTGCGCGTGTTTCTCGATCAGTTCGGCTTTGAGTACGAATTCATGTCGGCGACGGCCTGCTACACTTCGGGCCGGTTCGACGCGGCGCTGCTGAAAGTCCTGGAGCGATTCGACGAAGTGATGGCGATCATGCTGCCGTCGCTGCGTGAGGAGCGGGCCCAGACCTATTCGCCGTTCCTGCCGATCTCCGAGCGTACCGGCGACGTACTGCAGGTGCCGATCGTCGCCCACGACGCCGAGGCCGGCACCATCACCTATGACGATCCCGACAGCGGCGAGCGCATTGTGACCCGGGTCACCGGCGGACGCTGCAAGCTGCAATGGAAGCCGGATTGGGCGATGCGCTGGCTCGCGCTTGGTGTCGATTACGAGATGGCCGGCAAGGATTTGATCGACTCCGTCAAGCTGTCCGGAAAGATTTGCCGCACGCTGGGCGGCGATCCGCCGGAAGGATTTAACTATGAGCTGTTTCTCGACGAGAACGGCCAGAAGATTTCAAAGTCGAAGGGCAACGGCCTGACCATCGACGAATGGCTGCGTTACGCCAGCCCCGAAAGCCTGTCGCTGTTCATGTATCGCGAGCCGAAGGCCGCCAAGCGGCTGTATTTCGACGTCATTCCGCGCCAAGTCGATGAGTATCAGCAATTGCTCGGCGGTTATGAACGCCAGGGCGCGCGCGAGCGCCTAACCAATCCGGTGTGGCACATCCACGGCGGCGCCCCGCCGGAGGCGGACAACCCAGTGACGTTTGCGATGTTGCTGTCGCTTGTCACCGCGTCGAATGCTGAGAATGCCGACACGCTGTGGGGCTTTATCGGCCGCTACCGGCCGGGCGTAACCAAAGAGACGCATCCGCATCTCGATTCGCTCGTCGACTATGCGATCCACTACTTTCGCGACTTCGTACTGCCTGCGAAAAAATTCCGCGAGCCGGGTGCGGTCGAGCGCATGGCGCTCACCGATCTGCGCGATGCGCTGTCTCAGCTCGCGGCGGCGGCGCCCGCGGAAAAAATCCAGGAAGTTGTCTACGAGGTCGGCCGCCGCGAGCCGTTTTTGGATGAGAAAAAGAAAGCCAAGGACGGCAAGCCCGGCGTCACGCTCGCCTGGTTCGACATGCTCTACCAGGTGCTGCTCGGCCAGGAGAAAGGCCCGCGCTTCGGCTCGTTCGTCTCCGCCTACGGCCTGCAGAACACGATCGATATGATCGACGGCGCGCTGGCGCGGTCGGCTTATTAGAGCATTTTCCGGAAAAGTGGCCGGCGGCTTTCTGAAGAAAATGCGACCAAATCTATAGCGCCGCTTACTGACTAGCCCACAAAATCCGTGCGATCGAGAGCACGTCGGAGGCCGCCAGCATGCGATCGGGATGCTGGGCGTTGAGCGATTTCAATTCAATCGATTTCGTCGTGCGGCGCTTAAGCTCCTTCGCCATCACCTCGCCGGTTCGGGTTCGCACCACGACGCGGTCGCCGCGGCGGATCGGCGCCGACGGGGACACCACGATGATGTCGCCGTCGCGATACGCCGGCTCCATCGACTGGCCGGAGATTTCAAGTGCGTACGCATGTTCGTCGTTCAGCGATGGGAAGGCGATCCCGTCCCAGCCTTCGCCGGCGGGAAATCCACCGTCGTCGAAATAGCCGCCAGCGCCGGCTTCGGCAAAACCGATGAGCGGGACGGCGCGCGCCATCGCGCCGCCGCCGGTCTGTTCCACCAGGCCGACAAAGACGTCGAACGGAGTACCGGTCGCGGTCAGTGCCTTGGCGATGGATTCCGTCGACGGCCAGCGCGCCCGCCCGGCCGGTGTGATGCGCTTCGACTTGTTGAAGGTCGTGGGATCAAGCCCCGATCGCCGCGCCAGCCCCGACGCCGACAGGCCTGAGCGCTCCGCCAGCCGATCGATCGCCGACCAAACTTGCGCATGTGTAAGCATGACACTCCACCCCCGGCTCGGCCTTCGAGCCGCCCTCCAGGCCCCGCATATGATAGGAATAAATTACCTGCCCGCTCAAGCCCCATGTTCGGCTTCCCCGCCTTCGCCATGATCGGGAAAGGCGGCCCCAATTTGACCCCGACCGTGAGTTTGTCCTTTCCGCGAATTTTTGCACGCAGAAAAGGATGCGGCTTGTGCAAGCGCTGCGCCGCCGATATAGCCTCAAAGCGAAATCGCGGGCGCGCTTGCGTGACGATCATCTACAAAATCTGCGAACAGACATCATGGTGCGCTGCCCTTGCCGCCGGTCAATATCGCGGGTCGGCGGTTGATGAACGCGACGGCTTCATCCATTTCTCCACCGCGGAACAACTCGCCGAAACGGCTGCAAAGCATTTTGCCAGGCAAACCGATTTGATTCTGGTCGCGGTCGATGACGACGCGCTGGGCGCGCACCTGAAGTGGGAGCCTTCCCGGGGTGGCGATCTCTTCCCGCATCTCTATGCGGCGCTACCGATCTCCGCGGTGCGCTGGTCGAGGCCATTGCCGGACGAAACCGATGGGCGCCGTCCTTCGCCGGAGCTTGCGCCGTGATCGGATTGCTCGACCGGCTGGCGCGCCCGCTATTGCACGCGCTGGATCCTGAGGATGCTCACAGGCTCGCAATCAAGATGTTGCAATTTGCCCCGTTGCCGCGCGGCGCGCCCGACGACAGGCGCCTCGCCACGCGTGCATTCGGGCTTAATTTCGAAAATCCGATCGGCGTCGGCGCGGGCTTCGATAAGCACGGCGAAGTGCCTGATGCACTGCTGCGCCTCGGCTTTGGCTTCGTCGAGGTCGGCACCGTTACGCTACTGCCGCAGCCGGGCAATCCGCGTCCGCGACTGTTCCGCCTCGATGCCGATTGCGGTGTAATTAACCGGCTTGGCTTCAACTCGGAAGGCGCCGCATCGGTGCTCGCCCGGCTCGCGGCGCGGAGCGACGGCGGCGGTATCGTCGGACTCAATATCGGCGCCAACAAAGATGCGCCGGATCGCATCCTCGATTATGTCGGGCTGATCGAACGCTTTGCGCCGGTCGCGAGCTACGTCACCATCAATATTTCCTCGCCCAACACGCCCGGTCTGCGCAACATGCAGCAGGCCGCAGTCCTCGATGACCTCTTGGCGCGCGTGATCGATGCCCGCGAGCGCGTCGCATTGCGCTCCGGTCCGACGCCGGTGCTGCTTAAGATCGCGCCGGACCTGTCGCTGCCGGATCTGGACGATGTGGTCGGCATTGCCCGCTCGCGGCGGGTCGATGGCATGATTGTCGGCAACACTACGATTACGCGGCCACCGACCTTGCACGAAACCGCAATTGCGAAAGAAGCCGGCGGGCTGTCCGGACGGCCGTTATCGGGACTCGCTACTCGGATGCTGGCGGAAACCTATGTGCGCGTCGAAGGGGTTTTTCCGTTGGTCGGGGTCGGCGGCATCGATTCCGGCGAAGCCGCACTTGCCAAAATCCGTGCCGGCGCAGCGCTCATTCAGGTCTATTCCGGTTTGGTGTTTCGCGGTCTTGGACTGTTGGCCGAGATCAAGAAAACGCTCGTTGCCACGCTCGACCGCGACAAAACAGACAATCTTTGGGACCACATCGGGGCTGACGCCGCATCCGTTACGGCAGAGCCGTGGCCGCAATAATGGCCGCGATAGGGGCGACGCCCTATCAACCGCCGTCAATACCGAAACTTGTAATTACTTAGGTGCGCGCTTCGCCAGGATGCGCTGCAACGTGCGGCGATGCATGTTGAGCCGGCGCGCGGTTTCTGAAACGTTGCGGCCGCAGAGTTCATAGATACGTTGGATGTGCTCCCAGCGGACCCGATCGGCCGACATCGGATTTTCCGGCGGCTCTATTTTCTTGTTGTCAAAGGCGAGCAACGCTGCGGCCACGTCGTCGGCATCGACCGGCTTGGCCAGATAGTCGACAGCGCCGAGTTTGACCGCGGTAACCGCGGTCGCGATGTTGCCATAGCCGGTAAGGATGATCGCACGCGCTTCGGGCCGGCGCTTTTTCATAGCCGAAATCACGTCGAGGCCGTTGCCGTCGGCCAGCCGCATGTCCACGACCGCGAAGGCGGGAGCCGCCTTCTCGACCTGCAGAAGGCCCTCGGCGACCGACTCGGCGGTTGAGACCGTAAAACCGCGGCCCTCCATGGCGCGAGCCAGCCGCTGCAAAAACGATTTGTCGTCCTCGACAATCAGAAGCGAACGCTCATTGGGAATAGGAACGGTCGAAAGATTGGGCATGGCAATTCTCCGTCAAACACCCACACGAGGCCTTTCGCGCTATGCGCGGCGCCGCCCAGGGGCCTTCGCAGGAATCTGTCCTCGTAGGAACCTTTGTCCAGTATCGCTGCGATCATGGCCGGCCGCAATGGCAGGCCCTCGATCTTACGGCCTATCAGGGTGCCATCAGACAGTTATTGGGCCAATCACTGCCGATCACAGTTAATCCGGCAGGTCCGCAGGCTCAAGAGGAGCCGAAGATTGCGATGCGAGTTGTCGTTCGAAATCGGTCCGGCCCCAGATCATCCGAATTGTTGCCCCGTGCATCGGCGGCGCTTGGTTAATAAGCGAGAGCTTGGCGCCTGATCGCTCCAACAGCGTCTTGGCGATAAAGAACCCGAGTCCAAGGCCGAAAACTAATTCTTCTTCGCCGTCTGGGCCGCGCGCCGGCCGCCGCTGTGTGACGTAAGGCTGTCCCAGGCGGTCCAGCACCTCGGGGGCGAAGCCCGGGCCGTCGTCGCTAATGGTAATACTGATTTCATTGTCATCCCATTCCACGAAGATCTCGACGCGACTGTGGGCGAAGTCGACGGCGTTTTCGATCAGATTGCCAAGGCCGTAGCGGATCGCCGGATTGCGGGCGCCGTATGGCTCGCTGTCGCGATCCGGCGGATAAGTGACGCCGATCGAGACACCAAAGTTGCGATGCGGCGCCACGGCCTCTTCGATCAACGCCGACAGCGGCACGCGATCGAATGGCTCGGCGGTCGGCAGTTCGGTGATCTTGGCCAGAATCTCGCGGCAGCGCTGGGCCGCCTCGCGCAAGAGTTTCACGTCGTCGCTGTGCGGCGATTTCGGATCGAGGGCCCGTTCGATTTCCCGGACCACAAGGGTGATAGTGGCGAGCGGTGTGCCCAGTTCGTGAGCGGCAGCGGCCGCCAGACCGTCCAGCTGAGACAAATGCTGCTCACGTGCCAGAACCAGTTCAGTCGCAGCGAGCGCGTCGGACAATTGCCGCGCCTCCTCGGCAACCTGCCACGTATAGACGCCGATATAGCCGATCGCGAGCAGGATCGATAACCAGACCCCCACCATGTAGATTTCGGGAAGTTCGAGCCCGTGCGGCGTTTCCCACGGCAGGTCGTAATGGAAAAAGACCAGCACCGTCGCGCACAGCATGGCGAAGGTTCCGATCAGCAGGGTCATGCGCGGCGGCAGTGCTGTGGCCGAGATCAGAACGGGGCCAAGCAGCAGGAACGAAAACGGGTTCTCCAAGCCTCCGGTGAGGTAGAGCAATGCCGCGAGTTCGGCGATGTCGAAGCCCAGAAGCCAGGCCGCGCGGTCCGAATCGAGCCACTGCGTCTTGGGAAAGCCAAACCGCAACGCTACGTTCAGCAGTACGGCTACGGCGATGACAGCGAGGCAGGACCAGATCGGAACCACGACATAATCGAGGCCGAAATGCACCACCAGCAGTGCGGCCAATTGGCCAAAAACCGCGAGCCAACGAAGGCGGACCAGGGTGTCCAGCCTGACGTTGCGGGAGCGATCGTAGCTGCGGGGCAGGCCGAACATGCCGTCAATGTATCGTCTGCGGCTACTTAATCGAAGAGGGCTGGATGCCGCTGGCGCTGGGCGCGCGAATGCGCGACATTAAGGGCAGACGACCACCCATTCGGGAGCGACCGCATGGCCTACCAGCTCGATCAGTTCATCGGCGACTGCCGCTCGATCCTCAAGCGCGATCCTGGCCCCGATGGCCGCGAGGAGGTTCGCGTCAAATTGGAATCGCTGCTCGCCAACCCTGACTTTATTAGCCAACATTGCGGCGAGGGCACTCCGCGCGGTTTGCATGTTTTGCACGACGACGCTGATCTTGGCTTTCAGGTCCTGGCGCATATCAACGACAAGGCACGGGTGTCGCCGCCGCACGATCACGGCGCCTCATGGGCGATCTACGGTCAGGCGACCCACTACACCGAAATGACCGAATGGGAGCGTGAGGATAACGGCGTCGATGCCAAGCATGCCGCGCTCAAGCCGGTGAAGAAATACCGGCTCACGCCCGGCCATGCCGGCATCTATCAGGACGGCAAGATTCATTCGATCGACTATCCCGATTACGCCCGGTTCGTTCGCGTGACCGGGACAAACCTTGATCGGATCAACCGCGTGCGCTTCGATTTGAAGACCGGCGAGGTGCACCAGATGACGCCCCAGCAAGCGACGTGAGTTCGGCAACTTCCAATCCCACTGCGACAAATTCCCATGCTCTGGCTGTGTCGCCGCAGCGGGTAAGCGCGCGCGCACTCCGTGAGATGCTTGTAGATGGGAAGGAACTCGCGCTGGTCGATGTGCGCGAGGAACTGATCTTCTCCACGAATCATTTGTTGCTGGCGCGCTCGATACCGCTCAGCCGGTTCGAACTGAAATTCGTCCAATTGGTGCCGCGACGCGGAACCCGTGTTGTACTGTGCGATGACGATGACGGTCTCGCTGCGCGCGCGGCCGCGATCCTTTTGCGCAACCGCTACACCGATGTGGCGGTTCTGGACGGCGGCGTTGCGGCGTGGACGGCGGCCGGCTTCGAACTGTTCTCGGGCGTCAATGTGCCGAGCAAGGCATTTGGGGAATTCATCGAGCACGCCAACCATACGCCCGGCATATCCGCCGGCGAACTGGAGCAGCTCATCCGCGAGGGCGCCGATATCGCGGTCCTCGACAGCCGCCCATTCGATGAGTACGCGCGGGTGTCGATTCCGAGTGCGACCAACGTTCCCGGTGCGGAGCTGGTTTTACGCGCCCGTGAGGTCGCGCCTTCGCCGAAGACGACTGTTATTGTCAATTGTGCCGGGCGTACCCGGAGCATCATTGGTGCGCAGTCGCTGATCAATGCCGGACTGCCCAACAAGGTCGTGGCGTTGCGCAACGGAACCATGGGCTGGAGTCTTGCGGGCTTTAATTGCGAGAGCGGCAAAAACCGGCGTGTGCCCGGAGTCTCCGAAAGGACTCTGGCGTGGGCGCGACAGGCCGCGCAACGTGTCGCGAATACCTGCGGCGTCACGGTCATCGATCGCGCCAGACTTGATGCGCTACGAGCGGACGTCCAGCGTAGTGTCTATCTGTTCGACGTCCGCGATCCCGCCGAGTACCAGGCGGGCCACGTGCCGGGCGCAGTGTCGGCGCCTGGCGGCCAACTGGTGCAAGCGACGGATCAATATGTCGGCACGCTGGGTGCGGTCCTCGTGCTGGTGGACGATGCCGAAGTGCGTGCGCTGATGACGGCATCCTGGCTGCGCCAGATGGGCTGGCGCGACGTATTCGTGTTGGCCGCCGTGGGAACGGAGACTGGCTGGCCGGCGGCTTCGATCCTCGACACGGAATCTCGCGACGATGCAGCGCTCGAACTCGACGAGTTTGGCGATTTGTTCGCCCGCGACGGAACCACTGTGCTCGATCTGTCGCTTAGTCGGGACTACCTCAGAGAACACATTCCCGGCGCCTGGTTTGGGATCCGTAGTCGGCTTGACCGCGCGCTTGCGAGAATTCCGCTGCGCGGAACGCTCGTGCTCACGTCTGAAGATGGCGTTGTGGCGCGCCTGGCGGTTGCCGAGGCGAAGGCGCTCACTGACGTTCCAGTGCGCTTCCTTGCCGGCGGTAACGCCGCCTGGAAGGCCGCGGGTTGCGAACTTTCGGTCGAGCCGCTGATGGCTGACGAGGCCGCCGACCAGTGGCGCAAACCTTACGAGCGCTCCGGGGACGTCACTGCGGCCATGAAAGAATACTTGGCGTGGGAGATTGATCTGCTGCCGCGTATTGAGCGCGACGGCTCACTGGAATTTTTCTGCTATGGCGGCTGACGGCCGGTTGCGGTTCGGTCAGGGATGCCAGGCTGCGCTTTCGGCGCGGCGTTTGCTGCCACCGTTGTTTGCTGCATCGACGATCTTGAGAAGCGCGCGAAGTGCGTCTCGCACGCCGTCGTGGCTTACCGCGGAGATAACAAGCGGTGTTTTCTTGGCGGCACGCTTGAGCCGCGCCACCTGCTGTTTGATCTCGGCCGCGGTCATGGCGTCGGATTTGTTCAGCGCGACGACCTCCGGCTTTTGCGCCAGTTCATGGCCGTAAGCGACAAGTTCGCTACGGACGGTCTTGTAGGCTTCGCCGGCGTCCCCGGCGGTGCCATCGACAAGATGCAGCAGCACACGGCAACGTTCGATATGGCCGAGGAAACGGTCGCCGAGGCCGGTGCCTTCGTGCGCGCCTTCGATCAGGCCCGGAATATCGGCGAGCACGAACTCGCGGCCATCGACGTTGACCACGCCAAGCTGCGGATTAAGCGTGGTGAAGGGATAGTCGGCGATTTTCGGCTTGGCCGCGCTGACGGCTGCCAGAAAGGTCGATTTTCCGGCGTTCGGAAACCCGACGATGCCGGCGTCCGCGATCAGCTTAAGGCGCAGCCGGATGGTCTGTTCCTCGCCGGCCTGTCCGGGATTGGCGCGCCGCGGCGCCCGATTAGTCGAGCTCTTGAAATGCGCGTTGCCGAAGCCGCCATTGCCGCCGCGCACCAGCACAATCTGCTGCTCGGGTTCGGTGAAATCGGCGATCAGCGTTGACCCGTCTTCCTCGTAGATTTGCGTGCCGAACGGCACCTTAAGCACCGCGTCCACGCCGTTGGCGCCATGACGATCCTTGCCCATGCCGGCTTGGCCGTTCTTGGCGAAAAAATGCTGCTGATAGCGGTAATCGATAAGCGTGTTGAGGCCATCGACCGCGATCGCGATCACGTCGCCGCCTTTGCCGCCATCGCCGCCGTTAGGGCCGCCATACTCGATGAATTTCTCGCGGCGGAACGACACGCTGCCGTTACCGCCATCACCGGAGCGGATATAGACCTTGGCTTCATCGAGAAATTTCATGGTCTTCCGTAGGGCCGATCACCGGGTCACACAATCGCAAAATGCGGCACCAAGCGCCAAGCATCGCCTAATATAGTAATGAAACTGGTTGGTGGAACGTGAATCTGGGACAAATGGGTTAAGCGTGCAGTCGTTGCTCAGATTTGTTTTGTCGATTGGTGTGATCTGCCTTGCGGGGGCAATCACCGTCCAAGCGCAGGACAGTCCGGTCAGGCCAAGTCCGCCCGGTTCGTCCCCACCGGGCGGGTCAACAGGCCGTCCTGCGGCGCGTGGCAGCGAGCTTGCCCGGCTGGAGCAGCGGCAGCCCGCGCTGCTGCAAGCCGAGGTTGCGGCGCTTGCGCCGCACCGCAAAGGCGAAACCGACATTTATGCCATCGGCATAGCCGGTTGGGCCACGCTCGATGTCTTCGCGAAAGAGGTCGACGGTGGGCTGACTGCAATCGGCAGAGTCTTGCCGATTAAGGATCGTATGATTCGCCTGATCAATCATCCGGCCACGGCGGCCTACGTGCCGCTCGCGACGCTGCGTAATTTCCAGGCGGCCATGCACGACGTCGGCAAAGCGATGGACAAGGAGAGCGACGTGCTCGTTCTCTTCGTGACGTCCCACGGCGATCGCAAGGGTGTTGCTCTGCAGCTGCCGAACCAGGTGATTGATCTTACGCCGCAAGATGTCGCAGCCGCCTTCGCGCGCGAAGGCATCAAGAACCGCGTGGTGATCGTCTCGGCGTGTTTTTCTGGAATCTTCGTGCCGCCGCTGCAGAACGCCAACACCATTGTGCTGACCGCAGCCGACGCAACGCATACCTCGTTCGGCTGCGCGCCGGAACGCGATTGGACCTATTTCGGCGATGCCTTTTTCCGGCAATCGCTGCAGCCCGGAACGGATTTTCAGGATTCGTTTCACCATGCCAAAATTTTGATTGAAGGCTGGGAGCTGATGGACCGCGCCGTGCCGTCAAATCCGCAAGGCTTTTTCGGGGCGGCTTTGGTCGCCAAGCTTGCGCCGTTCTTTCAATCGGTGCCGGCGGCCCGGCATTAGAGGCGCTTGCTTACGGCGTGCGTGCTAGAAACCTACCTCGGGTCAGGAGCATATCGATATGCGTAAATTCCGCGCCACGCGGAGTGCAAAACAGCGACGATTCCCCGACACGAACAAAGCCGAGTTTCTCCTGAACGCGGAGCGAGGCCGGATTGTCAGCAAATGCACCCGAGCGGATGCGGTCTCCTACGCCTGATGCGAACAGGCTTTCGACAAAAGCCCGTGCTGCTTCGGTCATGTAGCCGCGCCCCCAAAACGGCTCTGCGAGCCAATAACCCAATACGGGGATCGCGCCGGGCCGCAGCCGCGAGCGCGGCGTGCACTCGATGCCGCCTATCACGGCATTCGCAAGCTGGATGACATGTAGCGCCTCGGTAGGCTCCGAACGAAACGTAATACGCTTTGCGACAAACTCACGGGTGTCTTCAATCGTATAGGGCCAGGGCGGGGCGGCTAGCCAGCTCACGACCTCCCAATTGTTGAAGGCCACGAAAATGCCCTCGGCATCGCCGGTCCGCAAAGGGCGCAGCAGCAGCCGCTCGGTGCGAATTTCGCCCATTCAGGCGACGCGTTTGGCAGCGCTCCAGGATTTCAGCGAGGCCCAAAGACCGCGATCGAGCCGGAACCGATCGGCCGGGGCTGCCGAATTGATCGCGCGCACCCGCGTGAGCCGGACGCCGGTCCATTGGAAGCCGCACTTTTCCAGCACGCGGCGCGATGCCGGATTGCTGACGCGCGCTCCGGCTTGCAGCACCTCGCGCTGCAAATCGCCGAAGGCGTGATCGATGAGCGCGCGCACCGCCTCGGTCGCATAGCCACAGCCCCAGTAGGGCACGCCGAGCCAGTAGCCGATCTCTGGGCCGTCATCGCGCGGGTCGACGCCACAACCGCCGATCAGTTCGCCTTCTCGCGTAATCACGAATGCGGCTCCGCCGTCTCGCCCGTTCGCGGCGGCAATAAACTGTTCGGCATCGGCGATGCCGTAAGGATGCGGCATACGCGCCGTGTTCACCGCGATGCGTCTGTCGTTGGCGAGGCGCGCGATGTCTTTGGCGTCTTCGCTTTGCGGTGCACGCAGCACGAGCCGCTCGGTCGCCAGGGCCGGACCGCTGAAGGCGCGCTCCCTGGGGCTGGGGCTGAAATCTTGTTCAGTGAGGGTCATGGCATGGGCTCCTGCCGAAAAACCGAAAGGGGGAGCCGGCATCCCGGTCTCCCCCTTTATCGGAGCCCATTTGGGTCCGCCGGTTGGACTGGATGCCGGCAGACCTCAAATTGATCCACCGTGTTACTGGGCCGCGGCCTCCGTCATCGGAAGTACCGACACGAAAACGCGGCCCTTGGTCTTGGTACGGAACTCGATCTTGCCGTCCACCAGCGCGAACAGAGTGTGATCGCGGCCAATGCCGACGTTACGGCCGGGATGCCACTTGGTGCCCCGCTGGCGCGCGATAATGTTGCCGGCAATCACCGCTTCGCCGCCGAAAATTTTGATCCCAAGGCGCTGCCCAGCCGAATCGCGGCCGTTGCGCGAGGATCCTCCTGCTTTCTTGTGAGCCATCAGCTCCGCTCCAAACTCTTGGCTGCTAGGTATACCGGATTCGTGACAAAAGCATCACCGGCGTGGGGTATTTCTATGCTGCCGGGGCCGCTTCGTTTGCCGCTTCGTTCACCGCTTCCTTGGATTTTGCCGTTTTGCTCGGCTTTTTGCCGTCGGTCAAAATCTCGGTAATGCGGAGCATCGTGAATTCCTGGCGGTGACCGCGCTTGCGGCGCGAATTCTTCCGCCGGCGCTTCTTGAACGCAATGATCTTCCGCCCGCGCGCGTGGTCGAGCACTTCGGCCGCCACGGTCGCGCCCGCGACCGTCGGTGTACCCAGCGTTACGGCATCGCCGCCGACAACCAGGACTTCGCCGAATTCGATGATTTCGCCCGGTTCGCCCTTGAGCTTGTCGACCTTGAGCACTTCTTCGGCGGCAACGCGGTATTGCTTACCGCCCGTTTTGAAGACCGCGAACATCATTTTCTCCGTGTTCGAACCCGGTGCGCGGATATTCTCCGGACCGGCTTTTTCCAGTCGATGATATGGATGCTCACCGGCGTGCAGGGTGCAGCCGTTTGGCCATGCCAAGCCGCGCCGTAGCGGCGCTCTTATGACCGGCCGGTAAGTCACTGTCAAGAAAAGGCAAAGTGAGCGCGTCAGGCCGGAAAGCGCGGCGTAATAAAACGGTGCCGATTAGTGTTACCACGGTTGCGGCGACGTGCCGCCGCCGGTTTGCCGCTATTATCTTGGCAGGTCACGCGGATTCCGCGAATTTGTGGAGCGGGGAGAATGGCCTAGGGTGGGTGCCGGCGAACCAGGGCGGGTGGGACGGAGAAGACCGCAATGAGAACACTGTCCCGCCGCACGATTCTCGCCAGCGCGCTGCCGGCGTTATCGCCGTTCCTGGTCAAAAACGCGTGCGCGGCCGAGGAGCCCGGCGAATACCCCACCCATCAGGTCACATTCGTAGTTCCGTATGCGTCAGGCGGCGGCACCGATACGCTTGCGCACCTGCTGGGCGGAATACTGCAGCAGCAATTCGGCAAGCCATTCAATGTTCTGAACCGGCCGGGCGAAGGGACGGTAATTGCCACCAACTTCGTCGCCAAATCGCCGCCCGACGGTTACACGATCATGATGGCGGTTTCGACGCTGGCGATCGATGCCACCCTGTACCGCAAGTTGCCGTACGACCCCGTCAAGGATCTGGTGTTGCTTGCGCTGATCGCCTCGGTGCCGTTTGTGCTGGTCGTCAGTTCGTCGTTGCCGGTCTACGACGTCGACGATCTCATCAAACTCTCCAAGCAGCGGCCGTTGAGCTACGGCTCCGGCGGGATCGGTGCATTTCATCATCTTGCCGGTGCGCTGTTTGCCAAGATGACCGGCATCAAAATGACCCACGTGCCGTACCACGGTACGGTGCCGGCGCTGCACGACCTGATCGGCGGGTACATCCAGCTCATGTTTGCCGACTACGGTCCGGCGCAGGGGCTTATCAACGGCGGCAAGCTCCGCCCGCTGGCGGTGACGACGACGAAGCGCCTGGCGGCGCTGCCCGACGTTCCGCCGCTCGCCGATGTCGGCGTACCGGGTTTCGATATCGCCGCGTGGCAAGGGGTGGTCGCGCCGGCCAAGACGCCGGACGTTATTGTCGCCAAACTCAACACGCAGCTCAACACGGCCGTCACACTGCCGGATGTGAGCGTGCGGATGAGCGACCTCGGCATGATTCCGATCGGCAAAGGCAGCCCAGACGAGCTTGCCTCTTTTTTGAAGACTGAATTCGTCCGGTGGGGCAAGATCGTCGAAACTGCTGGCCTTGCTAAATCGCAGTGATGATCGAGGGTGTCTCGTGCCGTCCGCCATGCCGAACGAGGTCGACCGTCGGCTCCCCGCCGGCGATGAAATTTTTCTCGATCACGTCGCCCATTTCGTTCGCGACGCCGACGCGGCGCAACGCGCGCTGATCCACTGCGGCTTTGCGCCGACGCCGATCTCGATTCAGGTCAACCCCGATCCTTCCGGCGATGCGCGACCGACCGGGACCGGGAATATCACCGCGATGTTCGAGCGCGGTTATGCCGAAGTGCTGTTCAAAACCGCCGATACACCGCTGGCCCGCGAATTCGACGCGATGCTGGAGCAGTATGCGGGTTTGCATCTTGCGGCTTTTGTTGTCGCCGATGCGAAAGCAGCGCACCGCCGGCTTGCCGAGAGTGGTTTTGCGGTACGCGATTTGGTTCATATGTCGCGCCCCGTCGACACTGAAGCAGGCACGGCAACAGCCGCCTTTACGATCGCGCGGGTCGAGCCCGGCGTCATGCCTGAGGGTCGCATCCAAATGCTGACCCACCACACCGAGCAGGCGGTGTGGCAGAAGCGTTGGCTCAATCATCCCAACAGTGCCACTGGCCTGATTGATGTGGTGATCGCGGTGGCCGATATCGAAGAGGCCTCGGCACGGTTCGCCCGCTTTACGGGTCGTACGGCGAGGCGGACCTCGGGCGGCGCCGTGCTGCATCTCGATCGCGGCGGAGTCTATTTCGTCAACTGCGATCGTATAATCGAGCGGATACCCGAGGTGCCGATAACACGGTTGCCGTTCATGGTCGGCTACGCACTGCGCGTGCAATCGCTCACCGCCGCCGAGCGCGCCGTCGAGCGCGCCGATCTCGACTGGCACACGTTCGAAGATGGAATAACGGCGGCTTTCCCCGTCGAGCTCGGCGAGGGGGCGTGGTTTTTCGTTGAAGACGCCAACAAGTTGCCGTGGCGGCGCTGACGGCGCCGCCCTTCCGTCGACCGCCGGCCCAGCAAGGCCTATTCGGCCGGGACCGTCTCGACCTCGGCCGGCACCACTTCCTTCACCGCGCCGCGCCAGCCGTTGTGCGTGAGATCGAAGATGATGCCGTTCGGGTCCTTGTATTTGACCTCATAGAAGGCATGCGGATTATCCTGCGGCGCGCCGCCGAAATAACTGGCACCGGCGTCCATCGCCTTCTTGGAGCTTTCCTCAAGGTCATCGACCCACATGCCGAAATGCACCAGCCCGTGATACCCCTTGTGAAAGCCCGGAACCTCGTCGTCGTATTTCAGCAGCGCAACATTGATGGTGCCGTCGGAGACGTAGCAGCCGATACCAGCCTTGCCGACCACCTTCATGCCGAAGGCTTCCTCAAAAAACTTTGCCGCCTTGTCGGGGTCTGGAACGGACAGCGCGATGTGACGGAGCCGAGCAGCCATGAAAGCCTCCGCGGGGGGACAGATGCAGCCAGCGCCTCTGTCGTCATAACAGCATCTGCCGCGGCCCATCGAGCGTCAAGCGGCGGTGGGGCTATTGGACCTTGATGCCCGCGCTGACGATGACTTCATGCCACTTTTTGATATCGGCGGCGATGCGGTCGGCGAGTTGCTGCGACGTACTAGGCTCGGGTTCGACCCCGACTTTCGCCAAAGCCGCCGTTGTTTTCGGCTCGTGCAGAAGGGCGTTGGTCGCCGTATTGAGTCTAGCCAGGATTGTTGGCGGCGTGCCTGCCGGTGCGTTGAGGGCTTGCCAGAGCACGGCCTCGTAGCCCGATAAGCCGGCCTCGGCGATTGTCGGGACATCCGGTAGCGCCGGGCTGCGCTGTGCCCCGGTCACGGCAATCGCCCGAACCTTGTTCTGTTGAATGAGCGGCAACGTGGGCGGAATGGTCACGTAGGCCATATCCACGCGGCCGGCGATCAAATCAGGCACTTCCTGCTCGGTGCCGCGATAAGCCACCGCCGTTATTTGCACGCCGGCCATCTTGTTGAACAAGACGCCGGCCAGATTGGCGAGCGTCGCCGGCCCTGCCTCGGCAAACGTTTGTTTTCCAGGCGCGGCCTTCGCAAGCTTGATGACGTCTTGCACGGTATGCACCGGAACGCCCGGATAGCTGGCGAGGATGAAGGGCGAGGCTCCGAGCATCGAAACCGGCGCGAAGCTTTTGATCGGATCGAATTTGTGCGTGGCAGTCAGGCTCGGTAGCAGCGTGAAGCTCGTATTGATAAGCCCGAGCGTATAGCCGTCGGGAGTCGCATGCGCGACATATTCGGCGGCGATCTCGCCGCTGGCGCCGGGTCGGTTTTCGACGACGATGGTTTGACCGAGTTTTTCGCCCAACGCATGCGCGACGATACGAGCCACGATGTCGGAGCTGCTCCCGGCCGGAAATGGCACGATCAGATGAATAGGCCGGTCTGGCCAAGCCGCCGCGCGCGCGCCGGGGGCCGAGCCGGCCAATATGCCTATAGTCGCCGCAACCGCAAACATCAGCGCTTTGCATCGCATGCTAGGTTCTCCTGGTCGTCACGCGATGGCGTCGGCTTCGCGCAGGCTTTCGAACAACGCCGTGCGCAGCAGGAATTTTCGCGCCAGCTCCCGGTTTTCCGACGTTCGCCGTAGGCCATCGCGGTTGCGCTGGCGTACCGCCGGATCCTTTTCGGCAAGCAGGCGCTTGTTGCGAATGGTCTGCGCCTGGGTGTGCGCCACGGCCACGTGTCGGCGCTGCCGTTCATAACGATCGAGTACGCTGTCGTCAGCTTCGCCGCGCGCCATGGCGATAAGCTTATCGGCGAGGTTCATGGCGTCGTGTACGCCCGAGTTCATCCCCATGGCGCCGATCGGGCTGTTCACGTGGGCGGAATCGCCGGCCAGGATCGCGCGCCCGACGCGGAACTTATCCGCCACCCGTTGGTGCACCACGTAAAGATTGCTGCCGACGATGTCGAACGGCTTTCCGGTCGGCAGAAAGCGCTGCAACTGCGCCTGCAATGCTTCCGGCCGCATCACGGCTTCTTCATCGGCTTTCGGATCAGTCGGGAAATGCACGCGCCAGCGGTCGGGCGGGCCCTTCCAGTGGAACAGATTAGACCACTCGATCGGATCGGAAATGTAGTTGCGGTGCGCGTAGCCGTGCTGCGTGAAATCGTAGGCCACTTCGATGTTGAGCGTCCGATCGTCGTAGGTGAAGCCCTCGAACGCGATGTCGAGGTCCCTGCGCACGATGCTGCGTGCACCCTCGCCGCTGACAAGATAGCGGCCGGCGATCGTCTCCTCTTCGCTGTCGATATTGCGGACCCGTGCAGTGACGCCGTCGCCGTCCTGTGTGAAGGAGATAAACTCGGTGTTGAGGCGCAGGTCGATGTTGGGCTGCGCCTTCACCATTTTTAGCGCCTCTTCGACAATCTTGATGCGCTCGCATTGCAGCACGTACGGAAAGCGCGTGTCGTTCTTCAGATCGCTGTGATCGAAGGCGGCGGTCAGTGCGTTCTCGTGCCGGTCCCAGTAATGAAACACCGGGGCGATGATGCCGCGCGGTTCGAGTCTTTGATAAAGGCCGAGGCGATCGAACATTTCCAGCGTGGCGGGATGGTTGGTCCCCGCACGGGGCACCTGTTCGAGGAAGTTGTCGTCGCCCAGTGCCTCAACGAGGCAGACTTTTTGATCCGCTTGGGCGAGCGCCAGTGACAGGCAGAGACCGACCGGCCCGGCGCCGATGATGACGATACGATTGGGGTGGGGAGGCATTGTATGGCCCCTTCTTAATCATCATGTCCTACGAGACCCGGCATCCATGCAGCCCCAGCGCCGCATGGATTGTCGGATCAAGTCCGGCAACGACGATTAGGTCTTCGCGACCACTTCCTTGGTGGCACCGGCCCAGCCGTTGTGCGTGAGATCGAATACGACGCCGTCGGGATTACGATATTTTGCTTCGTAGAACGAATTCGGAGAGGTCGGCCGCCCGGTCAGGTAGCTGCCGCCGGCTTGCGTGACCTTCTTCTCCGCCTCATCGAGATCGTCGACCCACATGCCGAAATGGTAGAGGCCGGTCTTCTCGTTACCCTCGGTTTTGAGCAGAGCAACGTTCATGGTGCCGTCGCTCATGTAGATGCCGCGGCGGGCGGTGCCGGCGCGCGTCATGCCGAAAGCGTCCTCAAAGAATTTTGCCGCCTTTTCGGGATCGGGAACGATGATGGCGATGTGGCGAAGTCTGGTGGCCATGCTACTTCTCCGTTTCTGCTTCTTGGCTTAAGTCGGCACAATAATAAGCGCCCTCGCTATTTGCAAAGGCCGCGCATTCGCAGATGATGGGGCTCATCTCAGCAAAGGCCCGTCATGCCGCCCGCGAATGCCAACGAGTACGATTTCATTATCGTGGGTGCCGGCTCCGCCGGTTGTACCCTCGCCAACCGGCTGTCTGAAGACTCGCGGGTCCTGGTGCTCGAGGTTGGCGGATGGGACCGCGATCCCTGGATACACATCCCGCTGGCCTGGGGCCGCATGATGGCGCGGCGCATGCACGATTGGATGTATTCGACCGAGCCCGAGCCGGGCATGAACGGCCGCCGGATCGAAATTCCGCGCGGCAAAGTCATTGGCGGTTCTTCGTCGATCAATGCGATGGCGTATGTCCGGGGCCATCGCGGCGACTACGATAGGTGGGCGGCTAGCGGCCTGACGCAATGGTCCTATGCGCATGTGCTGCCCTATTTCCGGCGCCAGGAATCCTGGGAGGGCGGCACGGACTAATATCGCGGCGGTGATGGCCCGCTGTCGACGCGGCGGACTAGCTTTTCCGATCCCATCGTTGAAGCTTTTGCGGCGGCGGGCGCCGCCGCCGGCTATGGGTGGACCGACGATTTCAATGGCCGCCAACAAGAGGGCTTCGCGGCCCGACAGGTCACGATCCGAAACGGCCGCCGCTGCAGCGCTGCAGTCGCCTATCTGAGACCGGTTTTGGGGCGGGGAAGCCTGCGCGTTGAAGTCGGCGGCCTCGTCAATCGTGTCCTCATCGAGGGGCATCGCGCTGCCGGCGTCGAATACACGAATGAAAGCGGCGATCCCGTGCGGGCCTTTGCCGGCCGCGAAGTCATCCTGGCCGGCGGCGCAATCAATTCACCGCAACTCCTGATGCTGTCCGGCATCGGCGATCCAAGCGAACTCAAGGCTCACGGCATTGAAACAAAAGTGCCGCTTACCGGCGTCGGCAAAAACCTGCAGGATCATCTCTCGGCGGACGTCGGCCATGTCAGGAAGACGCCGGGAAAATTCCATCACGAGATGCGGCTCGATCGCATTCTGCTGGATCTCGCCAAGGCCTATTTGTTTGGCGCCGGCTTCGCGAGCGATGTTCCCGGTGGGATTACGGCCTTCCTGAAGACAGGACTCGATCCGAAGTTGCCTGACGTTCAATTCCTGTTTCGGGCCGGCTCGCTGGCAGCGCAGCCCTATTTGCCGCCATTCCTGCCGAGCTTCGCGGATACGTTCGGCTGTCGTGTGGCGTTGCTGCGGCCAAAAAGCCGTGGTCGCGTTTCACTCAGGTCGGTCGATCCGCGAGCGGCAGCGCGCATCGAATTGAACTTCCTCGGCGACCCGGATGATCTGAAAATTTTGCGCGCGGGAATGCGCATGGCCGTGGATGTCGGTCGCCAGAGTCCGATCGCTCCATATGTGGACTCCGAGGTGACGCCGCTCAAGACAGACGCCGAAATCGATGCTCATGTCCGCTCAACCGGAATTACGGTTTATCATCCGATCAGCACGTGCCGCATGGGCAGCGACAGCGAGTCCGTCGTCGATCCGGAATGCCGCGTGCGCGGCGTCGAGGCGCTGCGCGTGGTCGATGCCTCGGTCATGCCTGACCTGATTGGCGGCAACATCAACGCCGTGGTGATCATGATCGCCGAGAAAGCCGCCGACATGATCCGCGGCCGTGCCGCGCTTGCGCCGAGTAACGCGTGATGCCGGCCCCCGTCAGTGCTGCCGAATACGACTACGTCATCGTTGGAGCGGGCTCGTCCGGGTGCACGCTGGCGAACCGGCTTTCAGAAAATGCCCGGGTCCTGGTGCTCGAAGCCGGCGGCTGGGACCGCGATCCCTGGATCCATATTCCGCTCGGCTGGGGCCGCATTCTCAATCGTCGCATGCACGACTGGATGTATTTCTCGGAGCCCGAACCCGAACTGAATGGGCGACGGATCGAATGCGCGCGCGGCAAGGTGATTGGCGGCTCGTCATCAATCAATGCCATGGCCTACGTGCGCGGCCATCGCGGCGACTATGACCGCTGGGCCGCCGCCGGACTTAGCCAATGGTCGTATGCGCACGTGTTGCCGTATTTCCAGCGGCAGGAGTCCTGGGAAGGCGGACCGAACCAATATCGTGGCGGCGGTGGACCATTGACCACCCAGCTCAGCCGCTTCGCCGATCCGCTGGTTGAAGCCTATGCCGAGGCCGGTGCGCTTGCCGGCCATCCGTGGACCGGAGACTACAACGGCCGCACCCAAGAGGGTTTCAGCCGCTGGCAGTCGACGATCCGCAACGGCCGCCGCTGCAGCGCGGCGCTCGCCTATTTGAAACCCGCGATGGGGCGGAAAAACCTGCGCGTCGAGGTCGGCGTGTTGGTCAGTCGTGTCCTCATCGAACGCGATCGCGCTGTCGGCGTGGAATATTTGTCTCGCAGCGGCGAAACGGTTCGCGTGCGCGCTGCGCGTGAAGTGCTGCTAGCCGGCGGCGTCATCAACTCGCCGCAAGTGCTGATGCTCTCCGGCGTCGGCGATCCGGGTGAACTGCACACCCATGGGATCGAAGTGAAGGCGCCGCTCCCCGGCGTCGGCAAGAATCTGCAGGATCATATTTCCGCGGGCCTGACTTACGCACGCAAGCAGCCCGGGAATTTCCACCGGGCGATGCGGCTTGATCGCATCGCGCGCGAACTCGTCAAGGCGTATCTGTTCGGCTCCGGCTTTGCGAGCGATGTACCGGGTGGGCTGTTCGCGTTTCTGCGCACTGGCGCCGAGGCGAAGTTGCCCAACGTTCAGTTTTTGCTCAACGCCGGCTCGATGATGGCGAAGCCCTATCTGCCGCCTTTCCTGCCGGGCTTTCCCGATACCTTCGGCTGCCGCGTCGCATTGCTGCGGCCGCAAAGCCGCGGGCGGGTCGAGCTTGCGTCGGCCGACCCGCGTGCGCTGCCGCGAATTTTCCAAAACTTTCTCAGCGCCGGGGATGATCTGAAAATCCTGCGCGATGGCTTGCGCATGGCGCGCGAAGTCGGCCGCCAGACGCCGCTCAAGCCGTTCGTCGGCGCCGAGCCGCCCGCGCTCGATTCGGACGCCGAGATTGATGCCCATATCCGCGCGACCGCCATTACGGTGCATCACCCAGCCGGCACCTGCCGCATGGGCGTGGACGAAGGCGCGGTGGTAGACGCACAGCTGCGCGTGCGTGGGGTCGATGCGCTGCGCGTGATCGATGCCTCGGTATTTCCGGACCTCGTCGGTGGCAACATCAATGCGCCGGTGATCATGATCGCCGAAAAGGCCGCCGATATGATCCGTGGACTGCCGGCTCTGTCGCCGAGTAATGCGTGATATAAGTGGGCGGAATTTCAGAGGGACGTCCATTGCACACGCCGGCAACCACCGAACCATCCTGGCCTGATACGATTCACGCGCAGTTCCGCCGCGTCGGCATTCGTCAGGTCGGCTATGTGCCCGACGCCGGTCACAGCCGGCTTATCAGTCTTTGCAAAGCGGATCCGAACATTGCCGATGTGGTGCTGACCACTGAGGAAGAAGGCGTGGGGCTGGTCGCCGGTGCGGCGCTGGGCGGGCAGCGAGCGGCGCTTCTGATGCAATCGAGCGGAGTGGGCAACTGCATCAACATGTTTTCGCTGTTGCGCAATTGCGGGTTCGGTTGCGTGGTGCTGGTCACCATGCGCGGCGAATTCGGCGAGTTCAATCAATGGCAGGTGCCGATGGGGTCGATCACCGATGAGGTGCTGCGGCTTTCGAGTTTTCTCACCTACCGGATCGAACAAGCCGAGGATGTCGACGATATTGTCGGCGCCGGCTGCGATATGGCTTTCGACGGTAATCTGCAGATCGCCATTTTGCTGTCGCAACGGCTGATCGGCCGCAAGCAATGGGTGCGCTGATGCTGGGGCGGCGCGAATTCGTAAAACAACTCCTGATCGACCGTGGCGATCTGCTGGTTATCAGCGGGCTCGGTTCGGCGACCTACGACGTTGCCGCCGCCGGCGACCATCCGCTGGATTTTTATCTCTGGGGCGCCATGGGCGGCACGGCGATGATCGGGCTCGGGCTCGCGCTGGCGCGGCCGGATCGGCGCGTCGCCGTGCTCACCGGCGACGGCGACATGCTGATGGGTGTCGGCAGTCTCGCTACCATCGGCGTCAAGCAGCCGAAGAATCTCGTCATCATCGTTCTCGATAATGCGCATTACGGCGAGACCGGCATGCAGGCGAGCGCCACGCAGTCGGGCATCGATCTCGTCGCCACGGCGCTCGCATGCCGCTTTAGGCAGGCGCGGTCCGTCTCGCGCATAGACGAGACGGCGGACGTCCGGTCACTGGTGCATTCGGGCGAGGGGCCGATCTTGATCAGCGCTCACATCGGCGCCGAAGATACTGCGCGCGTGCTGCCGCTGCGCGACGGGCATGCGATCAAACAGCGGTTTATCGCGGCGCTGAATGCCCGGCGAGACGAGTCGCCGATAACGACCTAGCAACGCTTACCAGTCATTGCGCCGAAGATTTTCGTTATACCCCGCGCTGCCGCCGCCCGTGACTGCCGGATTGTCCGCCATGAACGGCGGCGCACCGATGCCGCGCGGGGTGCCTGGACCGTAGCCGTAGTATCGCGGCGCTTGAGCGGCCGTCCCGATGGCAGAACTCATGACGATTACAGCAGCAAGCGCGATGGTTAGCTTGATCGACATTTTTGCCTCCACATGCACGCGAGGGCCGCCGCACCCGATCTACGGGCCTCACTTCGGAGACGGCGTCGCGGTTGCGGATTGTTCCCGCGCGCGCTGAAGCCAAGATGACGATTGGCACCACGTTTTAATGAAACTAAAACACGAAATGTCAGCAAAATAATCGCTGCGTCCGAAAGTACGTGCCCGCGATAGAGAAATTCTCGCTATCGCTTTGCCGCCGCTTTCACCGCCTCGATCACTTCAGGATAGGTTCCGCAGCGGCACAGATTGCCGGACAGGTAGTGGCGGATGTCGTCGTCGCTCGGGTTCGGATTTTCCTTCAACAGTTGCTGCGCCATCAGGATAAATCCGGGCGTGCAATAGCCGCATTGAAATGCGGCGGTGTCGACGAACGCCTGCTGCAGTGGCGACAGCTGGCCGTCGGCATCGAGCGCTTCGATCGTGGTGATGTCCTTGCCATCGACCCAAACCGCGAAATACAGGCAGCCGGACACTGCCTTGCCGTCGACCAGAACGGTGCAGCAGCCGCACAGGCCTTGCCCGCAGCTTTCGCGTGCGCCGAACAGATCGAAGCGCTGCAGCAATTCGACGAGGTTGCGGTGCGGCTCGATCGCCGTCGAAGCGGGCTCACCGTTGAGCGTGAAATTTATCAGACGCGTGCTCATCATACTCGTCCTCTAGTGCCCGCTTCCGTCGAGAGCCTGACGCACCGCGCGACCCAGGTAGACGCGCAACAATTCGCGCTTGTAGGGCGCGGAGCCGTGCGCGTCGGACAATGTCTCCACCTCATCGGCGGCCGCATCAGCCGCGCGTCGCAAGGCTGCATCGTCCGGCGCGGCGCCTTGCAGCGCCTTTTCGGCCGCGCTCATCCGAGTGACCTTCTCCGTTGCGGCGCTGACGACGACGATCGGATCGCTGATGCGGCCGTCCGCAACCGCGAACGTGATCGCTACGCCAAGCGAGGGCCAATCATCGGCCGTGCGCGAGGTGACTTTCATGTAGGCAGCCTTGCGGCCATTGAGCGGGGGCACCGTTACGGCTGTGATCAGATCGGTCTTCTCCAGAACGGTTTCGTAATAGCCGACGTACAATTTTTCGAGTGGCAGCTCGCGGCTGCCGCTGGGGCCGGTGATCGACAGGCGGGCGCCGAGCGCGGTCAGAACCGGCGGCAGATCCATGTGCGGATCGCCATGCGCCAGCGCCCCGCCAACCCGCGCGACGTTGCGCACCCGCACGCTGGAGAGTGTGCGCATGGCCCGCGCCAGCACCGGCAGGCGCGACCGGACGTTCGAATCCAATTCCAGCTCGCGCAGCGTTGCCATGGCGCCGATGCGCAGCTCGCCGTTATCGGTCAGCGCGATGCGCGAAAAATCGGGCTCGATGCGGTGCAGGCACACGAGGCGCGTCGGCGTAAAGACGCCGGCCTTCATCATCAGCATCAGCGCCGTGCCGCCCGCCACGGGACGAATCGTAGGCTCCTGCGGATCGAGCAGCGACAATGCTTCCTTCAGCGACGTGGGTTCCACCATTTCGAACGGAATCACTTACAGTTCTCCCTGACGCCTAAATGGTTGCCATGCTTAGCACATGATCGGCGATCTCAGCGCGTGTTCCGACCCAGATGTCGGGCGCGGCCATCGCCTGTTCGACGATCTTCTCATAGACGTACGCGCCGCGATGGTGGCCGAAGATGTGGGCGTGACTGGTGACGTCGATGATGCGCAATTCACCGTCGCGGGCGCGCGCAATGTCGATAACTTCGTTGAACGAGTCGAGCATCATGCGCGGCGGATGGCCGTATTTCATCGATGGCATGTCGTTGACATCGTAGGATAGTGGAATGGCGACGATCCGCTTGTTGCCATGGTCGGTGACGTAGGGCAGGTCGGTATGAAACACATCGCCATACCAGCGGTAGCCGGCTTCGGCGAGCAGCTTTGGCGTCGTCGGCCTCGACGTGCCGCGCGGCGACAGCCAGCCGACGATTTTCCGTCCTGATGCTTTTTGCAGAAGCGCGGTGCAGCGCTCAATGTTTTTCTTTTCGTCTTCGTCGGACAAGAGCGCCGGGATCACGTCCATGGCGTAGGAATGCGACAGCACTTCGTGACCGTTGTCTGCGATCGCCTTGACGGTTTCGGGGGTGCGCTCGGCGATGACGGCGTTGGTCATGACGCTTGCCTTGGCGCCGTGGCGCGCAAACCCCTCCATCAGCCGATGAATGCCGACTTCCACGCCGTACGCGGCCCACGAGATCGCCATCGTGTCCAGCACGCCCGCCGGCAGCGGGTTGCCCATCGGGCTGATGCCGGGCGCCTTGCCGTCCGACCAGGCTTCGAGACAGACGTTAAAGACGACGGCGATGCGCTTGCCGTTCGGCCACGTCCAGTCTGGCTGTTTCTTCATTCGCGGCTCCGGCCGGCGTTCGGAGCCAACGTTTAATCACCTTGAACCCGCGGCGTCGAGACGGTCGCGGTCACCACACGTTATCGGCGCGTGGGCTCAGCAGGTAGGCGCCGCCGAGGACTAGAAGCGCAAGTACGGCGGGAGCGGCCGCGAGCCAAAGGCTTGCAGAGGCGACCGCGGCGGTCGCGGCCCACCCGATTGAAGAAAACGCCTCCGCGAAGGTTGCCAGCCGCGACGACACCTGCCGACGGCGGAACTGGCTACGTTTGGCTTGGCTGCGAAACCAGAACTGCACCGCCGTCGAGGCCGCGGCCGCGATTCCGATACCGGCCGCGGCGACCAGGGCATGCCAGGGCGACGCGACTGCAATCGCAGCCACCAAAGGCGCAAAGATGAGCGCGACGGCGCCGAGGACTGCTTCGATTTTGGCCCTCAGGATGAAACGGCGAGGCACCGGCGCCGTGGCGACGAGGTCCGGTGCATCTTCGCCCGAGATCGCGAGCCACGCGAGCCCGCCGGCAAGTTGTCCCGCGGCCATGACCAGCACCGGCACGACGAGCTGAAGCGCGCTGTTGTCCTGATCGAAGCCGCGCCACAGCATCAAGGCCGGCGGCACCAGATACAGCATCTGCATCAGCGTCTGCGACATCAGCCATGGATCGCGCCGCAGCAGGATCCATTCCTTGCGGCGCAGTGCACCGCGCGGCGAGAGCCTTTTGCGAAACGCATTCCGTCCAGAACGGACCACGCTCGCGTTGCCGACCCCAGCGGCAGTGATGGCGTAATTGCCGAAACGCGGGGCGACGACCGCGACCGCGACGGCAAGGAGCGCAAAGCCCGTCGCCAGCACGGCGGTCAGCGGCAACATCTGGCCGAGCGCGGCCCGCGCCGGCCACCACAACGCGCTGTCGAGTTCGGGCGCCAGTGCGAGCAGCGTTTTCGATTGCAGCAGCGCCGCGCGCGATATCGTGCCGTAGGAGAGGATGGCGACGACTTGCAAGCCGATGACGAACGCCGCGCCGATAAGGGCGGCGACAACCTGAGCCACGAAGCGGGTCTGCCGTGCGCCGAGCACGCGGAACAGCGCGACGGTGAGGCCCAAAGCCAGCGCCGTCGCCGCCGCCCCCATAGCCACAATCAAACCGTAGGCGCCGAGCCAACGCCAGCCTCCGCGTGCGATGAGTATATCGATGAACGGCGCTGCGAGAGGCAGCGCCATCAACGTGGTCCCGAGCGCGATGGTGGCGATGCGGACGCCAAACAGCTTGTTGCTGTTGACCGGCGACGCGAGGATCAGGTCGAGATCGGAGCGGGCATAGAAGGCGCGCGTAATCGATTCCATCGCCTGCGAGATCATCAGCATCCATGCCAGCAGCGCGCTCGTAGTAATGGTGAGCAGCGTCTGCTTGTCGATGGCGGCGTCGGCGTGGGGGCCGACGACCGCGTAGGCGACAAAATGCATGAACACCACAAAAGCGACGACGCCTAGGGTTACGATGCGCAGGCGCTCCCGCCGGCCGGCCGTGATCATGGAAAGCCAGTCGCGCCAGACGAGCCGCGACTCGTGCTGCGCGAACCAGACGGCAGTGCCGGCCATAGGGCTCATGCCGCTTGCGCCGGTTCGGCGACCAGGGCGAGGAAGGTATCTTCGAGGCTGCCGCCGTCGCGCGCGCCGCTATCGGCTTGCATGCCGGCCTGATGGCGCAGTTCTTCGAGCGTGCCTTCGGCGATGAGTTTGCCGTGGGCGATGATGCCGATGCGGTCGGCCATGCGTTCGGCGACTTCAAGAATGTGCGTGGTCATGACGATGGTGCCGCCGGTGCGCGTGCGCTCGCGCAGCACATTCTTGACTTGCCGCGCCGAGCCGGCGTCGAGACCCGTCAGCGGTTCGTCCAAGATGATCACGCGCGGCTCGTGAACCAGCGCACCGGCCAGCGTCACCTTCTGCCGCATACCTTTGGAAAAGCTCTCGCAGCGCTCGTCGGCGTGCGGCGCGAGATCGAGCCAATCCAACAGCGTCTCGGCGCGTGACGCCGCCAGCGCCGGTTCGACGCCCCAGAGGCCGGCGACGAATTCCAGATATTCGCGCGGTGTGAGTTTGTCGTAGATCATCGGCTCGTCGGACACCCAGGCGACGATCTGTTTTGCCGCGACCGGCTCGGCGAGCGCATCGATGCCGCCGATGCGAATTGTTCCTGCGTCGGGGCGCAGCAGGCCGGCGATCATCCGCAGCGTTGTGGTATTGCCGGCGCCGTTGGGACCGACCAACGCGTAAAATTCGCCGGTCCGCACGGTCAGTTCCAGACTGTCGACGGCCGGGCGGTCGAAACGTTTGACGAGGCCATGAATTTCGAGGGCAAATGGCGTGGGCGGCGCGATGTGCTGCATGGATCGCAGCCTACCGAATAGTGGTTTCGGCCCGGTGAATCCGATGCCGCGAATTACCGAGGGCGGCTAAAGGGTGATGCGGTCGATTTCGGCCAGTTCTACCGCCGTTAGGGTCCAGTCGATTGCCGCCACGTTCTGTTCGACCTGCTCGGGTTTGGTGGCGCCGGCGATGACGCTGGGAACGAACGGCTGGTTCGCAAGCCAACTCATCGCCAGCTCAAGGAGCGTGTGCCCGCGCGCCGCCGCGAAGGCAGACAGCGCCTCGACGATGCGCCAATTGCGGTCGTTGAGCACACTGCCGCCCCGCGGTGGGCTGTTGGCAAGCCGCGACCCCGGCGGCAGCGGCGCGCCGTGTTTGTACTTGCCGGTCAACAGGCCGCTGGCCAGCGGAAAGTACGGCAGGAGATTGAGACCATGTTTGCGCATGGTGCCGAGCACGTCTTTTTCCAGATCGCGCTCAAGCAGGCTGTACTCGTCCTGACAACAGATGAATGAGATCAAATGCGCTCGCGCGCTGACGGTCTGTGCTTGTTCAAGTTGTGTTGCCGAGAGGTTGGAGCAACCGATGAAACGGATTTTTCCCGCCTGCTTCAGATCGTCCAGCGCCTGCAAGGTTTCTTCGATCGTCGTCTGCGGATCGGGACGATGCAGCTGATAAAGATCGATCCAGTCGGTTTTTAGTCGCCGCAAACTCGCTTCAGCCGCCTGCATGACGTAGCGCCGCGAGGCGCCGCGAAGCTTGCCGGTATGATCCATCGGCAGACCGAATTTGGTCGCCAGCACCACGTTGTTGCGCCGGAGCCCGAGGATCTGACCCAAACATTCCTCGGAGCCGCCGTTGTTGCCATAAATGTCGGCGGTGTCGATCAGCGTGACGCCAAGATCGAGTGCCTTGTCGACCACGCGGCGTGAGGTGGCGAGATCAATGCGGCCGCCAAAGTTATTGGTGCCAAGCCCGACGAGCGAAACCTCGGGGCCCCCGATTCCGAGTCTGCGCTTTTGCATGTTCGCGAAAAGGCTAAGTCACCCGTTGACGTTATAGGCGGCGAGCGCCGCCATGTTGACGAGCTGAGCGTCATTGGCCGACAGCGGCACGATCTGTACCGAGCGATCGAGACCGACGAGCATCGGGCCGATCACCGTGGCGCCGCCGAGCTCTCGAAGCATCTTGGTGGAGATCGAGGCCGAGTGAAACGCCGGCATGATCAGCACGTTAGCGGGGCCGGACAGGCGGCAGAACGGATAGGGCTCGCGCAGTTCCATGTTCAGAGCCACGTCGGCTGCCATGTCGCCGTCATACTCGAAATTTACCCGGTGGCGATCCAGAATGCGAACCGCTTCCTGGACGCGTTCCGAGCGCTCGCCGGGCGGATGGCCGAAAGTCGAAAAGGCGAGCAGAGCGAGCCGCGGTTCGTAGCCAAGCGAGCGCGCGACGGCCGCCGCCTCAATGGCGATCTCGGCGAGATCCTGGGCTGTCGGCATCTCGGTCACCGCGGTGTCAGCCACCAGCACGGTGCGCCCGCGCGCCAGCACCAGCGAGGCGCCCATCACGCGATGGCCGGGCTTGGCGTCGATGCAGCGGCGCACATCTTCGAGCGCGACCGAGAAATTGCGGGTCACGCCGGTCACCATGGCGTCAGCGTCGCCGAGCGCCACCATGCAGGCCGCGAAGTGGTTGCGGTCCTGGTTCACCAAGCGCTGGCAGTCGCGTTGCAGAAAGCCTCGGCGTTGCAGGCGCTCGTAAAGGTACGCGGCGTAGGCGGCGTTGCGCTTCGACAGCGCCGCATTGACGATCTCGATGCCGCTGCCCAACTCAATGCCAAGCGCTTTTGCGGTGTCGCGCACGCGGTTCTCGCGGCCGCAGAGCAGCGCCGTGCCAAGCCCCTGGTGCACGAAGCTTGCCGCTGCGCGGATGACCTGTTCCTCTTCGCCCTCGGCGAAGACGACACGGCGCGGCCGCCGCCGCAGCCGCTCATAGACGCCAGTCAAAACGCCGGCGATCGGATCGAGCCGGCTGCGCAATTGCTGCCGATAGGTTTCCATATTCTCGATAGGCCGCCGCGCCACGCCCGATTCCATTGCCGCTTTGGCTATGGCAGGCGGAATATCTGAAATCAGCCGCGGATCGAACGGCACCGGGATGATGTAGTCGGGCCCGTATTTCGGCCGCGCCCCGTAGGCGGCGGCAACCTCGTCAGGGACGTCTTCGCGCGCGAGCGCGGCGAGCGCGTGGGCCGCGGCGATTTTCATTTCCATGTTGATCGCGCGCGCCCGCACGTCGAGCGCGCCGCGGAAGATGTAGGGGAAGCCGAGTACGTTATTGATCTGGTTGGGATAGTCGGAGCGGCCGGTGGCCATGATGGCATCCGTGCGCACCTCCGCCACATCCTCGACGGTAATTTCGGGGTCGGGATTGGCCATGGCAAAGATGATCGGCTTGTCGGCCATCGATTTCACCATCGCCTTGGTCACCGCGCCTTTCACCGAAAGCCCAAAGAACACGTCGGCGCCGGCAAGCGCCTCCGCAAGCGAGCGCGCTTTTGTCTTGACGGCAAAGCCGGACTTCCACTGGTTCATGCCGTCGGTGCGGCCTTCATAGATGACGCCCTTGGTGTCGCAGAGGATGAGATTCTCTGGGCGAAAACCGATCGACCGCAGCAGCTCGAGGCAGGCGATGCCCGCGGCGCCGGCGCCGTTGCAAACAAGTTTGGTGCTTGCCACGTCCCGGCCGGTCAATTCGAGCGCGTTGATCAGGCCTGCGGCGGCGATGATGGCTGTGCCATGCTGATCGTCATGAAAGACCGGGATGTCCAGAAGCTCGCGCAGCCTCTGCTCGATGATGAAGCATTCAGGTGCCTTGATGTCCTCAAGATTGATGCCGCCCCAGCTCTTGCCGAGCAGCTTGACGCAATTGATGATTTCGTCGGGATCTTCGGAAGAGACTTCGAGGTCGATAGAGTCAATGTCGGCAAATCGCTTGAAGAGCACAGCCTTGCCTTCCATCACCGGCTTCGCCGCCAACGCGCCACGATTGCCGAGACCGAGTATCGCCGTACCATTGGTGATGACCGCGACGAAATTGCCCTTGGTTGTGTAGTCGTAGGCGCGCGCTTCGTCCTCGGCGATCGCCAGCACCGGCACTGCGACGCCCGGCGAATAGGCCAGCGACAGATCGCGCTGCGTCGCCATCGGTTTGGTGGCAACAACTTCCAGCTTTCCTGGCCGGCCTTGGCTGTGAAACAGCAGCGCTTCCTGGTCGGTGAATGTCGGGCGGTTCGCGTGGCTGCCGTTTTTGGAGGCCATTTTTTGTCTTTCCTTGCCGGATTTCGGTGCGTCGCCGCCGAAAGCGATGACCTTAGCGAAACCGGCGGTCGATACTCAAGGGATTTGCAGGTGCGCCAGGATTTGCTCTTGCGGCGCAGCAATGCAGCATGAGCCTTAAAATGCCATGCATTGAACTAAAGTGCGCGGCAGAGTATGGCGTGCAGCCGTCTCGCCAACTCGGAAGACCGCCGGCGCCGTCATGATCCGCTTCCTGCTTCGATTTCTCGGCCTGCTCCTGCTAGCGACCGCTTTCGTATTCTTCGTCTATGATGGAACAAAGTCGATCGCAAACCACCAGTTTGTCTACGTGCGCGTGAGCGAATTGTGGGCCGACATCGATCAGCACAGCCTCAATGCGGTGCAGGACTGGATCAAGAGTAGGGCGTCCTGGGCCTGGGAGCCATATGGGCAGTGGATGTTCCGTCTCCCCACATGGGCGGTGCTTGCCGTACTGTCGGCGATCCTGATCGTGCTTGGCCGCAAGAAGAGGAAGCTGATCGGTTACGCGCGAGACTGAACGAATAATAATCGCGCGACATGTGAATGAGGGAGTGAAATGGCGGGCAACGGATACGATTACATCATCGTTGGCGCGGGCTCGGCCGGCTGCGTGCTGGCTAACCGGCTGTCTGAGGATGGCGCCGCGAGCGTACTCCTGCTCGAGGCCGGAGGCAGCGATTGGCACCCGTACATTCACATCCCGCTTGGCATGGGTCGTATGCACGAATATGGCATGTTCGACTGGGGCTACGAGACCGATCCCGAGCCAAACCTCAACGGACGTCGCATCGAGGCGATGCGCGGCAAGGTCCTGGGCGGGTCGTCGTCGATCAACGTCATGGCCTACACGCGCGGCAATGCGGGCGACTATGACCGCTGGGGGCAGAAGGGTGCGCGCGGCTGGTCGTATGCGGATGTGCTGCCCTACTTCCGGCGCTGTGAAAGCTGGGAGAACGGTACCGACACATATCGCGGCGCGGAGGGATCGCTTGGCACCGAATTCGCCAGGACCGAAGATCCGCTCTACGAAGCCTGGCTTGAGGCCGCCAAAGCCTGTGGCTACCCGATCACCTCCGACTACAACGGCAAACAGCAGGAAGGCTTCGGCCGTGGCCAGTTCACGATTCGAAATGGCCGGCGTTCGTCGACCGCGAATGCGTTTCTCAAGCCAGCGCGCGGCCGTGCGAACCTGACCGTCGCAACCAACGCGCACAGCACGCGCGTGCTGCTGGAAGGCACCCGTGCAAAGGGCATCGAGTACGTCCAGGACGGATCGACACAACGCGCTACCGCGAGCCGGGAAGTGATCGTTGCGGCCGGCACCTTCAACACCCCACAGCTTCTGATGCTCTCGGGGATTGGTCCGGCCGAACATTTGCGCGGCCTCGGCATCAACGTTGCTGCCGATCTGCCGGTGGGAAAAAACCTGCAGGACCACCTCGGCGCCTATATGACCTACACGCGCCCCCAGCCCGGCCCGTTTCACGGCGAAATGCGCTTCGATCGCATGGCGATGAGCATGGTGCGCGCGTATCTGTTCGGCACCGGTCCCGGAACGGTGGTGCCGGGCGGGCTGCACGCCTTCGTCAAGACGCGGCCTGAGCTTTCGGTGCCCGACATCGAATTCATGTTCCGCGGTACCTCGCACGACCCACATCTGTGGTTTCCGCTGCTGCGTCCGGCCTATCTCGACGGCTATGGCATCCGCCCGACGCTGCTGCACCCCGACAGCCGGGGTGAAGTTCTGCTGGCAAGCAGCGACCCGCTGAAGCCGCCGCGGATCGTCTACAAATTCTTCACCGCGCCCAACGATCTGCCGACGCTGCGCGAAGGTTTTAAGCGCGCTCGCGAACTCGCCTTCCACAAAGCACTCGATCCGTTCCGCGGCGAGGAGATCGGTCCGGGCCCGCAGGTCAAAACCGACGCCGAGATCGATGGCTGGCTCAAAAAGGTCGTCATCACAGCGCACCACCCTGCCGGCACCTGCGCGATGGGCCAGGGTGGGGTCCTCGAACCGGATATGAAGGTGCGCGGCGTCGAGGGCCTGCGTGTCTGCGATGCCTCCGCGATGCCGGACCTCGTTTCAGCGCACATCAACGCATGCGTGATCATGATGGCCGACAAGGCCTCGGACATCATTCGCGGCAGAACCGCATTGCCGCGGGCGGAGGCGGCGTGACCAATGGTATAGGCTGAGCTGCGCGCTCATTACGGCGGCGGTGTCAAAAGTTTTAAAAACAAGAAACCTATCCTGCATTCGAATCCGAGCGGCGCGATCCGGTTGGCGGTCTGCCGACGAACAATGGAGGTGGCGATGGTTCGACGTTCGACTTTGCTAAGTCTTGTCCTGAGCGGCGCGCTTGCGTGCCTTTGTTCGCAGGCAGATGCGGCTTCGCCCATCGTCTTGAAATTCGCAAAAGGCTCGTACGGCGTGATGGCCCAGGGCCACGTAACGGCGAGCGCGCCGCAACAGGTCTACCGGGTCGATGTCGAGGCCGGCCAGGTGATGATCATTACGTTTGCGGGAGCAGGGACGATGCGTGGAAGTGTGGCGTGCCAAGGCGGCGTCGGCGACGGTCCCTACGACGGCACCGGCAACAGCATCACCATCAAGGTATCCGGCAACTGCGATATCTCGGTTGGCGCCAATACCATGGCCAGCGAGTGGACCGGCGATTTCACGCTTGCCGTGCTGGTGTACAGACCACGTTAACCGCCTCACCGGGTTTTACTGCATCCCGCCCGCGAACGTACTCTTGAATAGCCTCGTCCATTCGTCCTCATTGTCGAGGAATTTGCCGTTGTCGATCAGGTTCACGCCTGGCGGCGGTTCGGCGACCGTCCGGTTGGTCGGCACGTTGCCGCGCTCCGCGAGGATGCGCTGGCCATCCGTCAAATAGAAATCAAGCAACAAGAGCGCAGCATTGGGGTGCGGCGACTTCGCCAGCACCCCGATGCCAGTCGGTAACGCAAAGGCTGGCGGCAGAACGATGCCATCGATTGGTGCGCCGCTCTTCTTCAGCGCGGCGACGCGATAGCCGTAGACATTGAGCGCCAGCGGCACTTCGCCCGCCACCACCAGGTTGGACAGGAGCGTATGACCGCGACGTACCGAGATGCCGTTGGTGGCAACGATCTTGCGGAACAGCGCCAAGCCCGTGTCTTTGCCCATGGCGCCGGCGACCGACATGAGCCAGCTTGAGTCGTCGGCTTCGTCGTCGACGCCCAGCTTGCCCTTCCATTTCGGATCGGTGAGATCGGCATAGCTCCTCGGCAGTTCGGCCGCCTTGATCACGGTGGTATTGTAGGCGACGGTGAAGACGCTGAGCCGGTCGGCGATCCAGCCCCGATGCGGCATTACCGCGCCAGGCATCAGTTGCGCGAACACCGGCGACGAGAGCTCGGCCAGCAGGCGCTCGCGCTGCAATCCTTCCATGGAGTCGCCCGCGGTTTCCGCCAGATCGGCGTCATAGCGTTCGCCGCGGGCCTCGGTCACCGCCCGCCGCAAGATATCGTCGGAACTTCCCCGCCAGAGGCGGACCCGCACGCCGTATTTCTTCTCGAAGGCCTGGATGATCGCATTGGTATCGGCGATCACTGCCGACGAGTAGACGGTGACAAGACCTTCCTTCTTGGCGCCGTCGACCAGACGCTGCGTGCGGTCGGGGCCCGCGTACCTGGCGATCTCGGCGGCCGATTGAGCACGTGCGGAGATTGCGAAGGTGACACACGCCGAGCAAAGGATCAGCGCGAAAAAGCTTCGCGGGGACGGACAACGCATCAAGCCGCTCTCGGCGGGAGCTGCGAGGCTTCAGCCTCATAGACCGCGTCCATGCGCGGCGAAAGGCTGTGCTTGCCCAGCGCTTCGGCGAACAATTGCCGCACCTTCGGATGTTCGTCGGCATAGTCGATCTGAGTGCCGCCGAGTCTGCGGCTGATCCAGGAGATCGGTACGCCTTGCGCGTTGCGTGGCGACCAGTGTTTGAAGGCGAGGTAGCGCGCCGGTGTCGGTCCGGAGTTGAAATGCTGGTGGGACCACATGTTCGGCGGCACGATCAAGGTGCCCACCTGCCATTGAAAGCGCTGCGGCTCTTCGCCCTCCGGCCACATCAGCGAATAGCCTTCGCCAGACAGGATGACGACATGCGCGCCGGGGCCGTGCGCGTGGGCCTTCTTGTAGGTGCCGACCGGGAACTGCGAGATGTGGCTCGCAATGGTGCCGCGCGCCATGTTGAAGCGGATATGGCCGCCGCCGGCGCCGCGTTCCTTAGCGGTGATCAGCGGCAGGTTGACGGCATCGGGTACGAAATTAGTGCGTAGCAGAAAGCCTTCCTGTTCACCTTTCGACGAAAAATAGTCGGGCTCGCCGGAAAAACGGTTCTTGAAGTCGTAAGGACAGTTAAAGATGAAATTAAGATCGTCGTAGCGGTTGATGACGGTCGGTGCGTTGGTCACGGCCACAAAGCGGACTGATTCCTGACCCGAGCCGTTGAAATGCTGATACCAGCAGTTCAAGGGGATGGCGAAAATCGATCCAGCTTTCCATTCGAAGGTGATACGTGCGCCGGAATTGTTCCACACTGTCGTCGAGCCGCGGCCAGACAGGATCAGCAGCATCTCTTCGAACAGATGATGGGCAGGTTCGAGTTTTTTGCCGGGCGCAATCTCGCAGACGTAGCAATCGTTGGAAAACCGCGACGCTTCATGATTGATATAGACGCCCTTGGCGGCGCGGCGCGCCCAGGGTTTCAGCTCCACGGTCCGCAGATTCGGAACGTAACGCGCGCCAATGATATCGAGTCCATCGCTGCGTACGAAACGCTCATAGGCCGAGTCCTTCTCGACCCGAAACTTTTGCGCCAGTTCTTCGGAAGCGACGGCATCCTTTGCCACGTTTTCCTCCTGTTGATTTTGCGCAAAATTAGCAGCGGCGGATGCGGCGCGCCAGCGGGCGCGTCGTGTATCGGATTGCGCGCACACGCTTTCGCCGCAAGCGCGCATTAAGGTCTGACCGATGGTTTTCGCCGCGCGACGCGATCGCCTGCAGGAAGAAGGACCGCCGCCGCGCCGGCAACGGCAGCGTGCGTCACGCGCGCCGGGATCAGGATTTCGGCGGCTGCTCGTCTTTTGTGCGATCGTCATTCTCGTTGTGCTGGCGGCGCCTTACGTCATCGCGCCGCTCTACCGCGTGATCAATCCGGTCTCGACGCCCATGCTGTTGCGCTGGGCAACCGGGCAGCGGGTACAACGGACCTTCGTGCCGCTGAACCGCATTGCACCGGTGCTGCCGCTGACGGTGATCCTGGCCGAGGACGCGAGCTTCTGCCGCAATCACGGCATCGACCTCGGCGCCATTCGCGAAGCGTTGCAGCAGTCCGATGACGACGTCGGGGAGGCGCGCGGGGCTTCGACCATCACTCAGCAGACGGCCAAAAACCTGTTCCTCTGGCCCGGCCACAGCGTCGTGCGGAAGGTCTTGGAGATGCCGCTGGCTGTCTGGCTGACCATGGTGCTGCCGAAGCGGCGGATCATGGAAATCTATCTCAACACCGCCGAATGGGGTCCGAATGGGGAGTTTGGCATCGAGGCCGGCGCGCGCTCGGCCTTTGGTATCTCGGCGAACGATCTCGACGCCTGGCGGGCGGCCGAACTGACTGCGGTGCTACCCAATCCCCACCTACGTAGCGCCCGCAGTCCGAGCCTGGCGGTTCGGCGCGTCGCTGCGCTCCACGAGCGCCGCGCTGCAGCCCATCCGGCGCAGGACGCCTGCCTTCGTGCCCGACCATGAGGCGGCGGTTCCGACGCCCAGACCTTTTAGTCGAGCCCCTAGCATTCGGGGCTTCGTTCTTCTATAAGGCCGCCTTCCGATAAGCCTGAATACGAAGGAGTACGCCGCTATGGCCGTGCCGAAGAGAAAAACATCGCCGTCGAGGCGCGGCATGCGCCGGTCGGCGGATGCCCTGAAGGCGCCGACCTATATCGAAGACAAGGATTCCGGCGAGTTGCGCCGGCCGCATCATATCGACTTGAAGACCGGCATGTATCGTGGCCGCCAGGTGATTACCAAGAAGGCTGAAGCCTGATTGACGGCCCGGCCGGGCGCTCTCTGGAGGGTCAGCGGCAACACGGATAGAGTGGCAGAGCGCTGGTCGCGCGGGGGCGCGATGAGGAAGCTTCCCAGGTAGCCTGCCATGTATCTTCTTGGCTTTCCGCTGCTGCTGATTCCATTTGCGATCTATAATATTGTCGCGTTTATTTTGCACCTGCCGCCCGATATCTGGACGGCACAAGCGGCCGCCGTGCCGATGATGTCCGGCCAGATCTGGAAATTGACCTGGGAAGACACGTTCCTCGCCCTGTCGATCTTCCTGTTGTGGATCGAGATCATCAAGTCGACCCGAGCCGGCAACCGCGTGATCATGGATCACGTGCTGGCGATGATGTTATTCGTCGCCATGCTGGTCGAGTTTCTTTTGGTCAAGAACGCCGGGACATCGACGTTCTTTCTCCTTGTCGTCATCGGTCTGGTCGATGTACTGGCTGGTTTTATCATCGGCATCCGCGGCGCGAGCCGGCAGGTCGAGTTCGACAACGGACCGAGATAGCGAAAAGACGCGTCAGGATCGCGGGCGGCCGGTGAATGCCCGCAAGATCAGAGCGATCGAGATACTGTTCGACCGGCCTCAGTCGGCCAGTGGCTGAGCGACCGATAAGCCGCGAGAGCTTCCGAGGGGTCGGCACGGCGACGTGCCCGCGTTTGCGGCGCTTGCACAGCCGTAGCGATAAGATGCGCGACGAAATCGGCGCTGGCGCGCCGATCGGATTGCCCCGGTGCGGTATCCCGAACTCGCGGGGTGAGCGGGACGAGAGCGTTTTTCATCGACATTGCCTGCGCGCGCTTTGTCCCAAAATGGGACTTTGCCGGTCTTCCGGTTCCGAAAGCGCAAGCGGCGTGCCGCGTCGGCATGTGTTTATGAGGAAAAGTACGTAGAGCGTGCGATTTTCCGAAATTGTTTAAAATCAAGCAGTAGGTTGGCGTTACGGGCGCGGTCTGGCGGCGCCATCTGCACATCGCAACAAACTCCTCATGGGGGGATCCGTGGCCCAAGACGGTCTGCGACAACCGCTTCCCTCCTCGCCCGGGATGTCCAGCAACGAGACGGCCGCAGCTAGCGCGGCGTCGTCTTCGGGGCATGAGGTCCTCGATGCGGCGCGGATTCTGACCTCGGTCGGCGAGGTTGCGTACGACTGGCGTATTGATACCGACGTATTGTTGTGGAGCGGCAACGCCAAAGATGTGCTGCTGATCTGCGACATGGCCGCCGTTTCCACCGGCGGCGGCTACGCCCAGTTGCTCGAAGCCGAAAATGCGCAAGCCCGCTTCGATGCCGTCATGCGATCGGATAAGCGCGACGACGGCACCGGCGTGCCCTATCAAATTCAGTATCGCATTCGGCCGGACCGTGACTCGGAGACGAAGCTCTGGGTCGAGGACAGTGGCCGCTGGTATGCGGGCGCGGACGGTCGTCCAGCGCGAGCGCACGGCGTGCTGCGGGTCATCAACGAGCGCTACGAGCACGAACGAGAACTGACGTTCCTTGCCCAGCATGACGGGCTCACCGGCGAATTGAACCGCCACTACCTTACGGAAATTCTCGAAGACACGCTGGAGGACGCCACACGTTTCCGCTCCTCATGCGGATTCCTTCTGGTGGCCGTCGACAACCTGTCGCGCATCAACGAGTCGTATGGCTTCGACATCGCTGATGCGGTGATTGCCGAGGTCGGCAAGCGGCTGCACAGCCGGATGCGAGGCAAGGATACGCTTGGCCGCTATTCGGGGAACAAGTTTGGTCTGGTGCTGCGCGATTGCACGCCCGATGACATGGCAATCGCCGCCGAGCGCCTGCTGGCCAGTGTCCGCGACGAGATGGTGCCGGCGAAATCCGGGCCGATTGCGGTGACCGTGACCATCGGCGGCGTAACAGGCCCGCGTCACGCGCGTAGCGTTGCCGAAGTGTTGACGCGCGCGCAGGAGACGCTTGATATCGCAAAGGGCAAGCGACGTGGTTCGTTCCTTGCTTACCGGCCAAGCGTCGAACGCGAGGCGTTGCGTCGCGAAAATGTGCGGGCAACCGACGAGATCGTCGCGGCCCTCAATGAGCGACGCATTTTCCTCGCTTATGAGACCGTGGTGACCGCTGCGGACCGAAAGGCCGCTTTCTATGAGTGCTTGATGCGCATTCGGCGGGCCGATGGCACGCTCATCAATGCAGGTGAAATCGTTCCGGTCGCGGAGCGGCTTGGTCTGGTGCGTCTACTGGACCACCGCGTGCTCGAGCTCGTCGTCGATGAAATGATTGCGGCGCCGGAATTACGCGCCAGCCTGAATGTGTCGCCCGCCTCGACCACCGATCCCGATTGGTGGGCCGGGCTCAGCACGCTGTTGCGCGCCAATGGCGGCGTCGCAAATCGTTTGACGGTGGAAATCACCGAGAGCGCCGCTATCCAGGATATCGACGAGACGCGTGGCTTCGTCGCCCGCGTCAAGGATCTCGGCTGCCGCATCGCGATCGACGACTTCGGCGCTGGTTACACGTCATTTCGCAATTTGCGCAAGCTCGGTGTCGACATCGTCAAAATCGACGGCGCCTTCGTTGCCGATATCATGCGTTCTGAGGACGATCGTGCGTTCGTGCGGACGCTGATTGATCTCGCCAGGCGGCTTAAGCTCGCAACCGTTGCCGAGTGGGTGCAGAGCGAAGAGGCGGCACGCATGCTCCAGGACTGGGGCTGCGATTATCTGCAGGGCGTGCTTGTCGGGTTGGCTTCGACGGAGCGGCCTTGGATCAAAGGCTTGGCGCAGGCGGTGTAACCGGCGCCCTTGCACCCCAAGCGGGCGCTCCGAAAAGCACGTCGAGATTAGCTGCCGCCCTTGTCGGTCAATCGGTCGACTTTTTTTTGCATCTCGTCGAGCTGGCGCTTGAGATCGTCGATCTCGCCTGATTTGCCGGCGGATTTCTCCGGCTCGCCCGCGCCGGCCGCCTGGCTTTCACGCCGCGCAAACGGCGTGAACATGGCAAAGGCCCGCTCGAACATTTCCATGTTCCGCCGCACTTGATCTTCGAGCGCGCCGAACGGGCTGACGCCAAAGGCTTGCGACATCTGCTGCCGGAATTTTTCCTGTTCGCGGGTCAGCGACTCGATGGACACTTCGAGGTAGCGCGGAACCAGCATCTGCATGCTGTCGCCGTAGAAGCGAATAAGCTGGCGCAGGAACGCGATCGGCAGCAGGTTCTGCCCTTGCTTGCCCTCTTGTTCGAAGATGATCTGCCCCAGCACCGAGCGGGTGATGTCTTCGCCGCTCTTGGCGTCATGGACGATGAAATCCTGGCCGCTTTTCATCATGGTGGCGAGATCTTCGAGCGTGACGTAAGCGCTCGTACCGGTGTTGTAGAGACGCCGGTTGGCGTATTTCTTGATCTCGATCGGTTCTGCAGTCTTGGTTGTGGCTTCGGACATGAGCGTCGTGTCACCGCGTCAGGTTGACGTCAAAATAGGCGGTTTCGCCGGGCGCGGCTACCGTTTTGTGATGAGATCGCGCGGCCAGGCATTGCTATCGCCGCGAGGGCCGCCACTCACCTTGCCGGCGGCGGGCGGCCTCCCTATGACATATATCAAGGTTACTTGAGGAGCCCGCGGTCAGCCGCGCGTGACTAACCTGCTTAATCCCGGAAGGAACTTGCCATGAAAGACGACATCGTCATCGTCAGTGCGACGCGCACGCCGGTTGGCGCATTCAACGGCGTATTTGCCACTGTGCCCGCCCACGAATTGGGGAGGACGGCAATCAAGGCGGCGCTCGACCGCGCCGGTGTCGAACCGCAGCGCGTGTCTGAGGTCATTATGGGTCAGATCCTCACGGCCGGGCAGGGCCAGAATCCGGCCCGGCAGGCTTCGATTGCGGCCGGCGTGCCCTTCGAAGTGCCATCCTGGAGCGTCAACCAGCTATGCGGCTCGGGGCTCCGCTCAGTCGCGCTCGGCTATCAGGCCATCCTCAATGGCGATTCCGAGATCGTCGTCGCCGGCGGTCAGGAGTCGATGAGCGTTGCGCCACACTGCGCCTATCTGCGCGCCGGTGTGAAGATGGGCAATTTCGAGATGATCGATACCATGATCAAGGACGGCCTGTGGGATGCCTTCAACGGCTATCACATGGGCACTACAGCCGAGAACGTCGCACGGCAGTGGCAGATTACCCGCCAGCAACAGGATGAATTCGCGGTCGGCTCGCAGAACAAGGCCGAGGCGGCGCAGAAGGCGGGAAAATTCAAGGACGAGATCACACCGGTGACGATCAAGAGCCGCAAGGGCGATATTGTGATCGATGCGGACGAGTATCCCAAGCACGGTACGACGCTCGAGGGGATTGGCAAGCTGCGGGCCGCCTTTGACAAGGAGGGCACGGTGACAGCTGGAAACGCCTCGGGCATCAATGACGGCGCCGCCGCCGTGGTGCTGATGAAGGCAAGCGAAGCCGCCAAGCTTGGCAAGACCCCGCTCGCGCGCATCGTGTCCTGGGCACAAGCCGGCGTCGATCCGAAGATCATGGGCACCGGGCCGATCCCGGCCTCGCGCGCGGCGCTCAAGAAGGCCGGCTGGAACACCGGCGACCTCGACTTGGTCGAGGCCAACGAGGCGTTCGCCGCACAGGCCTGCGCGGTCAACAAGGACCTCGGCTGGGATACCAAGAAGGTCAATGTCAATGGCGGCGCGATCGCCATCGGCCACCCGATTGGCGCATCGGGCACGCGGGTGCTGGTGACGCTGCTCTACGAGATGCAGAAGCGCGACGCCAAGAAGGGGCTCGCCACGCTGTGCATCGGCGGCGGCATGGGCATCGCAATGTGCGTGGAACGCTGACCGCGCCGCACACGTTGGTCGCAGCGATTGACCTACGTCATGGCCGGGCTTGTCCCGGCCATTTACGTCTTTAAGCTGCCTTCAGAGCAGGCGTCAGTTCCGCGTGCCGAAAGAAGCCGGCGAGGGGCGCGGGCAAGGAACAGGGAGGACACGATGCCACGAGTTGCGTTGGTCAGCGGAGGCACGCGCGGTATCGGCGCAGCGATATGCAGGGCGTTGCATGCGGCCGGCTACAAGGTCGCGGCCAATTACGGCGGCAACGACGCGGCGGCGCAGCAATTCAAACAGGAGACCGGGATCGCGGTTTACAAATGGGACGTCTCGTCGTTCGAGGCGTGCGACGCCGGCATCAAGCAAGTTGAAACTGACCTCGGTCCGATCGATGTTTTGGTCAACAATGCGGGTATTACCCGCGACGGCATGTTTCATCGCATGACGCCCGAACAGTGGAACGCGGTGATTGGCACAAATCTCGGCTCGCTGTTCAACATGACCCGCCAGGTGATCGGCGGCATGCGCGACCGCAAATTTGGCCGCATTGTCAACATCTCGTCGATCAACGGCCAAAAGGGCCAGATGGGGCAGGTGAACTATTCGGCGGCGAAAGCCGGCGAACTTGGTTTCACCAAGGCTCTGGCGCAGGAGGGCGCGCGGTCCGGCATCACCGTCAACGCAATCTGTCCAGGATACATTGCAACCGACATGGTGAAGGCCGTGCCGAAGGACGTGATGGAGAAAAACATTCTGCCGCAAATCCCGATCGGCCGGCTCGGCGAGCCGGAAGAGATCGCGCGCTGCGTGGTGTTTCTCGCGTCCGACGATGCCGGGCTTATTACCGGCGCGACGCTCACGGCGAACGGCGGGCAGTATTTCGCCTGAGACGATTCACGATCAGAATCGATTCTTGCGTTCGCGGATTTCCGCAAAGACCTTCCAAGCCGGACTGCCGGAAAGGCCGAGCGATTTCGCCAGCTCGGCGTCGTCCGCGCGGAAAAATGGATTGGCCGCCTTCTCGGCGCCGATCGTTGCCGGGATCGTGAATTTGTGAGCGGCAACCAGCGTAGCGACCTCGCCTGCGCGTGCGGCGAGCGCTTTGTTGTTCGGCTCGACGGTCTTCGCGAAGCGTATGTTGGCGTCGGTGTATTCATGGCCGCAGTAAAAGCGTGTGTCGTCGGGCAAAGCGCGCAATTTGAGCAGCGACTCCCACATCATCTCGGGATTGCCTTCAATGACGCGGCCGCAGCCAATCGAGAAGAGGGTATCGCCGACAAACGCGAGCTTGTCGGCCGGGAAGAAATAGGAGATGTGTCCGGCGGTATGGCCCGGCGTGTCGATAACGCGCGCTTCGAGCGAACCGACGTGCACGGTGTCGCCCTCACCGACCGTCTCATCGACATGAGCGATGCGCTTTGCTTCGTCGCGCGGCGCGACGACGCGGCAATGATGATGATCTTTAAGGGGGCCAATGCCCTGGGTGTGATCGGCGTGATGGTGTGTCACCAGAATGTCGGTGAGCTTCCAGCCGGTTTTTTGCAGCGCGGCCTCGATCGGCGCGGCCTCGGGCGCGTCGATCGCCGCAGTGGCGCCGCTCTGGGGATCGTGCAGCAGAACGCCGAAATTGTCCGTCATGCAGAGAAAGAGATTGGTCTGTGCAGGCATTTTTTCACCGTGAATTTCAGGACGCCGCCCAGGCTGTCGCGGCCTCGCAATCAGGATACCCCAAGGTAGGCTCTGCAGCGCATTAACTGCAAGATCGCGGCTTGCGGAATTCCGAGGTCGTGGCTGAGGCAAAACTGACAGCAACGTGCTATTTTAGACGTCATGGATGTTGTCGACCTTCGCAACTTCTACGCCCAACGGCTTGGGACGGTCGCCCGCCGCTTTGTCGGCCGCGGCATTCGCTCGCGCTGGAGCGACACCCGCACTCTGCGCGTGCTCGGCATCGGCTATGCGACGCCCTATCTGGGGCTGTTTCGCGAGGAAGCGGAACGCTGCCTGGCGATGATGCCGGCGCCGCAAGGCGTCGTGCGCTGGCCTTCCACTCGGCCGGCGCTGGCGGCTCTGGTCGAAGAAGCCGAACTGCCATTGACCGACTCCGCCGTCGACCGCGTCCTGCTGGTCCATGCGCTTGAAATGTCGGCTGATCCGGCAGAACTGCTCCGTGAGGTATGGCGCGTTTTGGCGCCGGGCGGACGATTGCTCGCCGTGGTTCCCAACCGGCGTGGGCTGTGGGCGCGCATCGACACGACGCCGTTCGGACATGGCCGGCCTTATTCGCGCAGCCAGATTACCCAGCTTCTGCGCGAAACTTGGTTCACCCCGACCGGTTGGGGAGAGGCGCTCTACGTACCGCCGATCGGTCGTGGCTGGTTCCTGCGTTCGGCGGTGGCCTGGGAGCGCACCGGTGCTACTCTGTCCGCCCCGTTCGCCGGTGTCCACATCGTTGAAGCAACCAAGCAGGTCTACCGCGCCATTTCGGCGCGGCGAGAACGGCGGCAGTTCGTTCCCGACCTTAAGCCGGTCCTGTCGCCCGCCCGCGGCGCGGTGGCGCTTCGCTAGTGTCGATCAATCAAGCTGCCGAGCGATGCGGGAAAAATTTAATGTCCGGCAAGCGGAACGTTTCGCAATTCCAAATATTTGGCGTGGTGACGGGGCCAACCAACAGCACCGGAGGTTCCACGTGGACGCTATGGACCGTTTTCTCAGGTTCGCCGCCGAATGCGAAGTGATGGCGAAGGTTACGCGGAGTCGCGAGAACAAGGCAGTCTGGAACGGTCTGGCGCAACGATGGCTGCGCTGTGCGGAGATGATGGGACAGAGCCCCTCGAACGGGCATCGCTCACATTCGGCCAGGCGACACCGGTCGTTATTGCAAGAATTGCCTAATTGAATGGCAGCCAAGTTCAGCAAGCGAAGCAACTGACTTGTTAAAAGTTCCGGGTTTTATGGTGTGCGGTGGTAACGCACCACCAAACTTGCAGGGCCAAGGCTGTGGCCGGCGATCGCCATCAGCAGTTCGTCGCGGCTAAGGCCAGCCTTGAGCGCGCTGGGCGGCGTGTCGAGTGCAATCAAATCGATGACGTAGTGATGCGCGGCGTCGACGGGCGGACCGCACGGGCCGGTATAGCCCAGGGTTCCGCGCGAATTCTTCCCGTCGAGGAGACCCGTTGCGGACGCCGGACCGCCATCGCCTTCTTTCAAGCTCGTTCGAGAGGCGGGAATGCCATATGCAACCCAATGGACCGAGCCAAGGCCGCGCCGTCCGTCGGGATCGATCATTATGACGGCGAAACTTTTGGTCCCCGACGGTGGGTTCGACCATGCCAGTGGCGGCGAGATATTGCCGCCGCGGCTCTCCCTTCCGCACAGCGTGGCTCCGGCATATTTGAGTGGTAACAGGCCATTATCGCTGAAGGCCGGTGATGACAGCGTGAACAGGGATGGCTGCGGTTCTGCGGCGCAGACCGCGTTCCATGCAAGCGTGCAAGCCAGGGTACTTGCGCCCATTAGGCGGAGCAGTGTCATCTCGCTCAACTCGGCCGTTCACACGGCCCCCTCGCGATGGCGCGTCGCGACTCGCGAATCCAACTTATAGCGCCAAGCATCGGAACACCGAAACTCCTGACGAAGCGTTGCGTAGCGCGAAGCGACTGATGCTAAGGCGCCGTTAACGTTATCGAATCGATCGATACCGTCGCAAAGTTACCTCCAACGGCAAAGTAACAAATCCGTGGCAAATAACATCTCGCAGCTCCGCCGCGGCGCGGACTTCGAGGCTGGTCACAATGGCCAAATGGATACAGGCGTTACGGCAGACCACGACATATCTCGGTCTCGTCGTGATCGCAATTATTTGGGGCGGCATCTATTTGCTGTCCAGCGAGCAACGCCAGTTGGCCTACGAAGATGCGCTTCGCCAGGGCAGCAATCTTGCCCGCGTCCTGGAAGAGTACATCAGGGGGGTGGTGCAGGAATCCGACAACGCGCTATTGGCGCTGAGGCAGGACTATCAGCATAGCCCCGAGAATTTCGATCTTGCCGCTTGGGTCGCGCTTACACAGTCGCACAACAACCTGACGGAACATTTTGGCATTTCGGACGCCAAGGGATTCGTCATCCTGTCAAGCCGTGGCCCGGTTCGCGCTCGGTCATACGTTGCGGATCGTCGCCCTTTTATGCTTCAGCGCGACAGCACGGCAGATGAGCTCTACATCAGCGATCCGCTGGTCGGACAAGTCAGCCGGCGGCTTACGATCGAGTTTACCCGTCGGCTGAACAAATCCGACGGCACATTCAACGGCACCGTGGCAAGCGCGCTCGACGTATCGGAGCTCGAGCAGTTTTTCAGTTCGCTGGATCTCGGCCGCGGTGGCATCGTTTCGTTGGTCGGCAGCGACGGAGTCGTTCTGGCACGCGGCGGTACCGATCCGGCGACCAGAGCCTTCGCCGGGAGGTCTGTCCGGAAGACGCAGTTGTTCCAAATGATGAAGCGCAGTGCCGCCGGCAGTTATTGGAACGCGCCAAACGACAGCGTGGAGTTCGAGGGCGTTCAAAGGCTAATGTCCTATCGATCGGTCTCGGGCATGCCGTTGATCGCGGTGGTCGGCCTGTCTAAGAGCGATATTTTCCGGCACGCCAACGCGACGCTGCGCAAGTACATTGTGGCTGGAAGCATCCTGACATTCATGGTCTTGATCGTGATGATTGTCGGCGCGGCCCGGCAGGCACGAATGCTGTCAACGGCGGATGAGCTGCAGCGATCGACGCAATCTCTCGAGCGCTCCAATCTGCTGTTCCAGGCCGCCCTTAAGAGCATGGCTCATGGGCTGTGCATTTACGACGGCGACATGCATCTGGTGGCATGCAATGAGCAGTACGGGGCGATGTATGGGCTTTGTCTGGAGCAGACGCGACCCGGTACGACCTTGCGATCGGTGCTGGAGGCGCGTGTCCGCGCCGGCTACGTGGCCGGCGATACGGACGAGTATATTCGTACGCGGCTGGCAAAAGTCTCACTCAGCGGTGCGCATTACGCCGAGAACGATCTGACCGACGGCCGCGTCTACGCGGTGAGCCATCGCCCAATGCCGGATGGCGGCTGGGTCGCGACCCATATCGACGTTACCGAGCAGCGCCGTGCCGAGCGCCAGCTCGCCGAAACGAAGTATTTTCTGGATTCGATCATCGAGCACATTCCGGTAGCAATCGTCGTCAAGGACGCAGCGACACGTAAATATGTTCTGGTCAATCGTGCGTTCGAAATGATGCTTGGCATCCCGCGGAGCGATCTGCTGGGCCGCACCACGTTCGATATCCATCGAGCCAAGGACGCCAAGGGTATCGACGACGCCGACACTGAGTCGCTTCAGAACAGCGACTGCGTCAGCTACAATGAGATCGAAGTCGACACGCTTCTGCGGGGCGCCCGCATGCAAGCGACGCATCGTATCGTCATCAAGAATAATCAGGGCGATGCGAAATTCCTCATCGCCGTGATCGAGGACGCCACTGAACGCAAAAAAGCGGAGCAGCGGATTGCCTTTTTGGCGCATCACGATCCGCTGACCGGCCTCGCTAATCGCGCCGCTTTGGCGCAAAAGATTGAAGAGGCGGCGGCCCGCCAACGCCGCCGCGATGAGCCGTTCTCCGTTCTTTTGCTCGACCTCGACCGGTTCAAGGAAGTCAACGACACGCTCGGGCATCCGGCGGGCGATACATTGCTGACCGAGGTGGCGATGCGGCTTAAGTCGCTGCTGCGCGAGACTGATGTTCTGGCGCGGCTCGGCGGCGATGAATTCGCCATTATCCAAGCTGGCGAAAGCGATCAGCGCGGCGCTGCTCGGACGCTGGCGGAACGCATTCTCGAACTTCTTGGCGAGCCGTTTGCGATCGACGGTGACGAGATCAACATCGGTACCAGCATCGGCATCGCGCTCGCTCCCGAGCACGGCTGCGGCTCCGACGAGCTCTTGAAAATGGCGGATTTGGCGCTCTACCGGACCAAATCGGCTGGGCGCAACGGTTATTGCTTCTTCGCTCCGGAAATGAGCGAGGTCGCCAGCGCGCGGCAAGAGATCGAGAGCGATCTCCGTCGAGCGATCCAGCAAAACGAGCTGGAGCTGCATTATCAGCCCATTCTCAATGCAAACACGCGGAAGATCTGCAGCGTAGAGGCGTTGGTTCGCTGGCGGCACCCGACGAAGGGGCTGTTATTCCCCGATCTGTTTATTCCGCTCGCCGAGGAAACCGGCCTGATCACTCAAATCGGCGAATGGGTGCTGCGAAAGGCGTGCGCTGACGCTGCAGCCTGGCCGGACGACGTCAAGGTCGCGGTCAATTTGTCCCTGGTGCAGTTCCGCAAGACGAAATTGGCCGACACGGTCATGCGTGTGCTGATCGAATCAGGGCTGGGGCCGGAGCGGCTGGAACTCGAAATCACCGAGACGGCGCTCATCGAATCTGCGGCTGAATGCCTGCCGGCGTTGCGTCAATTCAAGAGTGTCGGCATTACGATCGTGCTTGACGATTTTGGCACCGGCTACTCGTCGCTCAGCCAACTCGCGATGTTCCCGTTCGATCGGATCAAGATCGATAAGTCGTTCACGCAAAATCTGACTAAGCGCAGCGAATGCGCTGCAATCATATCGGCGACGCTTACTTTGGCGCAGAGTCTCGATATCGCGACGACCGCGGAGGGTGTGGAAACCGCGGATCAGTACCGTGTGTTGCGGTTGGCCGGCGTGACATCGGTCCAAGGCTACCTGTTCAAGCGCCCCGGGCCCGCTTCCGAACTCGACTTCGGCGCCGTCTATGGCGCGGTGACGCTGAATAACGCCGCGTAGTTCGTCCGGCGCCACCGCCTGCTTCTGTGCTTGCCTGCCTCGTTACGACGGGAACGGGCCCCAGGCCCGCTGCACCGCCGGCCTCGCCGCGATGGCATCGTGCCAGCGCTGCACATTGGGGTAGTCTTTGAGGCCGATGTCTTTAACGCCGTGAACGTGCACGTCCGAGTACATAGTCATGTCGGCAATCGAATAGGCGCCGCCGAAATATTCATTCGACGCCAGGTGCCCATCGAGGGTGCCCAGCATGTCCCGCAGGTTTGCCTCGTAGTGCTGCTGTGCCGGCGGCGCCTTTACGGGCGAGCGAATGGTCCAGTGCCCGAACTGCTGCGCCAGCGTCGTAAAGGTCGCCGAGCCGTAGAACAGCCACTGATCGACCTTGACGCGCGCGGCCGCATCGGCCGGGTAGAACTTGCCGGACTTCTCCGCGAGATATTTCAGGATCGCGCCGGATTCGCAAAGCGTCACTCGCGTGCCGCCGGGCCCGTCATCATCGACGATAGCCGGTATTTTGTGCCCGGGGCTGATCTTCATGAACTCCGGCGCCATCTGCGCCTTTTGCGTCAGATTGACCGGAACGATTTTGTGCGGAAGTCCAGTTTCTTCCAGCATCATGCGCGGTTTATAGCCGTTGTCCGTCGTCCAGGTGTAGCAATCGATCATTTCCGTCCTCCCGGTCCCGATCTCTTCGTGCCGGAGCGAATTATGAACGACGTATTGCTTGAGGCCAAGCGGCTGGCGAGAGGTCCGGCATGGTGTCGGCCGCAGCGTCACTCAGCGCGCAGTTTACTATCGTTGCGGCGAATCCAAATTCGCTCAAATTGCGCAGAACTCATTAAGCCAAACTTGGCAGGGCCTGCTTATTATTCGTGATAATTATAGTCGGGACCGTTGGCGGGGATCGGATGTCCGAGTTGTCGATTTTTGTCGCGTCGAGCCAAGCGGATTTGGCCCACGCTAGCGTATCGCGGGCGGTACTGCCGCGGCTTCTGGTCATCGACGATGACAATCTTCATCGTATGATCATCTGCCGTGCCGCCGCCAAGGCCGGCTATCTTCCGGCGGGCGCTGCGAGCTACGACGAGGCCGTCAAGTTGGCGCAGGAGACCGCGTTCGACTGCATCACACTTGACCTTTCACTCGGCGACCGTGCAGGCGTCGAGATGTTGCGTCACCTCTGGGTTGTCGGCTGCAAGGCGCCTATCATCATTATCAGCGGCTGCGACAACGAGACGTGCAACGAAAGCGCAAAAGTCGCCGAATCGCTCAAGCTCAACATCTGGGAATCGATACCGAAGCCGGTGAATCTTGCCACTCTGCGCGCGTCGCTCGAACGCCTCAAGGCAAGTCGGGAAGTGCCGTCGGCCGACACGCCGCAAGCCGATCAGATTTCACCCGCATAAGGTCCCTGCGGATCGGCCAGTGCTTGCAGGCGCAGCGCCGCCGCATGGGCAAAGCGCAGCATGATTGCCTTGCGCGTCGCCGCCGAGAGCCGATGCTCCGGCGCTTCACCGATGATCGAAGCGCCGAAGGCATCCGCCACGATCAGCCCGGCGTCCGCCGGAAAAATCTCGCGCGGCACATCGAGCACTGTGGCGAAAAACAGCCGGTCGCAATGCAGCCGGTAGTCGATCCATTTTTGATCGGCACGAAAATCCGCAACCGACGATTTGATTTCCACGATGATGATTTCACCATCACCGCCGAGCGCCACGAGATCGGCGCGCCGTCCGGACGGCAGCGGCAATTCGCTGACGACGCCGTAGCCGAGCGCGTGCAGGTAACGCGTGGTTCCACGGGCGACCGCAAAGGCGGTTGGCGATTGCCGGCGATCGACCGGCAGGGCGGGCGCAAGCGCGTTGAGGCTCATGGCAAGAATTCCCGGCAGCGGCAGGCAGGATAAGGGACGCAGTTCAGGTTTACGCACGCCACATACTCCGGCTGGAAAACCGAGCTGCGCTCCTTTGGGAAAACCAAGCCGTGAGCGGGACTCGTCTGATGACGGAGCATTGCAACTTATCCGTTTATTGTCACCTGCGGTCCGCCTGCCGCACTCCCGCGCGGTCCGGAAAAGCGCCGGTCAGGGCAGCCTGCGAAGGCGCGACTACACCGCGTTCGGTAATCAGCCCGGTAACGAGCCGCGCCGGCGTGACGTCGAAGCCGTAATTCGACACCGCGGAGTGCTTGGGCACGACCCGCACCGTTTCGATCCGACCGTCGGCGGTTAGCCCGCTCATAGTCGTGACTTCGTCGGCGTTGCGCTGCTCGATCGGTATTTCGGCGATGCCGTCGGCAATCGTGAAATCGATCGTCGGCGATGGCAACGCCACGTAAAACGGCACGTTGTTGTCGCGTGCCGCGAGCGCCTTCAAGTAGGTTCCGATCTTGTTGCAGACGTCGCCATTGGCGGTGACACGGTCGGTACCGACGATGACGAGATCGACAAGCCCGTGCTGCATCAAATGGCCGCCGGCATTGTCGGCAATGACCGTATGCGGGACGCCATGCTGGCCAAGTTCCCAGGCGGTGAGCGAGGCACCCTGATTGCGCGGCCTGGTCTCATCGGCAAACACATGGATGGCAATGCCCCTGTCGTGCGCCAGATAGATCGGCGCTGTCGCCGTGCCGACATCGACCGTGGCGAGCCAGCCGGCATTGCAGTGCGTGAGTACGTTCACGCGCTCGCCGTCCTTTTTCCGCGCCGCGATGGCTTCGATCAGCGGCAGGCCGTTGCGGCCGATCGAGGTATTGATGGCGACGTCGTCATCGCAGATTTCGGCGGCGCGCCGATAAGCCGCCGCGCTGCGTTCGGCTCGCGGACGGTTGCGCAAGGCCGCCATCATCTCGTCCAGCGCCCACTTGAGATTGATCGCGGTCGGCCGTGTGGCGATCAGTGTCGCATAGGCGCGATCGAGCGCATCGTCCGAAGTGTCGGCGCGCACCGCCAGACAGATGCCGTAAGCTGCTGCCGCGCCGATCAGCGGCGCGCCGCGAACCAGCATGGCGCTGATCGCATGGGCAGTCTGCTCGAGCGTCGTCAGGCGCGTTGTGACGAATCGGTGCGGCAGCGCGGTCTGATCGATTATGCCGACGGACCAACCGTCGGGCTCGACCCAGATTGTGCGCATCGGTTTGCCGTCGACTTTCATGGCCGATGCCTAGCAACATTGTCGGCAATTGTGGAGGGTGACCGGCTTGCTCGCCGGAGAGCGATGCCGCAATCTCACGCTGATGCAGGAGACCGCGATGGCCGATCTCAACTACGAGACCGAATACGACAACCGGGCGCGGGTGCCCGACTGCGCCCAAATCTTCCTGCGCTGGGCCGTAGAGGCGGAGAATTACCGCGCCGAACGGCTTAAGGCCGGCCGCGCCGAGCTCGGCCTCAGTTATGGCGATACGCCGCGACAGACCATCGATCTGCTGCTGCCGGACGCAGGCGATGCCGCTCCGCTTGCGATGTTCGTTCACGGCGGCTGGTGGCGTTCGCTCGAAGCCTCGAGCTTCAGCCAGATGGCGCGTGGCTTGAACGCTCGCGGCGTCGCCGTTGCGGTCGCCGACTACGATCTGTGCCCCAACGTAACAATCTCAGATATCATCGAGCAAATTCGCCGGGCCTGCGTGTTCCTGTGGCAGAGGCAGCCTCGGCGCCTGATGCTCTACGGACATTCCGCCGGCGGCCACTTGGCCTCGGCGATGGTGGCGACCGATTGGCAATCGCTCTATCCGAAGGCGCCGCCCGATCTGGTGCCGGTCGGATATGCGATCTCCGGCGTGTTCGACCTCGCCCCGCTGGTCGGCATCAGCGTGAATCAGGATTTGCGGCTCGATGCCGCGGAAGCGCGCCGGCTGTCGACGGCGTTTTGGCAACCTCCGGCGGGCCGGATCTTTGATGCGGTCGCCGGCGGCCTCGAATCCGGAGAGTTCAAGCGTCAGAGCCGGCTCCTCGCCGATACTTGGCGGCAACACGGCGCGCAGACGCGCTACGAAGAAATTCCTGGCACAAATCACTTCACCGTCATCGACGCGCTGGCCGATCCGCAGAGCGCCATGGTGGCCCGTGTCGCCGCATTAGCGCAATCGGTCAAACAGTAGCGCGCTTGGTCCGGTCTAGGCGCCGGCGGGCGAATCGGGCAGGGCGGTGGGTCTGGCGCGGGCGAACAGCACGCAGGCCGACGCCGCCAGTATCAGCGCAAATCCGATGGCATCGGGAACGGTCGGGCGCTCGCCAAGGATCAGAACCGAAGAGATGACGCCGATCACCGGGCTGCCGAGCACGCCGAGCGACGCCGTCGTGGCGGGAAGCTTCGTGATAATCGAAAACCAAAGTCCGTAAGCGATGCCGGTGCCAAGCACGCCGGAGAGTACCGTGGCAATCACGCCTTCGGCATGCGCGGCATGAAAATCGGGGCCGTGCTCGAAAATCAGCATGCAGGCGCCGATGACAAAAAACGAGACGACGACCTGCCACGTCGCAACCGCCATGGGGTCGGCCTCGAGCCGCGCCCATTTCAAATAAACCGTGCCGCCGGCCCAGCTTATGGCGGTGCCGAGCGCCAACAAGATTCCAAGCGGAATTCCCGTTGCGGCCAGCGGATAGATCAGGATGGCGAGGCCGGCGACGCACAAGCCGATGGCGATCGGCTGCATGCCGGTCGGCCGCTCGCGGAGAAAAATCCAGCTCAGCACGACCGCCCAGATCGGCATCGAGTACGACAGTACCGCGACCCGCGACGTCGCCGCGCCGAGCTGGGCAAACGTCGAGAAAATGCTGAAGCTCGCGACGTTGAGAATTGAAGCGACGAATACATGGACGCAGGCTTTGGGGCCGCTAAGCCGCAAGCTGCGACGCAGGACAAAACACGCCGCGAACAAGATAATGCCGCCGACCAGCGCACTGGTCGTCCGCATCGTGAACGGGGGCACTTCGCGAAGTGCGATTCGCATGATCGGCCAAGTAATGCCCCACACGATGCACAGCGCGATCAGCATCAATCGCGCGCTGGTTTCTGCGCGCGCCGCGGTGTCGCGCGTGGGCTCAGGATTTCTCACCGAATGTCCCGGCGCCGCTCTTCAGGGCGCTTTTGGTCCAGTGCGCAGATACCAGTCGGCAATCTGTGCGCCGGTCAAGAATGCCACGTCGGGTTTCTTGCGGATGACCTCGAAGATGCGGCGAAAATACTTGAGCCGATGCGGCGCGCCCATGATGTAGGGATGAACCGAAAGCGCCATGACGCGTGCCGAGTCCGCTGAATCGGCGTAGATCTGTTCAAATTGATCGATCGCGCGTTCGAAGTATTCCGATGCCTTGTGGTGCTGGATCAGCATCATGGCGACGTCGTTGCATTCCTGTGTGTAGGGAATGCTCAGGATCGGTTTGGCGCGCGTCTTGAGCCAAACCGGCTGATCGTCGAGCACCCAATCGGCGACGTAATCGTAGCCCTCTTCGATCAACAGCTCGGGCGTCTGCCAGGTTTCGGTCAGACCCGGGCCGAGCCAGCCGCGCGGCGCCGTTCCGGTGGCCTTGAGGATCGTCTCCCGGACTTTACGGATGTCGGCCCGCTCGTTCGGGACCTTCTGCATATTGGTCTGCGTGTAGCCGTGACCGATGAACTCCCATTTGCGCTCGACTGCCGCCCGCACGATCGCCGGATAGGCCGCCAGCGCCGAACCGTTGATGGCGATCACGCCCGGAATCTGGAATTCGTCGAACACCTTGATGAAGCGCCAGAATCCGACACGGTTGCCGTATTCGTGCCACGCCCAATTTGGCACGTCGGGCATTGGCGACCCGCCCGCCGGCGGGGTGAGCACGGTGCGCGGCATCGTCTGCATCGGGTCCCAGTGCTCGACATTGACGATCACCCATACCGCCATGCGGGCGCCGCTCGGCAGCTTGAGCGGCGGCCGTTCGGTGATCGGCGAATAGGCGATCCGCTCGTCCGGCTGCATCACGGTCTTGGACTGCCGTTTGGGAGCGGCTTTTTTTGATCGCGTGGCCATAGCCGATTTTTCCTTTCTGCCTTGCGCAGGTTACTCTGTGACCGTCGAGAGCTTGCCGCCGATCCGATGGCGCCAAATCAACCGCCGGAAGTCTTTGCGGCGGCCGGCCGCTGCCGGACCACTATCGTGCCGAACACCGTAAGCCCAATGGCACAAACGCAGAGCGGGAGAAACGCCGTCCACGGTTGCCCTGTCATGTCCCACAACGCGCCGCTGACGGTCGGGATGATGATGGCGCCCGTATAGCTCACGGTGAACATGCCTGCTGAGGTGCGAGATACGTCGCCCGGTGCGCTCAGCAATGCCGGCAGCGCCAGGATTGCCGGAAAGGTGATCGCGGTGGTGAATCCAACAAATCCCGCGGCGATCAGGATGCCCAGGGTGCTCGGCGCCAGGATCAGGACCAACAGCGACGCGAGCAGCATCGGTCCGAACAGCAGAAAAGGCCAGGCGCGGCGTTCGAAGCGATTGGTCAACAGCAGCAGGACGATCGGCGCCACTATCTGCAGGCCGTTGAGCCACGCGAAGGCCGGGCCCAGCAAATCGGCCTTGCCGAGACTGACCAGATAGTCACCCAGAAACGCATTGGTCGAGAAAAACGAACTGTTGTTGGCGCCGAGCGTGAAGCCGAGCAGCCAAGTCAGCGGGCTGCTCCAATCCGGCCACCAGCGGCCGCCAATGGCGGTTTCGCCCGCAGGCTTGTCGTCGCGTCTGGGACCGAACAGATAAAATACCGGGACGATGAGAAGCGCCGGGATCGACCAGAAGACGAGATCGTGCCGCCACGAGCCGCCAAGCAGCGGCAGCACGTACGGAATCGTCAGGGACGACGAAATGGTCGAGCCGATCAGCATGCCGGCGGTATAGGCGATGGTGCCCAGCGCGATGCGGCCGGGAAGCCATTCACGCACCAGCGTCGGCATCCCGGGCTGCATGATGGCGATGCCGAATCCGGTCGCGATCGAGCCCGCGTAAAGCGTCGGCACGTCGATTGCCGCGCCGCGCGCGCCGCTGGCGATGGCGGCGATCGTCATCCCGACGATCACCGCGAGGTTGGTGCCGATCCGCGCGATCAGCATCGAACCCGGAATGGCGGCGAGGGCAAACAGCGCCAACGGCAGTCCGACCAGAAGCCCGACTTGCGTTTCCGACATGTGCAGTTCGTCATGCACCAGCGGAATGACGGGAGGCATGGCGAGAATCGTCATGCGCATGGCGACGCCCGCAAGAAACAGCAGAGACAAAAGCTTGAGCAGTCGGCCGCGCGATGGACCGGCTATGGAATTCCCGGCAGAGAGCATGGAGAAGGACAACCCTTGAGGGCGCAACCTGCATCAGCAAAGCCAGCAGCGCAAGAAAGCGACGAGGGTGTCGGCACTCGCAATGCTCCGCTTGCTCGCGTTTCGGAACAAAGATAGAACGACCTGAATGGAAGGCGAAGCAGCCAATCTCGCGAGCGCGCAGCGCGCACTTCGCACGACCTTCGGCTTCGAGACCTTCCGGTCCGGACAAGCCGACATCGTGGCCGCCATCCTCGGCGGCCGCGATGTACTCGCGGTCATGCCGACCGGCAGCGGAAAATCCCTGTGCTACCAGCTGCCGGCGCTCGTTCGCGAGGGACTCACCATCGTGGTGTCACCGCTCATTGCGCTGATGCGCAACCAAGTGGCACAGCTTTGCGGGTATGGCGTCGCCGCGGCGGCGCTCAACTCTGCCAACGATCCGGCCGAGAACCGCGCGATTCTCGATCGCCTCGCCCGCCGCGAGTTGCGTCTCATCTATGTGGCGCCTGAGCGGCTGGTGAAAACCGCAACACTCGATCTCCTCAAGCGCGCTAATAAAATCGCGATGCTGGCGGTCGATGAGGCACATTGCATCTCGCAATGGGGTCACGACTTTCGGCCCGAATACGCCGAGCTTGGGAAGGTTCAAGCGGCGCTCGGCGGCGTGCAGACGGTCGCCTTCACCGCCACTGCCGATGGCGCGACGCGCGCCGATATCTTGCGAAAGCTCTTCAGCCGGCCGCCGGCTGTTTTTGTACACGGTTTTGACCGGCCTAATTTGCGGCTGGCGATGCGCGCGAAATCCACCAGCGGCAGGCAGGTGGCGGATTTTGTTGGAGCGCATCGCGGACAGAGCGGCATTGTTTATTGCGGCTCGCGGCGCAAGACCGAGGAAATTGCCGAATACCTGCGTCAGAGCGGCATCAAGGCGCTGCCCTATCACGCCGGCATGGAGAGGACGGAGCGCTCGCGCAATCAGGATACATTCCTGCAGGAGGACGGCGTCGTCGTCGCCGCAACCGTCGCCTTCGGCATGGGCATCGACAAGCCGGACGTCCGTTTTGTGCTTCACGCCGATCTGCCGTCCAACATCGAAAGCTATTATCAGGAGATCGGCCGCGCCGGCCGCGATGGGCTTCCAGCCGACACGTTGACGCTCTACGGCGTGGGCGACATTCGACTCCGCCGCATGCAAATTGACGAAAGCGAGGCGGCTGAGGAGCAGAAGCGGGTCGATCGCCAGCGGCTCAACGCGCTTGTCTCACTGTGCGAATCGCCACGCTGCCGGCGACAGACGCTGCTCGCTTATTTCGGCGAAACGGCGCAGCCCTGCGGCAATTGCGATTTCTGTTGCGACGGCGCCGAAGTGATCGACGGCACCATCGCGGCGCAAAAGGCGCTTTCCGCCATCGTGCGCACCGGGCAGCGTTTCGGTACCGAGCACCTGAGCAGCATCCTGCGCGGCGAGGCCAACGAAGCGGTGGAGAAATTTGGCCACCATCGTTTGCCGACGTTCGGCGTCGGCAAGGAATACGGCAAGCAGGAATGGCGTTCGATATTCCGCCAGCTCTATGGTGCCGGCATTATCGCGCTCGACGTCACCGGCTACGGTACCTGGACGGTGACCGATGCCGGCCGGCGCGTGCTCAAGGGCGCCGAAAAAATCGCGTTGCGGACCGATACGCTCAAACCGGCAGGCCGCAAGGCCGTCAGGGCCGCCGCCAAAACCACTGCGCTCGCCGATGGGGATGCCGGTGACGCGGTCTTGTTCGAAGCCCTGAGACGGCGCCGATCCGAGTTGGCCAAGGCCCGGGGCGTTGCCGCCTATGTGGTATTTGCCGACAGGACCCTGATCGATATGGCGAGACGCAAGCCGGCGACACTCGGCGAGATGAGCGCAGTGCACGGCGTCGGCGAGGCTAAGATGCGGCAATACGGCGAGATTTTCCTCGACATGATCCGCAAGCACGGCGCAGGCGGGGCCTGAATTCGCACGAGATTACTGCCTCGAATGAGGCCGATTTTGCAGTCGTTCCACTATGTTGCGCCGCTTTCCGCTCTATGTTAGCAACGCCTCGAATTTCGCGGGTTTTGGGGCATTTAGCTGCCTCCAATTCAAATCCCCGCATCATCTCAAGGGCTTGATCCCAAGGGCCTGCGCCTGCGTCCCGCGCCGGGTGTGCCTTTGTGGAACGGCTCCCGAGCAGGCGACGAGAAACACATTTGGCAGGCGAAAACACCATCGTATCGGGCGTGGCGGGGCGCTACGCAACCGCTCTGTTCGATCTCGCCCGCGAGGCGAACGCCATCGATGCCGTCAAGGCGGATCTCGATCGGTTTGATGCCCTCATCGCCGACAGCCCGGATTTGCTGCGGCTTGTGCGCAGCCCGGTGTTTTCCACCGATGAGCAGTTACAGGCGCTGTCGGCTGTGCTGCGGCGCGCCGGCATCGGCGGCCTCGCTGAAAAGTTCCTCAAGCTCATCACGTCGAACCGCCGCCTGTTCGCCGTGCGCGACATGGCCAAGGCGTTCCGCGCATTGGTCGCCGAGTACAAGGGTGAGGCCACTGCCGAGGTGACTGTGGCCGAACAGCTCAAAGACGACCACGTTGCGGCGCTGCGCGCCGCGTTGAAGGCAGTCAGCGGTAAGGACGTTGATCTCGCCGTTAAAGTCGACCCCGCTATTCTCGGCGGGCTGGTGGTCAAGATTGGCAGCCGCATGGTTGATACCTCGCTGCGCACCAAGCTCAATGCGATCAGGCACGCGATGAAAGAGGCCCGCTAATGGATATCCGCGCAGCGGAAATTTCCGCGATTCTCAAGGAGCAGATCAAGAATTTCGGTCAGGAGGCGGAAGTCTCCGAAGTGGGCCAGGTGCTGTCGGTCGGCGATGGTATCGCCCGCGTCTACGGACTCGACAACGTGCAGTTGGGCGAAATGGTCGAATTCGAGAGCGGCGTGCGCGGCATGGCGCTCAATCTCGAGAGCGACAACGTCGGTATCGTCATTTTCGGCTCTGACCGCGAAATCAAGGAAGGTCAGACCGTCAAGCGGACGCGCGCCATCGTCGAGGTTCCGGTCGGCAAGGGCTTGCTGGGCCGCGTGGTTGATGCACTCGGCGATCCGATCGACGGCAAGGGACCGATTAAGGCTGACACGCGTGCCCGCGTCGACGTAAAGGCGCCGGGCATTATCCCGCGCAAGTCGGTGAACGAGCCGATGGCGACCGGGCTCAAGGCGATCGACGCCTTGATCCCGATCGGCCGCGGCCAGCGCGAACTGATCATCGGCGACCGCCAGACCGGCAAGACCGCCATCGCGCTCGACACCATTCTGAATCAGAAGCCGCTCAACGCTTCGGGTGACGAAAAGATCAAGCTCTATTGCATCTATGTGGCGGTCGGGCAGAAGCGCTCCACCGTCGCGCAATTCGTCAAAGTTCTGGAAGAAAACGGCGCGCTGGATTATTCAATCGTCGTCGCGGCGACCGCGTCCGATCCGGCGCCGATGCAGTTTCTGGCGCCGTTCGCAGGCTGCGCCATGGGCGAATATTTCCGCGACAACGGCATGCACGCGGTGATCATTTACGACGATCTGTCGAAGCAAGCCGTCGCCTACCGGCAGATGTCTCTTTTGCTGCGCCGGCCGCCGGGCCGCGAGGCCTATCCGGGCGACGTGTTCTATTTGCATTCGCGGCTGCTCGAGCGCGCTGCAAAGATGAACGACGAACACAAGGGCGGCTCGCTTACCGCGCTGCCGGTGATCGAAACGCAGGCCAATGACGTTTCGGCCTACATCCCGACCAACGTGATTTCCATTACCGATGGACAGATCTTCCTCGAGACCGACCTGTTCTATCAGGGCATCCGGCCGGCGGTGAATGTCGGTCTCTCGGTGTCGCGCGTCGGTTCGGCGGCGCAAACCAAGGCGATGCGGAAGGTCGCCGGGCGCATCAAGGGCGAATTGGCGCAATACCGCGAGATGGCGGCCTTCGCCCAGTTCGGCTCTGACCTCGATGCGACCACGCAGCGCCTGCTCAATCGTGGCTCACGCCTCACCGAACTCCTCAAGCAGCCGCAGTTTTCGCCGCTGAAGATGGAGGAGCAGGTTTGCGTGATCTATGCGGGCGTTAACGGCTATCTCGATCCGCTGCCGGTCAACCGCGTGCGCGCTTTCGAGGACGGTCTGCTCGGCACGTTGCGCGGTCAACACGCTGACATCCTCGACAGTATTCGGGACTCGCGCGATCTCGACGATGCGACGACCGGGAAACTGAAGGGCGTGGTCGACGCCTACGCCAAGACGTTTGCCTAAGCCATGCCGTCACTAAAAGACCTTCGCAATCGCATCGCCTCCACCAAGGCGACGCAGAAGATCACCAAAGCCATGCAGATGGTGGCGGCGTCGAAGTTGCGGCGCGCGCAAGTGGCGGCCGAGGCGGCGCGGCCCTATGCGCGCCACATGGACATGGTGCTGGGCAATATAGCGGCGTCCGTCGGCAGTCTCGATACGGCGCCGCGGCTTCTGCGTGGCGCCGGCAGCGATAATGTGCATTTGCTTTTGGTCTGCACCGCGGAACGCGGGCTGTGCGGCCCATTCAACACTGCGATCGTGCGACTTGCCCGCGAGCGCGCGACTGCGCTGATGGCCGAAGGCAAGGAAGTCAAATTCTTCTGCGTCGGACGCAAGGGTTACGACCAGCTGCGCCGGCTCTACGCCAAGCAGATCGTCGAAATAGTCGATCTGCGCGGGGCGCGGACGCTGCAATTCTCTCACGCCGAGATGATCGCCGAGAAGGTGATCGCACGCTTTGATAATTTCGAGTTCGACGTCTGCACGCTGTTCTTCTCACGCTTCCGCTCGGTGATCGCGCAGATACCGACAGTGCAGCAAATCATTCCGCCGGTGTTCGATTCCAAAGTGGCTGATGGGCTGGGCGGCGCGGTTTACGAGTTCGAGCCGGAAGCAGAGGACATTCTGCACGAACTCCTGCCGCGCAATATTGCCGTGCAGGTCTTCCGCGCTTTGCTGGAAAACTCGGCTTCGTTCTACGGCGCGCAAATGTCCGCCATGGATAACGCAACGCGCAACGCCGGCGACATGATCCGCCGCCAAACGCTCACCTACAACCGCACGCGTCAGGCGATGATCACCAAGGAACTGATTGAAATTATCTCTGGAGCTGAGGCGCTCTGATTGGTGCGCCCGTAAAGGCAGGGACTCTCATGGCTAAAGCAGTCGGACACATCACCCAGGTCATCGGCGCGGTCATCGACGTGCATTTCGACGCCGACTTGCCGCCGATCCTCAACGCCCTGGAAACGCAGAATCAGGGCCGACGTCTGGTGCTCGAGGTTGCACAGCAGCTTGGCGAGAACACGGTCCGCACCGTCGCCATGGACATCAGCGAAGGATTGGTGCGCGGGCAGGAGGTGACGGACACCGGAGCGCCGATTTCGGTGCCGGTCGGTGCCGGGCTCCTTGGCCGCATCATCAACGTGATCGGAGAGCCGGTCGATGAAGCCGGCCCGGTCAAGGCCGAGGGCATGCGGTCGATCCATCAGGAGGCGCCGGCTTTCACCGACCAGTCCACCGAGGCCGCCATTCTGGTCACCGGTATCAAGGTTGTCGATTTGCTCGCGCCCTACGCCAAGGGGGGCAAGATCGGCCTGTTCGGCGGTGCCGGTGTCGGCAAAACCGTGCTGATCATGGAACTGATCAACAACGTCGCCAAGGCGCACGGCGGATATTCGGTATTTGCCGGCGTGGGCGAGCGCACGCGCGAGGGCAACGACCTCTATCACGAGATGATCGAGTCCAAGGTCAACAAGGACCCCAAGGAAGGCTCCGTCGAAGGCTCCAAATGTGCGCTGGTGTATGGGCAGATGAACGAGCCGCCCGGCGCCCGCGCGCGCGTCGGCCTGACCGGTCTGACGGTCGCCGAATATTTTCGCGATCAGGGTCAGGATGTGCTGTTCTTCGTCGACAACATCTTCCGCTTCACGCAGGCGGGCTCGGAAGTGTCGGCGCTGCTCGGGCGCATTCCGTCGGCGGTGGGATACCAGCCGACACTGGCGACCGACATGGGCGCGCTGCAGGAGCGCATCACCACGACCACCAAAGGCTCGGTGACATCGGTGCAGGCGATCTATGTGCCGGCCGACGACCTGACCGATCCGGCGCCGGCGACCTCGTTCGCGCATCTTGACGCCACAACGGTGCTGTCGCGCGATATCGCCGCCAAGGGCATTTATCCGGCGGTCGACCCGCTCGATTCGACATCGCGAATGCTGTCGCCGTTGATCGTCGGCGAAGAGCATTACTCCATCGCCCGGCAGGTGCAGCAAGTGTTGCAACGCTACAAGGCGCTGCAAGACATCATCGCCATCCTGGGCATGGATGAGCTTTCCGAAGAGGACAAGCTTACGGTCGCGCGCGCCCGCAAGATCGAGCGCTTCCTGTCGCAGCCATTCCATGTCGCCGAAGTGTTCACCGGCTCGCCGGGCAAGCTGGTCGACCTTCAGGATACGATCAGTGGCTTCAAAGGCCTGGTGGAAGGAAAATACGATCACCTGCCTGAGGCTGCTTTCTATATGGTCGGCACCATCGATGAGGCGGTCGAAAATGGTAAGAAGCTCGCCGCTGAGGCGGCATAATCAGCCAGTGTGATCAGCTATGGCCGCGCTTCATTTCGAATTTGTCTCGCCTGAACGCGTGCTGTTCTCCGGCGACGTCGATCAGGTCGATTTGCCCGGTGCTGAAGGTGATATGGGCATCTTGGCCGGACACGCGCCGTTGGTCACTTCGCTGCGGCCGGGAATCGTGACGATCTACAACGGCGGCGCGCGCGAACCGATCGTGGTGGTCGGCGGCTTTGCCGAAGTCAGTCCGGCCGGGCTGACGATTCTCGCCGACCGGGCCGTGCCCCGCGAAGACTACGACACGGCAGTGCTTGCCGAAGAAATCAAGAATACCGAGGAAGACGTCGCCGATGCCGAAGAGGTCAAACGCGATCGACTGATGCGCCGCCTCGATCAACTTAAATCGCTGCAGGCAGCGCTGGCACAATAGCGGGCGCTGGCCGTCCGTTATCAGCGCGCGAATTTCGCGAAATCCCTCACCACGCGTTCGTAGACTTGGCGCTTGAACGGCACCACGAGCTGCGGGACGTTTTGCATCGGCTCCCAGCGCCAACCGGAAAACTCAGCGGTATGGGCGCCGTCGGGATGCACGACGTTGATTTCCTTTTCCTGGCCGGTAAAGCGCACCGCAAACCATTTTTGCGTCTGGCCGCGGTACTTGCCTTTCCAGGCTTGGCCCAGGATTTCGCGCGGGATGTCGTATGTGAGCCAGTCGGCAATTTCGCCGAGCCGTTCGACGGAGGAGATGCTGGTTTCCTCACGCAGTTCACGCAATGCCGCCGGCCACGGCTGTTCGCCCGGGTCGATGCCACCCTGCGGCATCTGCCAGGCGTGCGTTTCTTCAATGTGTTCGGGACCATCAATGCGGCGGCCAATGAAGGCATAACCGGCCCGGTTCAGCACCATGATGCCGACGCACGGGCGATAGGGCAGGGATTCAATAGACATCAGATACCAGTGACACACCACGGATGACGGATCAAAGAACGCATCTGTCCTGCGTGACTGCGATCAGGTCTGCTTGTCTTTGCCGGCCACCGCCGTAACGGGAACGAGGAGCACGCCGCGGCTCGCGGCTGATTTTGCCCATTTGGCGATATGCGCAATGGAGACAGGCAACGCCGACGCAATGCCGACGGCCAAGCGATGCTGGCGGGCGGCCATCTCCAGTCGGGCGAGCGCGCGGTCGATTTCATCCGGTGTAGCGACGGCATCGATTGTCACATCGGCCTTGGCAAAGGGCAGACTGTTGGCGCCGGCGACGCGCCCGGCGACGCTGCGCGGGTTGGATCCATCATCGACAAATATCAGGCCGCGTTTTTCGGTCTCCTGCAGCACGGGCGCGAAAGCCTGTTCGGAAGCGGTGAAGCGCGCGCCCATCATGTTGATGAGCCCCACGTAACCTTGCAACCGGCCCATCAGCCAATGCAGCCGGTCGACGTTCTGCTGTGCCGCCAGCGAAGTCAGCAGCGTTTCCGGGCCGGGATCGTTGTCCGGATAGTCGAACGGCTCCATCGGCACCTGCAGGAGGATTTCATGGCCGGCAGCGCGCGCACGGCCGGCCAGGGCCGCATCGCTGCCGTAGGGGACGAAGGCGAGGGTCACTGCGCCGGGCAGCCTGGCAATCGCTTCGGCGGTGTCCTTGGCGCTAACGCCAAGGCCTTCGATGATGAGGGCAACCCGTACAGCGTCAGGTTTGCCGGGTATGGGGGTCACGGGTTGGGCGAAGGCATCCGCCGGTCGTACGCCATCGGTGGCGATCTTCGGTAGCGGCCCCTGTGGCGTCATCTCGAGGAATTTAGGGTCGACTTTGGGGCCAGGGAGAGCCGCGGGGACACCGCTGCCGGGGGCAGGGATCACCACTTCCTGGCGGGCTCCGGTCGTGCCGTTGATGATATTGACTGTGGTCGAGCCAGGCGGGATCGGTTCCTTACCCTGGGCTGCGCCAGGTGGGCCTTGGCCCGGACCATCGTACCGGCCGGGCCCGCCGGGCGCGCCCGATTTGACGACAGCCACGGGCTGCTTCTCCGCGCCAACGGCAGTCTTCGCCGGCGTTGCGGGTTGCAAATTGATCGGAACGACCGCCACCGGCTCGCCGCCGAACGGGTTCTCGCTGATGACCGCCCAAAGGACAAAAATACCGAGGAAAAGCGCGAGCGTCCCGGCGATGATTTGCGGGATCGGGAGGCGGATGGAAGCGCGGCGCTTCTTCCTGTGCTGGCCCAGCGGCGCGCTCAAATCGTCCGTCGCCATCGCCCCTTCCTCGCGAACCGCCAAAGCGGCGAATCACGCATGAGTCTATCACGCCGGGGCAACGACCGGCCGTGATAGCGTGCTTCGGCCGGCGTCGAGCGGCAAAAAAACGGGGCGGCACGTGGCCGCCCCGGAATGAGATCGGGATATCCCGGCTGACTTAGTTCGGCACGGGAGCCTTTGGATTCGGTGGGAAAGCCGCATTGGTCGCGGTCCCGCGCAGCAGATCGATCGCCTGCTGGAGCGCCTTGTCGTTCTTCTCATCGGGCGGCACGTAGGACTGCGAACCTGATTGTTCCGTCCCCGCCGCCGAGAGATGGCCCGGCAGCGACGCCTCACCCTTGGTGTCAGTCTCACCCTTCAGATCGCCGGGAACGTCCTGCAGGACCTTGATATCGGGGACGATGCCCTTGGCCTGAATGGTCCTGCCGGACGGTGTGTAATAACGCGCCGTGGTCAGCCGCAACGCGCCATTGCCGGCGCCAAGCGGGATGATGGTCTGCACCGATCCCTTGCCGAACGAGCGCGTGCCGACCAGCGTTGCACGCCTATGATCCTGCAGCGCGCCCGCGACGATTTCAGAGGCCGACGCCGAGCCGCCGTTTATCAACACGATCAGCGGCTTGTCGCCGGTAAGCTCGCCGCCCAGTCGAGCGTTGAAGCGTTGCGTCTCGTCGGAATTGCGGCCGCGTGTGGAGACGATTTCTCCCTTGTCGAGGAACGCGTTCGACACCGAGATCGCCTGATCGAGCAGTCCGCCGGGATTGTTGCGCAGATCGAGGACGTAGCCCTTGATCTTGTCGGCCCCGAGCTTGGTCTTCAGGTCGGCGAGGGCCTGCTTCAATCCGTCGGTCGTTTGTTCATTGAATTGCGTGATGCGGATGTAGCCGACGTCGGTGCCCTCGACATGCGAGCGCACCGATTTGACGCGGATGACATCGCGAGTGATAGACAGCACAACCGGCTTGTTTGAGCCCTTGCGCACGATCGTCAGCTTGATCTTGGTGTTGACCGGCCCGCGCATCTTGTCGACGGCCTGATTGAGGGTCATGCCCTGCACGGCGTCGTCGTCGAGCATCGTGATGATGTCATTCGCCATCACGCCGGCCTTGGCCGCAGGAGTGTCGTCGATCGGCGCCACGACCTTGATCAAGCCGTCTTCCATGGTGACCTCGATGCCGAGACCGCCGAACTCGCCGCGGGTCTGCACCTGCATGTCACGGAAACTCTTGGGATCCATGTAGCTCGAATGCGGATCGAGCCCGGCCAGCATGCCGTTGATCGCTGATTCGATCAGTTTAGTGTCGTCCGGCTTATCGACGTAGTCCGCGCGGACTCGCTCGAATACATCGCCGAACAGGTTGAGTTGCCTGTAAGTGTCGGATGCCGCCGCGTTGGCGCTTGAGCCGATCGGAAGCGAGTGCGGCTGGACGGCCAGCAATGTAACCGCGGCGCCGGCCAGTGCACTGAGGAGGATCAGGGGGGTCTTGCGCATCATCCGCGAACCTTTTCGCCTTCGTTTGTCGCCCACCAAGGGCTGGGGTCAATAGGAGTGCCGTCCTTACGGAACTCCACGTAGAGAACAGGTTTTTTAGAGCCGGTAGCGACGGCGGCCGACAACTGCGCTTGGCCACCCATCGCCGCTACGGGTTCTCCGGTCAGCACGAACTGTCCGAGGTCGACGGAAATCCGCTCCATCCCCGCTAACAGCACATGATAGCCGCCGCCAGCATTGAGGATCAAGAGTTGCCCATAGCTGCGAAATGGACCCGCGTAAACAACCCAACCGTCGCATGGCGCCGTGATCTGCGCACCTGCGTGGGTGACTATCGAGAGGCCTTTTTGAGTTCCACCGACCCCGTCGGAAGCGCCAAACGCGTGAATCGGTACGCCGTTGACGGGTAATCGCAGATGGCCGCGCGCATTGGCAAAAGCAATCGCCGGAGCCATACGGCCTGGATCGCCAAGGGCCGCTAGCTTGGGTCGGGTCGAATCGGCTTCGATGCCGCGTGCGGAGTCGCGCGCCGCGCGAGTCGCCGGATCGATATCCGATTCGAGCTTGGCGATCAGGTCTTTGAGGTTATCGACTTGGTGCGCCAGATCCACGGCATGCTGTTGTTCGCCGGCGAGCGCCTGCTCGGTATTGACCTGTTTTTTCTGCCGCGCGTCGATCAGCATATTCAAGCGGAGCTGCTCATTCGCCAAGCGGTCGAGATTTTGCGATAATGTCGCCCGCTCGCTGACGATGTCCTTGCGCACGCGGGAAAGCTCGGCGAGGTCGCCGGCGATCGCATCAGCCTCCGCTCGCATGTCCGGAACCACGGCCCCGAGCGTGATCGCGGTGCGTAATGCTTTCAGGGCATCCTCCGGTCGCACCAGCAGCGCGGGAGGCGGCCGTTGCCCGACGCGCTGCAGGGCCGCAAGAATCTCGATGATTGCGGTCCGCCGCTCGTCGAGCGATTTTTGAAAAACTTGTTCGCGCGCGTCGAGCGACTGGAGCCGCGACTGCGCGTCATCGATCTTTGTCTCGACGTCGCGCACCGCCGCTGCCGATTCGATGAGCTGTTGGCTGAGCGCGCGCCGATCTTCGCTGAGCGCCTCGATCTGCAATCTGAGCTTGCCCTGGCTGTCCGCCGATTGGCGCTGCCGGTTCCGTATCGCGTCGAGCTCTTGATCATGCTGCCGGATCGCATCGTCGGCGGAGGGCGTCCCCGCCGAAGTGGTCACGGGGAGTGCCGGCCGCGGCGGAACCTGGGTAGCCGGCGATTGCGCGAAGGCGGCCAGGTTGGCGCCAAACGGCAGCGCCAAAGCCAAAGCCGAGCTGAGCACTAGGCACGGATCGGTTGGGCGCGACCGTCGGAGAATCATGCTTTTCACGGTAACTGCCGGCCTCAGGATGGCAAGAAAAAGCAATGGCTGGACCACAATAAGACGCCGCCCTGGCACGAACGTCACAAAACACTGGGACTGGATTGAGAAGAATTAAGGGCAGTCACGCCCGATGGTACGGGTGGCCCGCAACGATACTGGCGGCGCGGTAAAGCTGCTCCAGCAGCATGACGCGCACCAACTGGTGGGGCCAGGTGGCGCTGCCGAAGGCCAACCTGAGCTTGGCGCGTTGCTGCAGGCTTTGGGCCAATCCGTCGGCGCCCCCAACGACGAAACAGACGGCCGGCGGGTCCTCCGCGCGCCACGCTCGGAGCAGCCCCGCCAAGGCCGCGCTGTCGAGGTTGTCGCCGTGTTCGTCCAGGATGACGATGATCGCCCTCTCGGGAACGATATTGGCGATCGCGATTGCCTCTTCGACGCGGCGGCGTTCGGCATCCTGGGCGCGGCTTTCGCGAATTTCGACGATCTCGATGTCGCGGACGCCGAGCGCCCGTCCGGTCGCTTGCGCGCGCTTTCGATAGGCCTCGGCGAGTTCGCGTTCGGGGCCCTGTTTGAGGCGGCCAACGGCGATGACGACGAGGCGCATGTGAGCTTTCCGTCGCCTTCAGGGCGCCCCTGACAGGCACATGCACGATCGAACGTCGCCGGCCGGCTAACTCGCGCGTTTGGCGGCGCGGCCGCTCGTCCACATTCCTTCCAGATTGTAGAAGGCGCGGACTTCCGGCCGAAACACGTGGACGATCACCGCGCCGGCGTCGATCAGCACCCAGTCGCAATGCGGCGCGCCTTCGACGCGGGCCGCGATGCCGACCTTGTGGAGGTCTTCGACGATCCGATCGGCGACCGATCCGACGTGACGTTGCGAACGGCCGGTCGAGACGACCATGTAGTCGCCGATCGAAGACTTGTTGCGCAAATCGATGGTGAGGATGTCCTCGGCCTTCATATCGTCGAGGCGCGCGAGAACCAGACGGAGAATCTCCTCGGCGTCAATACGCATTCTGGAGACCGCTTCGGGCACGCGATGGTCGGCCCAAACAGTGGCAGGGTGGGACAGGGGTCCTGATCCTTTCGCTCCTTACGCAGGCCGGATTATCGACTCCGGCAGTCCTTAACATAGGCCTGCTCAGTTAATGGTTTCAACCGGAATGCTTCAAAGAATCTTCACATTGCGGCGTCCCGGGATGCCACGCGCCGCACGCAACGCGGTCGACGATAACGGCGATTTGAGGCCGTGCAGATAAATCCAGGCAGGAGGCTTTCGTTCCGGCAACGCCCGCGCCGCGGTCTCGGGGAGGCGCGCGTGCGCCAATGTCTGACCGGCGGCAGTCGCGGCGGCGTAAAGGCTTGGGCCAAGCCGATCAACGATTGCGATGGGCACCAGCGCGGCGATGTCGCGCCATCGCTGCCAGCGGTGGAAGCTGCGCAAGTTGTCGGCGCCCATGATCCAGACAAAGTGCACGCCACGGCAGCGGCGGACCAGGTAGGACACCGTTTCGAAGGTGTAGTGAATGTCTAATTTTGCTTCGAAATCGGTGACGTTGATGTGCGGATGGTGAGCCAGCGCCCGTGCGGCCGCGACACGTTCGCTTAACGGCGCGAGGCCGCGCGTATCCTTGAGCGGATTGCCCGGTGTAACGAGCCACCACACGCTGTCGAGCCCCAGGCGACGTAGCGCCAAGAGACATGCCGCTCGATGGGCTGCATGGGGCGGATCGAACGTCCCGCCAAACAAGCCGATCCGCATGCCGGGCGCATGCGGCGGCAGCACAACCCGCGCTGCTGCCGCAGCCGAGCGCGCGCCAGAAAAGTCACTCCTCATGCCCGTCGGAAACGCCCCCTCCCACATCGCCCGCCGATTTTGATCAAATCGGATCGGGCGAACACCAACTACGGCCGCGTTTGGCCGCTGCCGCGAATGCGGTACTTGAAACTCGTAAGCTGCTCGACGCCGACCGGGCCGCGCGCATGCAGCCGGCCGGTGGCGATGCCGATCTCGGCGCCGAATCCGAATTCGCCGCCGTCGGCAAACTGCGTGGACGCGTTGTGCAGGACGATTGCCGAATCGACTTCGCGCAAAAACTTCTCCGCCGCCTGCCGGTCCTCGGTGACGATCGCATCGGTGTGGTGCGATCCATAGCGGTCGATGTGGGCGATGGCGGCATCGACTCCGTCGACCACGCCGGCGGTGATGATCGCATCCAGATACTCGGTGCTCCAGTCTAATTCGCTCGCGGGTTTCACCCGAGCATCGACCGCCTGCACGGCGGCATCGCCGCGAATCTCGCAGCCGGCATCGATCAGCATGGCGATCAGTGGCTTGAGCAATTTCGCGGCCGCGGCACGGTCGACCAACAAAGTCTCGGCCGCACCGCATACGCCGGTCCGCCGCATCTTTGCGTTGAGCACGATGGCCTTGGCCATTGGCAGCTTGGCTTTGCGATCGACGTAGACGTGGCAAACGCCTTCCAGGTGGGCAAAGACCGGAACCCGTGCCTCGCTTTGAACGCGACCGACCAGACTCTTGCCGCCGCGCGGCACCAGGACGTCGATTGAGCCATCGAGGCCTGCGAGCATCAAGCCGACCGCTTCCCGATCGCGTGTCGGTACAAGGGAAATCGCCGCCGCCGGCAATCCGGCTTCGACGAGGCCCGCAACCATTGCCACATGGATCGCGCGCGACGAGCGGAAGCTCTCGGAGCCACCACGCAGGATGACGGCGTTGCCGGCCTTCAGGCATAGCGCGCCCGCGTCCGCGGTGACGTTAGGCCGGCTCTCATAGATCACGCCGACAACGCCGAGCGGCACGCGGACGCGCTCGATCCGCATGCCGTTGGGCCGGCGCCAAGCCGCCAGGACGCCGCCGATCGGGTCCTTCAACCGGCGAATTGTTTCAATGCCGCCCGCCATGGCCTCGATAGATGCGGGGTTGAGCGTCAACCGGTCCAGGAACGCAGCGGCGGCCCCGGCAGCCTTTGCTTCGGCCACATCCTCGGCGTTGGCGGTCAGGATCGCCGCGCGCGACGCGCGGACAGACTTGGCCATGGCGGCAAGCGCCCGGTTCTTCTGGGCGGTTCCTGCAAGCGCCAGTATCCGCGCGGCGGCGCGCGCCTCGCGTCCGATGGCCCCCATGGCGGCCTGGAGGTTCCCGGTGCCTGGAACCGCCTTGAGCGGAGCGTTCATGGCCTTGATCCGTCTCGCATTCGCCGCTTTCTAGCATGTTTGGCGAGCCCCGGCGAGGCGGCCCAAGGGGCGTGGTTATCCACCGCGACTCACAGCTTTCTTTAGCGTGTCATGGTTTTCCGGGAACGCTACGGAACTGCCATCGGTTTTTGTTGTGACCGGAACCTGGAGGGTGTCATGAGCGTGTCGACAGATTGTCAGATTCGCAAGTTGCCGAAGCGTCTGCCGGCGGGGACCGTCTATGTGGTCGAGGGCTGCGGCGGTCATCACGGGAAGCTTCGCGTATCCTCGCGCTACATCGTCATGCCGAGCGGGCAAAGGGTGGAGATTCCGGCGGAACTCCCCCGGGTGCAACCGGTTCCGGCGCGCCTCAGGCGGCCGTTTGGGACGCATGGCAGGTCAAGTTCCCGATCGAATAGTCTTTTGACGCGGGCAAAAAAAATTGCGCTCGTTCCCGGAACGAGGTTGCGCAAGCGACGTTGATTGTCAGACGCCGGGCGAAGCCCCCAGCCCCTCACCCTCAATCTCCCGGCGTCGAACCCCGGACACCTTAGTGGCCGGGGTTCTCTCTTTCGTAACCACTTCATGATGCACGCGGGATGCCGCCGGAACCAACTGACAGGCCGTGCATTGGGTGTGCGCAAGTGAGTTGCATGGCAGTGTGGTGTCTGGAGCGTGGCCGGGTGCGAGGACCCCTTTGGGGGAAATCGCCCCCGGCCTTTTATTCTTAATCTCCGAACCCGCGGAACGGCAGTTCAGTAATAGCGCCAGTTGGTGGTAGCGGCAGCGGCAGCGGTCAAACCAGCACCACCGCGCTGCATCACTCGCGCCCGACGATCAGATTGTCACGGTGGATCATCTCGGCGCGCCCGCTGTAGCCGAGAATTGACGCGATATCGGCGGACGAGCGGCCGCGAATCTTCTGCGCGTCGGTGGCGTCGTAGGCACAGAGGCCGCGACCGATTTCGCCGCCATCCGGACCGCGAATGATCACGGCATCGCCGCGTTCGAAGGCGCCGTCAATCCGCACGACGCCGACCGGCAACAGGCTGTTGCCACGCCGCAGTGCCGCTACAGCGCCGGCGTCGATGGTGAGGATGCCTTTAGGCTCGAGCGATCCGGCGATCCATTTTTTGCGTGCCGTGAAAGGATTGCCGGCGGCGCTGAACCAGGTGCAGCGCGCACCGTCAGTGACTGCGCGCAACGGATGCTCGACTCGGCCGGAAGCGATCAGCATGTGCGTGCCGGCTTCCGTCGCCATTTTTGCTGCTTCGATCTTCGTCTGCATGCCGCCACGCGATAATTCCGATCCGGCGGCGCCCGCCATCGCTTCGATCGCCGGCGTGACGCGCTCGACATACGGCACGAGCTGGGCCGAGTCCGACGTACCGGGAGGCGCGTCATAGAGCCCATCAACATCGGACAGCAGCACCAGCAGATCGGCGCTCATCATCGTGGCGACGCGTGCACCCAGCCGGTCATTGTCGCCATAGCGAATTTCACTGGTCGCGACGGTGTCGTTTTCATTGATCACCGGCACCGCGCGCCATTCCAGAAGTTTGTCGATGGTCGAGCGTGCATTGAGGTAGCGCCGCCGTTCCTCGGTGTCGGTGAGCGTCACCAGCACTTGTCCGCCGGTGATGCCGTGCCGCGACAAAGCCGCGGTCCATCTGCGCGCCAGTTCGATCTGGCCGACGGCCGCCGCGGCCTGGCTATCCTCGAGGCGGAGGGGCCCCGATGGCAGCTTGAGCACGGCGCGGCCGAGCGCGATTGCGCCCGACGAAACCACCAGAATGTCGCGCCCATTGCCGTGCAGGGCGGCAAGGTCCGCCACCAGCGAAGCGAGCCAGGATTCGTTGAGCCGGCCGGCCTGCGAATCGACGAGCAGAGAAGATCCGACTTTCACGACGATACGGCGAAAGTCGTCGAGACGGGGCGTCGTCATGACGAAACAAACAAAAATATCTGCTGATACACGCGTAGCATGTTCACGCCTTAGGCGCCCGCACCTCGACACCGGCGCGCTTTTCAATCGGCTTGATGACTTCGGTAATGTCGCTGTCCGAGCCAAGTTCATCGCACGTGAGCTTGAGCAAAGCTGCCACGGCCTCGATGGCCCCGACCGGCACGCCGATCGCTTTCGCTTCCGAGATGAACAGATTGACGTCCTTGAGCATCAGACCCGCGGTGAAGCCCTGATTGAAGGTGCGCGGAATGACCGCTTCGGGAAATTTCTGCTCGGTTGCGGTGCTGCGTCCCGAGCTGGCGTTGATCACATCGACCATCGTGCGCGGGTCGAGGCCGGCCTTGACGCCGGTGACAAACGATTCCGAGGTCGCCACGGTAGCGGCGGCGGACAGCACGTTGTTGCAGAGCTTCATGGTCTGGCCGGCGCCGGATTTTTCGCCGATATAAAAAAACTTGCCGATGACTTTCAGCGCGGGCTCGACGGCCTCGACGTCCGCGCGCGGCCCCGAGGCCATGACGGCGACCGTGCCTTTGGCGGCGCCGCGCACGCCGCCGCTCACCGGCGCATCGATCTGCACGATGTTCTTTGCCGCAAGCAGCTTGAAAACACGCTGCGCCATGACCGAGCCAGTGGTCGACAGATCGACAAAGCGTTTCACGCGCTTGCCTTCGATCACGCCGTGCGGCCCGGTCGCTACTTTGAGCACGATGTCGGGCGTCGGCAGGCTCACCATGACGGTCTCGGCGGCGTCGGCGACCTCTTTGGGTGACCGCGCCGCGACCGCGCCGAGCGCCGCGATATTGCCGATCGCCTCCTGGCGGACGTCGTAGACGATGACCTTGTGACCGGCCTCGACCAGCCGCCGCGCCATGTGGGCGCCCATATTGCCGAGACCGATAAAGCCGATGTCCATGAAAGCCTCCCGGATCGCCTACCCAGCTATTTGGCGCCGATTGTAGACGGCATGAACTCCGCGCGCACCTTTTCGGTATGTGCGCCGAGCGCCGGGACGGGTCCATAGTGCCGCGCCGCCGAGGCGTGCTGCTCGGCCGGCGCCGGATACGATACCGGGCCGCTTGGCGTCCCGACGGTGATGCGGCGCAGATGCGGATGGTGGCCGAGATCGGCAGGACTGTTGACCCGCGCGAACGCGATGTCGGCCGCGGCGAGCTTTTCCTCGATCGCGTCGGCGGCGAGCGCGCCGAACACGGCGGCGACTTTGCCATCAGTCTCGCTCCGGCGCTTTACCCGTTCGACATTTGTGGCGAAGGCCGGATCGGCCGCCAGCGCCGCGTTACCCAAGACTTTGCCCGCCAAGATGCGCCACTCGCGGTCGCTCTGAATCGAGATCAGGATGTCGATGCCGTCGCGGCTGCGGAACGCCCCGTAGGGCGCGATCGAGGTGTGGGCAAGGCCGACGCGCTTCGGCGGCGCACCCGCCTCCTGCTGCATGAGCGGCACCGCCATCCAGTCCGCCATGGCGTCGAACATGCAGATCGAAAGCTCGGCGCCTTCGCCTGAGCGCCCGCGTGCGATCAGCGCTTCGAGGATCGCCTCGTAGGCGTTCATGCCCGACGCAATGTCGCATACCGAAACGCCGACCCGCGACGGCTCGGCCGTGCCGGTGATCGAGGCGAGGCCGGATTCGGCCTGGATCAGCATGTCATAGGCTTTGCGCGCCGCGTACGGGCCGCTCTCGCCGTAGCCAGTGATCGAGCAGCAGATGAGCCGCGGATTTTCACGTCGCAGCCGCGAGATGCCGAAGCCGAGCTTTTCGGCCGCGCCGGGTTTCAGATTCTGCACGAACACGTCGGCGCGCGCGATTGTTGCGGCGAGCAGTGCCTTGTCTTCAGGCTTGGCAAGATCGAGCACGACGGATTCCTTGCCGCGATTGAGCCAGACAAAATAGCTGCACTCGCCGTGCACGAGCTGATCGTAGTAGCGGCCAAAATCGCCTTCCGGCCTTTCGACCTTAATCACCCGGGCGCCCGCATCGGCGAGGCGGCAGGTACACATCGGCGCCGCGACGGCCTGTTCGAGCGAGACGACGAGGAGGCCGGAGAGCGGACGCGACATCTCAATACGATCTCGGCAAGCCGAGCACATGCTCGGCGATGTAGGACAGCACCAGATTGGTCGAGATCGGCGCCACCGTATAGAGCCGCGTCTCGCGGAATTTGCGTTCGATGTCGAATTCCTCGGCGAAGCCGAAGCCGCCATGGATCTGCACGCACATGTCGGCGGCGGCCCACGAGCATTCGGCGGCGAGGTGCTTGGCCATGTTGGCCTCGGCGCCGCAGCCCTCGCCGGCCTCGTACAGAGAGGCGGCCTCGCGCACCATCAGTTCGGCGGCGCGCATGCCGATATAAGAGCGCGCGATCGGGAACTGCACGCCCTGGTTCCGCCCGATCGGCCGGCCGAACACGATACGCTCGCCCGCATAGACGGAAGATTTCTGGATGAACCATTTGGCGTCGCCGATGCATTCCGCGGCGATCAGGATGCGCTCGGCATTCATGCCCGAGAGGATGTAGCGAAAGCCCTCGCCCTCATTGCCGATCAGATTCTCCGCCGGCACCCGCATGTTCTCGAAGAACACTTCGGTGGTGGCGTGATTCATCATCGTGCGGATCGGCCGGACGGTAAGGCCGTTCGCCTTGGCGTCGCGCATGTCGACGAGGAAAACTGAAAGACCTCCCGTTTTCGATATGGCTTGATCGCGTGGTGTCGTGCGGGCAAGCAGCAGCATCAGATCCGAATACTCGGCACGAGACGTCCAGATTTTCTGCCCGTTGACCACGTAATGATCGCCGTCGCGCACCGCCGTTGTGCGCAAGCTGAGAGTGTCGGTGCCGGAGCTCGGCTCGGTGACGCCGAACGCCTGCAAGCGCAGTTCGCCGCGCGCAATGCCGGGCAGGTAGCGCGCCTTCTGTTCGGCGCTGCCATGACGCAGCAGCGTGCCCATGGTGTACATCTGGGCGTGGCAGGCGGCGCCGTTGCAGCCCGATGCCTGGATTTCTTCCATGATGGCGATTGCGGCGCTCATCGTCAGCCCGCTGCCGCCATACTCTTCGGGGATCAGCGCGGCGAGAAAGCCCGCCTTGGTCAGCGCCGCGACGAATTCATCCGGATAGGCGCGCTCGCGATCGAGCGCCCGCCAGTACTCGCCGGGAAAGTCTGCGCAGAGCGCGCGTACCGCTTCGCGGATTTGCGCAAGCTCGGCGCTTTCGCTCACGATTTGACCTCGGCGCGGCCGTTGTTGACGGCGATCGCATCGCGTTCGACCACGCGCGTACGGAAGCTGACCACATCGCCGTCGCGCCACATCTCGGTGCGCAGCGTCTCGCCCGGATACACCGGCGCGGTGAAGCGGCAGGCGAAAGCAACAAGTTTTGCCGGGTCGTAACCGCACATGGTTTTCAACACCGCATGCCCGGCAAAACCGAAATTGCCGAGCCCGTGCATGATCGGCCGCGGGTAGCCGGCTTGCTTTGCCACGGCGGGCTCGGCGTGCAGCGGATTGCGGTCGCCAGACAGCCGATAGATCAACGCCGTCTCCGGGCGCGTGGTGAAGTCGCACACTGCGTCGGGCGCGCGCGTCGGGATTGGATGCGGCTCCGGTGCAGCGCGTGGCGGACCGCCGAAGCCCCCGTCGGCACGGCAGAACGTGGTCTGCGTCACGGTTGCGATCGGCTCGCCGGTTGTCTTGTCACTCACCTTGCGTTCGGTGAATACGAGCGTGCCTTTGCCCGCACCCTTGTCGACGACTTCGAGGATGCGCTGTTTGCCGACAACAGTATTCTGCGGCTTGAGCGGCTGATGCAGCCGCACGCCCTGTTCGCCGTTGACGATCCGCACCCAATCGATGCCGGTGTCGCGGTCGCGCATCCAGAAGCCAGGATGCCCCAGCACCGCCCCCATTGTCGGCAGCACCTTCAGCCCTTTCTCATAGACGAAGGCCAGTTCGTCCTCGTTCATGGGGTCCTGACCGAGGCCGACGCCAAGCGCGTAGAGGATGCAATCCTTCGACGTGTAGGTCTGCTCGGCGGCCGGAATTTCGAGCGCCATGATCTTGTCGTAGACGATGGTCATTGGTTCAGTTCCGTGTTTCCCCGTCATGGCCGGGCTTGTCCCGGCCATCCACGCCTTACCGTGGCAAGATTAAAGACGTGGATGCCCGGCACAAGGCCGGGCATGACGGCGGTTAGGGCAAAGACTCACACCGGGTCCCACGAGAACACATCGGTCGAGCGATCTAGTGGCGTGAACGAGGACGCAAACGCGCCCTTGAGCTGGGCGTCAATCTTCTCCGGCGTCCAGCCGTCGGAGCGATGCAAGGTGCGGATCGGCCGGGTCTGATTGAACAGATAAATCTCGTTGTTGCGCACCGAAAAGATTTGCCCGGAAATGCCTTCGGCACGATCGGAGCCGAGATAGACGGCAAGCGGAGCGATCTTCTCCGGCGTCATCTCGCGGAAGCGGGCGACGCGCTGCTTCTCTTCCTCGGACTCGGCGGGGATCGAGTCGATCATGCGGGTCCAAGCGAATGGCGCGATGCAGTTCGAGCGCACCTTGAAGCGCGCCATGTCGAGTGCGATGCCGCGCGACAGGCCGACAATACCGAGCTTCGCCGCCATGTAATTGGCCTGGCCGAAATTGCCGACCAGTCCCGACGTCGACGTCATGTGGATGAAGCTGCCGGAATTCTGTTCGCGGAAATGCACCGCGCAGGCATGGCTCATGTTGAAGCTGCCGTGCAGGTGCACGGCGATTACGTCCGACCAGTCCGACCAGCTCATGCGATGAAAGATGCGGTCGCGCAGGATCCCGGCGTTGTTGACCAGGATGTCGACCCGCCCGAAGGCCTCGAGTGCGGATTTGACGATTTTGTCGGCGTTGCCTGGCTCGCTGATCGACAGCGTCGACGCAATGGCCTCACCGCCTGCCTTTTTGATCTCGTCGACGACGGTTTGCGCCGGCCCCGCATCAGTACCGGCGCCTTCGAGGCTCGCGCCGATATCGCAGACCACGACGCGCGCACCCTCGGCCGCCATCACCAGCGCGATGCCGCGTCCGATTCCGCGTCCCGCGCCGGTGACGATGGCGACTTTACCGGCAACGATGTTTGGCATGAGTAATTCTTTCACTAACACGGCTTTGGATCGGCACATTAAAGACGTGGATAGCCGGGACAAGCCCGGCCAAGACGGGGTAAGCGCGCGCTAATTACCCCACACTTCGCGCGCAATCTCGCCGATCATGCGCAGTTTCGCCCACTGCTCGTCTTCGGCGAGCACATTGCCTTCCTCGGTCGAGGCGAAGCCGCATTGCGGCGACAGGCAGAGCTGATCGAGGTCGGTGAACTTGGCGGCCTCCTCGATGCGACGCTTGATTGTGTCCTTGGATTCCAGCGCTCCGGACTTCGTCGTCACCAGACCGAGCACGGCGTAGCGGCCTTTCTGCAGCCTGCGCAGCGGCTCGAAGCCGCCGGCGCGCGCGGTGTCGTATTCCATGAAATAGCCATGCACCTTGATCTTGTCGAACAGCACTTCCTGCTCGGCGTCGTAGCCGCCGGTGCCCATGAAGGTCGATTTATAGTTGCCGCGGCACAGGTGCATGGTCACGGTCATGTCGGACGGGATGTCCGATATCGCCGTATTGATCAGTTCGCCGTAGAGCGGCCCGAGCGCAGCCGGATCGTCGCCGCGGTCTTTCATCTGCTGGCGGTAGTTTGGATCGCACAGCATGGCGATGAACACCTCATCCAGCTGCAGGTAGCGGCAGCCGGCGTCGTAGAAAGCACGCACTGCCTTTTTGTACGCCTGGCCGAGATCGTCGAACATCTTTTCCTTGTTCGGATAAATCGATTTGTCGACCGGCGTTCCGATCGGTCGGCCGTAAAGCGCCGACGGGGCCGGAATGGTCATCTTCGGCGTGCGCGTCGTATGCGCCTTGAGGAACTTGAAATGCTCGATCATCGGGTGACTGGAAAAGCCGATCTTGCCCGTGACCTTGATGCCTTCGTTGCGCGTCGTCACCGCCGCGAACGCGATCCCGGCGTCCATGACGTGCTTTTCGACACCGTCGAGGCCCCACAGAAAATCGAGGTGCCACCACGAGCGGCGGAATTCGCCGTCGGTGATTGATTGCAGACCGACCGCCTCCTGCTTCTTGATGATGTCCTCGACGGCGCGGTCTTCCACCACCTTGAGCTCGGCGGCGCCGATCTCGCCCTTGGCGTGGCGCTCGCGCGCGGCTTTGAGCGCCGCGGGACGCAACAGGCTGCCGACGTGGTCGGCGCGGAACGGCGGTTTGGTTCGTTGAGTCATTATTTTACTCCTGCGTTATTGTCATGGCCCGCGAAGGCGGGCCATCCAGTAATCACCGGCCTCCGCAGCGATTACTGGATCGTCCGCCTCGGCGGACGATGACAGTCAGTTTTCCTAATCCCATACCTCGTCGGCGATCTCGACGATCATGCGCAGCTTCGCCCATTGCTGTTCTTCGGCCAGCGCATTGCCCTCCTCGGTCGAAGCAAAACCGCATTGCGGCGACAGGCAGAGCTGATCAATGTCGACGAACTTTGCCGCCTGCTCGATGCGGCGTTTGATCTCGTCTTTCTTCTCCAGCGAGCCGCTCTTGGTGGTGACAAGCCCGAGCACGACGGTCTTGTTCTTCGGCACGAAGCGTAACGGCTCGAAGCCGCCAGCGCGATCGGTGTCGTATTCCATGAAATAGCCGTGCACGTTGATTTTGTTGAAGAGCAGCTCCGCGACCGGCTCGTAGCCGCCGGAGGCAACGAAGCTCGAGCGGAAATTGCCGCGACACAAGTGCATGGTGATGGTCATGTCGGGTGGAATGTCCGAAATGGCGGCATTGAGCATGCCCGCATAGATGCTCGGCAGCGCCGCCGGGTCTTCGCCGCGATCGGTAATCTGCTTGCGGAGCGCCGGGTCGCACAGATAGGCGAGATTGACCTCGTCAAGTTGCAGATAGCGGCAGCCGGCATCCGCAAAGGCGTGTACCGCCTTGCGATACGTCTCGCCGAGATCGCGATAAAAATCGCCCATCGATGGATAGATCGCTTCCGGCACGGCATCGCGGCCATAGCGGAAATGCAGCGACGAAGGCGACGGAATGGTCAGCTTCGGCGTCTGCCGCGTGTGCGCCTTGAGAAACTTGAAATGCTCGATCATCGGATGTGGCTTGTAGCCGCCGAGCTTGCCGATGACGCGCAGCAGGATCGGCCGCGGCTGCGGGCCGGTGGCGGCGAACTTGATCTTGCGCTCGCCCATATAGGATTCGACGTTGTGGAGATTCTCCAGGAAATCGTAATTCCAGGAGATGCGCCTGTACTCGCCATCGGTGATCGAGCGTAGCCCGACGTCCTCCTGCTTCTTGATGACCTTCTCAATCTCTCGATCTTCGATTTCGATCAGCGCTTCGGCGGAAAGTTCGCCGTTCTTGCGCTTTTCCCGCGCCGCTTTGAGTGGCGCCGTGCGCAACAGGCTGCCGACATGATCGGCGCGGAATGGCGGTTTGGTACGCTGCATTGTTCTTACTCCCGCAAGCTGTCATGCCCCGCGCAGGCGGGGCATCCAGTACTCATGTGATTACTTGATCGTCCGCACGCGCGGACGATGACAGCGCATGTTCTCACTTCCCCCAGATGTCGTCCGCCAATTCCACGATCATCCGCAGCTTGGCCCATTGTTCATCTTCGGCCAGCACGTTGCCTTCCTCGGTTGAGGCGAAGCCGCATTGCGGCGATAGGCAAAGCTGGTCGAGCGCGATATATTTGCTGGCTTCATCGATCCGGCGTTTGATCTCGTCCTTGCTTTCGAGCTTGCCGGATTTCGAAGTGACAAGGCCGAGCACGAGCTGCTTCTTGGCTTTCGGGAAAAACCGCAGCGGCTCGAAGCCGCCGGCCCGATCCGAATCGTATTCGAGGAAATAGCCGTCGAGGCCCGTATGGGCGAGGAGCTGTTCGGCTACGAACTCGTAACCGCCCGAAGCGATGAAGGTGGAGCGGAAATTGCCGCGGCAGGAATGCATGGTGATGGCCATGTCGGCCGGCTTGTCTTCGAGTGCCGCGTTGGTGAGCCGCGCATAGCGCGCCGGCAGCGCGTCGGGATCGTCGCCGCGCTCTTTCGAATGCGCGCGTTCGCTTGGGTCGCACACCATGGCCCACGCGGTGTCGTCGAGCTGCAGGTAGCGGCAGCCGGCGTCGTAGAAGGCGCGGATGGCGGTCCGATAGGCGGCGGCGAGATCGTCAAAGAACGGGTCGAGCGTCGGATAGAAATCGCGGCTGATCGCGACGCGGCCCTGGCGGAAATGCAGCGTCGACGGTGCCGGTATCGTCATCTTCGGCGTGACCCGTGTGTGGGCTCTGAGAAACTTGAAATGCTCCAGCATCGGATGGCCGGAGAAGCCCATCTTCGAACTGATCTTGATGCCTTCGTGCTTAGTCTGCACGCCGTGAAACTGAATGCCGCCCTCCGTAGTGAACGGCGTGACGCCTTGCAGGCTCTTGAAAAAGTCGAAATGCCACCACGAGCGGCGGAATTCGCCGTCGGTCGCGAGCCTCAGCCCGACGTCCTCCTGTTTTTTGATGACCTTCTCGATCTCGCGATCCTCGACTTCTTTGAGTTGCGCCGCAGTGATTGCGCCCTGCGCCCGCTTGGCACGCGCGTCTTTCAGCGGCGCGGTGCGCAACAGGCTGCCGACATGATCGGCGCGGAATGGCGGTGTGGTGCGTTGCGTCATCGTTTCGCTCCCTCAGACTTTTCTGTCATGCCCCGCGCAGGCGGGCATCCAGTAGATACAGGCGCACGGTTAGTCTTGCGGCCGATGATTACTGGATCGTCCGCCTCCGCGGACGATGACAAGTGCGGCGCCGTTGCATTTTCACTTCTCGCCGTTTTTTAGCACATACCGACCGTCATCAAGCCGGCCGAGCCGCTGCGACGAATAAAGCGCATCAAGCTCGCGGACGATTTCGCGGCCGTCCTTGCTGCCGAGCGCAGTCACGAGATTCAAAAAGCTTGCTGGCCCCGCCGCCAGCGCGTCGGCGACCGATTTTTGCGGCGCAATTTTCTTTGCCGACGGCGGCGTCGGCACCGAGAACTCGAAGGCATTGCTCTTGCCGAATGGAATCGTGCAGTCGAAACCGAGCTTGGCGCCGGTGCGCGCACCACCGAGCGACGGATCGAGCGGCACCACGCGAAAGCCGGTGCCGGTGACGAGGTCGCGGTCGGCCTGGAAGCGCGTGGCGAATGCCCAGTCGGTCTCGGCGTCGGAAAACACGTCGATGTCCGGATCGAACACGAATACGTGCTTGGCTTCGGCGTGCGAGCCGAATACGGCCGCGATCGCGTTTTTGGCGTCGCCCGGCACGCGCTGGCGCAGCGCGACCCGCACGTTATACATGCCGCCGCTCGACGGTGTGGCGCAGACCGCCAGCGGTTCACGCACCGCCGCCATCAGCGCCGCCCAGGCAGCCGACTCGGTCTTCACGGCGGAAAGCTGCGTGGTATCGGTATGCGCCAGCGTGCGGCCACTGATGGTCAGCGTCTGGAACAGCGCGTCCTCGCGGTGCGTGATCGCGGTGATGTGCAGCACCGGGTTACGCTTCATCACGCCGTAATAGCCGACATATTCGCCGAATGGTCCTTCCGGTTCGACATGACCGGCCGGATCCAGATAGCCCTCGATGACGTATTCGGCGTCGGCCGGCACGTAGATGTCGCTGGTGACGCATTTGACCACCGGCACCGGCGCGCCGCGCAACGCGCCGACCACGGCGAGTTCGTCGACCGACGGCAGTGACGTCATCGCGGCCAGAAAGTCGGCCGGGTGCGAGCCGACGGTGTAGGCGACCGGCACCGGCTCTTTGCGGGCCGCGCCTTCAAGATAGATGGCGCGCATGTCGCTCGGCGCGATCAGGTCGACACCGGCGTGGCGCCTGCCGCGCAGCATGATGCGGCGGCAGCCCACATTGGTGAGGCCCGTGCCGGGAAACAGCGCGTAATCGATGCCAGCGGAAATGTAAGGCGCGCCGTCGGCGCCATGCTGCAGGTGCACCGGCAGCGCGGTGAGATCGGCCTCGTCCTCCTTGAGCACCACCTGCTGCACCGGCGCCTGCTGCGACGACACCCGGACGGGTGGCTGCAGGCGGTTGAGGCGTGCGTTCAGTGTAGCCAACAGCTCACGCTCGTTGGTGCCGAGCGCGTTGGCGAGCCGCTTGCGCGAGCCCATCACGTTGCCGACCAGTTCGGCCTTCTCGGGACCCGCCGCCTTGAACAGCACCGCCCGCGGATTGCCGTCGAGCGCACTGGCGACGTCAATGAGATCGACAGGCTTCTCGCGCACCTCACACTCGCCGCACGCTACGAGTTGTTCGACGAAGTTGCGCAGCCGAAAACGCTCGGTGTCGATCGTCGGCATGGGCGGGCTCCCAACGGGTTATTTGAGCGGCTTGAGCTCTCAGGCGATTTAGCAATGCCCGCGCGGCGGTGTAAATGGCGTGGCGTCATTCCGGGGCCGCGCGAAGCTTCGCCCCTGCGGTTAATTGTATTGCGAGCCAGCACGGGACATAGCGGGCCATAACACCGATATAATCGGCACTTGTTCCACCTTAGCTACTTGCGCATCGCGGGCTTGTGTGGGACAGGTTGGGCCACTAAATGTGTGGTACCAAGTGTGTAACCAGAATACCGCCAATGCTTCGCTCCGAGCAAGTCTCAAAGGCCATCAACAGCGGCGTCAATCAAAAGATCGCCGATGGCCACAACCTCTACCTTGTCGTGAAAAACGGCAAGGGATTTTGGGTGTACCAGTTTCGCGACGGTAACATGATCCGCAGCAAAGGACTGGGCTCCGCCGCCAGGGTCACGCCGGCCCAGGCCCGGCGAGCGCGTGAAGCGTTCGCGGTGGCGCGGCGCGAAGGAATCGAAATACCGGGCAGCGTTCACTCGCACCAGCCCCGTGGCGACAAGTTCGCGGTTGCGACCGATGCTTACCTCTCAAACCATGCCGACGAATGGAGCGAACGCCATCGGGCCGGCCTTATGGCGCTGGTGCGGATGCACGCAGGCGCGCTCGCCGACATACCGGTGAACCGGATCACGACCGAGCAAGTCGCCGAGACGTTGCGGCCGATCTGGAACGGCCCCGGCAACAGTCAGGGAAACCGATTGCGCCGGCTCATTGAATCCATCTTGACCGCGAGGCGCGTGGAGCCGAACCCGGCCACCTGGGCGCGGCTTCGCGAGCTGCTTTCCAAGAAGATCGCCGAGGTGAAGCCCAGGGCGGCCATGGCGGCGAAGGACATTCCAGCCTTTATGGCGACGCTTGGCGATGAGGTGGAATCCCGCGTCCTCAAATTCGTGATTCTGACCGGTGTGCGCCGCAAGGAAGCGTTGGGGGCACGATGGCGTGAGTTCGATCTTGCAAACCGCGTGTGGATTGTGCCTGCGGAGCGGATGAAGATGAAGCGCGATCACGCGGTCCCGCTCACGGATGCAATGGTTGCGTGCCTTGGTCCACCCGGTGCCGATGATACATTCGTATTCCCGTCGCGCCGCACTGGGGGGATGCTTGGGCATGACGCACTCTCAATACGCGAGCATGGCGCGACGCTGCACGGCTTCCGCTCGACGCTCTCGACCTGGGCCGAGGAACAGGACGATGGCCGGGCCTATCCGCGCGCCGTCATCAAGGCCGTGCTGGCTCATGGCAAAGGCGACGCGGTGACGGCGGCCTATCTACGCTCCGATCTATTCAAAGCACGGCGCAAGCTGATGGAAACATGGTCGGCGTACGCAATGGGAACCAGAGCAGCTGACTCTTAATCAGCGGGTCCAAGGTTCGAGTCCTTGTGCGCCCACCAAT
>JBAQJL010000138.1:0-83878 GCA_049300295.1 Xanthobacteraceae bacterium
ACCATCCGGGGCCGCGTGCGCGACGAATTCGGTCCCGATGATGGTGCCGCACCTAAAAAGGCATCTTGAGGCTCGAATCGAACGCCGTCCGGATGAGTGTCATCAGGCGCCGTTGAGCAGCATCGACTTTGAGGGCGCGCCAGCGTAAAACGGCATAAAGGATCGAGAGAAGCTGTCGCTAATAGCTGTCGCCACTGCCGCCAAAATAGCGGCTAAGTCATTGATTTTATTAATTGGTGGGCCCGGCCGGGAGGACTCGAACCAACAACCAATCGAGATCCTGGCATGTCGAGACTGCCGAGCAGAGAAGGCACGGGCGCCCTTGCCGCACGAGATTTGACTACCGTTTGATTTCCATCCGCGCGGCTTTGTAACGCGGAAATTTGCGTAGCTCTGTCATTTTATCCGCAAGAGTGGGCTCGCCGTAGCTCCGCCCAACTGAAGCCGGCGCATGTCCAACAATGGCGTCGAGCACCTTTTCCGACATGCCGCTTCGGAAGCCTATGGCCTTGAACGTGTGTCTCCAGGCGTGATTAGGCGACAACTCAGGATCGTTGACGCCAAGACCTCGGACCCAAGTTGCCACCTTTTCGCGTGCTTTCACATACCGGGGTTTGCGAGGGTTAGTGGGATCTACTGGTCCACTCGGCTGCTTCACCTCATTGTAAAACAGCGGCCCGCCCCCATTGGCCTTCACGAATGCAAGAAAGCCTTGCTCAATTAGGTGGTCATGAAGCGGCACTGTGCGCGCCCTGCCGGACTTGGTCGTACCTGCCTCTGGCGAAATCTTAATGCCATGAGTGCCGGCGCCTTCGACGATATCAACACCGCGCAATTGCGTGAGCTCACCCATGCGTGCACCGCTGTACGCCGCGAGCCATGGACACCAGCGCTTGGCTGCATCAGTCTTGCTACGAATTTCGATCGCTAGTGCGGCACTCAATATTGTCTCGATCTCGCCCTCGGTGAAGGACTTCGTTTCGCGAATCCTGATCTTTTTCGGCACCTTCACGCGCCAGCCGGTAAAGGGATTGCGAGAAATCAGCTTTTCATCAATGGCCCATGCAAACACGATACACGCCGCGCGCACCCAGATGTTTGCGACCGTGTACGCAGACCGATCAGCATCAATCAGCCGGTTAGCCCATACTTGCATTTGCTCAGGCAGCAATGTTCCGGCGCCGGCGTTCGGAAAATCGATTTGCAGCCGCAGAAAGACGCCACGCCATCGATCTATGGTCGAATTGGCGGGTTTGGCTTTGGTGATCCACCGCTCAAACAAAGACCATGGCGTTAGGCTTGAATCCGGGGTTCCTTCATATCGAGGGAACTGCTCCACCCATTTGTCTGGTCCATGATCGCCACGAGCGCGCCGGGTGAGCAACGTCAGGGCAGCGAAAAAATCGCGGGTAACGTAGTCAAGGAACATATCACGTGACGCTGCATCCAGAACGAGCTGCTTGGCCGCTAGAAATTGATTCGATTTTGCCTCGTCGGCAATGAGCGGCCTCACCCGCTCTCGCATGCCGGTATCACGCTCCCAAAACTCCAGTGGATCGCCTGAGAAAACCCCGCCGGCCATCGCCGGTCCATAAAGCTCGGAGTGCACCTGGGCCTGATAATCCCCCCATATGTCTGCGGGCCACTTGTGCGTCGTCATTCGTGCGATGAACCAATGATACCATTCACCGGCCAGCCCTCGTGCTTGCTGTGGGGTGAGGGTACGGCCTTCGCCTTTCCGAGCCGATCGGATGTTGGCAATCCGCGCTTCAATCTCGCTGGACCATTCGCGGTGCTTCGCGCGCGCGATCGAGACCGGCAGAGGGCCAGTATTCAAGCGTTCCTCGGTACGCTGGCCGTAGAGCCCAGCGTACTCATCACGCACGTCGAACGGGATCACCTTGCGGGCGACAAATCCTCCCTGTTTGGTCGGGGCGAGCTTCGTGGCTAGTCGGGGCATGTGAGTGCATTACAAACCTGTTTTGTAATGCGATTTGTAGCACGACAACCGGGAAATACCAATGCTTTCAGTAATCTATTGAGCAATAGAGGAAAGAGAGGTTAATGGAGCGGGCGAAGGGAATCGAACCCTCGTCATAAGCTTGGAAGGCTTCTGCTCTACCATTGAGCTACACCCGCGCCGCCTCCAACTTAGATCCTGCACGCCGCAATGCAATATCTCGGAGCGCAGCGCAGACCCCGGGCCGACATAGTCCGTTCACCTGCCGCGGCGGCCCCAAGCCCCGCTTCCGTGCCTCGGAGAGCCGTGAATTGAACCCCCGCTCCTCGCCTCGGCCAGATGCGGCGATCCGACGAGCTGATTGCCGTGCGGCCGGCTGGTCTAAGCCGTGGTCTTGGCGCTAACTTGGCGAGACATTTGATCAACGATCCGCGCGGGAGAGTGATGCCGGAACCAGATGAGGAACTGTCAGTGTCGCTGTGGCGCGGCGGTGCGCAGGGCCGTTACGAAACCTACAGCGTGCCGCGGGGCGAAAGCCAGACCGTGCTCGACGTGGTGACCTACGTGCAGCGTCACCTCGATCCGACATTGTCGTACCGCTTCGCTTGCCGGGTCGGCATGTGCGGCTCCTGCGCCATGACGGTGAACGGCCACCCGCGCTGGACCTGCCGCACCCATGTCGCCAAGGTCGCCGAAAGCGGCCGCCTGCAGATCGGCCCGCTCGACAACCTCCCGATCATCAAGGACTTGGCGACCGACATGCAGCCGTTTTTCGAAAAATGGCAGCAGGCGAAAGGCGCGTTCGTGCCGTCGCAAACCCGCGCCGAGCCGATGGCGCGGATCAGGCCGGACAGCGCTCAGCGCATCGCAGCCGACGCCGCCATCGAATGCATCAATTGCGGCGTCTGCTACGCCGCCTGCGACACGGTACGCTGGAACACCGGTTACCTCGGCCCGGCGGCGCTCAATCGCGCCTGGACACTGGTCAATGACGAGCGCGACTCCGCCAATCCGGCGCGGCTCTCGGCTGTTGCCGCGTCCGGCGGCTGCCATTCCTGCCACTCGCACCAATCCTGCCAGGAACACTGCCCGCTTGCGCTCAATCCGACCGCGTCGATCGCCGGCCTCAAGCGGCATTCCACGGCGGCATATCTCAAAGGCGAACTGAAAGCATGAACGTGCGGCTCTATGTCTGGCAGCGGGCGACGGCGGCGCTGATGGTGCCGTTTGTGCTCGTCCACATCGCCGTCATCTTCTACGCCACGCACCGGCAGATGACCGCCACGGATATTCTCTCGCGCACTCACGGCAGCGCGGCGTGGGCATCGTTCTACGGCATCTTCGTTGCCGCGGTGTCGATTCATGCCTCGATCGGGGTCCGCAACGTCCTGACTGAATGGTCGCCGCTTGCTGATCGCGCCGTCGGGTGGTGCGCGGTGTGCCTCGGCATCACACTCGCGTTGCTCGGCTTCCACGCCGTGATTGCCTTGGTGGCGATGTGAGCGCGCCCGGCACCAAACATCGCGGCAGCCCGCTGTGGATCGCCGCAATGGTCCATCGGCTGTCCGGGCTGGCGCTCGTGATTTTTCTGCCGATCCATTTCTTTGTACTCGGGCTGTCATTTCATGGCGGCGCGCGGCTCGACGCTGTCCTGCGATGGAGCGATCAGCCGCTGGTGAAATTCGCAGAGGGCGGCCTTGTATTCCTGCTGACGGTTCACCTGCTCGGAGGCCTGCGTGTGCTGGTGATCGAGAACTTCGACTGGCACGACGGGCAAAAACAGCTCGCCATGCTGGCTGCGACGGTGTCGGTGCTCGTCGCCTTCATCTTCCTGGTGCGAGTGTTCTGACCGATGAACGTCGAGCGCCTGAAAACCGATATCCTGATACTCGGCACCGGCGGCGCCGGACTGTTCGCTGCTTTGCACGCCCATAAGGCCAATCCCGATCTCGACATCACCATCGTCAGCAAAGGCCTTTTAGGCAAATGCGGCTGCACCCGCATGGTGCAGGGCGGCTACAACGTCGCGCTCAATCCGGGCGACTCGGTAGAGCGCCATTTCATGGACACGATCGAGGGCGGCAAATGGCTGCCGCACCAAGCGCTGGCCTGGACACTCGTCTCCACCGCCATCGAGCGCATCCACGAACTTGAAAACGAGATCGGCTGCTTCTTCGACCGCAATGCCGACGGCACGCTGCACGGCAAGGCGTTCGCCGGCCAGACCTTCGATCGCACCGTGCACAAGGGCGACCTCACCGGCATCGAGATCATCAACCGGCTGATGGAGCAGGTGTGGGCGCGGCCGGCGATCCGCCGGCTGGAAGAGCACCGCGCCGTCGCGCTCATTCCGGCGACCGACGGCACGCTCGCCGGTGCGCTCTTGATCGACGTGCGCTCGGGCGAATTTCGCTTCGTGTCCGCGCAGACGGTGCTGCTCGCCACCGGCGGCGGCCCAACCATGTACCGCTACCACACCCCGTCCGGCGACAAGAGCATGGACGGGCTCGCCATGGCGCTGCGCCTCGGGTTGCCGCTGCGCGACATGGAGATGGTGCAATTCCATCCGACCGGGCTGCTCGCCGGGCCGGACACACGCATGACCGGCACCGTGTTGGAAGAAGGCTTACGCGGGTCGGGCGGACATCTCCTTGACGGCGCACAACGCCGCTTCATGGGCGACTACGATCCGAAGCTGGAGCGCGCCACCCGCGACGTTGTCAGCCGCGCCATCGATGCAGAGATGCGCGCCGGCCGCACCACGCGAAACGGCGGCGTCTACATCAAGATGAGCCATCTCGGCCCGGAGCGTGTCGCCAAGGAGTTCAAGGGCATGGTCGACCGCTGCCGCGACTGCGGCTTCGATCTTGCCGGCGGGCTCGTCGAAGTGGTGCCGACCGCGCATTATTTCATGGGCGGCGTGATCTGCGAGGTAAACACCGCAACCGTGCAACCCGGTTTGTTCGTTGCGGGCGAGGACGCAAGCGGCATGCACGGCGCCAACCGGCTCGGAGGCAACGGCGTCGCCAACTCAACGGTGTTCGGCGGCATTGCCGGGGACGTGATGCCACGCTGGATCGCGACGGAGAAGCCGGGCCACCGCGATCCTGACCCGCAAGTGCTCGATGTAGAGCTGGTGCGCGCCCTGCATCCGTTCGGCCAGAAATCCGGCGACCTGAATGCGGTGCGGGAGAAGCTTCTCAACGTCATGTGGGACGATGTCGGCGTGGTGCGCGACCGCGCCGGCCTGCAACGCGGTCTCGCCGAGATTGATGCGATCGAAGCGGAACTGCTCGCGACCGGCGTCGCCGATGCCGGCCGCCACTTCAATGTCACCTGGCACGATTGGCTCAATCTGCGCTCGCTCACCGAGATCAGCCGGGTGATTGCGCACGCCGCGCTAAAGCGCGAGAATTCACGCGGCGCCCATTTCCGCTCCGACTTTCCGGAGCCAGGCGATCTGGCCACGTCGTGGTTTACGGTGGCGCGGCAGACACCCGGCGGCATCGAGATCGCGGAGCAGCCCGTAGAGTTCACGCACGTCAAACCGGGCGAGACGCTGTTGCGCGATCAGGTCGCGGCTGAGTGAGACAGGACGAGACGATGGACGCAGCAATCATCCTCCCGGTGTCATGCTCCGCGAAGGCGGAGCATCCAGTATACGCAAGCGCTGAAATACAAATTGAGTCGCTCTCGATTACTGGATCATCCGCGTTCGCGGATGATGACAATCAAAAATTTCCACTTAGCGAAGAGTCGCCATGATCCCGCTCTCCTCCATCCAGCGCATCGCCGAGGATTTGATGGCGAAGGCCGCCATCGAAATCCCCGAGGATTATCTCGATGGCCTGCGCCGCTGCGCCAACACCGAGAAGGGCGACCTCTCCGCGTTCGTCATCAAGGCGATGCTGGAAAACTACGAAGCCGCCAAGGAAGACCGACGCGCCATGTGCGGCGATACCGGCCTGCCCCGCTGGTACGTAAAGATCGGCAATGACGCGCGCATCGAAGGCGGCCCGGTAGCGCTGGAGGCGGCGCTGCGCCGCGCCACCGCACGCGCGACCACCGACGTGCCGCTGCGGCCGAATCGCGTGCATCCGCTGTGGCGTACCGACCACAACAATAATGTCGGCATCGGCGCGCCCGAGATCGAGTACGCCTTTCACCCGGATGCCGACTGGATCGAGTTAACCACCGTGCACAAAGGCGGGCTGTTCGGCACCGACTATCGCATGCTGTTTCCCGGCGACGGGCTCGACGGCATCAAACGCTTCTATCTCGATACGCTGATCGGTTTCGGCAAGCGTGGGCTCGCCTGCCAGCCGGCCATCGTCGGCATCGGGCTCGGCGGCTCCAAGGACACATCCGTAGTGCTCGGCAAGCAGGCGTCGTGCCTGCGCGTCGTCGGCTCGCGCAATCCCGATCCACGCATTGCAGCGATGGAGGAGGAGTTCAAGGAACTCGGCAACTCGATCGGCATGGGCGCCATGGGCTTCGTTGGTTCCTCGATGGTGATCGATTGCCACATTGAAGTCGGCTATTGCCACACCGGCGGCATGCCGATGTCGGTGCACATGTTCTGCCTGTCCTCGCGCCGCGCCTGCGCGCGCATTGCCGCCGACGGAAAAGCCGCGTTCCGCACCGACCCGATGTGGTTCACCGACTACATGCGCCGCGAAACTGTCGAGTGGGGTCAGCAGGCAGCAGAGGCGGCGGAATAATGTCCGATCTGAAAACCATCCAGCTCACCCTCCCCGCGCGCACCGAAGATTTGCGCAAGCTGGAAATCGGCTCGGTTGCCTATCTGACCGGCCGGGTCTTTACCGGCCGCGAGGGCGTTTATAAGCGCGCGGTCGAGGACGGGCTGGGCATGCCGGCCGGCAAGGACGTGCTCGGCACCGCGAGCTTTCACTGCTCGCCCGCGGCCAGCATCGCGCCCGACGGCACTTATAAAGTCGGCGCCGTTACCGCCACCGCCTCGTTCCGCTTCGCCAAATGGCTCGGCGGCTTTTTCAACATCTCCGGCTGCAACGTCATCATCGGCAAGGGCGGCATGACATCGGCCACATACCGCGAATTCTTCGTCCCCAACAACGCGGTCTATCTGACCACGGTCGGCTACGGCACCGGCGCGCTGTTGGGACGCGGAATCAAGCGCGTCGCCGGCGTGTATTGGCTGGAGGAACTCGGCCTCGCCCAGGCGGTCTGGGTACTCGACGTGGAGAAATTCGGCCCGTTCCTGGTCGAGAGCGATCTCGACGGCAATTCGCTGTTCGAGCGAGAGAACGCCAAGATCGCGCCGGGCCTCGACAAGTTCTATGCCGGCACCAAGCCCGCGACGCTGCGCCGCTACGGCGAAACCGACGACAAGACCGAAGAAGTGATCTGACGCGCCGCGGCCTGCGCTGCTGCCAGCTCTTTTGCTCTCGTCCGCCGAATGGGTTAAGGTCGTTGCTGCGCCGTTGGGCCCGGCGTGCGGGAAAAGCAATGAGAAATTTGCAAAGCCTCGTCGTTGGTTGCGCGATCGCCTGGCTTGCGATTGGCGCGGCGCAGGCAGCTGAACTGCACGGCAAGACCAGGCCGCTTGGCCAGGCAAAGAGCTGCAGTGTCTACGGAGCGGGGTTCCGCCGCGTGCCGGGCAGCGATCTGTGTATGAAAATTGGCGGTTGGGTCCGTGCCCAGTCAGCGGCCCACAGCGGCGGCGTGGACTGGAAGGCTCTCAACGAGTCTGGAACAGGGGCGGCCGCATCGGCGAGTGGCTACATCACGACGGACGTCCGCAAGCCGACCGGATACGGCACGGTCCGCGCTTATCTCTCGGTTGGCGCCAATCACGAGTGATATAGCCGACCTGCGCCCCGGCCTTCTCCTACCGCCAGTTCACCGCAGCACTATTGGATAATGGCGAAAACCGCGAAAGCGCGCGCGACCGCCGCGCACGAAGGTACCGGCGCGTTCGATGGCCGCAAAGCGCGCCATGAGTTTTTGGAGCGCGACTTGCGCTTCCATGCGGGCGAGCGAATTGCCGGCGCAGGTATGAATGCCGCCGCCGAAGGCGAGATGCCGGTTGGGCTGGCGGCGGATGTCGAGCCGGTCGGGTTCGGCAAACTGCGCGGGGTCGCGGTTGGCGGCGCCGATGCACAGATGCACGTAACTCTGCGCCGGCAGCCTCACGCCGCCGATCTCGGTGTCACGGACTGCGCGCCGATTGCCGAGCTGATTGGAGCTCTCCATGCGCAAAAATTCTTCGACCGCCGTTTCGATCAGTTCGGGATGCGCGGCGAGATCGCGCCACGCTGCGGGATACTCGATCAGCAAATGAATGCTGTTGCCGATCAGGTTGGTCGTGGTCTCGTGACCGGCATTGAGCAGAAAGATGCAGTTGTGCAGGAGTTCGAGTTCGGACAGGCGATCGCCCGCAGCGGTCTCACTGGCGAGCTCGCTGGCGTCCACCAGGGTCGAGAGGATTTCGCGCCCGTCGTGCGCGCTGCCGCGCTGACGCCGCCCAATGATATCCTTCAGGTAAGCCTTGAACTCTGCGACCGCGCGGTTGCCGGCGTCGAACTGCTCGGTGGACAAAACCGGTTCGAGCGCGCCGAGGATGGCGAGCGACCAAGCGCGCAGCGGGCCACGCTCGTCGTCGGGGATGCCCAACAGGTCGCCGATCAGCTGCACCGGGATGGCGGCGGCGAAATCGTCGATCATATCGATGGTGCCGCGCGCCGCCGCGACGTCGAGCAGGCGGTCGACAAGCGCCTCGATGCGCGGCTGCAGCGCCTTGAGCGCGCGCGGCGAGAAGGCCGGGCCAAGAAGTTTGCGTACCCGCGTGTGCACCGGCGGATCGTTGAAGACGAGGCTTGTGGTGTGGTGCTCGTATAGCTGGCTGTCGCCGAAATTCGGCTTGAAGTCGACTGTCTTGTCGGAGCTCCAGGTCCCGGTATCGCGATAGACGGCGACGAGATTGTCGTAGCGCGTGAGAAAATACGAGCCGTCCGGCATGCGATGAACCGGTTCGTGCTCGCGCAGCGCGCGGTAAGTCGGATACGGATCGTCGAGGAATGCCGGATCGAGCCGCTTGAGATCGAACGCGGCGGCAAGCGCGCGGTCGTTCGCTGGTAGCGGCGCGATAGCGGACGCCGCGGCCATCGTCAGGCGAATTCGTATGGAATTTGGGTGGGGCCGTATTGCTCAATCACAGTCTTGGCGTCGCGATCGTAGCGGTGCTGCAGCACGGTGCCCTCGCCAAGTTTCTGGCTGCGCACGATGATCGCGACAGAGCGGGTCGGACCACCCTGCTCGGCATGAATGGCGCGCGGCGGCACCAGATCGACCTTGCCTTGCGAGCCCGTCGTGACCGACGATAACTTGACCTCGGCATAGCCCGGGCGGCTGCCATCGTCGACGCGGTCGAAGCGTTCGAGGCTCTCGGTGCCGTCAAGCACGCCATAGAGCACCCAGGCATCGGCGTGATCGTGAATGCGGCCGGTGCGGCCCGGCACGCGCACCACGCCGTTGATAACGAAATGATAGTCGGGATCGACATAGAACAAGAGGTTCTTGCGGCCCTCGGTAGAGGGCCAATTCACCGAATGCGCCTTGAGCGCCGGGTCCTTCACCAGCTTTTCCAAGAGCGGCTTCGCCTTCGTCATCCGACATCCATCATCGGCATCGGCCGCCCAGATGGCGCGAAGCTCGGCAATAAACTTGTCAAAGACCGGCAGACGGGAATTCGGCATGGTTGGCCCCTCTTGATGACTCGACGGCACCGCAACGACGGGGATGATCACTCATGCAGCGACTCACCCTCGACGGTGCAGCGCCGCAGCAGCCGCCGCTCTTCTTTGGGAAAATCGGTGCGGGCATGGATGGTGCAGCGATTGTCCCACATCAGAAAATCGCCGAGCTTCCACTCGTGCTCGAAGATGAAATCGCGCCGCTCGCCGAGCTCGTAGAGCTGGTCTAGGGTCGCGTCGCTCTCCTGCTGGCTCATCCCCTCGATGCGGGTCGTCATCAGCCGGTCGACGAACAGCGTTTTGCGCCCGGTTTCCGGGTGGGTGACGAACACCGGGTGGTGAAAATGCGGGATGCCGCTGATGTCGCCCGATGAACTCGCCTGCTTGGCGCGATTGTACTCGTGGATGTGCAGCGCCTTCTTGCCCTTGAGCTTTTCCTTCAGCGCCGGCGGCACCGCCTCATAGGCCTGGTACATGTTAGAGAACATCGTATTGCCGCCGCGCGACGGCAGCTCGAGCGCGTAGAGGAAGGTGTATTTGTACGGCCGTGCGCAGTAGCCGGAATCGATGTGGAACCAGAATTCGCCGTCGCCGAACGCACCGATCGGCTGGCCGTCGACCTTGATGTTGGTGACGAGCAGGACCTTCTCATGGTCCTGCTGAACGCCCTCGGCGCGGCCACGCAAGGGCTCTGGCGCCTTCTTGCGGCTGCCGAGATCGCCGAAATATGAGGCAAAGCGCAGCTGGTCGTCCTGCGAAACCTGCTGGCCGCGAAATACCAGCACGAGGTACTTGTTCCAGGCATCCCTGACCGCGGCGACCTCGTGGGCGTTGAGCGGCTTCGACAGATCGATGCCTTTGATCTCGGCACCGCAGGCGACCGCCAACGGCGCGACCTCGATTTCGATGGTGTCCTGCATGGCGTCCCCTTCCGGCAACTTTGCGCCAAGTTAACCCGGAAGGACGCAGCCCTCAAGGACGCGGTTAATGCCGACCTCGGCCGTCGCAGTCGGGCGGGATTGCAAATGGGATAGCCATCGGGCCGCACAATGCAGGTCGGGACCGGCTCGGTCGCTTGGACACTTCAGGTAGAGCAATAAACGCAAACGCCCATGGACCGAAAAAGTTTCCACTTTAAGACGTCACGTGACATCACCTTAAAAGCGAATCACCGCAGCCAACGTCACATCTGTTAAGCCTCAACCTTTTAAGCCTCGATCGCTCTATTTTTTTGGATGCCGGGCACAAACTTTCAGCTCACGCGTTGGGGTGGCGTGTCAACAACCAAAACGGAGTCAACTCCAATGAAACGCCTTCCATTCCTGGCCCTCGGCGCCGGCCTGATCGTTGCAACGGGCAGCGCAATGGCCGCCACTGAGTTGATGACCAGCGTTCCATCGAACAGCGTCACAGTCACGGACTGGTACAAGCAGAATGTCTACGATCCGCAGAACACAAAGATCGGCGAGGTCATGGACGTGCTGGTGTCACCTGACGGCAAGGTCAACTCCGTGATCGTGGGCGTCGGCGGCTTTCTCGGCGCAGGCGAAAAGGATGTCGCCGTGGACTTCAGCGCCATCAAGCGGACAACGAAAGACAACTCGATCTACCTGACAATGAACACGACCAAGAACGAGCTGCAGTCGGCGCCCGGATTCAAATATGATAAGCAGACCACGACCTGGGTGCGCGACAATGCGAAGCGCAACAACGCCTCGCAATAACCATTAGCGGCGGATACGGCGGAAGCCTAACTGCACATTTCGATAGGAAGCCCCGCGCGGTGTCGCGCTGGGGCTTCCTATTTTAGTGTCCCTGGCCACCTTTCGATTTTTTCTTTTCCCCATCCGCTTCGCGCGCGGCGGCGTAATACTTGCGCCGGATATCCGCAAGATCGACGCGCGGCTTCGGCATCTTTAGCCCCATTTCGTCCATGTTATCGGCGACGATTCGCGAAATCGCCAGATTGCGAAACCATTTGTGGTTCGATGGAATGACGTACCACGGCGCGTATTTGGTGCTGGTCCGCTCGATCGCCTCCTCGTAGGCGTCGATATATTTCGGCCACAGCTCGCGTTCAGCATAGTCACTCTCGCTGATCTTCCATTGCCGCGCCGGTTCGTCGAGCCGCTGCTTGAAGCGCTCAAGCTGCTCTTCAGGACTGATGTGCAGGTAGAATTTCAGGATGCAGGTGCCGTTTTCGCTCAGCATTTTCTCGAAGCCGTTGATCAGATCGTATCGCTTCGACCAGATCGAACGCGGCACCAGCTTATGCACGCGCACTGCCAAGACATCCTCGTAGTGCGACCGGTTGAAGATCACGACCTCTCCTTTGCCCGGCGCGCTCCGGTGCACGCGCCAGAGGAAGTCGTGGGCCAGTTCGGTCGTATTGGGCTTCTTGAAAGCGGCAACGAATGTGCCTTGCGGATTCATGCCGCTGAACAGATGGCGGATCACACCATCCTTGCCGCCCGCGTCGAGCGCCTGCAGCACGATCAGCAGCGAACGCGAGGCGTCCGCATAGAGCAGGTATTGCAGCCGGTTAATGCGCTCCACGTCGCTGGCGATCTCCTCGACCGCGGCATCGTGCGACTCCTGCTTGCCGGAATAAGCCGGGTCGATCTTGCCGAGATGCGGCTTCGCGCCTGGCGTAACAATGAATTTCTTACCGTAATTCATGCTTGTCTCCCGGTTAGGCATCCGCAACCGGCTCGCGAGCCGCTAAATCCAGCTAATTAAACCAATGCCTCTCGTTCGCACCTGTTCCGGAGCGCGGTCAAGGCCGCGGTTGGCAGAACCGCGGTCCGGCTGTTAAAGCCATGACGGGCCGATAAAACAGCGGCGCACTGGCAGCGGCGACCATGGACCAACCGTTCAATCTCATCGCGCTCCAGATCTCGGTCTGGCTGCTGCCGATCCTGATCGCCGTGACCTTCCACGAGGCGGCGCACGGCTTCGTCGCGCATCTGCTCGGCGACGACACCGCTTGGCGCCTGGGCCGAGTTACCTTCAACCCCCTCAAGCACATCGACCCCTTCGGAACCATCGTGCTGCCGGTGTTGCTGCTCCTGGCGCGTTCACCGTTCTTGTTCGGCTACGCCAAGCCAGTGCCGGTAAATTTCCGCGCGCTGCACCACCCACGCCGCGATACGATTTTGGTGGCAGCCGCTGGCCCGGCGATCAACCTCGTGCTGGCGACATTGTCGGCCGCGGCTTTCCACCTGATCGATTATGCCCCGGATATGGTCGGGCGATTTATCGGCGACAATCTGAAGAACTCACTCATTCTTAATGTCGTGCTCGCGGTATTCAACCTCATTCCCGTCCCGCCCCTCGACGGCGGGCGGATTCTCGTAAGCTTGCTGCCGCAGGTGCTGGCGAGACCCATAGCGCGGATCGAACCCTACAGCCTGGCGCTCCTGGTCGGACTCCTCATCGTGCTGCCGCTTCTTGGCGCACAGTTCGGGCTGAATCTCGACATCATCTCTCAGATCGTAACGCGATCGGCGCGCGCCATCATCGCCGTCATTCTGCAGATTACTGCGAACGGTTGATCAAACGGCCTTTCAAGGCTGCCGTTACGACGCCGCGGCGCGCAGCGGCAAGGCGGCACCGCGCTCGACTTTGAAGATTTCGTCGAGGCACCAGCGCGCGACCTCGCTGCCGGATGCGAACCAGACGCCGTCGGCGGCTTTCATGTGCTGGATGATGCTGCGCAAAGTTTTCGCGCGTCCCGGCCGGCTGGAAATGTACGGATGGAACTGGAACGGACAGTAGGTCGGCGCGAGCCGCGACTCGTCGTGAAATTCGTCAAACATGGCCTTCCATATCAGCAACGTGTCGTGCGGATTACCAGCGTCGTTATGGCGATGCTGGTAGGTCCGGCCGTCGCCAAACGGCTGCCGCGGCAGTTCGACCAGCGTGCGTCCGTTGGACTGCCACAGGAACGGCAGATCGTGGGAAAACGAATTGCTGTTCCAGAGGAAGCCGTGCTCCATGAGCAATTCGAGGCTATTGGGACTCTGAGTGCACGAGCGCCAGCCGAACGGCCGGTGTCCGGTGCGATTGCGAATCATGTCGACGGTCTTGCGCATGACCTCGCGTTCCTGATCTCGGGTCAGGTTGCGGGCGACTTCGTGGTGATAGCCGTGGCCGGCGATCTCATGACCATTGGCGACGATTGCCTTGACGGCATCCGGGAAACGCTCGGCGATCGCCCCGCACGTCATGAACGTCGCCTTGACCTTCTCCTCGTCAAGAATGCGCAGAATGCGCCAGATGCCCGTATGCGGGCCGTATTCGCACTGGGTGTATTCCTCATGGTCGCGCGTGCCATCGGGCTCCGGGCGGACATCCTCACCCCCTTGGAAATCGAAAGTCAGCGTCACCGCAACGCGAGCGTTGTCCGGCCAGCGGAAGCGGCCCTGATGATGTTGCTCCGTCGCCATGATTTTTTCCTTCTCCGTGCGGGGGTTGGCGAAATTTAAACGACGCCGCGGCTTCCGTCCACAGCCGCGGCCGGAGGGCCGCCCTGGGCTAGGGCGGCGACAGCGCCTTCTCGATTTGGGACACCACGGCTGCCGGTGTCGCAAACAACCGGTCGACCGCCGCTTGTGTCTCTTCGGCGCTCATTGGCGCAATGTCGATATCGAGCTTCTTGGCGTCCGCGAGAAAATCCGAGCCGCGCATCGTTTTCGCTATCGCCTCGCGGAGCACCACGAGCCGGTCCTTCGGCGTTTCTGGCGGCGCGGCGAGCGAGCGGCCGAGCGCAAGCGGCAGATAGAGAAACTCGAGTGCCTGGCGGACTGCCGGCGTTTTGGCCTGGTCGAGGATGTTGGGCACGTCTGGATAACGCGGGTCGGCGTGCAGAGCGCCCTGAGCAATCAAGCGGATTTTTCCCTCTTTGACGAGCCGGCTGAACTGCGACTGGAACAGCGACAGGCTGATGCCGCACGCACCGGTAATCTCGTCCCGCTCGAGCGCGATCATGCGTTCCGGCGTTCCCGGATAACCGGAAATCACCTTGAATTTCATATGGAGCAGATCGCGGTAGACGACGGGGAATGAGTACGACTGCGCGCCGACGCCCGATGCGCCGGCTACGACCTGATGGCTGTACAGATCGGCGATCGTATGCACGCCGCTGCCCGCTGAAACGATGCAAGCGTCGTGATCGCTGTTCATATTACCCAGCCAGGCGAACTGGCTGCCGTGAAATTGAACCTGAGGCGATTTGTAGACTTCCTCCTGGATGGCCGTGCCACGCACCATGCCGATGTAGGACCCGTCCTTCGGCAGCGTATTGTAGAGCTGATTGGCGAACGCCATGCCGCCAGCGGCCGGAACGTTCTGCACGACGATGCTCGGATTACCGGGAATATATCTGCCGAGATGGCGCGCCAGCGCGCGAACGTAGATGTCGTAGCCGCCGCCGGCGCTGTTCGGCGAACCCAACGTAAGCGTGTGCGTCTTGTAGAATTGCGCTGCGTCTTGGCCGGCCGCGGTCGCGGCACTGGCGAAGGACAGGATCAGGATCGCCGCGGCGCACAAAAATCGCTTCATGGCGCGCAGCGCAGATGCCCCTTCCAGTCGCAATAGCCATAGCCGAAATGGCAGCAACCGAACGATTCCGACGAGCAGAAATAGAATTGATAATCCGGTCCGCAATGATTGGCGCAATACGGGCGGCCCCGCACGGGGTCATAGCGGCAGTGGTTCCGAAACCGCGGCGGTAGCGACCAAGGTGGCTGCCAATCGACCCTGACGGCCGGCGCGGCCCTTGAATGATTCCAGCCGCCTGTCAGGGGGGACGCGCCGATCGCTGCGGGCAACAGCGCGAGCGCAACAGCGGCGACGGGGGCAGACCGGACAATGGCGCGGCTCAGGCCGGCAAGGCTCATCGCCAGACCGGCGAGGTGAACGCGAATCGATTGCGGTTGCTGCATCCTGAAGGCCTCTATGCGCCACCATATTCGATCCGCCCGGTGCCTGTCACTTGCACCTTGCCCGCGACGGCATATGGCCTAAAACGGTCGGCGCAGACCAACGCGGACCCAATGGACATTCTGCAAGAAACCGACTTCGACTTTCTCGGCCCGAAAACGACCGGGAAAGTGCGCGACATGTATGATCGCGGCGGCAAGCTCGTCCTGGTCACCACCGACAGGCACTCGTCGTTCGACCGCATCATCGCGCACATTCCCTGGAAAGGGCAGGTTCTCAATCAGTTGAGCGCGTGGTGGTTCGAGCGGACCAAGGACATCGTGCCCAATCACATTCTGGCGATTCCCGACCCGAACGTCACGGTCGCGCGCAAGTGCACCATGGTTCCGGTCGAAGCCGTGGTGCGCGGCTATCTCACTGGAGTCACCGACACGGCGGCGTGGACGCGTTATGCGTCGGGTGCGCGCGACTTTGGCGGCACGAGCCTGCCCGAGGGTATGCGCAAGAACCAGAAACTGCCGCAGCCGGTCTTCGACCCGACCACCAAGGAAGCCGCCCACGACCGTACGCTCTCGCCAGAGCAGATGATCGCCGAGGGCTTCATCACTCAGACTCTGTTCGATCACGTCAAACAGACGGCACTGGCGCTGTTCGCACGCGGGCAGGAAATCGCTGCCAGGAACGGGCTCATTCTCGTCGACACCAAATACGAGTTCGGCACCGACGAAAACGGCGCGCTCGTCCTCATTGACGAGATTCATACTCCGGATTCGTCGCGCTATTGGCAGCGTGACTCTTACGCCGCGCGCTTTGCCGCCGGCGAGGAGCCGCAATATTTTGACAAAGAATTTCTGCGGCTATGGTTCCGCGATCATTGCGACCCCTATCGCGATGCCACATTGCCGCCGGCTCCGCCCGAACTGGTGCAGGAGCTGTCGCGCCGCTATATCGCTATGTACGAGCAGATTACCGGAACGAAATTTCAATACGGTGAGACGCCGATTTTGGCGCGCATCGAGAGAAATCTGAAGTCATAAGCGTTTTAATTGGCACCGGCACGTCGGCGATCAAAATCGGCCATCGCTCATAGAATGGCCCCGCCGCATGAGAGGCCTCCGCCAAACGGTCGCAAGGATGAGCGCCGGGGCGTCTTTATAAGATTCATATAAAGATGCCCCGCCGACCGTCTCGCTTTCCTACGCGGCAAGTGTCACTTCTGTGCCTCGCGCCACCTTGCGCCGTTATCGCAAGTCGCGGCACGCGATCTCTGATCGGTGAATAGCAGGCTTACCCCTACTCCGTTTGCTGGAGCATCCCCATGCTGGACGTCGTCATGTTGGCGATTGGTTTTGCCTTCTTCGCCGTATCTGTCGCCTACGTCTACGCCTGCGATCAGCTGTGAGGAGGCGCACATGATTTTCGACTACACGCTCGCCGGTCTCGTAACAGCGGGACTGCTGATCTATCTGGTCTACGCGCTGCTCAAGCCAGAGCTATTTTGACGGCTCGACAGGGATCCACGACCATGACGGCTATCGGTTGGGCTCAGATCACCATCTATTGCGCGATCATCGTCGCGATTACGCCGGCGCTTGGCGCCTATATGGCGCGCGTTTTCAACGGCGACCGCACGTGGCTGTCACCGATCCTGCGCCCGGTCGAGTCCGGAATCTACAAGATCGCTGGCGTCGACGAGCGCCACGAGCAGCACGCGGTCACCTACACGGTGGGCATGCTGCTGTTCCATGTCGGCGGCTTTCTCGTCCTTTATGTTCTGATGCGCGTGCAACAGTGGCTGCCCTTCAACCCGGCCGGTCAAACTGCTGTCGCGCCCGGTCTGTCGTTCAATACGGCAATCAGCTTCATCACCAATACCAACTGGCAGAACTATGGCGGCGAAAGCACGCTGTCGAACCTCGTGCAAATGCTCGGGCTGACGCATCAGAATTACCTGTCGGCTGCGACCGGTATCGTGCTTGCAATCGCGCTTATTCGCGGTTTCGCCAGGCATTCGGTTCGCACCGTCGGCAATTTCTGGGTCGATGTCACACGCTGCACGCTTTACCTACTGATTCCGCTCTGTGTGCCGTATGCCCTGTTCCTAGTCTGGCAAGGTATACCGCAGACGCTCGGCAATTATATCGACGCCACCACGCTGGAGGGTGCCAAACAGACCATCGCAATCGGGCCGGTCGCGTCGCAAATCGCGATCAAGATGCTTGGGACCAACGGCGGCGGCTTTTTCAACGCCAACGCCGCACATCCGTTCGAGAACCCGAGCGCCTTGGCGAATTTTGTGCAGATTATCTCGATCTTTGCGATTGGCGCGGCGCTGACCAACGTGTTCGGCCGCATGGTCGGCAACCAGCGCCAGGGGTGGGCGGTTTTCAGCGTCATGGGCATCCTGTTTCTTGCCGGCGTGCTCGCCTGTTATGCCGCCGAAGCACACGGCAACGACGCGCTCAATGCGCTCGGTCTGACCGGCGGCAACATGGAAGGCAAGGAGGTTCGCTTCGGGATCGTCGCCTCTTCGCTCTTTAGCGTCATCACCACCGACGCGTCGTGCGGGGCGGTCAACGCCATGCTCGATTCGTTCACCGCCCTCGGCGGCATGGTGCCGCTGATCAACATCCAGCTGGGCGAGATCATTTTTGGCGGCGTCGGCTCCGGCATGTACGGCATGCTTTTGTTCGTCATCGTTGCGATCTTCGTCGCAGGGCTGATGGTCGGCCGCACGCCCGAATACGTCGGCAAGAAGATCGAGGCCAAGGAAGTCAAGATGGCGATGCTCGCGTTGCTGGTCCTGCCGCTGATGTATCTCGGCTGGACTGCCGTCGCGATGATGGTGCCTTCGGCTGTCGCCGCCATGGGCAATCCTGGGCCGCATGGTTTCACCGAGGTGCTGTACGCCTACGTCTCGCAAGACGGTAACAACGGCTCCGCCTTCGCCGGGCTGAGCGCTAACACCATGTTCTACAATCTGACCGGCGCCGCTGCGATGGCCGTAGGCCGGTTCTGGATGATCATCCCGACCATGGCGATCGCCGGCTCGCTAGCCGCCAAGAAGTCGATCCCGGCTTCGTCCGGTACATTCCCGACCACGGGCGGCTTGTTTGTCGGGCTCGTCATCGGCGTGATCGTGATTGTCGGCGGGCTTACCTTTTTTCCGGCGCTGGCACTCGGCCCGATTGTTGAGCAGCTCGCACAGAACGCCGGCACCCTTTTCGCTTCCAATTAGGCTCCTGGAGTCGCTTCGATGGAAAGCTCAAACCTGCGCAAACAAATGCCGGTATCGGCGCTATTCGATCCGAAGATCGTCGTGCCCGCCATCGGGTCTGCGTTCGTCAAGCTCGACCCGCGCACGCTGATCAAGAACCCAGTGATGTTCGTACTGGAGGTCGTCACCATCCTCACGACCATAATCCTTGTCCGCGATCTGATCACCGGCGGCGGACACATCGGCTTCGAATTTCAGATCATCGTTTGGCTGTGGTTCACGGTGCTGTTCGCCAACTTCGCCGAAGCGGTCGCCGAAGGGCGCGGCAAGGCGCAGGCCGACACCTTGCGCCGCCAGCGCACGGAGACTCAGGCCAAGCTGATCACCAGTGCCGGCGACCAGCAGAGCTATCGGCTCGTACCGAGCACCAATCTCAAGGTCAACGATCTAGTCCTGGTGGAAGCCGGCGACACGATTCCGTCGGACGGCGAAATCGTGCAAGGCATGGCTTCGGTCAACGAAGCGGCGATTACCGGCGAGTCGGCGCCGGTCATTCGCGAATCCGGTGGCGACCGCTCCGCTGTCACCGGCGGCACGCAGGTCCTCTCCGACTGGATCCGTGTGCGCATCAGTGCCGCGCCTGGTTCGACCTTTCTCGACCGCATGATCCGTCTGGTCGAGGGCGCCGAGCGGCAAAAGACGCCGAACGAAATCGCGCTCAACATCCTGCTGATCGGCCTCACCATCATTTTCGTGTTCGCGACCGCGACGATTCCGAGCTTCGTCCACTACGCTGGCGGCAGCATTTCCGTGGTCGTCCTGGTTGCCCTGTTTGTGACGCTCATTCCGACCACGATCGGCGCTCTGTTGTCGGCGATCGGCATCGCCGGAATGGACCGTTTGGTCCGCTTTAATGTGCTCGCCATGTCTGGCCGTGCGGTCGAGGCCGCGGGCGACGTCGATACACTCCTCCTCGACAAAACCGGCACGATTACTCTCGGCAACCGGCAAGCGACCGAGTTCAAGCCCGTACGCGGCGTGAGCGAGCAGGAATTGGCTGACGCGGCGCAGCTTGCTTCGTTGGCCGATGAGACTCCGGAAGGTCGTTCGATCGTCGTCCTAGCCAAGGAAAAATACGGCATCCGCGGCCGCGAGCTCGCGGAGATGAAGGCAAACTTCATCCCGTTTTCGGCGCAGACCCGCATGAGCGGTGTCGAAGTCGGCAATGCGTGGGTCCGCAAAGGCGCGGTGGATGCGATCCTTAATTTTCTCAATGGCACGCCCGCCGCGATAGCAAGCTCCGGCGCTGTGGTGCGCGAGCTACACCCCGGCGTCAGCGCCGACACCGTGCGCGAGCTCAACGCCATCGCCGACACCATTGCCAAGTCGGGTGGCACCCCGCTCGCCGTCGCCAAGGACGGCAAGGTGCTCGGCGTTATTCACCTCAAAGACATCGTCAAGGGCGGTATCCGCGAACGCTTCGCCGAACTGCGCCGTATGGGCATCCGCACCATCATGATCACCGGCGACAATCCGATAACCGCAGCCGCCATCGCGGCGGAAGCCGGCGTTGACGACTTCCTGGCCCAGGCCACACCCGAGGAGAAGCTCCGCCTCATCCGCGACGAGCAATCCAAGGGCAAGCTCGTAGCCATGTGCGGCGACGGCACCAATGACGCGCCGGCGCTGGCGCAAGCCGACGTCGGCGTCGCCATGAACACCGGCACGCAGGCGGCGCGCGAGGCCGGCAATATGGTCGATCTCGATTCCAATCCGACCAAGCTGATCGAGATCGTGGAGATCGGCAAGCAGCTCTTGATGACGCGCGGCGCCCTGACCACGTTCTCGATCGCCAACGACGTGGCAAAATATTTCGCCATCATCCCGGCAATGTTCGTCGCCTTTTATCCGCAACTTCAGGTGCTCAACATCATGCGGCTATCGACGCCGACGAGCGCGATCCTCTCTGCAATCATCTTCAACGCGCTTGTCATCATTGCGCTGATCCCTCTGTCACTCAAGGGCGTGCGTTACCGGCCGATCGGGGCCGGCCCGTTGCTGCTGCAAAATCTTTTGATCTATGGCGGCGGCGGCGTGCTCGCTCCGTTCGTAGGTATCAAAGTGATCGACGTGATCGTCACCGCCTTGCATCTGGCTTAAGGAGACAACGTCATGTTGCGCGAAATCCGTCCGGCGATCGTTGTTTTGGTCGCGCTCACGCTTATCACCGGGCTCGTCTATCCGCTGGCGATGACCGGCATCGCTCAACTCATCTTTCCTCGCCAAGCCAACGGCAGCATGATCGAGCGCGACGGGAAGGTCGTCGGTTCCGAGCTGATTGGCCAAAACTTCACCAGCGACAAATATTTTCACGGCCGTCCCTCGGCCACGACCGCGCCTGATCCCAAGGATCCCAACAAGACGGTCGCGGCGCCCTATAATGCCGCCAACTCGGGCGGATCGAATCTTGGGCCATCCAACAAGGCACTCGTCGACCGCGTCAAAGGCGATATCGCAACGCTGCAGAAACAGAATCCGGGTGCGTCCGTTCCAATCGACCTCGTCACCACGTCGGGCAGCGGGCTTGATCCCGATATATCGCCGGAGGCCGCGCTGTTTCAGGTCCCCCGCATTGCCAAGACGCGCAGCCTGCCCGATGCGCAGATTCGACAGCTCGTCGAGGAAAATACCGAAGGACGCTGGCTCGGCCTGCTCGGCGAGCCACGCGTTAATGTCTTACAGATCAACCTTGAACTCGACCGCTTGGCAGCCAGGTAATCGGCTCCGAGTAGACTGGCACAGCCCTGGCGGGCTTGTTATCTTATCAGGAAATGGCCGATCAGCGGCGCGATTCGGAACATCGACCCTCACCCGAAGCTCTGCTCGAAGCGGCACGCCGCGAGGAGCGGCGCGTTGGTAAGCTGCGCATTTTTGTCGGCGCCGCACCTGGCGTCGGCAAGACTTATGAGATGTTGCAGCAGGCGCAAGCGCGCCACAAGGACGGCTACGACATCATTATCGGCATTGTCGAGACGCACGGCCGCAGGGAAACCGAAGCGCTGCTGACGGGCCTCGAAGTCGTGCCACGCCGGCGCATTCTCTATAAGGGTCAATGGCTCGAGGAGATGGACCTCGATGCCATCATCGCTCGTCACCCGCAAATCGTTCTGGTCGACGAACTCGCTCACACCAATGTTGAAGGCAGTCGCCACCCTAAACGTTATCTCGACGTCGAAGAGCTGATGAGCTATGGCATCGACGTTTACACCACCGTCAATATCCAGCACATCGAAAGCCTCAACGACGTGGTCGCCCAGATCACGCACGTGCGGGTGCGCGAAACCGTGCCTGACGCGATATTCGATCGCGCCGATGCCGTCGAACTGGTCGACCTGACCCCCGACGACCTCATACAGCGTATGCGGGAGGGCAAGGTCTACGTTCCCCGGCAGGCTGAACGCGCGCTTGAGCATTTTTTCTCTCCGGTGAACCTCACCGCTTTGCGCGAGCTCGCACTGCGCCGCACCGCCGAACGGGTCGACGAGCAACTGCTCAACGAGATGCAGGCGCACGCCATCCAGGGTCCGTGGCCCGCGGGCGAGCGCATTTTGGTTTGCATCAGCGAGGATCCACGCTGTGCGAGTCTCGTCCGCTACTCCAAGCGTCTGGCCGACCGCCTGCACGGACCGTGGACCGCTCTCTATGTCGAGGGCCGCCGCAGCGTGCAGCTCACCGAGGAACAGCGCGACCGTGTCGCCGATACGCTGCGGCTCGCCGAAGCGCTTGGCGGTGAGGCCATCACGCTGCCCGGCACCGATCGCAATATCGCCGAGGACGTCATCAACTACTCGCAGGCCAATAACGTCACGCAGATCGTGATCGGCAAATCGGCGCGCACGCGTTGGTTTGAAATCCTGCACGGCTCCGTGGTGCATGACCTCGTGCGCCGGTCCGGCAATATTAGCGTTCACGTCATTGCCGGCGACGCCACGGGCGGCCAGGCAATTCCCAAAAAATCCATCCGCACCGCCGAACGCAACGAAAAATTCGATTTGCGGCCATATCTCGCCGCGCTCCTCGCCGTGGGCGTGGCACTCGTTCTCGGCGGCCTGATTTGGCGCTGGGTTGGGCGTGTCAACATCGACCTCGTTTTTCTCACCGCGGTCGTCGCCGTCGCCGTCCGCTTTGGCTTATGGCCTTCTCTGTTCGCCAGCATCGCGTCGGCGATATGCTACAACGCCATTTTTGTCGCGCCTTATTTCAGGTTTACGCTCGCCGATCCGACCAATTTCACTGCCTTCGGCTTTTTCACGGTTGTCGCGCTTCTCGTCTCGAACGTGGCGGCGCGCGGCCGGACCCAAGCGATTGCGGCAATGGAGCGGGCGCGCACGACCGAGTCGCTCTATGCTTTCAGTCGCAAACTGGCCGGCACTGCGACGCTCGACGACGTGTTGTGGGCGACCGCCTATCAGACCGCGCTGATGCTCAAGGTACGGGTGGTTCTGCTGTTGCCCGAACAGGGCACCATTGCGGTGAAGGCCGGCTACCCGCCGGAAGACATTCTCGACAGCGCCGACCTTGCCGCCGCGCGATGGGCCTGGGAGAACGATCGCACAGCCGGCCGCGGCTCCGATACGCTGCCCGGCGCCAAGCGCCTGTTTCTGCCGATGCATACCGGGCGCGGCGCCGTCGGCGTCATGGGTATCGACAGCGACAAGCCGGGACCGCTGTTCAGCCCCGATCAACGCCGCCTGCTCGACGCGCTGCGGGATCAAGGCGCGCTAGCCATTGAGCGCGTCAGGCTGGTCGAGGATATGGATCGCGTCGAGCGCGTCGCCGAAACCGAGCGTCTGCGGTCCGCTCTCCTCACGTCGATCTCCCATGATCTGAAGACCCCGCTTGCTGCGGTGCTCGGGGCGGCGGGGGCGCTGCGCGACCTCGACCAGAAACTCAATGACGCCGAGAAGGCCGATCTTCTCGGCACGATTATCGACGAGTCCGAACGACTCAACCGTTTCATCGCCAACCTGCTCGACATGACAAAGCTGGAGTCCGGCGCCGTCAGGCCCAATATCGCGCTACATGACGTCGTCGAAATCGTCGGCAGCGCGCTGCGCCGGGCGAGCCGCATCCTTTCACATCACAGCGTCGAACTGGAACTTGCGTCTGATTTGCCGATGCTCGAACTTGATGCCGTGCTGTTCGAGCAGGTGCTGTTCAATTTGCTCGATAACGCCGCCAAATACGCTCCCGCGAACACGACCATCCGCATTCAGGCCTGGCGGGGCGCCGATACCGTATCGCTGCGAGTAATCGATGAAGGCGGTGGCATTCCTGCGGGCGATCTCGAACATATCTTCGATAAGTTCTACCGCGCCCAGAAAACCGACCAGGTACGCGCCGGCACCGGCCTCGGTCTCGCGATCTCGCGCGGCTTCGTCGAAGCCATGCACGGCACCATTGTTGCGGCCAATCGCTCTGACCGCTCCGGTGCGATGTTCACCATCACCCTGCCAATTCCGCGCCAGCGGCAACCGTTGGACGCCGCCGCATGAGCGCGGCCCCGCTCCGGGTGCTGGTGGTCGACGACGAGCCGCCGATCCGCAAGCTGCTGCGGATGGGTCTTTCCGCGCACGGCTATCAAATCCTGGAAGCGCCAAACGGCAAAACCGCCATCGAATTGCTGGCCGAAAAGCCGGATATGATCATTCTTGATCTCGGTCTGCCCGACACGCAAGGCCACGATTTGCTGCGCACCATTCGCGCCAAAAGCGAAAGCGTTCCGATCGTCGTGCTGTCGAGCCGCGACGACGAAGCCGGCAAGGTCCAGGCGCTGGATTTCGGCGCCGACGACTACGTCACCAAGCCATTCGGCATGGACGAGCTTCTGGCGCGCATGCGCGCAGCGCTGCGCCATCAACTGCAGACGCACGGTGAACGGCCGATCTTCCGGTTCGGCGAATTGTCCGTCGACCTTGTCCGCCGCATCGTCAAGATCGGCGATAAGGAGGTCAAGCTCTCGCCGAAGGAATACGACCTGTTACGGGTTCTGGTGCAGCACGCCGGCAAGGTGCTGACTCACAAATATCTACTGGGCCAGTTGTGGGACGATTTGACCGACGCACAATATCTTCGCGTGTATGTTCGACAGCTGCGACAAAAGATAGAAGCCGACCCGGAACGGCCGCAATACGTTCTCACCGAAACCGGAATAGGCTACCGCCTCCGCGCTCCCGACTGAGCGTGACCAGCCGCACCGTTTGAATTTCCATGTATTGCCCGCCCTTCGCCCGGAACCGTCATGAATATTCCAGATTTCCTTGCTCCAAGCGATGTGATGATCAATGTCGCCACCGCCGACAAGCAAAAGCTGCTGCAGGTGCTCGCGCGCAAAGCGGGTTCGGTCGTCGATGTCGTCCCCGACCACGTGCTTGCCGAATTACGTAAGCGCGAGGAGCTTGGCTCGACCGGCGTGGGCGGCGGCGTGGCCCTGCCACATGCACGGTTGCATCAGGTCAGTAAACCGACCGGAATGCTGTTGCGGCTGCGCAAGCCAGTCGCGTTCGACGCCGTTGACGGCGAGCCGGTTGATATCGTGTTTCTACTCCTGCTCCCGGAAAATCCCGAGGGTGAGCAACTCGGCGCCCTGGCTGCAATCGCGCGGATACTCAGAAAGCCGGAGATCACTACCGCGTTGCGCAAAGCGCACGACACCACGGACATGTATCGGGCACTCGTAGCTGATAGCCTGTGACAAATGAGGGGCTGCGTGCAATTCGGAAAAGGAGCGACAGATGGCCGACGAACTCGTCCTCTACACCAATCCACAATCGCGCGGACGCATCGCCCGCTGGATGCTCGAGGAAATCCGCCAGCCGTATCGTGTCGAATTGCTCGACTACGCCACGACAATGAAGGCGCCCGCTTATCTCACCGTCAACCCGATGGGGAAGGTCCCTGCGCTGCGGCATGGCACCGCCGTGGTGACGGAAACGCCCGCGATCTGCGCTTACCTGGCGGATGCCTTCCCGAAGGCCGGGCTCGCGCCACCACCTGGTGACCGGATGCGCGCACCTTATTACCGGTGGCTGTTTTTTGCCGCGGGGCCTGCGGAAGCTGCCGTCAGCAACAAAGCGATGGGCTTTGCGGTGCCGCCTGAGCGCGAGCGGATGATGGGCTACGGGCGGATCGGGCTCGTGATGGACACGCTTGAAGCGGCTGTGTCGCAATCCGACTATCTGGCTGGCAACACCTTTACGGCTGCGGATTTGTACGTCGGCTCCCACCTCGGTTTCGGCATGATGTTCGGCATGATCGAGAAGCGTCCGGCGTTCGAGCGCTATTGGCAAAGACTCAGTGCGCGCCCCGCATGTGTTCGGGCGAAGGAACTCGACGACGCCTTGGTGGCGAGCCAAGCATCGGCGGCAAGTCAGGCATCGGCGGCTCAGTAATCCACGGCAAAATGGGCGCTTTCCTTGTAAGCCGATCCCGCTATCGCTAAGCTTCGCCCCGGTGGATTGGGGCTCGCGCGTGGTGAGTAGAGTTGCTCCAAAGTTGCGGAAAGCGTGGCTGGGAGCGTGGTGTCAAGGCACGATCGCGGCAGGCGCCGGACTGTGCGCTGCGCTTACTATCGCCGTCCCGCGCGTGGCTGTCGCGGAAACGATCGAAACGGCACTCGCCAAGGCCTACCAGAACAATCCTCAATTGAATGCGCAGCGCGCCATTGTGCGGCAGGCCGACGAGGGCGTGCCGCAGGCGCTCTCCGGTTATCGCCCGACGATAGCCGCGAACGCCTCCGTGGGACGGGAATACACCGATACCAAGCAGCAGATACCGCCGCTGCCGCCCAGCCTGCCGAATGGCATATCGTTCGAAGCCAAAGGCCTAAGCACGCCCCGGTCGGTCGGCTTGAGCGGCACCCAGACATTCTTGAACGGCAACCGCACGGCCAACAGCGTCCGCAAGGCGGAGAGTCAGGTCTCGGCGTCGCGCGAAACGCTGCGGATGATGGAACAATCCGTGCTGCTTGCGGCGGCGACCGTGTACATGGATATGTCGCGTGACACCGCCAACTTGCAGGTACAGCATAACAATGTGCGCGTTCTCGACCGAACGCTGCAGGACACGCGCAATCGGTTCAACGCAGGCCAAGTGACAGCGACCGATGTCGCCCAGGCAGAAGCGCAACTCGCAGCCGGACAGGCAACGTTGCACGCCGCGGAATCGATACTGATGACGACGCGAGCCAATTATCGGCGCATCATCGGCGTGGAACCGGCCGGTCTTGCGCCCGCCAGCCCGGTCGATCGCCTTGCCCCATCGACGTTGATTGCGGCGATCGCGCTGGGAATCGAGGCTAATCCCTCGGTGACCGCGGCTCTGTACGGCGTCGACGTGGCTCAGCTACAGGTGAAAATCGCCGAAGGCGCATTGTGGCCGACGCTGACCGGACAGTACAGCATCCAAAATCAGTACGCGCCGCAATTGCTTACTCCGCACCTGTTCACCAACACGGTGGCGCTGAACCTATCCGTCCCGATCTATCAGGGCGGAGCGGAATACTCGGCGATCCGCCTCGACAAGGAGGCGCTCGACCAGCAGCGGCTGAATGTCGATCAGGTCCGCGACCAGGCGCGCGCCGATGTCGTGCAAGCCTGGGGGCAGTTGCAGGCGGCCAAGGCGCAGGTAGAGGCCGCGACGCGCGAAAACGAAGCCGCCGCCCGCGCGCTGACCGGCGTACGTAACGAGGCGATGGCCGGGCAGCGTACCACGCAGGACGTGCTTAATGCCGAACAGGTGCTCGTCAACGCACGACAAAGTTTGATCGTAGCGCAGCACGATCGCGTCGTTGCCTCGTACAGCTTGCTATCGGCGGTCGGCCGGCTGTCAGTGAGCGAATTGCACCTGCCGGTCACGATTTACGATCCACAGGTCCACTATCATCAGGTACGCGACAGCTGGTTCGGCATGCGCACGCCCAGCGGCCAATAGACCCCAGATAATCTCGGCTGGCACGCGAGTGGCATGTTCGTTTATATGAGCCGGTCACGACAAATTGCGGCGAAACGGGACTGCTTGGTACTGTGAGCCCTACTATCTACCCAATCCCTCCGCGCGTCCGGCTCCGCATTGGCATCACCGGCCATCGCGGGCCGCCCAAATTGTCGGCGGAGTCGGTGGCGCCGGTCCGCGCCGCGCTCGATCGCACACTGGCTGTGATCGCCGAGGAGGGCCGCAAGGCCCAGACCATCTATAACGCGTGCGCACCAGCACAGCGCGACGCAGCCAGCGCTGAGTTCGTTGTGGTCTCTTCGCTCGCGGAAGGAGCAGACCGGCTCGTCGCCGACGCAGGACTTGCCGCGCGCTTCACGCTTGAAGCCGTCCTGCCCTTTCATCGCGAAGACTACAGCGACGATTTCGAGACCGAAGACTCGAAAAAGGCATTCGACGCCCTGCTGCGGCGCTCTTCGGCGGTCTTCGAACTCGACGGCGATCCTACCGACCGGCCCCGGGCTTACGAGACTGCAGGCCTGATCATGCTGGCCAACGTCGATCTCCTCATTACCATTTGGGACGGCAAACCCGCCGCAGGCGTCGGCGGCACGGCACAGATTATCAGCCGTGCCGTGTCCGGCGGCATCCCCATTGTCTGGATCGAGCCGGACAACCCTTCCGCAATCCGTTTGTCGTGGTCACCGGCCGAAGGTATCCCGTCTGCGGACGTCATCGCGCGGCCCAGGGAAACATTCGGACCGGCCGGCGACGCCGAGGTGGCGCAAGCCGTCAACGAAATCCTCGCGCTGCCGACCCCACCTGAGGCAAGGGACTCGCTGACGCAATATCTGCACACCAAAGAACGTCGCTGGAATTTCTGTCCGTGGTATTCGCTGTTGTGCTGGCTGTTTGCCGGCCGTCCGTTGTCGCGCGGCGACTTTCATCTGCCGCCGGTCGTTGCCGATACCCGGCAGACGTGGGGCGAGTACCTCAGCATTGTGCCCCAGGATCGGGCACAGCGGCCGGCAATCGAAAATATACTGCTGCCAGCCTGTGGCGTCGCCGACCACCTCGCCAACTATTATTCACTGGTCTATCGCAGCACGTACGTCTTTAATTTTCTTTTTGCGGCGCTGGCCGTGGCGACGGCGCTGGTTGGAATATTCATTCATGACACGGAAGTGAAGAGTTACTGCGTCAGCATCGAACTCGCGTTCATTGTCACCATTCTGCTCACTTGGCTTTACGGCTATCGGCACCAATGGCACCAGCGTTGGCTCGAATGCCGTCATCTCGCCGAAGGGGTCCGCCAAATACGCATCTTCGCCCCGTTGGGCGCCTCCGGCACGGCGGATCGCCCGCGCCGTGCCGCGGCGAGCGAAGAGGACTGGATCAACTGGTACACCTGGACGCTGCGACGCCAGCTGCCCCTGCCCGACTGCGTGGTCGGTCGCCCGTATCTTGAAAAGATCCGCGATGCCGTCCTGCGCGCCGAGATCAATGATCAGATCAACTATCACCAGCGCAATGTCGCGCGCATGCACAAGCTCGATCACCGTCTTCACCGCACCGGATTGGTGCTATTTTGCGTTACCGCAGGCCTCTGCGTCGCCTTTCTCGCACTGGTCTGGTTAGGCGCAGTCAACCGCATCGAACCTCCACATAAAATTTTGGTGCTTAACTCCTTGACATTTCTCACGGCGCTATTGCCGACACTTGGCGCCGCGCTAGGCGCCATCCATGCCCAGGGCGAATTCAAGACGCTCGCCGAGCAATCCGCACGGACGGCCAAGCGGCTCGCGGCCATCGGCACAATCCTCTCGGAGGAAGAACCAAGCTATGCCCGAATGGTCGATCGCGTCGGAAAAACGTCAGACGTGCTGATGGCCGAACTGCGCGAATGGCACACCATATTTCGAACACGCCCGCTCGCCCTTCCGGCGTGATTTCCGTGCCTTTATCACTCCGCTTCGGTTTGCTGTGTGGCAATATCGCCACGGTCGAGCGGCAGATTTCGCCGGACCGAATTTGCTGTCACATACGTGTTGACGGTCAAATTTTGCCGTGCAGAATTACCAAAAGTTAATGCCTGTAGGTGGCGTTACGCGTTTGCCGCTGTAGGTTGGCGTCGGGGGGGTTCATGTTGTGGCGTGCGTTGCTCGTCGGCGGGCTTTTCGCCGGCCTGCTTGGGGCGTGCGCGGTCGTTGATCCGGTTGACTCGCGCTACGACACGGTGACACGGAGCTTGGCGCGAGCGCGCGACGAGGCGATTTTTCTCAATCTCATCCGTGCCAGCAACAGCTATCCACTCGCCTTCACCGCTATCGCCAACGTGACGCCGACGATGACAAACACGTCATCGTTTGCGTTGCCGTCTTTCAGTTTTGGGCCGCCGAACTGCTTACCGACCGCCCTTCCCGCGATGACGCGGTCGTGCAGCTTTCCGACCGGAATCCCAGGAGCATCGGTGGGCTTGAACAACTCGACCGCCTCGAACCAGACCGCGGTGAGCACAAATTTCAACATCTCGACCCAGGAAAATGGCGGTTTCTATGAAGGTTTCCTCAAGCCGATTGATCTGACGATTTTGGATTATTTCATTCGTCAGGGCTATCCGCGGGAGCTGTTGTTCTGGCTGTTCACCGACTCGTTCGAGCTGAATTTACCGGGCCAAGCTCCCTTGGGCTTCCATTATAATCCGCCCGGCGACCTCGGCTGCGATCCGGCCGATCTTAAGCGCCGATGTTTCACCGACTGGATTCACAACGCCACGTTTGATGGACTGACGGTCGAAGAAAAAACCCAGACACGATCGGGTTCATCCAGCGGAGGTGGAGGTGGCGGCGGGAGCGCTAAAGCCACGACTTATACCTACGCGCGATTTTGCTTCAGCTACGTTTTAGCAAAGGAATCACTCGCCATTGCGCCACAATTCATCCCGCTGGTTAAGCAAGACATCGATGTGGCGCAGAAAGAGCTTATCGCCGGTCCGAACATTTGCGGTTCACCGAGTTGGCACCCGGAAACGACTGCCACCGACCCGCAGCAAGATATCCTGCCGCTCAAATTCAATAATGGTGTCCAATTTAGAATCATCCCGCGTTCGGCGTACGGCGTGTTCGAGTTTTTAGGTACATTGATGAGGTTGCAAAAGGAGGGCTACGAGCCCAGCGCCTACCCGCCCAGGAATCCGCGTCACTATCCGCCTGCGCGCAAGTGGGTGGGCGACATGCCGCCGCGCCTCGTCACCATGGGCAATCATTCGCTCATTGATGTTGTGCAGAAATATGATGGAAAGTGCTTCGTTCACACTTGGTTTGAAGACACCGACTATTGCGTGCCTGATGACGCCACAACCACAAAACAGATCTTCGGGCTGCTTTCGCAGTTGATCGCGATCCAGACCACGGCCGCCGATCTATCTATCACGCCGGTCGTCCGCGTCATCCAGTAGTCCGTCCATTGGCCGGAACGGACCGTCTTGGCGCGTTCATTCTGGGATAATGGGCAGCAGAAGGTGCGAGGGGCGACTGCGGTCGTGGTAGACTCTGTGCAGCACCGTCTTACTTGAACAGATGTGGTAAGGCACATATTCGGCGTTGGTGGCGCCGGCGACGCCCGTGGGTAGATCGAGGCTGGTGATTTCCAGACTGATGCGGTGGCCTTGACGGAACAGATTTGCGGTCGCCATGATCTCGATCTGATATTGCTCGATTGCTCCCGGCGTGACCGGCTTTTGCGCCTTGCGGGTGAGCGGATGCCAGGGCCAGTGCGGCTTTGAGCGCTCGGGATCGATCGCCCGGTGCGAGGCTTTGAGCCAGCCACGCGTGACTTCGCGTTCGGGCAGATTTTTCGGCACTTCGCGCTCGCCGTCGCGCACGCTCTGTACCGAGACGTCCGGCCCGATATCCTTGAGGATGACGATCCAGTTGGTGTCGTCCTGATCTATTGATGCGTAAAGTGTCAGCGCGATCGGCCCGGCCACCAGCACATCGTGTGGCAACGGGTCGGTCATGTATCGCAGGCGCTGGACAGCGTTGGTCTGCGACGGCGGCATCTGCACGAAAGCGTCAGGCGGCTGTGTTTCGGTCGCGCTTGACTGCGTCGTTTGCTCGGGCGCGAGCCGCTCCCAGCTTTTCAGATAAAGCTTGGTCCATTGCGTTTGCGGCAGCGGCCAGTCGCTGGCGGTACGCCATTCGTTGGCGCCCATCACCCAGAAGCGAACCGGCGGCTCGTCCATGATGCCGGTCTCGACGCCCTTCAGCCAGTGGTCGTTCCAGCGCAGCACTTCGCCGTGGAACGTATGATACGGCCGCTCGAGATGCGCCGGTCCAGCGAGCAAAAGCTTCTTGGGCGCGGTGATATTGCGGTACCAATGCTGGCAGCCATTGAGGTGGGTCTTGTAGCTGTAGCCATACCAGCCTGAACCGGTGTACGTCGGAACCTCGATGGAAGCGAACTCGGCCTCGCTTTTCTTCACCGCCGCTTCGTTGTCATATGGGTCCACCAGGACGGCAAAATACGGCGGCATGTGCTGGCCCTTTTGCGCGACCAGATTGTAGACGTGCGGATACATCTTGTAGTCGGGATTGTTCATGGCCTCGCGCCAGAACGTTTCGCGCTCAGGGGGCAACGATGCGGGCGCGCCTTTGTGCTGATGCATGGCCGAAAAATGTCCGACCAGATAGCGGAACAGATGAATGACACCTCCCGGATATTCGTCGCGAAATCCGCCCAACTCCCCGTAAGCACCGCGAGAGTCGAACGGAAAGATCGCCCGCAGGTGAGGCGGCTGCTTCTTCGCCGCCGCAAGCTGCTCGGCGCCGAAGCCCGAAATCCCGACCATGCCGACATTGCCGTCACACCACGGCTGCGCGGCGATCCATTCGATCAGGTCGTAACAGTCCCATTCACGCGAACCGCCGCCTTCTGATTTTCCAACCCCGCGCGGCGAGCCGATCACATGCACGTAGCCGCGCGAGACGAAGAATTTCGTATCGCCGGCCTCCATCGGCCCGGTCCAAAGCGTCGACCACGCCGGCTGCGGCGGTAGCGCCTCCGCCATGTCCGGGCTCTGAATGTCCTTGTTGTATATGGCGAACGCCAAGAGCGCGGGAAATTTCCCAGATGCCTCAGGTCGATAAACATCCGCGCAAATCTTCACACCGTCGCGCATCGGCACCATGACATCGAGATCGCGTGCCATTGTCGAGAACGTCGGCTCACGGTCGTATCCAGACCCAGGATTATCGGCCGACTGCAATGACAAACTCGAGGATTTGGCGCTCACAATGTTGCTCTCCTGCTTGCGCAACTGCATAGCTTGCAATCTTTGCTCTTGGCAAACACGCAGCGTATCGTCTAGTGCGGTACAGTCGCGCGATCAAGCTGCACGGGAGGTAGCAAAAATGGAGCTCAAGTCTACACGCCGGGTCGTTACCGGTCACGACGCACAAGGCAAGGCCGTCGTCCTGTTCGACAGCGCGGTCGCGCCGAGAGCGCGCCCGGGCGGTGGAGGCTCGACGAATTTGTGGGTGACGACGGAGTTCCCGGTCGATGTGTCGGTTTCGAGCGACCGCGCCCAAACGCCGGTTGCGGTGCCGCCGCCTGCCGACGGCATGATCTTCCGCATCGTCGAGTTCGCTCCCGAAGCGGCGCACGCCGCGCCCGTCGATCATAACAAGGTGCTGCAGGGCATGGGGATCGATCCGGCCACGCAGGGCTATCAGCGTCACGCCCACACGCACAGAACGCGCTCCATCGACTACGCGCTGGTGCTGGAAGGTGAAATCGACATGCTGCTCGACGACAAGGAAATCCACATCAAGGCCGGCGACGTTGTGGTGCAGCAAGGCACCAACCATGCCTGGGTCAACAACAGCGGCAAACCATGCCGTATTGCGTTCATTCTGATCGACAGCCAAACGCCCCCGGCATGGAAGCAAGGATGGAAACCGTAATATCGGAAGCCGTCAAATCGCGTTAGATACGGCGCGGAAATTCCGCTAAGATGACGATTGCAGGTTCCTCCCTCGTTTCCGCGCCTTGGTCATCGGAGCCAATATGAGCTCATTCACCCTCGATCTCGGTCGGTTCGTTTCCAACCTGGACTTGCGCCAAATTCCCGCCGAAGGCGTTGCCACAGCCCGCACCGGCATCGCCGACTGCTTTGGCGTATTGATCGCCGGCGCGCGCGATCCCGAGGCTGCGCTCATTGATCGGGAGTTGGGCGTCGGTGCCCCTGCAAATGGCGCGGCTGCCTCGCTCATTCCATCGGGCGAGCGGCGCAGCCTGGACACCGCCGCCTTGATCAACGGCGTCGCCGCGCACGTGCTCGACTACGACGACGTCTCGCTCGACGGCCATCCAAGCGCGGTGCTCGTGCCGGCGATCCTAGCCCAGGGCGAGGCAAGCGGATCGAGCGGCGCCGAGATGCTGACGGCCTATGTGGCCGGATTCGAAGCGTGGGCGGAGATTCTCACACGCGAGCCGACACCGCTGCACCGCAAAGGTTGGCATCCCAGCGCCGTGCTCGGCGCCGTCGCTGCCGCGGCGGCGTGCGCCAAGTTGCGCCGCCTCGATCCCAACGGCGCGGCCACCGCCATGGCGATAGCCGCCTCGATGTCGTCTGGCCTCGTTGCCAATTTCGGCACCATGACCAAATCGTTTCAGGTCGCCCGCGCAGCGCAATCCGGCGTGATCGCGGCGCGGCTTGCGCAGGCGGGCTTGACCGCCTCGCTCGATGCGCTGGAGCATCCGTCCGGACTGCTGGCGGCGCTGTCGCCCGAAGGCAACGCCGAGCGCGATCGTGCCTTCGACCCCGCGGACAAGGAATGGCGCATTGTCGGCGAGGGGCTCAACATCAAGCGCTACCCGATATGCTACGCCACGCACCGGTCGATTGATGCGGCGCTCGGGCTGGTCGAGCGCCACGATCTGAAGGCTGATGCGGTCGAACGCATCAATGTCTCGACGGGGGCGACGCAGCTTCGCATGCTGCGCAACAGCCGGCCGCAAACCGGCCTCGAGGCGAAATTTTCCATGCAATTTGCCATGGCGTCGGCGCTGGTCGCGCGCAAAGTTGGGCTTACCCAGTTGACCGACAGCTTTGTATTGCGGCCCGAAGTGCAGGCGATCTTCGATCGGGTGTCACTGAACGGCACCGACGCGCTGATGGCCGGCACGGCGTTCGCGCCGGCCGACTCCGTCGAAATCGTCACCAAGAATGGCGAGACATTCAGGAGCGGCCCCGTCGAATACGCCAAAGGCAGCCACCAACTGCCACTGTCGCGCAGCGAGCTTTTCGACAAATTCGCAGACTGCCTCGGCACGGCGTTCCCCGAAACAAGAAAATCCCGCACCTTCGAAACCCTGATGATGTTCGATCGCCTGAATGGTGCGGGCGATCTTGCCTTACAGACCTGATAGACAGCCCGTCGCATAGCGTTGCCGCCCCCCGAAACGTTTGCAAGAGCGGGTCTAAGCTGTGAATGCCGCCGCGCCCGCTTTGGCGACGTTCTCGTCGTCGTGATCGATTCCCGAGACGCCGACACCACCCAGGCATTCGTCTTCAAACAAGATCGGGATGCCGCCTTCGACGGCGATGCAGTTCGGCGTCATCATAAAGCCCGGTCGCTCCTTGACGCGTTCTTCAAACGCCGAACTGGGCCTTCCCCGGAGCGCCGCCGTGCGGGCCTTGAGCGTTGCCATGTCCACACTGAGGACGCCATTTACATCGGGGCGCTCGAGATGCAGCAAGTGGCCGCCAGCGTCGACCACAGCGACGGTCGGCGCGCGCTTGACTTTCGCACCCGCCGCTTTGCATGCGGCTACGATTTTCAGAACGTCGTCGGTAGTCAGGGACGGTCTTCTGCGCATGAACTGAGCTCCAGAACGAACACGGATCGCCACGTTGCGGTCGGGGTCCGCCGCCGTCAAGCAGCGTCGGGACGATCGTCAATTGCAACGTCTTGGCGATAGGCCTTGCCGAGGCTCACAATGCATGGTCGATTTGATAATCGATATCGTATACGGCGAAATCCGTTTGCCGTTGTCATCGTCCATTCCCGTCGAGAGTCCTCCGATGAGCGAAACCGGCCCCTCCTCTGTTACGCCGCTGCTTCCTGTCGAGCTCGGCGCTGGCAAGATCAAGTTTGCCCAAGGCATCAAAGCCGGGCGCTGGGTGTTCGCCACCGGGCTGATGGCGCAGGACTTCGTCCACGGTGTCGCGCCGGACGTGCTCGCGGAGCATACGCCCCATGCCGGCTTGCCCAAGCGCGAGAAGGAGGCTTTTCGCATCTTCGAAAACCTCGATGCTGTGCTGCGTGCGGCCGGCACCGATCGCACTCACCTCGTGCGCACCGACCAGTATTACTCCACCGTCAAGGCGGTGCCCGCGTATCAGCAGGTCCGGCGGGAGTTCCTGAAGGGCCGCATCCCGCCCTCGACCTCGATCGCCCAACAAGGCTTGCTGCTGCCCGGCGCCGACATCAACATCCAGGCGCTCGCCGTAATTCCAGCAAAAGGATTTGAGGTCGAGCACATCAAGCATGAACAGCTCCAAGGGCGCCCGACGTCCGGCTACTCGGCCGCACTGACCGTCGGCGATCTTATTTTCGTTCCAGGAATCACCTCGCTCGCAGTCGACAACGAACCGCAACGCAATGGCGTCGCTTCTGCGGCGCTGATGGCGCAAGGCACACAGTGGGGCGGCGAACCGATCAAGCTCGAAACCGAGTTCATCATCACGAAGCGGATGGCGGCCTCGCTGGCGCTCGCTGGCGCAGGCCTCGAGGATGTCGTGCACGCGCAGGTCTACCTGACCGATCCCGACGACTATTCAGCCTTCAACGAGGCCTGGACGCGGCATTTCGGTGCGTCGGGTCCGACCGTTTCGATCATCCCCTGCCTCGCACACGGACTTGCGCCCTATGATGGCAAGATCGAGATCAACGTGATCGCCGCAAGACCCGGCAGCGTGGCGAGCAAGCGCCCTATCGATGCCGGCGTGGCGACTGCATTCCGCCATCAGCAGCAAGCGGTCAAAGCAGGCGATATTCTCTTCATCCCAGCCTCGATGGCCGCCGATAACGGTGGACTTGTTGCTTCGGCGGCAACCGACCCTCGACAGCCGCATTTCTCGTCGTCGCCGAAAGCCCAAGCCGACGTCATTCTCGATAATATTTCACGGCTGTGCGAAGCGGCCGGCACGTCACTGGCCAACACCGTGCGCGTACTGCTTTTCCTCACCGACATGCGTGAATTTTACCCGGTCTATAAGGCGTGGGAACGCCGGATCGGTGGGCAGCCGTTGCCGTTTTCCGCAGTGGAGGTGCCGGGTCCGCTGCCAGTGCCTGGAGCAACGGTAATGATGGAAGTGTGGGCGTATGCTCCGTGAGACAGGGGCCGGAACGGGCGATGATTAGGCGGTGACGATCAAAGCGTCCAGCGCTGTAGCGCCCTCGCCTTTAGGGTGCGCCATCAGCGGATTGACGTCGATCTCGGTTATCTCTGGAACGGCTTGCATTAAGCGGCCGATGCCAAGCACGGCCCGCACCACGGCGCCGACATCGGCCGGCGGCGCGCCGCGGACGCCGTCGAGGAGCTTCTTCGACCGCAATCGACTCATCGCTTCGAGAATCTGAGTTTCGTCGGCGTTGCCCGGCAGCATCTGCACGTCGCCCAGCGCCTCCACCCAGATCCCGCCGAGGCCCAGCAATAGCACCGTGCCCCAGCCTGGATCGCGTTTGGCGCCCACCATCAGTTCGACGCCGCGCGGCGACATTTTCTCAACGAGCGCGCCGTCGAGGCAGACGTCAGGCGCAGCGTGTTTGACGTTCCGCATCATCGCATCCCAGGCGGCGCGGAGCACAGATTCATTGGCCAAGTTCAGAGCCACACCGCCGGCTTCGGTCTTGTGCGACAACGCCGCGGCTTGCGCTTTGAGAACCACCGGATACCCGATCCGCGTGGCTATAGCCGCCGCTTCATCCGCCGTGCCCGCGAGGGCGCCGTCGGGGACGCGAATGTTTGCCGCGGCGAGGACCTTCTTGCCGAGCCATTCCGGCTGAGCGCCCTTGCCGAATTGGGGCAGTCCGGCGAAGGGCGCCGCTGCGCCGGCCACGCGCGTGCGCGCGAGCAGACGCCCGTATCGAGTATAGAGCGCGATCGCGCGCAGCATGCGGTCCGACGAGCGGGAGAAGACGGCGGTGCTTTCCTTTATGGCTGCTTCAACATCAGGGCCGAGTTTCCAGGTGTCGCCAAGCGCGACCATAACCTTGGGCTTGGACGAATGCGCCATGCCCTCGTTGAAACCCCTGATGGGCGCGGGCGCGTTGATCGGAAATGAAATGAACAACATCCCGACATTAGGATCGTCGATCAGCGTTTTGGTCACCCCCGGAAGCATGGGGGGCGTGAAACCCGCCGTCGTATCGAGTGGATTGCCGTAATTGCCATACGACGGCAGCACGTCGGCAATCTTCTTTAAGGTCGCAGGCTCGAGTTCGGGGATTTCCAGTCCGATGTCCTCGGCAAAATCATTTGTCAGTCCGACATAAGCACCGGACGCGGTCAGAATGACCGGCCCTTTTGTCGGTGGCACAGGAAAACGCTGTAGAATTTGGACGAGGTCCATGACCTCGTCCATGGTCGACACCACTATGGCGCCGGCATCTTCGACCTGCGTTCGCATGGTTTCGAAGTCGCCGATGAGAGCGCCGGTATGCGACTGCGCCGACTTGCGCGCCTTGGCGCTGCGGCCGGCCTGCATCAACACGACGGGCTTGCCGGCAGCGCGGGCACTCCGGATCGCGGCGAGAAACGCCTGCGGTCGCCTGACTTCTTCGCAATAGAGAACAATGACTCGGGTCGCGCAATCTTCGACCAGAAATTCAAGGAAATCGGTGCCTTCGAGACCCGCCTCGTTGCCTGTCGAGATCACATAGGACAGCGGAATGCCGCTGCCATCGGCGGCGCGCTGAAAATGGCCGAGCAATCCGCCGCTTTGGCCAACAAAGGCCACACCGTTCTCGACACCGCGCACCGCTTGGCGCGCAAACAGCATGTGCAGAAACATGCCGTCGATATTATTGGTGATACCAAGGCAATTCGGCCCGACGATAGCAAGCCCGGCGGCACGCGCGGTGGCGCTGACGGCATCCTGCGTGGCGTAATCGCCGACCTCGGCGAAGCCCGCGGCGAACACCAGCGCCGAACCGACCTTGCGCCGTGCGCAGGCTTCCATCGCCTCGCGCACCGCGGCGGCCGGGAGCGTGAACACCGCAAGGTCAACGCCCTCCGGCAGGTCGTCCGGGCTCTTGAGCACCGTACGGCCGTCGATCGGCTCGTCGGTGCGGCCGACCAGATGCAGCTCACCCTGAAAGTTATTGACCTTCAGGCACTGCAGAATGATCTGGCCGGCACTGCCCGTGCGCGTCGATATCCCGATGATCGCGACCGAGCGCGGCCTTAAGAATCTCGCGACCGCCTTCGGACCGCGCGCATCTTGCGGTCCCCTCATGCGGCATCCTTGTCGGGTTGCCACATCAGCAGATGTTCGCCGTTGGCGAGCGGGTGCCAATACGGCTCGACCTTCATGCCGACTTTCAATTCATCGGCCGTACAGTTGACCACGCCGGCGATGAGGTTGACTCCGACGTCGAGCGTTACGCTCGCGATCGCATACGGTTCCGCGCCCTGGAAAGCCGGCGTCCCGCGATTGGCAATAGTGAACGAGAATACCGTGCCCTTGCCCGACACCTCGCGCCATTCGATGTCGCGCCGCCGCCCAGTGAAAATACTGACGGGGCGTGGAAAGTGTTGATATTTCTTCGCGGTCTTGCAGTATTGAATGACGAGCTTCTTCTGCCGCGTCGCCTCCCAGAACGGCATACCGAAATCATAATGTTTGATATCGCGCTTGACGCCAAGCGTATCGTTCAATGTGACGGCCATGGTGCCCTCTTATTTATTGGTTCGGAACCAGCGCCAGCGCCGCGCTTGATCCCCAGTTGCGCCCATAGTTGATCCAGCCGATGCCGGTCACCAGCGCGTTGGTGGTGTCCTTGACTTGACGCTTGCCGGCCTCGCCCAAGAGCTGGCGGACTGCCTCGATCAAATTGTGCGAGGAGCAGGCTGCCTGGCCGGCCGAGATCTGTCCGCCCCCGGTGTTCAGCGGCAGCGTGCCGTTATAGGAAAGGTCGGTATCGCGCACGAAGGCCATGCCCTCGCCCGGCTTGCAGAAGCCGAAGGCTTCCAGCTGAATGACGATGGCAATGAGAAAATCGTCGTAGGGGTGGAACGAGCGCACGTCCTTGGTATTCCACCCCGCAGCCGCCAGCGCTTTCTTGCCGGCGATCTCGTGACCGCTGCGCGTTACGTCGACAAAATTCTCGCCGCCGAGGAAATTGGTGCGCTCAGCGTAGCCGACTGGAATCACGTATTTGTTGAGACCCTTTTCCTTGGCGCGCTTGCGGCTGGTGACAATGACTCCGGCGGCACCGTCGGCCAGCATCACGCAGTCGAGCAGCCGGATCGGATCGGCAATGATCCGCGAGTTCAGATAATCTTCGACAGTGATCGGCACCCGCAGCTCTTCGCAGGCGTTTTCGTTCATCAGCGCATGGTTGCGCTGCGTTACCGCGAGTTTGCCAAGCACACGCAGATCGACGCCGTATTTGGCATCGTACGCCCGCTGCAGCAGGCCGAACGCACCGGGCGGCCCCAACAGCCCGTACGGCTCGGTCCAGTCGCGACGGTAATTGCGATCGTTGCGGCCGTTATGCTCGCGCACGTGCGTGTCGGCAAACAGGCACAGCGCGACTTCGCACATGCCGGCATCGATGGCTGCCGCAGCGCGGGCGACGGCTCCAATGGTCGAGCAGCCCCCGGTGTGCACTTGCTCACAAAATCCGACGTCCAGGCCGAGCATGTCGCACGTACTCTGCGCCCAGAACATGCTGGCGCCGCCGGTGCCGGTCAGTCCGGACATCACCAGGGCGTCGATCTCGCTTTTCTCGAAACCGGATTTGTCGAGCAGGGATTCGAGAATTTCGCCGGCCAGGACCCAAACGTCCCGGTCGCTCTTCTTCATCACTTTGGTTTCGGCGTAGGCGACGATCGCATTATCGCGAAAACTCATCGTTGAACTCCCTGAATGACTAATCCGGCATGCGCACGCGGGGCGCGGTTTTGTCGAGGAATTGATTGAGCCGCGCGACCGATTCCGGACTGCGGGTGTATTCCGCCACCATGCGCTCGAAGAAAAGGCCGTCGTCGTAGGACAAATCCTGCAGCCGCGGCAGGCTGTTGGTGATAGCGAAATTCGACAGCGGCGCGTTCTTGCATATCTTCAGCGCCAGCTCTTTTGCTTTTGCGACGGCTTGCCCCTTCGGGACGACATACTGCACGATACCGTAGCGCTCGGCCTCTTCCGCCTTGAGCGCGCGGCCGGTCAGCATCATGTCCTGCATGCGGGCAAAGCCGATCAGCCGCGCCACACGCACCGAACCGCCGCCGCCGACAAAAATGCCGCGCGTGCCCTCTGGCAGGCCGAAAAATGTCGTGTCGTCGGCCACCCGAATATGCGCAGCCGCCGCGGTTTCGAGACCGCCGCCGAGCGTAGCGCCATGCAACGCCGCGATGAACGGGATGTTGCCGCGCGCCATCGCCTCGAAATAGGTGTTACGGTTGAACGGAAACGGCAACCGCGATGAGCGGCCGCTCTTCCAGTTCTCGGCTGCCCAGCGCAGGTCGAGGCCGGCGCAGAAATTGTCGCCGTGGCCGAAGATGATACCGCACTTGGCCTCTTCGCCCGCCCGCTCGACGGCCTCGCGCAATTGCTTCATCACCGTCGGATTGAAGCAATTGCGCTTGTCGGGGCGATTGAACCCGACCAGCGCGACCTCCCCGTCCAGCTCGTAGGTGACCGTTTGTTCTTCGCTCATGAATACTCCCGTCTCGATGGGCTAAGGCAACGGCCACGCCGGCTGCCCGCGGACTTTGCTTATGCCGTTCGTAACTCTATCCTGCCACATTGGCGAGCTTGACATAGCGGCGCCGCTGCGCCGCTGCGTTGCCAAAAAGCGAGGACAGCAGCATCGCCCGCTTCAGATAGAGCCCAATGTCGTGCTCGTCGGTAAACCCGATTGCGCCGTGCAATTGGATGCAGGCCTCGGTGACGGCCATGGCGTCCTCCGACGCCTTGGCCTTCGCGGCAATGGCCAGAAGTGGGTCGATGCGATAGGGATCGTTGTTGGCAGCGACTTGAAACACCAGCGACCGCGTCGCCTCGATCCGCACGTATAGGTTCACCGCCTGGTGCTGCAGCGCCTGGAAGCTACCGATCAGCTTGCCGAATTGTTTGCGGATGCGCAGGTAGTCGAGCGTCACCTCGTGGGCCTTTTCCATGACGCCAAGCAATTCTGCGGACAGCGCAAACAGCGCGAGGTTGTACAGTTCCTCCACCGCGTTGCCCGCCGCCCCGTGCGGCTGGATAAGCTCCGCGGGTGTATCGGCAAAGCTCAGCGTCGCCAAGTTGCGGCCTTCCACGGTCTGCGTTGACGACACGGTGCAACCGGCGGCATCGCGCGTGACGTAGTACAGGACAGGCACACCATTGCTGCTCGCGCTGACCAGGAAACCGTCGGCGCCATCGGCACAGACGAAGGTCTTTTGCCCGGTCAGGCGGATCGTGCCGTCCGTGCCCGTCGCCCGCGTGCGCGGCGCCAGCGGATCGTCGCCGGCCCGGCTCTCCTGCAGCGCAGGAACGATCAGGACCTCGCCACTCACGACGCGCGGCAGCAACGGATGCGATGTTGGCGCGGATCCAAGGGCAGCGGCCGAAATCGCCGCAAGTCCCACCGGCTCGCACACCAATCCGCGGCCCACCTGCTGGAGTACCAAGGCGAATTCGGTCAGGCCGAGGCCAAGACCATCTGCACTGTCCGGAACGAGAATGCCGAACCATCCGAGCTGCGCGGCCTGCCGCAGCCGCGCGGGCGCGAAGCTTGGATCCTGCTGACGAAATCCTCGCGCGACTTTCGGACCGGCCGCCGCGGTAAACTTGGCGGCGCTGTCGCGCAGCAAGGTTTGCTCCGATGTCAGATGCAATTCCATATCGCCGCCCCGAGCCGTCTCTGTCAGTTTGGCAGATTCAGCACACGGCGAGATAGCACGTTACGCTGAATTTCCGATGAGCCGCCGTAGATCGTTGCTCGCCGCGCCTGCAGAAACGGCGCCGCGATGTCGACGCTGCCGAAGTTTGTGGTGACCGGCTGTTCCGCAGTCGCGAGACCGCCCGCGGCCTCGATCAGCAGCGCGTTGAGTGATTGGATGAGCTCCGAGCCGAAAATCTTGAGCACCGACGCTTCCGGCCCGAGGCTGTCCTGCCGGTTTGTGAGCTCCACCGCATGGCTGAACATTGCGGCCAGCGCCGTCACATTGATGCTGGCCGCAGCAAGTCGATCCTGGAAAACTGGGTCTTCGATGAGACCAGACGCCCGCGCCATCGTTTTGGCTCGCTCCAGCGCAGCAATGGCGAATTGTGGGTTGGAGGTTCCGAGACGTTCGTGGCCCAAAAGCGCATTGGCAATGCGCCAGCCGTCATTCAGTTTCCCGACGAGGTTTTCAGCCGGAACAATGACGCCGTCAAAGAACACTTCACTGAACTCGTCGTCGCCGGCGATCGTCTTGATCGGCCGTATCCTGATCCCGGGACTGCGCAAATCGAGCAGCAGGAAGCTGATACCCGCGTGGCGCGGCTGCGCCTGCGGATCGGTACGCACCAGCGCGAACATCCATTGAGAATGATGGCCCCACGTCGTCCAGATCTTCTGTCCCTGAACTTCAAAGTGATCACCGTCGCGCGTAGCGCGCGTCGCAAGACTGGCAAGGTCTGAGCCGGCGCCCGGCTCGGAATAGCCCTGAGCCCAGATCACCGAACCGTCAAGAATCGGCGGCAGATGCCGCGCCTTCTGCGCCGCATTGCCGAATTCCATGAGGATGGGACCAATATGGTTGAGGCCCTGGACTGGCAGATGCGGCGCGCCAATGCGGGCCATTTCTTCGGTCATGACGATCTGTTCGTTCAACGTCGCGCCCATGCCGCCATACTGCTGGGGCCAATGCGGCGCGATCCAGCCCTTCCGCGACAGCGTGCGATACCAGGGTAACACCTCTTCGGGCGGCGGCCGTGCCGTACGCCAGCGCAACGCGACGGGCAGATTGGCCTCAAGCCACGTCCGCACTTCGGTGCGAAACTCAGCTTGGGCGGGCGTATCGTGACGGAACACGGTTTCGATACCTGAATGGAATTTATGCTGCTGTAAGGACGACGGCGCGGGGAAGACTTTGCCTTACGTCGCCTGGACTGTCATTCCATTTTGATGTGGGCTTTTTGCACCACGGGCGTCCACCGCGCCCGTTCTGCGCTGAACATCTTGTCGAGATCCTGAGGCGAGCCGATCTTGATCTCGGCGCCCAGTGCCGCAAGCCGCGCGCGGGTTTCCGGCACGGCGAGCGCTTGGCGGAACGCGTCGTTGAGCTTGTCGATAACGTCATGCGGCGTTGCGGCCGGCGCCACAACCGCGAGCCAGAACGGCGATATGAGATTGGGGAAGCCGGCCTCTGCCGTGGTCGGCACGGCCGGCAGTTTCGGTTCGCGATCATTGCCGGCGATCGCGATCGGCCGCAGTTTGTCGGCCTCGATGTAAGGCAGGCTGGTGGTGCTGGGATCGGCGATAATATTCACTTCGCCGGCCAGAATGGCATTGAGCAACGGGCCGGTGCCGCGATACGGCACGTGCAGCATGTTGATGCCCGCCTCCAGCCGGAACATCTCGGCGAGCAGATGCGGCGCGGTGCCAAAGCCCTGCGAGCCCCATCTGAGTTTGCCCGGATTAGCTTTGGCGTAGGCGACGACTTCCGACAGAGTCTTCACCGGCAGATCGGGCCGCACCGAGATTATCAGCGGCGTCTCGATCAGTTCACCGACCGACGCGAATACCTTGGCGGGATCGTAGCCGATATTCGGGTTGACAATTGGGCCAGTCGTGAGCGCACCACCCGGCGACATCAGGATGGTATAGCCGTCCGGGTTGGCTTCGGCGACGAACTTGCCGCCGACGCCCCCGCCCGCGCCGCCGCGATTCTCGATGACAATGGTCTGGCCCAACACCTTGCCGAGACGGTCGGAGATGATGCGCGCCATGCCATCGGTTGGGCCGCCCGGCGGGAACGGCACCACCACCTTGATCGGTTCCTTGTGCGGATAAGTTTGCGCTTGGGCCATATCGGCGCCACACAGCACCGACGCAGCGCACAGGACTGCCGCAAGCAGAGCCCTCAACATGGTCGCGACCTCCCGGTTGGTCTGGTTAAGCGCCATTCCATTCCATTTTCGCCGCTTTAGGAAGTCCCAATGCCGCACATCTGGCCTTTCCCGTGAGACATTTTGCAGCCGCGTCTGACGATGCGCGCCTTCGCAACCGCCCGAGTGAACCGCCGCGCATGCAAATTCAACGGCGCACCTTGGGCAATCCGGCCATGTCAATGATGCGCGCATAGACCGGCATGTCCTTGTGGATGCTGTCCAGCGCCTGCTCCTGGGTGGTGCCTGCCGAGTCTATTCCTAGCTTGGCGAATGCCGCGACGACGCTTGGATCGTGCCCGACAGTTTGCAACGCCTCTGCCAAGCGCTGTGTCACTTGCGATGGCACCCCGCCTGTCACGGCATAGCCGTTCCAGGCAACGTATTCGAAGCCGGGAATCGTCTCGGCGACGGCGGGCACCTGCGGCAGTTGCGCCATGCGTTTCGGCGTCGACACGGCGAGCGCCTTCACGGTGCCGCTGTTCACCGGACCTATGAGATCCGATGAATTGCCAAAATGCATATCGACCGATTTGGCCAACACAGCCTCAAGAGCGGCCTGCCCGCCTCTGAACGGCACATGCACCATGTTCAAGTCTTCCTTGCCGGCAAGATAGGCTGCCGACAGGTGATTGTTGGTACCAGTGCCGCCGCTCGAATAGGTGATTTTTCCAGGGTGGGCCCTGGCAAAGCTGATGAATTCCGAAAGTGTCGAATACGGCGCGTCCTTGGCAACGACCAAAATCATGCCGTTCGTGCCGGTGATGCTGACAGGCACCAGATCCTTCAACGGCACATAGTCGACGTTTTGAACAAGCGGCAGCACAGTGAATAGCGTACTTCCGACAAACAGAAGCGTGTAGCCGTCCTGCGGCGCGTGCATTGCGTAGTTCACGCCGATCGCTCCGCCGGCGCCGGGCTTATCCTCAACGACAAAGGTCTGTTTCAAAATCTTGCCCAGTCGATCCGCCGTCACACGCGCCATAATGTCGGTGACACCGCCTGCGCCGTAAGGAACGACGACTTTGACGGTGCGCTCGGGCCATTGTTGCGCCAGGCTCACGGACGGCGCCCACAACAGTGCAAACGGGACAGTCACGATCATCAGCCACCGCGTCGAAAGCATCATCATCTCCATTGCTCGTGCGATTTATGCCACCGGGGCACGCTCAAACCGCCCGGAAATCACTTTTGTTTTCGCTTGGCACATAAACCCAAAGATCGACCTGAATACGCCCCCCGGGAACGGGCAGCCAGGCGACCTCGACCGGCGACAGCGGCAACGGCGCGTGCGCCATCGCCTCGTCCCACACCTCGAGCGTTGCCGGCAGGTCGGCGAGATCGAGATGGAATTGCTGAATGCGAACGGTGTTGCAGAGCGATGTCCCGGCGGCGCGGCAGATCGCTTCGGCCTGACGAATAATGGAGCGCAATTCCGCCTTGACTGGAATTCCGTAGAACGGCTGGCGGGGGTCGGTTAGCGCCTCATCGATGAGCCGGCCGCTCTCGAGCGCCATCAGCCCGGATAGAAACAGCAGGTCGTCGCATTTGACGGCCGAGACCCAGCCGTCGAACAGCGGCGGTTCGGGTCCGCAAATGACTTCCGGCTTGGTCTTGCCGTTGGTGGCCAACGAGATCGTGTTGATCTCGATGCGCAGATCGTTGATCACAAAACCCGGGTTGCGCGTGGCGATGATCGTGGTGGCGGGCGGACGGCCGTTAAAATGAGAAAGCCAAGCCTCGTTGAAACCAGGCACGTCATCACGATCGCTCAGGTAAATTTGTGCCTTCACGACGCTGTCGAGCGCAGCGCCCGCACCTTCCAGCGATGCCGCGAGCTTACGCTTAACGATGAAGTCAGTTTCGAGTTTGATCGGCCATTGCCGCCACAGCGCGCGCGGGTGGCGCACCGAAGGATCGACAGGCCCCTCGCCGTCGCGCAGCGCCTCGGCGGTCTGGCCCGGAACAAAGCGGAAGTCCCCGGCACTCAGCGCAGGGCTGTAACCCGAAACTGCGGAAATGTCGTAGCTGGGGCGGAACATCTCGTGCTTGACGACCGTGCCCGTCCCCGGCACGACCGCCATTACCTGGATTTCGATCGACTGACCGGTACGCGAAAAACGCTGATGCAGATTCGAGGTTGAGGGCGGGATCCTGCTGCCGAAAATCTCGTGCCGCACTTCGTGGTACGGATGCATCGCCCGCTCGGTGGTGTAGTACTGATCGACGCGCACGACGTCGGCGACACCGGCACCGGCCGCGGCCAAAACTTCCTTGACGTTGGCGTAGATGCGGCGCGACTCGCGCTTGTAGATCGACTCGCCGTTGAGCGGATGCTCCGCCTGCACCACGTCAGGCGCGATACCGTTCGCGTAATCGGTGGCCGCCTGACCCGAAGCGAACAGCCATCGTCCGGCGCAGATGCCCCGCGCCAGCCGAAATTCGGTGTGTGGAATGGGTACCGGCAGAAGCGCCTCGGTGGCGGTCCCGTGATCCACGAAGCGCGGAGCCTGATCGTCTTGCATCGGGCCATTGTCGCCCAGCAGTCGTCACCAGCCAACGGCCGGAAATGCCGCAGCTCACCTTGGAAAACCCGATGCGTGACCAAAAATACCGGGAAGATCGTCGTGGCGGCGCCGCCGAGGACCAGCGGAAAGAAGCCACCCATCGCATCGCTTGGGCCGCGGTGAAGCGATCCTACGTCAAGCTCGGCAACGATGGGTTGCGCGCCGATGAGCTTTCGGCAACCGGCCGGGACACCCGCCTCGGCCTGCGCGCGAGGCCGCAGTCGCTACCCTTTAAATGTTGAGTCTATCGGGGGTCATAAAAAATCGGGGTCCCCCACTGACCGGAAGACCCCGTAACCGCGATTAAGATTGAAATGGAAGTTTGCCGGATGGTTATTCCGGACAGACCGACAGACCGGTACACGCGCCGAGCGTGTAGGCGTTGTCGTGTCCCACACCAGCGATTTCAAGCGCCTCGTCGGACACTTCGGTCTCAAACACGGCAATTTCAGTCTCAAGCTCGACAATGCTGTCGCTCATGGATTCGTCCTTTCCCTGTGCCGGCGCATGCCAGCTTTCGGCTTGCAACGGAGAGCCTGAAAAGAGCCCTCCTGCGGTTGATTAGATCACCCAGTGCGTAACGTGTAAAGTACCGCACTTTGGGACATCGCTAGTCCCTTGGTGTTAGACCATAAGCCTTTCGGAGGCCGTTAATCGTAATGCGCTCGCCCCTGCAAACCTTGGATTTTGCGCGAACGCTCGGGACACGACAGCAAGATGACTATTCCAGGCGCGGAGTGTGACAAACTGTCTGACGAACAATGGCTTGGCTTCTTTGAACATTTGGCCGCTCGTGCGGCCACAATTGACGAATGCCTGTCCGTTAATTTTGACGTTTTGCTCGGCCAAAAACGCGATACCGACGCAGCCGCGCAACGTCTGGCAGCTTGGTGCAGATCGTGCGCAAGCGGCGATTGGTCGCTATTTGGCCGGCGGCTTGCCCGTGACCGCCTGACATTCGATCAGGTGCTGCCGAGATTGGCCACGGTTCGTTATAGCCCGACGACCGCGCCGCCGGCTTGGATTGGGGATGCCCGCTGGATCGAGGCCGCGCTGCGGTCGGGCGGCACTGGCATGACCCTCCCGGATGCCGGGCCGCATGCGTTCCAACACGTACTCTGGCCGCTGGTTCAACGAGCAGACGCGCTACTCGAAGCAGCCGTCGATCCGCATGCACTTGCAAACCTGACAAAATCAGCACGCGACTGTCTGGTCCAGATGCTGTTCAAAGAGCTGTCCGGTCTTTGTGCGCCGGCCCTCTACGAACGCTTCTCTCACGCCCGGAAAACGGGCCAGTCACGCCAGCCGGTGAAAAGCCGAAATGGAGCGGGCACATCGTGTTACGACCAATTCGTCTTAGACATGAAAGCGGACGGCTTTCGCCAACTCTTTGCGGATAAGCCCGTGCTGCTGCGACTATTGGCAGTAGTCGCGCGGCAGTGGATTGATACCGCGCGCGAATTCATCGTGCGCCTGGAAGCGGATCTACCGATTATCACCCGCGTCATACTTCAATCTTCTGTTACCGGGCCGGTCGTCATGATCGAAGGCGATCGCTCCGATCGGCACAATGATGGCCGTTCCGTATTCATGGTGGGCTTTGAGGATGGGGCTCGGGTTGCATATAAACCAAAGGACCTTCGAGTCGACGCCGCCTGGCACGCTCTGGTCGCGCGACTGAATGAGGCGCGAGGCTCTCCTGTCGAATTGAAGGCAGCACGCACGCTCGCTGGTGACGGCTACGGCTGGACGGAGTTCATCGATCATACGGGATGCGCGGATCAAGACGCCTGTCGACGGTTCTACCGGCGTACGGGGGCGTGGCTTGCGCTTTTTCACTGCTTCGCGGCCACCGACATGCATCAGGAGAACGTCATTGCGACCGGTGAGCACCCGGTGCCCATCGATCTGGAAATGATTCTTCAGGAGTCCACGATCAACTTGATCCAAGATCCGGAAGAAAAGGCCGCCGCTGCGGCGAGGGAAATCCTTTCCGAATCGGTCATGAGGGTCGGCTTGCTGCCGGCTTATGGACGCTCTCCTAATAATGCCGTCTTTGCGATGGGCGGCCTGACATCGCAGTGGGACGTCAAATCAAAACTCTCCTGGCACGACATCAACTCCGACGCGATGCGGCCTGTGATCGTGAAAGAGGCGAGCAAGTCGAATCCAAATCTGCCGCACGTCGACGGCCATTACGCCACATTTGCCGACTATGTTGAAGATTTCATCTCAGGCTTCTCCGATTATGCAAAATTCCTCTATCATCTGAATCAAAACGGCGATCACGCAAAAGTGTTTGATGGCTTCACCGATCTGCAGGTTCGCAAGGTGATCCGCCCTACCCGCTTCTATCACATGCTGCTGCAGCGCCTGAAAAACCATAAGACAATGAACGACGGCATTACCTGGTCGGCACAAGCAGATTTCCTCGCGCGCTTGGCAAACTGGGAAGTCGATGACGATCCGTTGTGGCACTTCCAGCAACCAGAACGGCGCGCCCTCCTTGGGTTGAACGTGCCTCACTTCGTGACTGCAGGTAACGGCGGTGAACTTGGGCGCGCAGCAGACGCGTTAGATACAAAATCATCGTCAGATCTGGATGTCGCCCGCGCTCGTCTCGACCACTTGGATGACAGAGAAATTGCCTGGCAGATCGAAATCATTCGCCAGAACAGCGGCGCACAGGCCAAATCCGGCGGGGCAGCCCTCACCGGACGGCAGCAAAATACCTCTTCGTACCTGAATCCCGCCCAAGCATCGGCGAACGAAGCCTTTATCGCCGAAGCCGATCACATAGCCGAAGAACTATCTCGGTATGCGATCCGACGAGGTCCTGGCGCCGCCTGGATCGGCCTGGACTGGCTGGGCGATGCGGAGGTTTTTCAGCTCGTGTGCTTGGGCCACGGCCTGTACAACGGCACGTCAGGAATTGCTGTCTTTCTTGCGGCTCACGCCGCAACGAGGTCGAACGCCTCTTCGGCCGAATTGGCACTGGCAGCCGTGGCTCATCTCCGCAAGAATTTACGGAGCCGGAATGCGGCGCGCATGGCCCGGTCCCTGGGTACCGGTGGCGCCGTCGGGCTTGGCTCGATCGTCTATGCCCTGTGCGTCATGTCAAACTGCCTGAAGACCGGCGACCTGCTCGCCGACGCGTTGAAGGCCGCAGATCTCTTCACCGATGAGGTCATTGCCGCGGACACGCAGCTGGACGTCATGGGGGGAAGTGCCGGTGGCATACTAGGTCTGTTGCGTCTCTACCGCGATACGCAATCCGAGGACGTTCTCATGCGGGCCATAAAATGTGGCGAGCATTTGATGGGTAAACCGCGCCTCGGATCTGAAGGACGGCGCAGCTGGGTCGGGCAAGGCTTTGGATCGCAGGCGCTTAACGGTATGTCGCACGGCGCTGCCGGCTTTGCCTATGCGCTTGCGTCACTGGCGACCGCAAGCGGGCGGGAAGAGTTCGGGCAGGCCGCAGCGGAATGTATCGCCTTCGAAAATTCAAGTTACGATCCGGAGCGCAAAAACTGGCCCGATTTTCGCAGTCCGACAGACCCTGCATGGAGCTGCCGGTGGTGTCACGGAGCGCCCGGCATAGGCTTGGCACGACTGGCGACCACCAGAAACGCTCAGATGGACGCGGAGATTCTCAACAAAGATATCGGCAATGCAGTGGAAGGAGTACAGCGCCGCTCATCCGAATTGGACACGTTGTGCTGCGGGACGCTCGGTAGCATCGAATTCTTCTGCGAGGCCGGCCGCTCGCTTCACCGCGCAGATCTTCGCGATATTGCGGCGAAGCGCCTGATGACGGTCCTGAAAGAAGCGGCAATCAGCGGGGATTACCGATGGAATAGTGGCAAAAGCCAATTCAATCTCGGCCTGTTCCGCGGCCTCTCTGGCGTTGGCTATACCCTATTGCGTCAAGTCGATGCTTCGCTGCCGAACATCTTGATTTGGCAATAGGTGACGCGGCACCCAATTAACAGTGCTCCCCTTGCACGCTATTTAAGTCTTTGCAGGACCGCACGAGGCGGTGAATTGAGCCTTGAACATATCGAATGATTCTATTTGCACGACGCAAGCGGTCGACGTATCGGGCGAGACGCGAATAACATCGCCGACGGCCGCATGCTGCTGCTTACCATTGATGTTTATGTTGATGCCATTAGTCAACGGAGAGCCGACCAAGCCGATCGTCAAATGACCGTCCGCCACAAGCAAAGATTGATTGGGATTGATGCTGTACATATTCTTCGAGGGCACGATCACGCTCAACTCAGCTTGTAGACTCGCGATTCGGCCCTGTAGGGCCTTGACTTTGGCTTCTCGATCAGTTCTCCCCAGCTCGAGTTGCTGGCTTTGGATCTCAAGCTTACGAATGGCGCTGTCGCGTTCCTCCATGGCCATGTGAGCAAGATGTTGGCCATAAACACGACCAAAGAGTGCGACGGCCGCTACAATAACCAAGGCAATCGCGATCACAAAAGCTCTGCCTCCGAAGGTCATCAAGAGACTATGTGCGTCTGAACTCATCCAGACTTCACGCTGGCACTCTGACGTTCGCCTATCGCTTATTCGCATTTGCAGTCCCGCCGCGATTGACTGTGATCGTCACATGAGGTTCGCCGCCGGTATCGAGCGATAGCAGATCGAGGCACGCGGCGACCCGATGCTGCTTTGCCGTAGAACCACGGTTGCGAAGATAAGATAACAATTACGCCGTCGCAACGTGTTCAGGCTAAGGGTTTGACCGCGTTCCTTTCTCCGGCACTGGCCCCGACTGAGGCGGAGCCACGACGCCGTAGATCCGCGATAGCGCTGATCCGACAATCCCGGGCAAAGTGGATGAATCTGACGGCTTAGTCGCACCATTGCCGACCGCGGCAGGCCCCGCCTCCGCTCCGTTGCGGGCGGGCGGCGGGCCGCGGCCATCGACGCCGTCCCCTAATTCGTCTCTCATTGACTGCCGTCCGCCAGATGTCCCGCCGACGTTCGGCGACGGCCGAACCGGCGCGTTCTCCGAGGCACCCGGCGGTGTCGCAGTGGGCAGTTTTGGCCCACCAGCCGGGGCAGCCGTGGGAGCATCGACATTACCGAGAATGATAGGCAGACCGTCCTTGCCAGACCCAATCACAACGATTTTGGCATTTGGCGACTGAGCGAGCGCCAGGGTGGCATTGATGCCCTGCCAGCGCAAATACGAATCTGAAATGCCTTGGCTGACCGTCCGCTCGAAAGCCTCGATACCGTTTGCCTCGATCATTTTGCGCTGCGATTCCTCAGCCTCTCTTTGCACACGGTATTTGTACTCCTGTATCATGTAATACTGCTCGGTTTGACGGTTGATCGCCGCAACGATTTCAGGCGGCAAGTCGATGCCAAGCACAAGAGTATCCAGGATAAGGATCGAACTTGCCAGAAAGTCATTGTAATGCTGCGGGTCATTCTCCTCCATGGCCGCCGGCTGCACCAGTTTATTGAGTTTTTCGGACAAGATCCTTTGCGCGTCGTCGCGAATTTCCTGCTGGATTTTCTCGCGCGACGTATAAACCTCCTGAGCCGAGTACTTTGAGATGACGTCGCGCGCTTGTGCACCGATCTCCGGACTCAAGATCGTGTCGAAGTAATTGGGACCAATAAATTTGTGCAGTACGCCGGCCGAATCGTGCAGCAACTGATAACGAATATTGATCTGGGCAGTTACGCTCACGCCATCCTTGGAGATAGCGTGATATACGTCGGACTTGGATTGCAGCCGGAGGTCATAAAGAAACAGTCTGTTCCATGGCGCGATGACGTGAAGACCTTCCTCTCTCAGTTCGCGCGGATTAAGCATCGTACCGCGGTCCACAAAGCATCCGCAGTATGTGTCAAAGCCCAGGAAGCGCTGCCAAAGTACGCCGACCTGCCCGCTCGGCACGGTTATCACCATGTAGGGCCAAAGGACGATCCCGAGGAGCAGCGTCGCCATCAGCACGATGGACAAGCCCGGCAGGTTACGTCCCAGCATCCCCCACCATCGGCGTCGGCGCGGGGCCGGCGGTGTATCACTTACCGCATCAGGATACTTTGCCATCACGCTACTCCTTAGAACTCTACGCTAGGATGGAGCGCTCGTCGACAATACGCCCTTCGTCCATACGAATTCGACGCCCAGGCAGGTCCAGCTCGTCAAGATAGCGGTCATCATGCGTGATTGCTACGACGGTGACGCCGGCTTGCATCATGGCCGGCAGAAGTTCTGCATAGAATTTCTTCCTGAATTCGGGGTCCTGTTCGGCGGTCCATTCGTCGAGTAGGAGGATCGGGCGTTTCTCAAGCAAGCTCACGATAAGCGCGAGCCGCCGACGCTGACCGCCGGAAAGCTCAAGCGTGCGAAACTCGCCTTTTGATAGTCCGGTCTTGTCCTCCAGCCGAAATTGCCGCAGAAGGCGACTGACCTCGGCAGGATCGGTGTCGTTTATTCCATAGAGCCGACGGAACAGATGATAATCGAAGAATATTGCTGACATCAGTGCGCGATAAGCGTTCAGATTGCTTCCATCTACGCGCATGCCGTCGAGCCTTATTTCGCCGGAATCGATTGGATAAAGTCCCGCCAGCACGCGTAGGAATGTGGATTTGCCTGAACCATTGCCACCGGTAACAAAGACGAGATCGCCCTTCTGCAGGGTGAAGTCCAGCGGTCCAATTTGAAATGCCGTTTCAGAATGCTGGTCGGTATATTGAAACACAACGTTGCGCATCTCGATCGTGTCGAAACGCCCCGGCGACCGATCGGACGTCGCTTCAGCCGACGCGGTTTGACGCAGATCGACTTCCAATTTAGCGAGCCTGTCCGCCGCCGCATTGGCATTCAGCAGGACCGGGATCGATTGTACCAGGCCAAAAAAGGCTCCAATCACAAACAGGAGCGCCGTGGTTGTCTTTGTGATCGATGCGTTGCCTGCAGAGTCGCTGAATAGCGGAGCTACGAACACAACAATCGCGAGCAGCAGGTACATATAAGCCTGCGAGGAGGCGATTAGCCTAAATGTCGCGGCTTGGACGCGTATTTTAATATTGGCCGATTCTTCCGAGGCCTCGACCGCGTCGTCGAACAGATCGGCGCTGCGACCGGCATGCATCCTCACTTCTTTGAAGCCGTCGAGGAAGTCTGTGAGACGGCTGAGGAAATGGCGCTCCTGTTCCGAAGCTGCTGCCCTCTCCTCGGTGAGGCGACGGCTCCTGAAGTGGAACACTGTCCCGGCCAAACCGACGATAATGACGCTCAGCACGAATGCAGGAAACGACAGATAGGCGACGTAGATCCCTACAAATGCAAGGAGGATCGGTGCCTGCACCGAGTAGCACAGCGTGTTGCTCGCCTGCGCCAGGATCGCCGCATCGCTGGCGATCGCACTAACGAATCTCGATCGCCCGATTTGTTCGATCGCCAGAAGCTCAGAGTGCCTTATTTGATCGACGAGGCGCAGGCGGAGCCGATGGATGACCGCCTCGATTTCGCCGGTAATCGTGGTGGTGACGTAAATCTGTGTCTTCATGAAAAGATAGAGGGAAACCACAAACAGTGAAGCTGCCCAAAGACTCGGTCCTTTGCCCTGGTCGGCGGCTTGCGCGCCGGCGTTGATGGCGGCGAGGATTGCAGCGCTGCTGATGCCGCCGAGGCTAGACATGAGCAGCAACTTGCGCAGCGAACCGCGCATTTCACGGCGAACGAGTTGGAGGAAGGACATAGCGACAGTGCCCCCGTCTACTTTGCCCTTAGCCGCCGCCCACGGCTGGGCGCGGCTCGACCTTTGAGGCCAAAAAGGAACGGCCGCGGCAGTCGACCTAGCCTCGCCGCCGCCATTGGACTCCACGAAATGGGGAACTGAGCAAAAGGATGGGCAAAACGATAAATGGAGAAAAGACCAGAGCGAGGCAAAACGTCATAAAAAATCCCCCACGGCGGTCTATGCCCCCAATGGCGGTCAGCGCGCAGACGATCACGTAAAGAAGCAACTGGAGCATGGCTCCGCTCTCTTGAATTCACAATCCTGTGAGTCGCTCCACGGGAGACCGGGGACGGAGATCCCGCGTCGTTCAGGAACCGGTGGCTGCCCCCGCATTTTCGGTGTGCTCGGCGGACGCCTTCGCGTTGCGCGCCGAAGCCTTCGACCGCGACTCCCACATCTGCTTTTGTGCCCTTACGAATTCTCGGTAGTCCGGGGGATTGAAGTCCAGAAGCGTGCCACCCGACGTGAAGTGCTCGATGAACGCCTTGCCGATCGCATAAGTGGCGCCCGCGGAAAGCACCGGCATGATAAATCCGGACGCCAGCGTGCCGAAGAGCGGCACGGCCTTCAGGGCGCTCGCAGCACCTATTCCGCTGCTCGCCGGAATAAGCGCGCCGCCAAGACTCGCAAGCAACGCTTTGCCTCTGTTGTCCGAGAACGGCACGCCGTAGAGTTGCGAAAGGCGCCGCAACATTTGCAGCTGCAGCCCACCAACGGCGACGACATCAACGACAGGGACCGGAATAAGACCTGCAACGCCCGACCAGACTGCGAAGCGATTGACCAGCTTTGAGGCCAATTCAGCGTTTTCGGCTGCAGATGCGTCGGCGCTTTCCGGCATCGTTGCGGGAGCCGCGGCGTGCTCCTCAGGCTGACCGGACTCATTGATTGTATCTGTCATCGACGTGCCTTTCCTGTCCTAGGCGGAGCCTTATTCGCTCCTCGATGAAATCAAAATCCGATGAGAGTGTGCTCAATCCGCCCGCTTTTGTAAAGGCTATGGCTCACTGCTGCTCAAGGTTACCGAAAGCAAAACCGATACTTAACCGCCGGCGCGGGCCGCCTTTTGCGCATCCCACCACCAAAGCGACGGGAACCCCGCGATGCCATATTTCGGCAACGGTTCAGGATGACTGAAACGGTCCCAGTGAGCAGCTCGCAGGTTATTGTAGCTCCATTGCGGCACAACGTAATGATTCCAAAGCAGCACGCGGTCGAGGGCCTTGATTGCGGCAACAAGATCGTCGCGGCTCGTGGCAAGGATCACTTTGTCGATGATCGCATCGACCGCCGCGTTCTTGATGCCGATAATGTTCTCCGATCCTTGCTGATCGGCCGCTGCCAAGCCGAAGTAGCCGCGTAGTTCATTACCAGGCGACAGCGTCTCACCCCAAGCGTAGGTGATGATATCGAAATTCCAGTCGCGCAGTCGATTTTCGTATTGCGATTCGTCGACAATGCTTACCCTGACCGTCATGCCGAGGCGTTCGAGGGAGGGCTTGTACATCAGGAAGACACGCTCGAATGGCGGATTATTGCCCAGCAGTTCGATTGTGTAAGGCTCGCCTGTCACGACGTTGACGAGCTTTCCGTCGCGGATTTCATAACCAGCTTCCTTGAGCAGTCGCTGGGCCTGGCGCAGATTCTCGCGCACGATCTCGAAATTGCCGCCGACCGGATTGGCGTAGGGGGCGGTGAACACTTCTGGCGGAACCTGCTCGCGCAGCGCTTTCAAAATCTTCAGCTCTTTACCCTGTGGCAAACCTGTAGCAGCGAGATCGGTGCCTTGGAAGTAGCTCGCGACGCGGGTGTACTGTCCGAAAAACAGCTGTTTGTTCGCCGCTTCGAAGTCGAATGCGTAGTTGAACGCGCGGCGCACCCGCGGATCCTTGAACTTGTCGCGGCGAATATTGAAGGCGAAAGCCAGCATGACGCCGACATTTCTGATGGGAAACTCTTCTAAAACTATACGCTTCTCGCCGATGGCGGGACCGTCGTAGGCGCTAGCCCAGTTTTTCGCGCTGTTTTCGATGCGCCAATCGACCTGGTCTGCCTTGAGTGCCTCGATCGCCACTGTGGCGTCGCGGAAATACTCGTAGTGCAATTCGTCGAAATTATCGCGGCCGCGGTTAACGTTGAGCTTCGTTCCCCAATAGGTCTTTACGCGTTCATAGACGACATTGCGGCCCGCTGAGAATTCCTTGATGCGATAAGCGCCGCCGCCGAGCGGAGGCTCGAGCGTTGTTTTGCCAATATCTCGTTTTTTGCCATCCTTGTCGCTACCCTCCCACCAGTGCCGCGGTAGAATGCTAAGCTGACCGATGATCACCGGTAGCTGGCGATTGCCCGGGCTGCCGAAGGTGAAGGTTATGTCGCGATTGTCGGTCTTTTCGACCTTGACGACGTGGTGATAAGCGGCGGCTACCAGCGGACTGTATTTCTTCCAGGCATTGAAGGAAAAGATAACGTCGTCCGGCGTAACGGGTACGCCGTCGTGCCACTTCGCTTCCGTTCGCAGCCGATAAGTCACGGAGGAGTAGTCGGCCGGATAGCGCACCGCTTCGGCGATCAGGCCGTATTCGCTGGATACTTCGTCCAGAGCCGGAACCAGCAGCGTATCGTAGATCAGATCGGCTCCAGAGGCGAGCGTACCTTTCGCCTCCCCGACCACGATGTTGAAGTTGTCGAACGTGCCGAGCGTGACTTGACGGGCCGTCCCACCTTTAGGTGCGTCGGTGTTGACGTAGTCGAAATTTGCAAAGCCATGCGCGTATTTTAGATCGCCGAAATTCGATACTCCGTGCCGCCACGCGGGACGTGCGTCTTGCGCTGCGGCGGGGCTCGTCCAGCCGAGCAGCGCATCACGCCGCACTGTCGGCATAGTTGATGCGAGTAGGGCCGACACAAGCAGGGATCTACGGTTCACCTGATCGTCCTCCCGAAACGGCTTTATAATTTTTTATTCCTGCGAACCGCACCGAATGGCACTCCGGTAGCGCCCCTCTGAGCCTGACGAGCCCGGTCTATCACGCCGAGCCGCAAGCGCAGGCGCATGCCTGTTCAGTGGCGCATGGGCATGTTATAGTATGTGTCGATGATTTCATCATTCTGGACAAGTCCCAAGCCGTGCGGCTTTTAGGGGCACCACCCTCGAGGCGCGACTTATGAAATTCAACGGATCAGTTCAAAAGCGGAGTTGGGTAGCGCCGACGGTCACGAAGCTAGCCATTGGGAAGCATACGAAATCGACTGTTGCGGTTGTCCGTGGGCTTGAATCGGCGGGCAGCAATTCGGTTGTTGAGCCGCAGCCTCCCAGGGAGCCTGGTACGAAATTTGGCTTTTCGTTTGAATGGTCATTTCCCCTATCGGTCCGGAGCGATTAGGCACGGCTATAAGCGGTTCAATGTCTGGCGCGACGCTCCGGCGCAGGTTAGGCCAATCGGTGGCGGAAGCTTCCGGCATCCGCTAGGCCTCCCGAGCTTGGTTTGATGGCGCGGCCTTGGAGAGTTTGAGCGCCCTTGCGCGTCACGATCGAAAGCATCCTCGTTCAGGACAAAGAGCCGGCGGGAGCCAATCTCGAGGGCGGCCACGTTCTTTTGAGTGTGCGTGCCGGCGCCTATTTCAGCCTCAACCCCATGGCCAGCGAGATTTGGCAGATGCTCGCCGAGCCTTGCCCGGTTGCTGAAATTTTTTCCTTCCTGAGCGACGGCTATGACGTCGATGAGCAAACAATAGCTCGCGACGTAACGCCATTCTTGCAAACACTTGTCGATGATCGATTGGTGCGCGCGATCGATCCGCAAAACAAGTCATGAAGGTAAAGACAGTACGGCGCGTCTATCTCCGCGAGGCTGCAGTGCGCTTGTTTCTGGCGCGTATTGCGGTGCGCATCATTCCAGCGGCGCGAATCTTCGCATGGGCAACTCGGCCACCGCGCCGAATCCGCCGTTTCGCGGGAGACGAAACCGGCTGGGTATTATGGGCGATAGACAACGCCGCAGCAAAATCGCGGAGTGAAGCGCTTTGCCTGCCGCGGGCGCTGGCCGCGCATTCCATGTTGCGCCGCCGCGGCATAGCGAGCCGGGTGTGCCTCGGTGTCGCTCGTGAGCAGGGCAATCTGGTAGCGCACGCCTGGGTCGAGGTCGGCGGTGATAATATCGTCACCGGCCCGGGCACCAGCACGCTCACGCGCCTGGCCGAATTCGGCGGGTGAGTTGATACGATGCGGACCACGCCATAGGCGTTTCTGATGAGCGGTATCGCCGGTGTATTTCGCTTCGACGGGCGGCCGGTGAGCCGGCATGAACTCAATCGGGTCGCCAGCGCGCTTGGACGTTACGGTCCTGACCGCTCCGACATCATGGTGCGCGACACGGTCGCTCTTGTCCGTGTGCTCATGCGCATGACCCCCGAGGATCGTTTCGATAATCAGCCGTTGCAAGGCAGAAGCGGCGCGCTGGTGGCCGCGGATCTGCGGCTCGACAATCGCGATGACATGCTCGCGAGGATTGGAACTGCGCCGCAGGAGGCGGCCGTTTGGGCAGACTCGCGCGTATTGCTGGCTGCCTGGGAAAAGCTCGGAGATCAGGTTTGGCCGCTGTTGCGGGGTCCCTTCGCAGTCGCGATTTGGGAGCCGGACCAGCGGACTTTGACGCTTGCCCGCGACCATCTCGGGCTGAATGTTTTGATGTGGCATCGCTGCGCGCAGTTTTTTGCCTTCGCCTCGATGCCAGCCGGCCTGTTCGCGCTAAACGGCGTACCGCGCCTGCTGAACGAGGAAAAATTCGCCGATTTTCTCGTGCTCAATCACGCCGATCATGCAACTACCATTTACCGGGATGTGTTTCGGGTTCCGCCCGCGCACGTGTTGCAGGTATCGGCCGACAGTTCGGTAAGGCAGCGGCAGTTTTGGTCGGCGGCCGCTATCGAGCCAGTCAGGCTATCTTCCGATCAAGCGTATGCGGAGGGCCTGCGCAGCCATCTCGATCAGGCGGTACGCCGCCAATTGCGCAGCGTCCACCCGGTCGGCTGCCTGGTCACCGGCGGGCTGGATTCGTCGTCGGTCTGCGCGCTCGCCGCACGTGCGCTGGGCGAACAGAATAAGCGGCTTGCCGCCTTTACCGGTGTGCCGCGGGACGGCTTTGGCGGCCGTCTACCGGCCGGAACATATGCCGACGAAACCCCCTATGTAGACGCGATTGCTCGAACGTTGGGAAACGTCGATGTCGAGTATGTGCGCGACAATGCGGGAGGCGCCCTTGCCGCGCTCGAGCGATTTTTTATGGCCATGGAAGGACCGGTGCGCAATCCGGGCAATCTCGACTGGATGTTGGCAATTCTGCTCCACGCACGGTCGCAAGGCCGCCGCGTGTTGCTTGGCGGCCTGTACGGCAACCACACCATAAGTTGGGACGGCTGGGCCCAGACAGCCGCTCACCTAAAGCAAGCACGGCTGTTTACCGCCCTGCGGCAGTGGCGCTTGTATTACCGTCGCACCGGCTATTCCGCCGCGACAGCGCTACGAAAACTGATCATCGAACCGGCAATGCCCAAACGCCTAGCGGATTGGCTCGACCGACGGCGCGGTCTTGCGCGACGCGCGCCATGGCAAGATCACTCCCCGATCAATGCGGACTTTGCCCGCCTGATGGGAGTCGAGGAGCGCGCGCGAAAAGTTGGTCACGATTTTCTTTATCGCGTGCGGTCAGACGAACGCATCAAGCGCCTGACCGCAGTCGATTATGCGGGGGACTGGTTTGCGGCCGAGAAGGCGGTCACCGGGGTCGAAGTCCGCGATCCGACCGCCGATATCGACGTGGTCGCCTACTGCCTCGGCGTTCCCGCCGAGCAATATCTCGTTGAAGGCATCGATCGATCGCTCATTCGTCGCGCCATGTGGGGCCTGCTTCCCGAAATGGTTCTGACCAATCGCTTGAGCGGCCTGCAAATGCCAGACTGGAATGAGCGACTAGAAAACCAGCGCGATCAGTTGGCGCGGCAGGTCGCCGAGTTCTCGAGTTCTGCTCTCGTTCGCCGTATGATCGATGTAGGACGGCTGGAGAATGCGCTGAAGAATTGGCCGACAGGCGGTTGGCACACCACGGAAGTCTTTCAGGAATACAACCTCGCGCTGACGCGGGGCGTGGCTGGCGGCCGCTTTCTTCGCTGGTTCGAATCGTCGAACTGAAAATTGGCGACGACACGGCTGGCTGGCTGATCGCCGACGGCGGTGCGGTCTAGAAACGATAAATCGCCGAAGCCGCTAAGCCAGCGGTGCCTCGCGCTCAAAGCTCTCGACGAAGACCTGGCCGATAGCACGGGTCATAGCGCCGGCGGTCAGAGCGGAGACGGCAAGTCCAAGAAAGGCAGGCGCCGGCGCCACCAATCCGATCGTTGAGAGGGTAGCGAGGCCAAGGCCGGATGGCGCGGCGCCACTCAGAATAGCGATGATCAGCGGCCGCGTACGGTCGCGCTCGAAGTGGACCTGATACAGCCCGCTCAGCCGTTTCAGCATCCGCATGACGACCACAGCTACCCCGGCAACATTGACGGCTGGCAATGGGGCAAGCCCGCTAAGAGCGGCATACGTGCCGTGGGACTCCACAATCCTGCCAGCGATAATGCGCCTTTTCGCCGCCAGCTTTTGGAAATCTGAGGATCTTGAGGCGGCCGTATCGTTCGCCGGAACCGCCGAAGCAACGGCCCGCGCCCACTCGGGCTCGGCCGCTTCTCGTGGAACGGAAGGCTGCGCCGGAGAAGCCTTGTCATCCGCGACCGCACCACCGACGGCCTGTACCAAAGTCAGACTCGCCGGTCTGATGGCCTTCGGCAACCGCTTGCGGGTCATGCTGCCGCCTGCTGGGCGCCAAGTACCATGTCCACCTCGTCCGCCATCGCCGCGACTTCGCGCGCGGCTGGTCCTTTCCAGCTTATGAGACTCGGCGTAGCACCCCACAACATTGCTTCCGGATAGGCGACACGGTTCACCATCTCGCTGTTCAGCACTGGCAAACCCGCGGACGCGAGTTCGGCGCGAATGTGCCGCGCAATGACGGAGTCGCGGGTTGTTTGAGTCAGTACGCAACGGACCAGTGGCCGCCGCCCGTCAGGCCGGTTCGTCAGAATTTCAAGTGTGTCCAGCATGCGATCGACGTCGAATGGCGACGGCTTTACCGGAACGAGCACGAAATCCGCCGCTCCAAGACAGTCGAGCGCAGTCCTGGAACGAAACCCGGGCGTGTCGATGATCACCAAGCTACCGGCGGCCGCGATGCGCCGCGCCGTATTGGCCGCCTCGTCGGTCGCGTCCTCAACCACTGCGACTCCGCCCAACGCCCGCTCACGGCTAGCAAGTCGCATGATCGACCGCTGGGGATCGGCATCGACCAACGTCGGGTGCCGACCCCGCAAATGCCAATGTACGGCGAGGCAACTGGCAACTGTGCTTTTGCCGCTGCCACCCTTCATGGTGGCCACGGTGATGATTGTACTCACCACGTTCCCACCTCCACGCAAGGTTTGCGTCGCGATTCGCGCTAGTTCGCAGCGTATTCGATTCGCCCCTAATCGGCTATCCATTCGCCGTTTATTTTAGGGAACCATTTTGAGATGCCCGCACGGACCCGCAACCCCTTGCAGGCCAATCACTTTGCGAGAGCTAAGGATCGCGCAACAGTGACGCGCGCTGAGCAATCGCGATATCGAGGCACCCACCAGTCAGAGAGGATGCCGCATTGTATCGCCATATTGATGCGTGCTGCCGCAATCCCCACATTGCTAGGCTTGCGCCCTCCCCCATCCCAGTTCAGCACTCGGCACGCAAATATCTATGCAGTATCTCATCGGGTTTCTTAGTCGACATGTACTGTCGGTGGTTTTTCTCAACGTACTGCTAGCGCGCAGCGGGTTGCCGTTGCCGGTCGTTCCGACGCTGATCACCGCCGCGGCCCTGGCACGCCGCAGTCCAGTGCTCGTCGGCGAGATCGTTCTGGCCGGACTAGCTGCCACGCTGATCGCCGATTTAGGGATGTATTGCTTGGGGCGTCGTTACGGCCAACGCTTCCTCGGTCTCCTTTGCCGTGTCTCGTTCTCTCCCGATTTTTGCGTTCGCCGCACGACAAATCTCTATCGACGCGTGGGCGCATGGTCTCTCCTCGCCGCAAAATTCATCCCCGGGCCCTCTCTGATATCCGTCGCGATGGCAGGCGCCACGAAGACATCCGCGCTTTTCTTTGTGCTGCTCGATGGAATTGGAGCCGCTCTTTTCATAGGCACGATCGTAACGCTCGGGGTAGTATTTCACGATGCAATTGCGAGCGCCTTGTCGACGTTGGCCGAGCTCGGCACGCTCGGTGGCGCACTCATTGTTAGCGCTCTGATACTCTATGTTTTGATAAAGTTGTTGAGGCGAAAATTGTTTATTCGCCAATTGCGAATGAATCGCATCACTGTCGCAGAGTTGCGACAACTGATCGATGATGACGTTGCGGTGGTTATTCTCGATGTGAGACCCGAGGAGGACCGCTCGCGTGACGGCATCATTCCGGGCGCTATCGCCGCTCATCCAGAGGACATTGACCCCCTTGCGATAGACTCCGATCGGGACGCGGAAATCATCATTTATTGCGCATGTCCCAATGAGGCATCCGCAGCGTTGGCGGCAAAGCATCTGAAAGATGCAGGGTTTCGAAGAATAAGGCCGCTGCTTGGCGGCATCGATGCGTGGATTGATGCGGGATATCCCATCGACGCCACGCCGTCGAAACACGCGTCGAGCGGTGGGCATTTGGGACGCCAGGATGCTGCCGCCTAGCCGCGGACTCGAATCACGTCCACCCTTCCTATTCCGTATATTAATGCTGCCGTATTGCCAGCATGTACGGGTTGCTAGAAGCGAAGCGACAGTGACGCCGATATCTTGTTCCTCGGTTAGCCCGCGCTCTCTTGGCCCAATGGGCAGGTAAAGCAATATGTTCCCACAAGGGTGGGAACACCTCCGTCACATGCGTCGCCAGCACGCTCCAGCGCGTCATCGGAAACGTCAAAGAAAATCGGTCTTTCATCGGCGTCATTTAAGTCAGACTTGCTCATCTTTCCCTACCGAAAAAATACCGCGCCCCGACTTTCATACGCGGAGGGTAGCTTACGTCGCCCATTGCGGAAACCACATTATCACGCGCTGGCACCCTAGACGGCCGGCCCAGACCAAATCGCGTCGCGTTGGCTTGATCCGCGCGCATGACGGCGCTACGATTTCAACGGTGCCCGGTGTCGGCTCACCAAGCAACCAGTCCGAGTAACTTGCCACGCTGAACTGAGGGTTCGCATCGCGCTCGGTGCTCCTTATCCTACCGGATGGCAAAGACAACAGTAACTCTGCGCGGCCTGCGTTGTTTCCCGAATTATCGTCTTCGCTTCGACAACGCCCATGCAACAGCAACTTCCCTCACTCGGCAAAATCCGACGCACTGGCCTGGCCGTGATGGCGGCGATGGCCGCGCTTGCTCTCACGGGTTGCGGCTCTAAAAACGCGTATGTCGCCCCGCCGCCTCCGAAAGTCGTCGTCGCGCAACCGGTGCAGAAACCTGTGACCCTGTACCTCGAGCTGACCGGCAACACCGCGCCGTTCAACTCGGTTACTCTCGTCGCGCGCGTCCAGGGTTATGTGGAATCGATCGATTATAAGGATGGTGCCGCGGTCACGAAGGGAACGCAGCTCTTCAGCATCGAGAGCGATACCTATCAGGCGCAGCTCGATCAGGCCAAAGGGCAATTGGCGCACGACCAGGCGGTGCTCGGAGAAGCGCAGGTCGATCTGACGCGCTACCAGACGTTGGAACAGCAGAAGTCAATTGCAGCGCAACAAGCGCAAGACCAAGCCTTCGTTGTGCAGCAGGACCAGGGCACCGTGAAGGTCGATCAGGCGAAAGTCGAAACTGCAACCATCAATCTTGGTTTTACCAAGGTGGTCGCCCCCTTCGACGGCATCGTCACCAATCATCAGGTCGACGTTGGCGCGCTGGTCGGGATTTCGGGACAATCGCCGACCACGCTCGCAACCATCATCCAGACCGACCCGATGTACGTGTATTTCACGGTGAGCGAGCCGCAAGTTTTGGCGATCAAGAGAAGCAGCGCCGCCGCTGGGCATCCGATCAGGAGCACCGACCTTTCCAGCATCGCAAGCATTCCGGTCGAAATCGGCCTGCAGGGTGAAGAAGGCTATCCTCACAAAGGACATCTCGACTACGCCTCACCCCAGGTCGACCCCTCGACCGGGACGCTGACGGTGCGCGCCGTGTTCGACAACAAGGACCACGCGCTCCTGGCGGGCCTGTTTGTGCGGGTGCGGACACCGAACGGGCATCAGGACAAAGCGCTGCTCACGCGAAACGACGCAATCGGGACGAGCCAAGAGGGCAGTTACGTCCTGGTGGTGGGCGCGGACAATGTCGTTTCGCGCAAAATCGTCAAAACCGGACAAAGTCAGGGTCAGCTCCGGATCATCGAGTCCGGACTTGATCCCGGCGACTGGGTGGTGACCGAAGGGGTTCAACGGGCGTTTCCCGGCGCCAAGGTCGACCCGCAACGGTCCAAGCTGACGTCGGTAGCGACCGATCCATCGGACGCCAGGACGAGCGTCCCCAGCCCCATGCCGAAATGACGCATCGCGGGAGACTGGCATGATCTCGCGCTTTTTCATCGATCGGCCGGTGCTCGCCAACGTGCTGGCGCTGGTCTTCGTCCTGATCGGCCTGGTCGCGCTCGTTCGATTGCCGACCGCCCAATATCCCAATGTTGTCCCCCCGACCATACAGGTGACGACGAGCTACCCCGGCGCGAGCGCCAGGACCCTGATCGATACCGTCGCCCTGCCGATCGAGCAGCAGGTCAATGGCGTCGAGAACATGCTCTACATGCAGTCGACGAGCGCGGACGACGGCACCTATAACCTGACCGTCACCTTCGCGATCGGCACGGACCCCGACAAAGCGCAGATCCTGGTTCAGAACCAGGTGGCCGCCGCCCTTTCGTCGCTGCCGCCGCAAGTCCAGGCACAGGGCGTGACGACGGCGAAGAAGTCGACGTCGATTCTCGAATTCGTCGCCTTGGTTTCGCCTGACAGTCGCTTCGACAGTCTGTTCCTGTCAAACTACGCGGTCATCACCGTGCAGAACGAACTGGCTCGCCTCAAGGGCGTCGGCGCTGTGACGATTTTCGGCGCCGGACAATATGCCATGCGCATCTGGATGAATCCCGACCTGCTTCAGGCGCGGGGTCTGACGCCGCAGGACGTTATCAGCGCCGTCCAGCAGCAGAGCCAGGAAGTCGCCGCCGGCCAGGTTGGTGCGCCGCCGGCGCCGAAGGGCCAGGATTTCCAATATACGCTCGACCTCAATGGCCGTCTCGATAATGCCGCCGAATTCGAGAACATCGTCGTCAAAGTGGATGCTGCAAATGGCGGACAAATCACTCGAATCCGCGACATTGGCCGCGTCGAACTCGGCGCCCAAACCTACAGCAAATCGTTCGATCTCGACGGCCGGCCGGCAGCCGGGATCGCTATCTCGCTACTGCCGAACGCCAACGCCATTGCGGTCGCCAACGCCGTCAAGGCGAAAATGGACCAGCTCGCCAAAAGCTTCCCCGCTGGCCTCACATATCTTATCCCGTTCGACACCACGAAATTCGTCAAAGCCGCGATCAACGAGGTCTACCTCACCCTGATCGAGGCCGGCATTCTGGTGCTCATCGTCATTCTGGTTTTTCTACAGGATTGGCGGGCGATGCTCGTCCCGGCGACGACTGTTCCGGTGACGATCATCGGCGCCTTCGCCGCAATGGCGGCGCTTGGGTTCTCCATCAATCTCTCAACGCTGTTCGCTATCGTGCTCGCGATCGGCATTGTCGTCGACGACGCGATCGTCATCGTGGAGGGCGTCTCGCGCTATGTCGAGCAGGGTGTCCCCGGCCGCGAGGCAGCCGCCAGGGCGATGGACGACCTGATAGGTCCAGTCATTGGCATCACGCTGGTGTTAATGTCGGTATTTATTCCCGCTGCTTTCCTGCCGGGACTGACCGGACAGCTCTATCGGCAATTCGCGCTCGTCATTGCCGCCACCGCCTTCATCAGCGCCATCAACGCCGTGACCTTAAAGCCCACGCAAAGCGCGTTGTGGCTGCGACCGCTGGCTCCTCTCGAAAGACGCAACTTCTTTTACCGCGGCTTCAACGCGGTCTATGGTCTCGCTGAGCGCGGTTATGTCAGGCTCATAGGGGCGATGACGCGCCGCAGCGGCGCCATGGTGGTGCTTGCACTCCTCCTGGTCGGCGCCGCGGTCTGGGGGTTGACGCGCGTACCGACCGCGTTCCTGCCAAACGAGGACCAAGGCTATCTGATCGTCAGCGCGCAGCTGCCAGACGGCGCCTCGAAAGCACGCACCGACGCGGTCATGCAACAAATCTCGAAGATCGCGAAGACTATTCCCGGCGTCGACCATGTGATCACCGTCAGCGGCGTTTCCGTCCTCGACAACTTCGCAAGCCTCGCCAACGCAGGCGTCGCCTTTGTGATCCTCGATGACTGGGACGCGCGCCTGAAGGCGAAAGGACAGGATCTGCGCTCGATCCTTCAGAATGTGAATCGTTCGCTGCAAGGCGTGATGCAGGCTGTTGCGTTCGCGCTCCCGCCACCCCCAATTCAAGGCATCGGCAACGTCAGCGGCTTCACCATGCAGGTCGAGATCAAAAACGGCGATTTCGACTACGCCCTGTTGCAGAGCCTGGCCAATACCATTGTCGGCGACGGCAATGCGCAATCCGCTCTGCAGCGGCTGGCCACGACCTTCCGGGCAGGCGCCCCCCAATTCAGCATCACCGTCGACCGCATCAAGGCCGAGACGCTCGGCATCACAGTCGGCAATGTGTTTTCCGCCCTATCAACCTATGTCGGGTCGTACTATGCGGCCCAGTTCAACAATTTCGGACACGTGTTCCAGGTTTACACGCAGGCGCTCCCCGAGTACCGGGCGAGCGTCGCCGACATTGAGAACCTCAAGGTCAAGGCGGGCAACGGAGCCGTGACGCCGCTGGGAACGGTGGTCGATGTCAAAGAGTCCGTAGGTGCACCGCTGATCAGCCTCTACAATCTCTATCCTTCGGCGACGGTCGTCGGCAATCCGGCGCCCGGCTTCAGCTCGGGCCAGGCGCTCGACATTATGGACCAGATCGGCACGCAGGCGTTACCCGCCGGAACGGGCTACGAATGGACCGCGATGTCCTACCAGGAAAAGGCGGTCGGTACGCAGATCTATTTCGTCTTCGGCCTCGCGCTGCTGCTCGTCTATTTTGTCCTGGCGGGGCAATACGAAAGCTGGATCCTGCCGCTCGCCGTGATCCTCGGCGTGCCGCTGGCGCTACTCGGTACGGTGGGCGCGCTGACCGCTCTCGGCGCCGCCAACAATCTCTACACGCAGATCGGCCTCATCCTCCTGATCGCGCTCGCCAGCAAGAATGCGATTCTGATCGTCGAATATGCGCGCCAGAGGCGGACCGAGGGGATGGAGATCGTTGGTGCAGCGGTAGAAGGGGCGCGGCTCCGGTTCCGTCCCATTATCATGACCTCCTTCGCCTTCATTCTGGGCGTCTTTCCGCTTGTGATTGCAACCGGCGCCGGCGCCGGCGCGCGCAGGTCGATCGGCATTGCGGTCTTCAGCGGTATGCTCGCCTCGACCTGCCTCGCAGTCGTGTTCGTTCCGTCATTCTATGTGGTGATGCAGCGCATCGACGAACGACGGAAACGCCGCGCCACGCCAAATGACGTGCCGACGTCGCCCCGCCCGGATGGCCCGGCCCCGGAGCCCTCGGTCTAGACCCCTGGAAGAAAATCCAGTCTACAACGTTCGCCGATACTGCCTTGGCGATACCCCGACGACGCGTTTGAAGACCACCGAAAACTGACTCGATCCACTAAATCCGCAATCGAGCGCGATTGAGTTAGTGAGCGCTCGTGATCGTTCATCATCACTGTAAATTCGCGCGCAGCTTTTGTACCCGAAAACGGGGTCGTAGTTCGATGCGATTTGACAAACGGCCGCACCAGCCTCAAGCGGGAAAAGTGCTGGCAGGCCCAGGCCTCAATTGTCTCAATCCCGGCACACGCGACAACTGTCCGCTCTGACCTAGCCGATCCGGTGCTCATGAGCGGCCGGTTGGCTCCGAGCGAGTGAACAACTAGACGCAGCTTTTGGAACGGCACGGGTTCGACTTTCCCGGTTGAACCGCGGCACATAAATGAGCGACAAAGCGGCAACCGTATCGAGACTCGTCAAGTTCGAGAACTGAAGTGCCGCAAAGAGACCGCTAATGACACGCAGAACGTTGATGTGGGCAGGAGTGGTCCTCCTTTTCCTACTGGCAGTGGGCGGCTTGTGGGCGGTCTATGGTGTCCGCACCGTGACCTTGACTGAAGCGCAGATACAAGAGCGCATCAATAAGCAGATCGACAAAGACTTTCGAGTTAAGGGTGTCGCTCACCTACTCGTCAAGACTGTCAAGGTGAAAGATGCGGTTGTGCATATCCAAGACGATCACATCATTGTTCTCATCGATGTTGAAGGGACGCTGCGAGGAAACAAGAAATTCACTTTGACGGCGTACTCTGTTGGCGTGCCGGCATACTCATTAGGCGAGTTCTTTTTCAGGCCGGATAAAGTCGAGGTACAAAAGTTTGCCTATGAAGGCAGTACGCCGACCGAGCTGTTCACTCGATTTTCCCGGCGTTATGTCTCCGACGATAAGGCACGTCAGCTTATCGAGGACAAAACGCCAAAAGCCGAAGAGTGGATGACCGTTGTCGCCGAGAATGCTGCAACGAGTTTCTTGGCGCGGCGGCCCGTCTATCGACCAAAGGACGACATGAGGGGCTTGCTCATCAAGGCGTCGTTGGAATCGGTGAAGGTCGATCAGAGCCAAATCGTCATCACCTTCAGCCTGTGGCAGCTCACCGTGTCTGTCCTATTTGGGCTTATCTGTCTGATTGGCTGCGTCGCCGCGCTATGGGTGTTGATCAAGCATCCGTTCCTCGGACTTACGACGATCTTCTTAGGCTAGAGTCGACAATGGGCGGCTGCCGTTTTTAGCCGGCACGCGCATCGCAGCGGCCTCGCACATGTTTGACAAGTCGGGCTGGCAGGATAATGAGATAGTATGTGACCAGCCGGTGTAAATCCTTACTTCGTCATCACCTCAATCATGGCGGGTGCCCATGCAACGCTCCTCGATGCTGCGCGCCGCTCTCGCGCTTCTCGCCACTATCGGTTGGATGGTCTGGGGCTCCCCGTCTTTCGGTGGCGCATTGCAAGAGACGCTGTCGAGAGCAAACATCGAGGCGCCTCCCGAAAGACTCTTCGCGCTCATCGAGGACTATCATGATTGGGCTAAATGGTCTCCGCACGAGCGCGATGATCCGGCGGTCCGTCGAACCTATAGCGGCCCTGTAAAAGGCAAAGGCGCGATGTACGAGTGGGATGGCGACACGCATTTCGGGGCGGGGCGCGCTCAGATCGCGGAAGCCGACGCCCCAACCAAGCTCGCTGTCGATCTCGACCTCACCCGACCCCTGCAGGGTCATTTGAGGCTGACATTCACGCTGGAACGCAAAGGTGCCACCACCGATGTGGCGGTGTCGACAAACGGGCCGGAGGATGTGGTCCGCCACGCGATGGACACGTTCTTCGGTGGCAACCTGGTGCCTTTGGCCTGCGCGGCCGACGGCTTATCCAAGAAATTCTGTGACCTGATGATGAATCTGCATCGTCCGTAAGGGGACTGAAACGTCAAATGGTGATCAAAACTCGTTGTGCTATCCGAACCATCGTCCGAACCGTTTGTCTCGCAACAACCGTCGTCTGTGCGGCGGCCACGATCGGTTGGCGGACTGACGCCGCGGCGCAAAGCGACGACCCTTACCCAACGCGGCCCGTTCAGCTCGTCATTGGCTACGGCGCGGGCACGATTGGCGACGTGAGCATGCGCATCGTCGCAAAGGAGCTGACCACCAAGCTCGGCAAGGCATTCATCATCGAGAACCGTCCCGGGGCCGCCGGCGTGGTGGCCGCCATGGCGGTCGCCAAGGCGGCGCCCGATGGCTACACGCTGTTTCTGACCGGGAACAGCTACGCGATCGCCACGGCTTGGTTTAAGTCTTTGCCTTACAACATCGTCAGCGATTTCGCCCCGATCTCTACTGTTGCGAGCTTCGATTTTCTGGTCGCAACCAAGAAAGGATCGCAGTTCAAATCGATGCGGGACGTCATTGCCTATGCCAAAGCCCATCCCGGCAAGCTGAATATTGCGACGCTCACGCCAGGGACGACTCAGAATCTTGGCGTGGCCCTTCTGAAGGTGGTCGCCGGGGTCGAGGTGACGGCGGTCCCGTTCCGGAGTTCGCCCGAAGCTGCTGAAGCATTGCTGCGTGGCGACGTCGATCTTGACATGGACTCCTACGCACCTCTTCGCCCCTTGCTGGAAGGACAGAAAATTGACGTGATCGCGACGACCGGGCGGCATCGGGTTTCATTCCTCAACAACGTGCCGACAGTTGAGGAAAGCGGTGTGCCGGCCTTCGACGTTTCCAGCTGGAATGGAATCGCGACCCGCAAAGGCGTACCGCAACCGATCATCGACAAGCTCAGCAAGGCGATTAACAAGGCGCTTCAATTGAAGGACGTTCAGGAGGCCGGCCGACGACTCGGCATGGAAATGCATGGCAGCACGCCAGATGGCCTGCAGAGCCGTTTGAAAGGCGACATTGCCAAATGGTCCGACCTGATCGAGAAAGTACATATCCCCAAGCATGACTAGCCACACACGCAGCTACATCGGGTCGCGGTCGACGCGACCCTTGATGCCTCGGGTGAGCGACCAACCGCCGTAGAGCCATTCCGCGGGCGCCGCTCATCGCTTGCCGCGGTGGACGACTGAGCGCATTATTATCGGCGGCTGACTTGCTACCCAGGCTTTAAAAAATCAAAATCGGGAGGATCCGCGATGAGAAAGCTCGCATCGGCGATTGCGTTGATGACCCCGCTGCTCATGGCCAGCGCATTGACGCCGTTATGCGCCGCAGAGATGACGTTCGAGCGCGCGCTCAATGCCAGTAAAGAGCCGCAGAACTGGCTCCTCTATTACGGCAATTACCAGGGCTACCGCTTTTCGCCACTGACTGCCATCAACACCGAGACGGTCAAGAACCTGAGGCCAGTCTTCGCGGTTGCTTTGGGCGGCCTGCAAAGCGGCGGGCGCTATGCCTTCGGCAATCTCGAAGGCACGCCGCTGGTCGAAGACGGCATCATGTATGTCACCGACGGCTGGGGCAGCGTCTATGCCATCGACGTCTCTAGTGGCACGAGGGGCATGATTAAATGGAAGTTCGATCCGGGCATCGACCGCGCCTGGGCGGGCGATGTCGCCTGTTGCGGCGTCAATAACCGCGGCGTGGCGCTGTGGAAGGACAAGGTCATATCGATCGCGCTCGATGGCCGGATGTTCGAGTTGAACAAAGCGACGGGCGAGAAGGTTTGGGAGCGCAAGATCGCCGATCCGGCGCTGGGCGAAACCATCACGATGGCGCCCCTGGTAGTCCGGGATCTCGCCATTGTCGGCCCCGCCGGCGGCGAGTTCGGCATTCGCGGCTTCATTGATGCCACCGATCTTAATACCGGCAAGCAGGCTTGGCGCACTTACACGATTCCGGGCCCGGGGGAGCCGGGCCACGACACCTGGAAGGACGGTAAGGACCATTGGAAGCACGGCGGCGCTCCGGTCTGGGAAACCGCCACCTACGATGCGGCGAGCAACACCATCTACCAAGGCGTTGGCAATGCCGGCGCCGACTGGGATCCGCAGTACCGGCCGGGCGACAACAAATGGGCGGCGAGCGTGCTGGCGCTCAATCCGGCCGACGGCAAGATCAAGTGGGGCTTTCAGTATACGCCGAACGATCCGTTCGATTTCGACGAGATCTCCGAGCACCCGATTATCGACGCCAAGGTCGATGGCAAGGAGCGCAAACTCGTGGTCCATGCGGCGCGCAACGGCTTCTTCTACGCGCTTGACCGCACTGATGGCGCCTTCGTCGCTGGCAAGCAATATGTCGACAAGCTCAACTGGACGACAGGCCTAGACCCCGAAACCGGCTTGCCGGCCAATTACGATCCGAAGGCCGACGTGCAGGCCTATTCGCCAGGCACCCACGGCATGCGTGGCCAACCGATGGCCACCCTCTGTCCATCGCATTTCGGCGCCAAAAACTGGGAGCCGACGGCCTATAATCCCACGCTCAACAGACTCTATATTCCGTCGGTCGAAGGTTGCGACGGCCTCCAGACCGTGGCGCAGAAGGATTTTGCCGACCAGGGCGGAACCTTGAAGCCACGTGACCGCTTCAGCGGTGGCTCGTTCAAAATGACTGGCCGCCTCTACGGCAGCCTCAAAGCCATCGATCCGACCACCGGCGATATCAAAGCCGCGGTGCGGCTCGAGTTCCCGAACTACGCCGGTGCCCTCGCCACGGCCGGCAACCTCGTCTTCCTTGGCCAGGCTGATGGCAATTTCACCGCCTACGATGCCAAAACTTTGAAGCAAGTCTGGAACTTCAATGTCGGCACCGGCATCAACGCGCCAGCGATCAGCTATTCGGTCAATGGCAAACAGTACATTGCCGTTCTCGCCGGCTCGCGGCAGTCGCCGTTTGTCATGCAGAGCGATCCGTCGCTAAAATTTTCTTCGACGACGTCGATGCTGTTCGTGTTCGCGCTCGATTGAACGCAGTGAGGTCTGACGTCGGCACGGCTCATAAGGCCGTGCCGGCGACCGTGCCCACGAAGGCTGTAAGAAAATCTGTCGCATGATTTGTCAGTCTGCCCGCGAACTCTCGGCTACGTTCGTGATAATTGCCTTAGTCACCTCGGGCGCGATCAGCCCGCTGCGCGCCCAAGATGCGCAGAGTGCGGAGGCCCAGCGCGTCATCGCGCAGGGCAAAGACATCTTCAAGACCAAGGCGACCTGCCAGTTCTGCCACAAGTGGGATGCTTCCGGCGATCAGGGCTACGGGGGCAATGCCTTGTCTCTGCGCGTGACTAAGCTCAGCCCCGCGCTGGTGGCCCAGACCGTCAAATGCGGCCGGCCCGGCACCGGCATGCCGTACCACGATGCGTTGGCCTATACCGACAAGCGCTGTTACGGCGTGACCCGCGAACAGCTCGGCAACGCCATACCGCCCGAGCCCAACGCTTTCCTCAATGACGACGAAATCAACGCCGTCGTGAAATATCTCTTTGCCAAGGATGTCGGCCGTGGACCTTCGACCTACGAGGACTGCGTCGAATTCTGGGGTACCGAGACGCGGCAGTGCGAGCCGATGAAGCAGCATTGAGCCGATGACCGTTCTGCGCAGAGCCGCGATTGGCGCGACGACGATGCTTGCGATAGCGGCAACGATCGGCGGCTTTGCACAGGCACAGTCAGACGACAGCGAAATCCACGGCCTCAAGATCGGCCTTCATGCCACCACGATGACGCTCGACGGCTGGGGACAGCTCGCCTGTGGCAGCGACGGCGGACCGCCGCGTCAGGACCTCGACACCTGGGCGGACTTCAAGAAATGTTCGCCCGAAGCGAACGGCCTGCATGAAGTTGCCGCCCGCTTCGACGATGAGGACGAATACGTGGCCAAGGCGCTCGGCGAGCCGGCCTATGCGGCGGGGCGTATCGGCACGCGGGTCGCCGGCCATCCGGTCGTGCTCTCGGCCTTGTTTGACGACGCCGGCCTATTGCGCGGCATCCGCATGGTGAGCGATCCGCGAGCGACGCCAATGCAGCGCCGCATGGCTCATCTGCTCGGCGTCGCAGTGATCGACCGTTACGGTACCGATGGCTGGACGTGCAAGGATTTGCCGCCGGCCGAAGGCGAGTCCGCCGTTGGCGGGGTGTTTATTAAGCGGCACTGCGAAAAGGCGCTGCCGGGACGGGCCCTGATGGTGGAGACGCATTTCCTGCGCAAGCCCGGCCAGCACGATATCGACCCGGAAACCCGGGAATACACCCAAGGCGAATTCGAGAGCTGGACGCGATTCGAGCTTTTCGATCCGACGTACCGCAAGCCCTGACCTTTGTGGCGGGCGGATCAGGGATGCTCCGGATATTGCGCGCAGCTGCGTGCCGCACGATCGCCAAAAGCCTCGATGCACTCCTCACGCGTAATCGGGCCGCGGTTGATGATCCTGGCCTGCAGGAAGTCGACCAGCGCCTCGATTTCCCGGCGTTGCAGCAGCGAACCCGGCGGCAGCGGCGGCAGATTCTGGCCGAGCGCGGCCTCGGTCACGCCACCATAGCAACGCTTCTCGGCATAAGCCTGGTCGTCGAAACGGGGCATCGCTTGGCCAGGCAAGCCGCAGCTGATGACTTCGATGAGCTGGTCGCGAGTGAGCTTGGTCTCGCGCAAGTTTGCGGCGCCGCCACTCGACTGCGGCGCGCCGGCGCCGTCGCCGGCCCAACCGTGGCAAAACACGCACTGCGCCTTGTCCTGAAAGATACGGCGGCCGAAGGCGAAATCGTCGGCGCTGGCCGGGCAACCGAGCAGCATCATCAACAGCAACGCCGCGACGCACACACGATTGCGACGCCGTGTCCAGCGTCGGCCGGTGTCGATCGGTTTCATGCGCATCGGATACTTTCCGCTTTCTGCCGAGCCGGCTTCAGCCGACGATGAACGTCCTATATTATGGCTGCAAGGATCATTGGGGATGGGAGCAAGCGTGGCGCGGACGGACAATGTAGCGCGGTTGCTGCTGACGAGCATGTTAAGCCTCGCTCTTGTCGCGGCCGCCAGCGCCCAAACGCCCGGTCAACCAACTCCGAGCCGCGCCGAGGTTTGGGACCTCAAGCTCGGAACGCCGGCGGCGCTGATGCCGAGCGGCTTTGGCGAATATGCCTGCGGCACCGATGGCGGGCCGCCGTCACGGCCGCTGTCCGGCTGGAAGGAATCTGGCCGCTGCCGACGGGAGCCGAGCGGCTTGCGCGAAGTCTATTTCCGCTACGACGACGAGCTCGAATATTGGGCCAAGGCGAACGAACTGCCGACCGAGATCGAGCGCTATTCCGGCACCAAGGTCTATGACTTTCCCGTGGTGCTGTCGGCGTTGTTTGACGACAGCGGCACGCTGGCGGGCTTACGCATCGTCAGCGATCCGCGCGATACCAGCCGCTCACGCGATGAAGCCTACGCATTGCGCAATTTCCTGAGCGCCCGTTTTGGTCGCGAGGGCTGGAGCTGCAATGATTTGCAGGCCGCCGAAGGCGAAGAGCCGGTCGAGGGGACGTTCATCAAGCAGGATTGCCGCAAGACCGTCGACGGACGGGAGCTGGCGGTCATGCAGACGCGATATTTCCGCAAGAAGGGCCAACACCGTTTCGACACATACTCGAAGAAAGAAACCAAAGGCGAGTTCGAAAGCACGGTGCACTTCGAACTCACCCTCGTGAAGTAAGGATCAAAGCCCGAACACGTACAGCATCGTGGCATTGCCCTGGAACTTGCGCTCCGGCGAGCGGGCAAGCTTGGCTTTGCCCACCGGGCCAAGGCCGGACGCGATGGCGATGTATTGCTTGCCATCCACCGAATAGGTCATGGGCGGCGCGTCGAAGCCGGTGCCGACATTGATCTTCCACAGCTCGTCGAGCGTCTTGTCGTCATAGGCGACGATGGTGCCGTCGAGCAGCGCCGTGACAACGATGCCGCCCGCCGTCGTCAACACGCCGCTGAGGTCGCCATACGGCAGATCTTTGCGCTTCTTCACCTCGCCGGACACCGGATCGAGCATGGTAAGGCTACCGGTGATGCGCGCATGGTTGACGTAACCGCCGCCGCCAAATTTTCCCAGCACGTGGGCGGCGCGGTCGGGAATAATGTCGGCGCAACCTTCGTCGCCGCCGATATAAAGGAAGTGCGTCTTCTCGCTATACGACGGCGGCCAATAGTTGGTACCGCCGTGCACGTCAGGGCAGGAGTTGAGCATCTTGTCGGTGCCGCCCTTCCAATCGTTGTTATAGATCTGCACGCCCTTGGTCGGGTCGTAATCGAGCGGCTTGCCGGTCTGGCCGTTGATTCCCTTGGTCCAGTCGACCTTCTCGGCATATTGGGTGGCTTTGAGGAATTCACCGCTGCGGCTGTCGAACGAGTATTGGAAGCCGTTGCGGTTGGCGAGCGAAACGATCGTGCGCTGCTCGCCGCCGGCCTGGCTCGAGATGATGATCTGCGAGCCGCTGGCGTCATAATCGTGGATGTCGTTCGGCGTGTACTGAAAATACCATTTCATCTTGCCGGTGGCGGCATCGAAGGCGATCGTGCTGTCGGTGAACAGATTGTCGCCCGGCCGGTAAGCCGAATCGTAGCGAGGCGCCGGATTGCCAGAACCCCAATAGGTGACATTGGTGCCGGGATCGTAGGAGCCGGTGACGTAGAATGCGCCGCCGCCGGTCTGCCAGGCGTTGACCTTGTCCTTCCAGGATTCGCTGCCGAGCTCACCTGGCGCCGGCACGGCAAACGTCTTCCATTTTACCTCGCCGGTCTTGGAATCAAGCGCCGCGAGCCAGCAACGCACGCCATTGTCGCCGCCCGAGCCACCGATGATCACGGTGCCGTCGAGCGCCAAAGGCGCTGCGGTGATTTCCATATCCGGCTGATCGTGAAGGTTTTTGTCCCAGACGATCTTGCCGGTTTCCTTGTCGGTCGCGATCACCCGGCCATCGAGGCCGGCGACCGAGATGATGAGATTGCCCCACAGCGCGACGCCGCGATTGCGGTCCGGCTTCTGCACTCCCGGATCCATTTTCCAGACGACCTGCCCGGCCGTGCCCGAGCGCACGTCGATCTTGTAGACAACGCTCCAGACATCGGTGATGTACATGAAACCGTCTTCGACCAGCGGGGTCGCCTCAGTATATTCGTTGCCCGACGACCCGCCGAGCGGCAACGCGAAGACGAGCTTAAGATTTTTCACGTTCGATTTGTTGATGATCGTGAGCGGCGAATAACGGTGCGAGCCAAAATCGCGGTGGTTCATGAGCCAGTTCTGCGGCTCGGGATGGAGCAGCCGCTCGAACGTCACGTCGGCGGCCCGCGCCACAGCGCCGCCGAGCAGAACGCCGCCGCAAGTTGCAAGCAACGCGACTTTTCCAATCGTGCGATAAAGCATGCCGGTGTTCATTTGCGATTTCCTCCAATGGCGGCCGTTAGACCCCGACGTGACCGGGGCTACAGTCCGAAAACGAAAATCATCGTTGCGCCGGTGCCAAGGCCCTTCAGTTCAGGCGTAGTCGCAACACGGCCTTTCTGATTGGCGGTCAGCCCGGTGGCGATCGCGATGTATTGTTTGCCGTTGACGGCGTAGGTCATGGGCGGAGCGTTGATGCCGGTGCCGACATTGATGCTCCACAGTTCATCAAGCGTCTGGTCGTCGAGCACCATGACGGTGCCGTCGATCAGTGCCGTCACCACGATGCCGCCGCCGGTGGCGAGCACACCGGAAGTGTCGGCGTACGGCATGGCCTTGCGCTGCTTGACCACCGCGGTCGCCGGGTCGACGACGACGAGGCCGCTGGCAAGGCGAGAGTCGTATCCGAAACTGCCGCCCTCGAATTTGCCCGGCACATGGCGGGTCTGGTCGCGACCGATCCACGAACAGCCTTCGATTTCCGGGATATAAAGCAGTTTGGTTCTTTCGCTGTAGGCCGCCGGCCAGAAATTGCTGCCGCCTGGCACCGCAGGGCACACGCCGGTGCTCCGTTCGCCGTCGACGATTTTGCCGACCGGCTGGGCGTAGGTCTGCAAATCCTTCTCCGGGTCATACTCGGCAGGCTTGCCCGTCTCCGGATCGATACCCTTGGTCCAAGTCACCGTCGGCACGTATTGGCTAGCCTTGAGGAATTCGCCGCTGACGCGATCGAAGGTGTAGTAGAAGCCGTTGCGGCCCGCATGGGCAAGGATCTTGCGCGTGCTGCCGTTGAGCGCCGTGTCGATGACGATGTGCGTGCCGGTCTCGTCGTAGTCCATCGTGTCGTTGGGCGTGTACTGGTGATACCAAACGATCTTGCCGGAAGCTGCGTCGATGCCGAGCGCGCTGTCGGTAAACAGATTGTCGCCTGGACGGTACGATGAATCGTATTTCGGCGACGGATTGCCCGATCCCCAATAGGTAAGATTGCTGCCCGGATCGTACGATCCGGTGACGTAAAAGGCGCCCCCTCCCGTTTGCCAGGCATTGTGGTGGTCTTTCCAGGTTTCGCTGCCGGGTTCGCCGGGCGCCGGTACCGGATAGGTGCGCCACTTGAGCTTGCCGGTCTTCGGGTCAAGCGCCGCGAGCCAGTCGCGCACACCCTGATCGCCACCGGAAGCGCCGACAATGACCTCATCCTTGAGCGCCAGCGGCGCTGCATTGAGCGTGAGATCGCGCTGGTCGTCGAGTTTCTTGTCCCAGACGATCTTGCCGGTGTCCTTGTCGGTCGCGAGCACGCGAGCATCGCCTCCGGCCACCGATATGACGAGATTGCCCCACAGCGCGACGCCACGGTTGCGATCGATTTTCTCCTGGCCCGGGTCCATCTTCCAGATCACGCGCCCGAACGTTCCAGAGCGGACGTCGATCTTATAGACCACACCCCAGGCATCGGCCATGTACATGAAGCCGTCGTCGACCAGCGGCGTGGCTTCGAGATTTTCATTGCCCGACGTCCCGCCGATCGCGATGGCGAACTCAAGCTTCAGCTTCTTCGCATTTGTCTTGTTGATAATGTCGAGCGCCGAGTAGCGGTGCGCGCCGAAATCGTGGTGATTCATCAGCCAGTTTTGCGGCTCCGGGCTGAGCAGGCGCTGGTAAGTGACCTCGGCGGCGCGGGTAGCAGAACTAAAAAGCGCAAGCGACGCGCAGACGACAACTAGGGTATGTGTGATGCGCGCGACCATGGCTCCTCCTGTAACCTTGCGACTGGATGATACCCGATTTGCTGGCCGCCGCTCTCGCTAATCATGCACGCTACCGTCGGGCATCAGCGTGCCGGAAAGCTTGGCGCCGGTCATGATAGCGCCGGTGAGAATGGCGCCGGTCAAACGTGCACCAGAAAGATCGGCTCCGGTGAGATCGGCGCCGGAAAGGTCTGCCCCGTAAAGATCCGCCTGGGTGAGCTTGGCGCCCCTGAGGTTCGCCTCACGCAGCACGGCGTTTACCAGGCCGGCATTGTCGAGGTCGGCGCCGGCGAGATTGGCGCGGCGCAGCGACGCCTGGACCAGATTGGTTCGGCTGAGATCGGCGCCTTGCAAGGTGGCGTCATCGAGCCGCGCGTCGGTAAGCAGAGCCTCGGAAATCTTGGCGTGGTCGAGCTTCGCGCGGATGAGAAAGGCCGTCTGCATCTTGGCGTCGACGAGATCGGCCCCGGAAAGGTTGGCGGCGCTCAGATTCGAACCGTAGAACATCGCGTTCTCGGCCTTGGCGCCCACCAGCGATGCGGTCTTCAGATCGGTCTTGTTGAGGTTGGCATCGGTGAGATTGGCGCCGTTCAATTTGGCGCCGCCGAGCTTGGCGCGGTGCATCACCGCGCGCGATAGATCGGCGCCAGTGAGATCGTCGCCGGACAAATCCCTCTGCTTGAGCGCCGCGCCGACCAGGTCGCATTTCACACAAGTCTTGGTCTGGCCGGCAAGGAAGGCCGCCGCGTCTTGGCCCGCCGCTGCAACCGGTCGGGCCGCGAGCAACAGCGCAGCGACCATCGCGAGCGAGGCCCCAGACGTCGCGACGTGGCGGCGAGCAACCATGCGCTATCGGCACGCGATCGCGATGGCCGCCGTCATAGTCCGAACACGAAGAGCATGGTCTGGTTGCGTTGGTATTTGAGCTCCGGCGTGAAGTCGTGGCGACGCTGGGCGATCTTGCTTAAGCCCGACAGGATCGCAACGTACTGCTTGCCGTTCACCGCAAACGTCATCGGCGGGGCGTCGAAGCCGCTACCGACGTTGATCTTCCAGAGCTGTTTTAGCGTGGTGTCGTCATAGGCAGCGAAAGTCCCATCGGTGAAACCAGTGAAGATGATGCCGCCGGCGGTCGCCAGTATGCCGGCATTGTTGGGATATGGGATGTGCTGCGTCACCCTGATGTCGCCGGTGAGCGGATCGGCAGCGATAATGTCGGACGTGTTGCGCTCGATGTTGTGGAACCGCGCGCCCTTCCAGTCGCCCGCCTTGTTTGACAGCTTCGGATCGAGCGTCAGCTCGTTGCACGAGCTCATCGACGGGATGTAGATCAGCTTGGTCCTCTGGCTATAAGCCGACGGCCAGAAGTTGTTACCGCCGGACATCGACGGGCACAGTCTCTTGGTTGGATCAGCTACGGTCTGATTTTGCAGGCCGGAATAGACCTGGATGTCTTTTTTCGGATCGTATTCGACCGGCTTTCCGGTTTCCGGATCGATACCCTTGGTCCAGCGGATATTGCTCAGATACGGTTTGGCCAGCAGGAACTGTCCATGGTCGAGCGCTAGGGTATAGAGGAAGCCACTGCGTGCCGAATGAGTAATGACCTTGACCGTCTGGCCGTTGCGGGTGCTGTCGATCAGGATATGCGAATGGGCGGCATCGTAGTCCCACATATCGCCCGGCAGGTATTGAAAATACCAGTTCATCTTTCCGGAATCAGGATTCCACGAAATCGCGCTGTCGGTGAAGAGATTGTCGCCGGGGCGATAGGTCGGATCGAACATCGGCACCGGATTGCCGGTGCCCCAGATCACCTGGTTGGTCGCGGGATCATAGGACCCGGTAACCCACATGGCGCCGCCGCCGACCTGCCAGGCGTTGTGCGTATCCTTCCATGTCTCGCTGCCCGGCTCGCCCGGCGCCGGAATCACGTACTTGCGCCAGATCAACTTGCCGGTGGCGGCATCGAGGCCTGCAATCCAGTCGCGCACGCCGCGGTCGCCGCCGGCGGCACCGACGATCACCTTGTCCTTGACCACGAGTGGCGCCGCCGTGAGCTGCACGTCGGGCTGATCATTAACATTCGTTTCCCAGACTACCTTGCCGTTCTCCTTGTCGGTCGCGATCACGCGCGCCGGATAGCTCGCTACCGTGATGACATAGTTGCCCCACAGCGCGGCGCCGCGGTTGGCCAACGGCGCTTTCTGTTGATGCGGGTCCATGGTCCACAAAATGCGGCCGACGTCGCCGGACCGGCCATCGATCTTGTACAGAACGCCCCATTGATCGACGACATAGAGGAAGCCGTCCTCGGCCAGCGGCGTCGCCTCGAGATTTTCGTCGGCGGTGGTCCCGCCGAGCGCCACCGCGTATTCGAGCTTGAGGTTCCTGATGTTGTCCTTGTTGATGACATCAAGCGGTGAATAGCGCTGGCTGTCATAGGTGCGGTGATTCATCAGCCAGTTTTGCGGTTCCTTGTCGGCATTGACCAGCCGATCCGGCGTGACGTCCCCGGCCAGTGCCGGCGAGCCGACCAGCATGGCGCCGGCCAGCAGCAGATAACGGATGGAGGGAGCCTGATAGACCATAATCGTTCCTCCTCGGCTTTGGGTCTGGCGGAAAACGACAGCAGCAACGCCGCTATGGCGAGGAAACGGCGCGATTGTACCAGTGCAGCGCATCGACGCTGACGACGCGCTCGCTGCCATCGAACAGCTTGGCAACGCGACCGCCCGATGCCTTGAACTCGAAGGTTTTGACGCGATCCTTCACCGGCACGGTGGCGTTGCGCATGATATCGAGCCCCTGGTCGACCTTCCAGATCTGATAGGAATTGGGATCGGCCGCGGAGAAGAATTTACTCTCGGCGGCGAGCTTGCGGGCAACGCCGCGCTCGTACGTCAGGTGCAGTGACAGGTGCTCACCGTCGGCGCCGGTGAAGTCCCAGGTCTCCTCGTTTTCGATCGCGCCGCCAGCCGCCGCATGAGTCGATCGCTCAACGCGATAGCTGGTGGCGGCCTGATAGACTTTGAACGGTCCTGGCGCATTCTTTGCATTGACGGTGATGCCGTCGATCACCATCTGGCCGGCCATGTCGTTGCTGCCGGCTTTCTTGATGGGTGACGCGAAATACACCATCTGCTCGGTACCGGCAGGCGCGCCATCGGGACGGTTGATGTCGACGCGGTCAACGAAGATCAGGCGGACATTGCAGTCCTTGGCGGGGCCGGAGGTTGCGACGAATGGCTCCCAGCCGTCAGGCAAAAGCGCCTTGAGCGCCGCGGGAGA
>JBAQJL010000139.1:0-3360 GCA_049300295.1 Xanthobacteraceae bacterium
GAACGCAACGTCCGCAGAACGCAACACGCGTTCGCGCAAGATGCCGCAATGGGCGTGCATGAGGGCGAATGACGCATCGTTGCAGATGGCGCCAATGTCGCCGAGATGATTGGCTAGCCGTTCCAGCTCGGCCATCAGCGCTCGCAGATACTGTGCGCGCGGCGGCGGGGCAACTTTGAGCGCCGCCTCAACCGCGTGGGCAAACGCGATACCGTAAGCGACAGTGCTGTCGCCGGAGGTGCGGGCGGCGAGCTGCGCCGCGCGTTCGATAGTCGCCCCCGCCATGTGGGATTCGATCCCCTTATGGACATAGCCAAGGCGTTGTTCGAGCCGCGCGACGGTTTCGCCCCCTGCGGTGAAGCGGAAGTGGCCGGGTTCGATGATTCCGGCGTGGATGGGGCCAACAGCAACCTGATGCAGGCTCTCGCCCTCCACCGGCAGAAATGTGTAATCCGCCCGTGCTGTGGGAGCTGGGCTTGAGGCACCCAGCGGATACCGCACATCCCAAAAGCCGAGATCGAGCCACGGCCGCGTATCCGGCGCGCCGATCGGTTCGAGCCCGTATAAGCTGAAAGTCGCGCGTTCGAGGCGGATGGCGGGTGGATGCACGGCGCTGACCGATGGAAAGCTGCCGCCCGGGCAGTTGAAGGTTACGACGGCATTCTGGCGGCCGTCGTCGCTCATGATCGCCATGTGCACTGCAGGCGGGTTGTCGCCCCAAAGCCCGAGCAGAATCGCACGGCCTGCGGCCAGTTCGTTGGCGATGCCCTGCCAGACTTCGGCCGTCACCGTGACGCGGGGCCATGGCCGATGGGGTTCGACCGGCTTGCCCTTCATGAGGAGATCGGCGAGCGGCGGCATTGGCTACCCGAGCAGTCCGGCGACGTTTTGAAACCAGGCAACGAGCGCCGGCGGCATGTAGACGCCGGCGACGAACACGAGAGTCAGATGGGCGAACATCGGCACGTAGGAGGCGTGTACCTTGTCGGCCGGCCCGCGCGGCTCGCCGAAGGCGATGCTGTTGAGCCGCAGAAACAATCCGCCGAGAGCAACGAGGAGACCGAACACCAGCACAATCGCCAGCAGCGGCGCGCGGGCAAAGGTTGAGCTGACGACAAGAAACTCGCTCATGAAAATGCCCAACGGCGGCAAGCCCGCGATGGCGACCACGCCGAGGATCAGGCCCCAGCCGAGCAGCGGATGCGTCTCGGTGAGCCCGCCCATGTCGGCGATGCCCTGCGTTCCCTTCACCTGCGCGACGTGGCCGACAGCGAAAAAGATCGCCGACTTAGTCAGCGAATGCATGGTCATGTGGAGCAGGCCGGCAAAATTAGCGAGCGGGCCGCCCATACCGAACGCGAAGGTGATGATGCCCATGTGCTCGATCGACGAATAGGCGAACAGCCGCTTGATGTCGCGGCGGCGGTACAGCATGAAGGCGGCGAACACGAGCGATAGCAGCCCGAGCGTCACCATCAACGGCCCGGGTGCCAATGCGGCGGGGTTCGCGGCCAGCAACATCTTGAAACGCAGCAGCGCGTAAAGCGCGACGTTGAGGAGAAGGCCGGACAACACCGCTGAAATCGGCGTCGGCCCCTCGGCATGGGCGTCGGGAAGCCAAGCGTGCAGCGGCGCGAGGCCGACCTTGGTGCCGTAACCGAGCAGCAAAAAGATGAAAGCGAGATCGAGCAGGGCCGGATCGAAAGCGCCGGCGCGCTTGACCAGCACACTCCACACCATGGCGTCGAGGCCCTCGCCGACCACGGGCCGGGCCGCCATGTAGACCAAAATGGTGCCGAACAAGGCGAGAGCGATGCCGACGCTGCCCAAGATGAAATATTTCCAGGCCGCTTCGAGCGCCTCGTGGGTGCGGTAGATGCCCACCATGAGCACCGTTGTGAGCGTGGCGAGCTCGATCGCCACCCACATCAGGCCGATGTTGTTGGCGACCAGCGCCAGATTCAACGCGAACATCAGCACCTGATACATGGCGTGATAGAACCGTACGAACGGCGGGGTCAGCCGTCCGATCGCAAGCTCGTGGCCGATATAAGTCGCGCTGAACACGCTGGTGGTGAAACCGACGAAGGTGGTTAGCACGATGAACGTGGCGTTGAGATCGTCCACCAGCAGATAGGGGCCGGGTGCTGGACGGCCGAAGAACAGCGACAGCGCGCACAGAAGCGTGAGCGTGGTCGCCAGCACGTTGATCCGCGCGGTCGCACGATAGCCGGGGAGGACGGCCAGGAGCCCGGCGGCGAACGCGGGGATCAAGAGCACACCGGTCACGCCATTGACGGTCATCGGTGCTCTCCGCGGAAGGAGTCGATCACCTGCATGTCGACCGTGTCGAAGCGCTCGCGGATGCGGAACAGAAAGATACCGATCACGATGAAGGCGATCAGGATCGAGAACGCGACGCTGATCTCGACCACGAGCGGCATGCCTTTGGCGCCGGTCGCGGCCAGCACCAAGCCATTCTCAAGGGACATGAACCCGACGACCTGGCTCACGGCGTTGCGCCGCGTGACCATCATCAAGAGGCCCAGCAATACTACCGACAACGCGAAGGCGAGGTCCTCCTGTGCCAGCCGCCCCGCCTGTTGGGTCACGCGCAACATCACGACCATGGACAGCGCGACCAAGCCGATGCCGGCCAGCATGGCCAAGCCGACGCCCACTACCTTTTCGATCGCGCGGTGGATGCCGAGCTTGACGATCATGCGATGGAGCGCGACAGGGATAATGATCGCCTTGAAGACGAGCGCGATCATGGCGGTGACATAGAGGTGCGGCGCGTCCTGAATGAAGGCCTGCCAGGCGACCGAGGCGGCGAGCACGAGTGCATGCGCCGCATAGACGTTAAGGAGCGAATAAAGGCGGTCCTGGTACAGTTCGAGAAAGCTGATCAGCACGAGCGCGCCGGCCAGCACATGGGCAACGTCGAAATCGAACTGGCTCATCAAAAACTCCCCGAGACGAACAGAAGGAGCGTGGCGAGCAGTCCGAGCATCAGGGCCGCCCCAAGAAACTCGGGGACGCGGAAGACCCGCATTTTGGCGATCGACGTTTCGAACAGCGCCAGAAGGAAGCCGCCGACGGTGAGTTTGCCGACATACGCCGCAACCCCGACCGCCAGCCCCGGCAGCGATGCGTCGCTCGATCCGATGCCCCAGGGTGCGAACAGGCACGCGATCAGCGACACGTAAAGGATGAGCTTGAGTGAAGCAGCAAGTTCGATCAGCGCCAGATGCCGCCCCGAATATTCCAGCATCATTGCTTCGTGCACCATGGTCAGCTCAAGGTGGGTCGCCGGGTTATCGATCGGGATGCGACCATTCTCGGCGATCGCCACCATGA
>JBAQJL010000140.1:0-82348 GCA_049300295.1 Xanthobacteraceae bacterium
GCGGCACCCCTTCGAATTCCTACACGGCCTTAGGCGGCGGCGGCGGTCTTGGCGCGGGCGGCGATATTTTCGTCCAGCAGGGTGGCACGCTCACAATTGAGGGCGACGGTACGCTCTCAGGCGGCAGTGTTGTCGGTGGTGCGGGCGGCGATAGCCCCCCAGCCAATGGCCGCGCCTTAGGTAGCGGCCTCTTCCTGCAAGGAAGTGGAACGCTGACGGTCGCGTTGACGTCTGGGCAAACCGAATCGATCAGCGATGTCATCACCGATCAGAGCGGCTCAGGCGGCACCGGAGCGAACGCCGGAAGCTGGGGGCTCTTGTTCAATGGCGCTGGCACACTGACGCTCGCCGCGGTGGACAGCTACAGCGGCGGCACCACGATCAGTACCGGCACGTTGCAGCTCGGCAGCGGGAGCAACATCGGCTCGATCAACGGCGACGTCACTGACGACGCCACATTTCTCGACGACGACGCCGGCAGCAACACGTTGGACGGTGCGATTTCCGGCTCGGGAATCTTTCAGCAGATCGGGACCGGCGCCACGATTCTGACCGGCGAGGACAGTGTCACCGGCGGCACGACGATCACGGCCGGCACGCTGCAACTCGGCAACGGCGCGACCACGGGATCGCTCGTCAACCTCGGCGCCGACGACGGAACCCTGGCCATCGACCACTCCGATACGGTCACCTGGAACACGTCGATATCGGGCAGCGGAGGCTTCGCGCAGGTCGGCGCCGGTATCACGATTTTCACAGCCGCCCAGGGCTACACGGGCAACACCACTGTCAGCGACGGGACCTTGCAGCTCGGGGCGGGCGGCAGTCTCGCGAGTCAAGCGACGCTGGCGGTCAGCGGCGGCACTTTCGACCTGGGCACGGATAATCAGGCCACCGGGGCTCTGACGCTGACGGGCGGCCTGATCGAGGACGGCACGCTGACCAGCGCGTCATTCGGAGTTCAGGCCGGCACAGTGAGCGCCGTGCTCGGCGGCGGCGGCGCACTGACGAAGACCGGCAGCGGAACGGTCACGCTGTCGGGAGCAAACACTTACAACGGCGGCACGACGATCAGCGCGGGCACGCTGCAACTCGGCAGCGGCGGCAACTCCGGATCGCTGACCGGCAACGTCACTGACAACGCAACGCTCGCGGACGATCGTTCCGATACCCTGACGTGGCTGACGACGATATCGGGCAGCGGAGCCTTCGCGCAAATCGGCGCCGGCATCACGGTTTTTGATGTTGCCGAGAGCTACAGCGGCGGCACCACGGTCAGCAACGGCATCTTGCGGCTCGGCGCGAGCGGCAGTCTGGCAAGTGCCGGTGCGCTGGCGGTCAGCGGCGGCACCGTCGATCTCGGCATGGTCACGCAGACTACCGGCGCTTTGACGCTGACGGGCGGCCTGATCGAAAACGGCACATTGGACAGCGCGTCATTCGGCGTTCAGGCCGGCACTGTGACCGGGATGCTCGGCGGCGGCGGCGCGTTGACGAAGACCGGTAGCGGCACGGCGACCTTGTCGGGCGCAAACTCTTACACCGGTGGCACGACGATCGGCGCGGGCATGCTGCAAATTTCCGGCGGCGGCACGCTGGGAGGGTCAACTGGCACGCTGGCGGTGAGCGGCGGTACGCTCGACCTCGGCGACACGACGCGGACTTCCGGCGCTCTCACTCTCTCCGGCGGCGCGATCCAGGACGGCACGTTGGACAGCGCGGCGTTCGGCGTTCAGGCTGGTACTGTGAGCGCTGTGCTCGGCGGCGGCGGCGTGCTGACGAAGACCGGCAGCGGCACGGTGACCTTGTCGGCAGCGAACACTTACAGCGGCGGCACTACGATCACCGCGGGGACGCTGCAGCTCGGCGGTGGGAGCAATTCCGGATCGTTGACCGGCAATATAACCGACAACGCAACGCTCGTCGTCGATCGTTCCGACACTTACGCCTTCGCGGGAAGCATTTCGGGCTCCGGCGTGTTCGAGCAGCTTGGGTCCGGCACGACAATTTTCACAGCGTCCAACAACTATAGCGGCGGCACTACGATCAGCGCCGGTGTTCTGCAGTTGGGCAACGGCACCAGCAACGGCGCCATCGCCGGCGGCGTGACAGATAACACGACTTTCGACATCGACGACCTCGGCACAACCACGCTGGGTCAAATCTCAGGCAGTGGTTCGCTGAACCAGATCGGCTCCGGGACTACCATCTTGAGCGCAGCAAACAATTATGCCGGCGGCACGACGATCGACGCGGGCACGCTGCAGCTCGGTGAGGGCAGCGGTGCGGGATCGTTGACTGGCAACATTACGGACAACGCGACGTTCGCTATCGATCGGTCCGACATCTACAGCTTTGGCGAAAGCATTTTCGGTACCGGTGCATTCGCGCAGATCGGAATGGGCACCACTGTCCTCACGACGGCGCAGAATTACACCGGGGGCACCATGGTTCTGGCGGGTACATTGCAGCTTGGCGCCGGCGGCAGTCTGCCGACCGCCGGCAACGTCGCCATCGACGGTGGGCTGCTCGATCTCGCCGGCTACGATCAAACGATCGGTGACCTGTCCGGCACCGGCGGGTTCATCGCGCTCGGCAGCGATATCCTCACGGCCGGCACGGCGGATTCCACGACTTTCGCTGGCGCGATCTTCGGCTCCGGGGCCTTCGTCAAAACCGGCAGCGGTACCCTGACGCTGACCGGTGCAAACAACTATACCGGGGGCACGACGATTTCGGCGGGCACGCTCGAATTTGGCGGCGGCGGCTCGATCGCGGGCAACGTGACGTTTGCCGATCCTGATGCGTCTGAGACGTTGCAATTCGACACCGGCAGCAATCAGCTCGGCGGAGTCATCGGTGGTTTTGCGCTCAATGACGACATCGATTTCGGCTTCTTCGGCTTTAATTCCGGGTTGTCCGCCACCTGGCAGGAGAACGGCAGCGATACCGGCGGGACCTTGTCGCTGGAGGAAAATGGTGCGTCGCTCGCAACTCTGGATCTCTCCGGCCAATACACGTCGGCCAATTTTTCACTCGCCAGTGACGGCCACGACGGCACCGTGATCGGTTTCCAGAATCAGACGACGCCGGTCGCCACTTCGGCCGACATGATCATGGAGCGCGGCTCTGACGGCACCTGCGAGATTTTTAACATCGGCGTGAATACGATTCTGGCGGCCTATTCGCTAGGCCAGATTTCGACGCAGTTTCAGATTGCCGGGGTCGGCGGCTTCGATGGCGATGGTACGAGCGACCTGCTTCTTCGCAACGTCAGCACCGGTGCGTTGCAGATCGACGATGTCAATAGCAACACCATTAGCAATAGCGCCTCCATAGGTCAGGTCGGCCTGGAATGGCAGGTCGCGGGCTTCGGCGATTTCTCCAGCAACGCTGGCGAAACCGACATGCTGATGCGCGACAGCAACAACGGAGCGTTTGAGGTTTACGACATCGCCAACAACGGGATTACGTTCGCCGGTCCGATGGGACAGGTCGGTCTGGAATGGTCGGTTGCGGGATTTGGCGACTTCTCCGGCAACGCCGGCGAAAGCGGCATGCTGATACGCAACAACAATACGGGCGCGTTCGAGGTTTACGACATCAGCAGCAACACGATCACGTTCGCGGCGCCGATGGGACAAGTCGGTCTGGAATGGACGGTTGCCGGGTTCGGCGATTTCTCGACCCGCGCCAATGAAACCGACATGCTGATGCGCAACAGCAATACTGGCGCGTTTGATGTCTTCGATATCAGCAACAATGCGGTAACGTTCGCGGGGCCGATGGGACAGGTCGGTCTGGAATGGACGGTTGCGGGATTTGGCGATTTCTCCGGCAACGCCAACGAAACCGATATGCTGATGCGAGACAGCAATACCGACGCCTTTGAGCTTTTCGACATTAGCAACAATGCGATCACGTTCATGGGACCGATGGGACAGGTCGGCCTGGAATGGTCGGTCAGTGGCATCGCGGCTAGTTCGACAACTTCGGCGCCGGCTGCACAGCTCACCCAGGCGATGGCCTCGTTCGCGCCAGGCAGCGGCGCGCTTGTAAACGGCACGGTGCTCGGCCAGCAACCGGCCTCGTCGATGGCGGCCGGCTTGTTGGCGGCGCCGAGCAGTCAGCCGACGGTTTCGCCGTGAGTGGAGCCCGTCCAGGCTCTGCGCCTCCTAATCGAGGCTGACCTTGCGCTCGTAATAGGTCCACAGCAGCGGGAATAGCCGCGGGTTGAAGGTGCCCGCGGCGCAGTCGCTGGCTTCCTTTTCGGACAGCGGGATAGCGCCGCCCATGATCTCCGCCTGGAGCTGGATCTGGGCGTTCTCCTCCAGAAAGGTGCAGGCGAAAAATGCCTCTTCGGCGGTGGCGCCGACGACCACACTGCCATGGCCACGCATCTGCGCGACGCGATGGTTGCCGATCGCACGTGACAAATCGGCGGCTTGATCGTCGTTCACCACCAGGCGCGGGTTGTCCCAGGTCGGCACGCCGGTGCAGAGAAACGAGCCGTGCAAAAACACTGGCTTTAGCGGCTTGCCCGCGATGCCGAGGGCGCGGGCATGGGGCGCGTGCAGGTGGCACACGCACATGGCGTCCGGTCGGTCGCGATGGATCTGCGTGTGAATGCGCCATTCCAGCGGGATCAAACCCCCTGGATGCTCGATGATCGTGCCGTCGATGTCGTAGGTGAATATCTGCTCAGGCCGCACCGTAGCCTTATCCGTGCTGGCGCCGGGACTGATGAAGCATTTCGGTGTGCCCGGAACACGGATCGAAACATGTCCGAACATCCCGATCGTGCCTTGCATGTTGAGCATTCGCGCCAGCGTCGCAGTCTTCTCGCGCAACACCGTTTCTTCGCTCATCGCAATTCCTTTTTGGAGACTGTTTGAAGCCTTTGCCTCGGGCCGGCGCCGCTACAGTGTGTTGGCTGCGCCGGCTTGGCGGATCAATTCGCCCCAGTGAGCGATTTCGGACGCCAGGAATTTTTGCAGTTGCGCCGGCGGCGGACTCTGCACCGGGATGGTGCCGAGCTTGACGATCAACGTTTTGACCTCGGGAGTAGCCGCAGCGGCCGCGAGTTCAGCGCTCAACCGGTCGATGATCGGTTTCGGCGTTGCCGCCGGGACGGAGACGAGCGTCCAGCCGACCGCGTCAAAGCCGGGCACGCCGGCCTCGGCGATGGTCGGCACGTCCGGCAGCACCGGGACGCGCGTTGTCGACGACACGCCAAGCGGGCGCACCATGCCGGCCTTGATCTGGCCGGTAACGCTGCCGGCGTCGGCGAACATCAGGGCAACGTGGCCGCCCATGACGTCGTTGAGGCCCAGCGGAGCGCCGCGATAGGACACCGCAGTCATCCTGGTGTCGGTCATTTTCTGGAACAACTCGGCGGCGAGGTGGATCGCCGAACCCGGCCCGCCATGGGCGTAGTTGATCTGGCCGGGCTTCGACTTTAACAACGCGATCAGCTCCGCGACCGAGTGCACTGGCAGCTTCGGATTCACCACCAACACCAGCGGCGTACGGAAGATCAGCGATACGGACTGCAGATCCTTCAATGTGTCGAACGGCAGCGACTTGAACAGCGTCGGATTGGCGGCGATCGAGCTTGCGGAGGCCAACAGCGTCCGGCCATCCGGCGCCGCCTTGACTACGTTCTCGGTGGCCAGCACGCCGCCGGCGCCAGCGCGATTTTCGACGATGACAGGCTTGCCGAACCGTTCCTGCAATTTTGCCGCGACGGCACGCATGATCACGTCGATGCTGCCGCCCGCGGGAAATGAAACGATGATGGTAATCGGCCCCGATGGAAAGTCGTCAGCCGCGGCTCGCGCGCTTGGCGAAGCTGCGGCGGCGATGAGCGGGGCCAACAACAGGGTACGTCGCGTCGGCATTTCTTCTCCCAATGCTGCCGTGTCACGGCGGGTTTCTTGCTTATGCTGTTATTCTGGCGCGGGCGAGCGCGGCGGGCGACACACAGACATTGAAGGCTGTATGGCAGACGAAATCCAGTGCGTGGCCGTTGTGTCAGTGTCGCACTACAAGCATCCCACGGCGTGACCGCGCGCATCCTTGATTGTTATCGAGCATTCGAGGCGTTTGAGTTGCACTTTCGCGTCCTCGTCCCCGAGCACGGCTGCGCGGCTGTAGTAGCCCTTCGCGGCATCGATGTCGCGCGGGCCACCGCGCCCGCTCGCCGCGAACGAGCCCATCCATTCCAGGGCGTTGGGATTATTTTGCGCCGCCGCCTTCTCGAACCAAGAGCGCGCGGTGACATCGTCCTTCGGTCCGCCGAGGCCGTTTGCGTACATCAGGCCGAGCTGAAATTGTGCGTCGGCCGAATTTCCTTCCGCGGCGCGCATCAGCATCTCGCGTTGCCGCGCCGGATCGGCCGCGCCTCCGCTCACGTTGCCGGCCGTTGCCAGACGGGTCAGGGCACGGGGATTGCCGGCCGCTGCGGCGCGCTGCAACAACGCGCGGGCCTGCGCGTCGTCCTTGGCGATACCGGCGCCGGCCTCGAGCGAGATTGCCAATTCCACCATGGCGGCCGTGCTGCCTTTGGTCACGGCCTTACGATAGGCGACGATTGCCTCAACCAATTGGCCGTTGGCCGCGTAGGCGCGGCCGAGTTCGTACGATGCCCGGCGCGAACCGCCGGCAGCAGCCTTGCAGAACTTGATCGCAATCGGGATGTCCTGCGACGCAATGCGCGGGACGCCAGGAATAGAGGATGGTTTGTCCGGATCGGTCGGGTCGGCAGCGATGCGATCGCACAGAACGAGATCGGCGGATTGCGCGTGTGCCACGGAAAAATACGGCGCAACGGCGGGGAGCGTCGCTGCGAGGCCGAGACCGCAAACGATCGCGCGAGGATTTGCCCGCCGGCTCATGGTGACAATTCGCTCCCAGCTTCATTCGGGTCACGTCGGGCCTGCGGTGCGACCTTAAGGGCACATGCCCAGTCTGACAAGTTTATGCGCTGAGCACAGCGGCTTGCGCTCAAGCGACCGGCCGGTAACAATCCGCACGTTTCAGCAAGGAAGGCACGGCCAGCCATGACAACGCCGATCGCGCTCAAGGACATCACGATTTATCCAATCGTCGAACAGCAGGGCCCATTTTTCAAAGCCCTGGAGTTTTTTCCGAAGCTAAGCAAGGAAACGCTCGACGAAAATCGATCATGGCTGCAACCGACATTCATCGATCCTGAGGGCAGGGCGGTGCTGTGCATCCAGGGTTTTGTCGTCAAGACGGCGCACCACACTATTCTGATCGACTCGTGCGTTGGCAATCACAAGTCGCGGCCGACGCGACCGTTCTGGAACATGATGGACAGCGACCGGTTCGAGAAGGCGCTCGCCGGTGCGGGAGTGAGCGTCAACGACATCGATTACGTCATGTGCACGCATCTGCACGGCGATCACGTCGGCTGGAACACGAAACTCGAAAACGGCCGCTGGGTGCCGACCTTTCCCAAAGCGCGATACATCATGGCCGAGCGCGAGCTTGCGCATTGGACGGCGCGCGAGAAGGAAAATCCGCAAAGTGTGCCGTGGATCACCGACTCGGTGCTGCCGATCATTGCGGCCAAGCGCGAGCAAATCGTCAAAAGCGATTTCGCTTTCAGCGAAACGGTGCGGCTCATGCCGACACCCGGTCACACCATCGACCATTTTTCCGTTCTGGTCGGCAGCCGCGGCGAAGACGCGCTGATTACCGGCGACATGATCCACTCGCCGATCCAGGGCAAATATCCCGACCTCGGTATGCTGGCGGATCATGACTCGGCACAGGCCGGGCAAACCCGGCGCCACGTCTTCGACCGCTTCTGCGAGGAACCGACGCTGATGTGCTTGACACATTTCCCGATGCCGTCGACAGCGCGCGTGCGCCGCTGGGGCGACGGATACAAATTCGTCGCATCAGGCGCTTGAATTTTCGCGCCGACGCGCCGCCGACGAAGCGGCATTACGCCGTGGTCGGTTCATCTTCGAACTTGAAGCCGATCTGTTGCAGGCCCTTGAGTGCGTCCTTGCCGTACTCAGTCTCGATTTCGCGCGCCAGGCTCGGCGCGTAGGAAATCGGGTCGGCCTGCTCGGCGGTTTCCGGCACGATCATGACAAGGAGCCGGCCGGTTTCGTTGCCGATATTGCGGAAGCTCCGGTTCTCCCCGCGCGGCACCGAAATCATGTCGAGCGGATCGAGCACCAGCGTATGCTCGCCGCGGTCGCCCCACGCGATTTCGAAGCGGCTCGACAGGCACATGAAGTTCTCGACCGTGTTGAGGTGGCGGTGCAGTCCGGGACCGTTGCCCGGTTCGCACTCGGCGATCGTCACGATTAATCCGCGCGGTCCTTTGACCGGAGCGCCGGCGCTGCGGCCCTTGTAGTCAGCCGGCGCCATCACCGGATAGACGCGCCGCGCCGTAATCTTCTCGACCGCGCCGGTCGGAATGCCGTGGGCGGAAAAATTCTGCTGCTGGTAGGTCTGCAATTTGTTGAAACGGGCAACGCGCTTTTCCATGTCCGCAGGTGTGGATGATGTCGTTGTCATGGCGGTTCCTCCAGTTGGATGCGGCTTGTTAGACGCGATTATTCTGGGCAGCCGGCAAAGTGTCGAGTCCAAAAGGTTTATCGAGTTAGACCGAGGGTGTCGTGCCGCGCAGAATTTGCGCCAGCACCGCCATGTCGATATTGCCGCCGGACAAGATGAGGCCGACGCGCCTGCCGGCGTAGCGATCCTTTTCCTGCATCAGCGCAGCGAGCGGTGCGGCGCCGGCGCCTTCGGCAAGATTGTGCGTTGCTGTGAAGTAGAGGCGAACGGCCTCGGCGATCTCGTCTTCGCTGACGGCAACGATGCGCGCAGCGCCACCCTTGATTATCGCGAACGAATCGGGCAGCGGATCGCGACACGCCATGCCGTCGGCGAAGGTGCGCGCCGACTGGGTCGGCACCGGATGCCCCGCAGCGAATGACAGGGCAAAGGCCGGCGCTTCATCGGCGACGACGCCCACAATTTCGGTCTTGAGCCCGAGCAGGTCGCGAACGGTGATCAGCCCGCAAATGCCCGAGCCCATGCCGATCGGAACGTAGACGACATCGAGGTCGCTATGGCCGGTAAACAATTCGAGCGCGTAAGTCGCGACGCCTTTCACCAGTTCGACGTGGAACGACGGAACGAAATGGTAGCCGTGCTCGCGCTCCATCTGCATGGCGACAGCGCGGCTAGCATCGAAGTCCACACCGGCGGTGACGAGTTCGCCGCCGAAGGCGCGCATCGCCGCATTTTTCTCGGGCGAATTCCCCTCCGGAATGACGATCGTGCATGGGATGCCATTACGCGCGGCCGCGAGTGCGACCGATTGACCGTGATTGCCGCGTGTCGCGGTGACGAGCCTTTTGGGTGTCGAACCCGCGCGGCGCAGCGCATCGACGTAGACCAGGCCGCCGCGGGCCTTGAACGATCCGGTGGGAGTGTGGTTCTCGTGCTTGACCACGACCTTCGCGCCGGTTTTCGCGGCGAGCAGGGGCCACGCATAAGCGGGGGTTGGCGGCACAAAGGGCCCTACCGTGGCAGCCGCTTCGGCAAGTTCATCGAGCGAGAACAATGGCATGCTCGATCCCTCGGTCGCTATTTGCCCGCGGCGGAGGCGAACCGTTGGGCCTCCTCGGCGGCGCGAAACAGCGCCTTCGCCTTGTTGATGCACTCCTGTTGTTCGAGCTCGGGATCGGAGTCCGCGACGATGCCGGCTCCGGCTTGAACATACATGACGCCGTCCTTAACCAGCGCAGTGCGCAGCGCGATGCAGGTGTCCATTTCGGCACCGGCAGAGAAATAACCTACACAGCCGGCGTAGAGCGAACGTTTCTGCTTCTCCAATTCGTCGATGATTTGCATGGCGCGCACCTTCGGTGCGCCCGACACCGTGCCGGCCGGAAAGCCGGCGGCCAGCGCATCGAGCGGATCGCAATCCTTGCGCAGCGTGCCCTCAACATTGGAGACGATGTGCATGACTTGGCTGTAGCGCTCGATAAAGAATTGGTCTGTGACTTTGACGCTGCCGATCTCAGCGACACGGCTGACATCGTTGCGTCCGAGATCAAGCAGCATCAAATGCTCGGCGCGCTCCTTGGGGTCGGCGAGCAGCTCGGCCTCAAGTGCGTCGTCCTCGTGCGGCGTTGCCCCGCGCCGTCGCGTGCCGGCGATTGGCCGGATCGTCACGACGCCGTTTTCGGCTTTGACCAAAATCTCCGGGCTCGATCCCGCGATTGCGAACGTCCCGTAATCGAGAAAGAAAAGATAGGGCGACGGATTAACTCGGCGAAGCGCGCGGTAAAGCGCAAACGGCGGTAGCCGAAACGGCGCTTCGAACCGCTGCGACAGCACCACCTGAAAAATATCGCCGGCTGCAATGTACTCCTTGGCCCGAGCCACCATGCGCTTGAAAACGGCGGGCGTAGTGTTCGAACGCGGCGCTACCTTGAGCGGCCCGCGGTGGGTCTCGGCTGCGGATTTGCCGAGCGGCCGATCGAGCGCGACGACAATCTCGCCAAGTCGCATGCGCGCGTGCGCCAGCGCTGCCTTCGCGGTGACCGCCTTTTGTGGCCGCACGGGCGTGACGACGGTAATCGTATCTTCGACGGCATCGAACACGATCACCACCGTGGGACGAACGATAATGGCGTCCGGAATACCGATCGGGTCGCCGGTCGGCGCCGCCAGAGTATCCTCCATCAGCCGCACCATGTCGTAGCCGAGATAACCGAAAACGCCGGCCGCCATGGGTGGCAGCGCATCCGGCAACGCGATCCGGCTTTGCTGGATCAGAGCACGCAGCGCGACAAGCGGCGCTTCGGCAACGGGCTTGAAATCGAGCGGACGAGCCTGCGGATTACGATTGATCTCGGCGCTGCTGCCGCTGGCGCGAAAGATCAGATCGGGTTCGAGACCGATGATCGAATAACGGCCGCGCACCGCGCCGCCTTCGACGGACTCGAGCAGAAAGCTGATCGGCGGGTTTCGTTTGCGGCGTGAACTTTGCGTCCGCGCGCCGGTCACCTTGAGAAAGGCCGAAACCGGCGTTTCCAGGTCGGCGACAAGCGTCGTCCAGACCACCTGCGGTAAGCCCGCCGCATAATGCGCAGCGAATTCACCGGCCGCAGGCGCGACTTGCATTATTCGCTATCCGGCGGCGCAGTGTTGCCCACAGCCTGCGTCAGCGCGGCCTGATTGATGGTCGTGCCCAGATTATCTTCGAGCCAGCCGAGATATTGGCTGAAGACATCGTCGCCCATTGCTTGCTGCAGCAGCTGCACGAGCTTCTTGCCGTCGGCCGAATTCGGATCGAGCGGCGGCGTTTTGACATCGCTGACGCGAAACACCAGCCATTGGGTAGGTTTGTCGCCTTCGGAACCGCCAAACGCGCCGTTCGCGGTATGAAACACCGCATCGATCACCTTGGCGGGAATGCCGTTGCTCACGGGGCCGCGTTTGAGATCGACGGCCGTCTGGACCTTTACGTTGTCGGCTTTGGCAAGCGCGTCAAAGGAATTGCCGCTGTTGAGCTTGCTGAGCAGGTCTGCGGCCTTGGTTTTGATGTGCTCTGCAACCTGGTCGTCGTGCCAGCGCTGCTCGACCTCGGTCTTGACCTCGTCGAGTGTGCGATCACGCGCCGGCGTCACTGACGCGACCTCGTACCAAACGTAGCCGCCGTCGGCATCGACCGGATAGGTATCGACGCCAACATCGTTGGAGAAAGCGCCGCTGATGATGTTGGTTGCGGCTGGTATGGCCGCCACGAATTTACCGGCGGCATCGCGCCCAGAGCGATCGATATCCATCGTGACGACGTGCAGCCCCAGGCTCTTTGCCGCATCCGCGAGCGTGCCGCCACCGGCGCGCGCGTCCTCCATCTTGTCGTGAAGGTCTTGCACTTTGCTTTTCGCGCGTTCCAGCGCCATGTCGCTTTTGATGAACGGCTCGACGACATTAAACGCCTTCGTTTCAGCCGGCTCGACGTCCAGCACAGTCACGATCACGACGCCAAATTTGCCCTGGACCGGCGGGCTCACCTCGTCGGGCTTGAGCGCAAATGCGGCGTCGGCGACCGTCGGGTCAATGATTGCTGATTTGGCCACGGTCCCAAGGTCGACGTCGCTTGCCTTGAGACCGCGCTCGGTGGCGAGAGCATCGAACTTAATTCCGGACTTAAGCCGCGTGCTGGCGGCCTGCGCCTGCGCCATGTCCGGAAATACGATCTGCTCGATGTGCCGGCGCTCCGGGGTCTGATACTGTTTTAGATTATCGTCGTAGCGTTTTTTTTCGTCGGAATCGGAAACCGTAATCGTCTTCGCCACTTCGGCCGGCGTAACGACGACGGTCACGACTTTCCGGTACTCGGGCGCGCGAAACAGGATCTTGCGGTCGCTGAAATACTTGTTCAGCTCCTCAGGCGTCGGCTTCGGAATGTCGCCGGCCTGCTCCGGGCCCAGTGCGATATACTGAATGCTGCGCTGCTGATTTTGGTACTGATTGACCGCGTCAAGATAGGTTTTCGGCGCGTTGATGCCGCCGGAGACCGCGTCGGTAATTTCGCGGCGCGGAATCGTGCGGCGCAGCTCGTCAAAGTAGCGCTGCTCGGAGAAGCCGATGGACTGCAAAAAATTTTGAAACTGGGCGCGGTCGAATTGCCCGGTGGGTGTCTGAAAATGCGGGTCGGCAAGCACCTGCTTTACGATGTCGGACGTCGGAACCCCGAGGCGCATGCGGCTCGCCAGCTGATCGAGGCCGGCCTGTGCGACCAGTTGAGCCAGCACCTGCCGGTCGATCCCCAGCGCGGCCGCCTGTTCGGGCGGCACCGGGCGGCCAAGCTGCTGGCCAAGCTGCTGCAGGCGCTCGTTATAGGCCTGACTGAACTGGTCCTGCTGGATTTCGGTGTTGCCGATCTTGGCAAGGTGGGTTGAGCCGTAGCCCTGGAAAATATCGTTGATGCCCCATACTGCGAAACTGCCGGCAAGAACCGTCAGTACGACGCCCATGAGAATGCGGCCGAGCCAATTTTCGGAGGCTTTGCGGATCCCTCGAAGCATAAGTTCCAGCGTGGTTCGGTGAGAGAAATCGCCTTGCCGGAGCAAGGGCGGTGCATCATACGGACCGAAGCCCTGCGCCGCAATCGACTGAATTGATTGTTAAAACGTCCCTTTTCGCCATGCAATCGGTCTGCTAACGGCTGTTTGTCGCATTTTTGAGGCCTCAATCCCAGGTAATTGGAACATGGCGAGCCGCCGGCTTATCGCAGGCAATTGGAAGATGAATGGCCTTTCCGGCGCTTCGGTGACGCTGGACAAGATTATTGCCGGAGCGGCCAAGCTCCCTGCCCGGGTGGACGTGCTGATCTGTCCGCCGTTTACGCTTATCGCCGGCTTCGCTGAGCGCGCTCGAGGCAGCCGCGTCGCAATCGGGGGCCAGGATTGCCACGCCAAGCCCTCCGGTGCGCATACCGGAGACGTCGCCGCCGAAATGCTGGCCGATGCGCAAGCGACCGCCGTGATCGTCGGCCACTCCGAGCGGCGCCGCGACCATCACGAGACTGACGCGGAGGTCCGCGCCAAGGTGCTCGCGGCACGCCGCGCCGGGCTGCTGCCCATTGTGTGTGTCGGCGAGACGCGAGCCGAGCGCGATGCCGGGCGCGCACGGACAATTGTCGGTGCGCAACTCGAGGGCTCGCTGCCCAACGGCGCACTGGATTTCGTCATGGCTTACGAGCCGGTCTGGGCGATCGGCTCGGGTGTCACTCCGAGTGCGGCCGACGTCGCCGACATGCACGGCTTCATTCGCGAGCGGCTGCTGGCGCGCTTTGGCAAAGCGGCCGAGGGAGTGCGCGTTCTCTACGGCGGCTCGGTAAAGCCGGCCAACGCCGAAGAAATGATGGCTATTGCCAACGTCGACGGCGCGTTGATCGGCGGCGCCAGCCTCAATGCTGACGAGTTTCTGGCGATTGCGTCCGTCTACGGCTAAGCTCGCTCGTCTTGCGGAATGAAAAGCTGGGCCTGGGAGGAGTGTATGAAGTCCTATCGCACGATTGCGTTCCCGATCACAGGGTTGGCGCTGCTGCTTGCTAGTCTTCAAGCCCACGCGGCGGAAATGAAAGTGCTCGCCTCGACCGCGGTCAAGAGCGTCCTCGAGCAGGTGGGCCCACAATTCGAAAAAGAGACTGGTAACAAGCTTGTCTTCAGCTTCGGGCCGGCTGCGGTGTTAAAAGGTGAAATCGACAAGGGCGCGACCTTCGATGTTGCGGTCCTGACTGCGCCGCTCAACGGCGCACTCGTCAAATCAGGCAAAATCGATGCCGGCACCAGCGCCACGATCGCACGCGCCGGGCTCGGCGTTGCGGTCCGTGCCGGCGCAGCCAAGCCAGATGTGAGCACCGACGCAGCTCTCAAAGACGCGCTGCTGAAAGCCAAGTCGATCGGCTACAACGGCGTCGGCGCGAGCCGCGGCGGCAGCGAGGCCATGATCAACAAACTCGGAATCGCCGACGCGTTGAAATCCAAGATCAAACTGTTGGACGAATCCGCACCGCTCGCCGTCGCTGAGGGCGAGGTCGACATGGGGCTGGGGCCGATTAGTGAAGTCCTGCCGGTCGCCGGCGCGCAATTGGCTGGGCCGTTTCCGGCGGACTTGCAGTCATATCTCGTCTTTACCGCTGGCGCGTCGAGCGCCAGCAAGAATGCGAGTGCCGCCAAACTGCTGATTGATTATCTCAAGTCGCCGGCGGCTGCTCCGGTGCTTAAGTCGAAGGGAATGGAGCCGGGCTAACGAACGCCTCGCGTCGCCGCTCAAATCGGCATATCCTGTTCCCAACAAGCAAGAATGATTGCCCCGCGCCGCAGGCTTCGCGCGCGGCTCAGCGCTCCACGAGCGCACACAGCGGAGGACGCCATGGCCGAGGACGACCATCCGATACGCCGTCGCAATTTCCTGATGGGGGCGGGGACAGCGCTCGCCGCGTCGCTCACCCCGCCGGAAGCGCAGGCGCAATCCGTCCCGGCCCCCGCCGCAGCGCCACCCGAAGTAGAGCCGCTACTCACGCTGACCCAGACCGAGTTTGCGTTCGTCACCGCGGCGGCAGATACGTTGATCCCGGCCGACGAACTGACGCCGTCGGGCAGCCAATGCGGCGTCGCGACGTTCATCGACCGGCAGCTTGCCGGCGCCTATGGCAATGGCGCACGGCTTTACCGCGACGGTCCGTTTCACAAGGCTAAGCCCGAGCTCGGCTATCAGCTGCCGCTCAATCCGCGCGAATTTTTTCGCGCCGGTATTGCCGAGGCCAACGAGTGGTCGCGCAAGGCGCACGGCAAGGATTTCGACCGCCTCGCTCCTGCCGATCGCGAAGCCGCCCTCAAGGCCATGGAGGCCGGCCAGGCGGAATTCTCCGGCCTGTCGAGCCGCGCCTTTTTCAACGCGCTGCTCGAGATCAGCATGGAAGGCTTTTTTGCCGACCCGATCTACGGCGGCAATCGCGAAATGGCGGCGTGGAAGATGGTCGGCTATCCGGGCCTGCCGGCTACTTATCGCGAAGACATCCAGAAATACTTCGGCAAGAAATACGACAAGCCGCCGCAGTCGATCGCTGATTTTTCTTAAGGGGAGGCGGCCATGATCAAACTCAAAGAGACCGATGCCGTCGTGGTGGGGATAGGTTGGACCGGGTCGATCCTGGCGCGTGAGCTGACTAAGGCGGGCCTGCATGTCGTCGGCCTGGAGCGCGGCGCAAAGCGCATGCCGGGCGAGAATTTCACCATTCCCTCGGTGCGCGACGATCTCAAATATGCGGTGCGGCAGGAGCTGTTTCAGGATACGCAGCTCGAAACCGTAACGGTGCGTCATTCACCGTCGGAGAGCGCGTTGCCGATCCGGCGCCTCGGCTCGTTCCTGCCCGGCACCGATCTTGGTGGCGCCGGCGCGCACTGGAACGGCATGACGTGGCGCTGGCTGCCGTCGGATCACAACATGCGCTCGCATCTGACCGAGCGCTACGGCAAGAACGCCATTCCCGCCGAGATGACGATCGAGGATTTTCCGGTCTCGTATGACGAGCTCGAGCCGTACTACGACAAGTTCGAGAAGCTGTGCGGTGTTTCCGGCAAGGCCGGCAATCTGCGCGGCAAGATCGTCGACGGCGGCAACGTATTCGAAGGGCCGCGGCAGAATGAATATCCCAATCCGCCGCTAATTCGCAGCATGGCCGGCACGATCATGGAGCAGGCATCGCGGAGCCTCGGCTATCATCCGTTCCCGTGCCCGTCGAGCAATATGAGCCGCACTTACACCAACCCCGAAGGGCTCACGCTTGGGGCGTGCGAGTATTGCGGCCACTGCGAGCGTTTCGGCTGCGAGGCCAACGCGAAAGCCTCGCCCAACGTGTGCATCCTGCCAGCGCTGCTTGCCGACAACAAATTCGAGTTGCGTACCTATTCGCAGGTCAAGGAGCTGGTTTACGACAAGGCGGCGCGCAAGGTCACAGCGGTGCGCTATGTCGACACCCGCACCGGCGAGGAATACGAGCAGCCGGCCGGCATTGTCATCCTGGGCGCCTACGTGTTCAACAACGTGTTGCTCATGCTCACTGCCGGGATCGGCGAACCGTATGATCCCAAGACTGGCGCCGGCGCCGTGGGCAGGAACTACTGTTATCAGGTCAGCGGCAACAGCGTGACGGTGTTCTTCGAGGACAAGGAGATCAATCCGTTCATGGCTGCGGGCGCGCATGGCGTGCTGATCGACGATTTCAACGGCGACAATTTCGATCACTCAGGCCTCGGCTTTTTCGGCGGCGCCTGGATTCAGGCGGGCCCGACCAATGGTCGGCCTATCTTTACCCGGCCGGTGCCTCCGGACACCCCGCGCTGGGGCGGCGCGTGGAAGCAGGCGACGGCGAAATGGTACAATCACGCCTTCAGCATCGGCGCCTCGGGGTGCAGTTACGCCCACCGCGAAAATTTCCTCGATCTCGACCCGACCTACAAGGACGCGCTCGGCCGCCCGCTGATCCGCATGTCGTATAATTTCCGCGACAACGACTACAAGCTTGCGGAATATATCGGCAGCGTGCTTGGCCGACTGGCCAAAGCCATGGGCCCGACGATCATGAGCAAGCCAACCGTCAAGCATGGCGACTACAGCGTCGTGCCTTACCAATCGACCCACAACACCGGTGGCACCATGGCGGGCAGCGATCCGAAGACCAGCGCCGTCAACCGCTATCTGCAGGCGTGGAATGCCGACAATCTGTTCGTCATGGGCGCGTCGGTATTCCCGCAGAACACCGCCTACAATCCAACCGGCGTCGTCGGCGCGCTAGCCTATTGGTCGGCACACGCGATCACCACAAGCTACATCAAGAAGCCGGGGCCGCTCGTTAACGCCTGACGGGCGAACACGTGGGAAGAGAACGGGTGCGAAGAGATCATGCGCAGCACGAAAGCGGGCGCCGCGCCCGCATGTTTTACAATCATTGCTCTTGGCGTGATCGCGGCCATCCTCCGCACCAATGCCGCGCAGGCGGCTGACGTCGAGCATGGCAAGGTCGTATTCCAGACTTGCGCCGCCTGCCACAGCGACAAGCCCGATGCGATCGGACCGAGCCTGCGGGGGGTCTATGGCCGCAAATCGGGCTCGCTCGATAATTTCCGCTATTCGAATGCGATGCTGCGCGCCAACCTAGTCTGGGATGAGACCGATCTGCGGGCCTACCTCAAGGATCCGCAGGCCAAGGTCAAAGGCAACCGGATGCCATTTGCCGGCCTGAGCGATCCAAAGGACGTGGACGACGTCATCGCCTTTCTCAAGCAGTACAAGTAGCGGTCCGGTAGCGGCGGGCGAGGACCCGGTTGAGTTCGCGGTTAGCGGTCAATCACCGCCTGGAACGGCCCCTCCGGCATCCACATTTTTATGAGCAAGGTCGGCGACAGTCGCGTCTGACAGCGTGGAGCGTCACGGCCTCCTTTCCGGAGGCATAGTGGCAGATGGGACTTTTCGCGCATTGATCTGGCGCAAAAGTGCCCAACGGCGCGATTGCGGCGTAAATCAATGCCGCCATAGAAAATCCCCGGCGGGTCGTGTAGAGACTGCCGCGATATCCTATATCGGGGCAGTGCGCAGCCGGGACGATACGACCCAGCCGCGGCCAAGAACGGATTAACCGATGCTGAGTGTCGTTATCGCCATCCACCTGATGCTCGTCGTCGCCTTGATTGGCGTGGTTCTGCTGCAGAAATCCGAGGGTGGGGGGCTGGTCAGCACCACAAGCGGATTTATGACCGGCCGCGGCACGGCGAACGTGCTCACCCGGACCACCGCACTGTTGGCTGCTGGGTTTTTTCTCACGAGCCTCATCCTGTCGCTCTTGGCGGCGCATAACAACGCGCCGGTGTCGCTGATCCCCGGTGGCGGCGCGGCCACGCAGGCGCCTGCACCCGGAGCGCCGCCGCCGGCTGCACCGTTGAATTCAGGCAGCGGCGGCTTACTCGGAACGCTCGGAGGCGGTAGTGCGCCGCCCGCCGGTGCTCCGGCAACGCCCAGCCCGTCGTCTTCCGGCCCAGCCCCGGCAAGTCCAGCGCCCGCACCAAGCGGTCCGCAGGTGCCGCAGTCGCGGTGAGGGCGGTCGAATCATCAGCTCACGGGCAGCATTTGGCGGCTTCGGAATTGGCCTGAGCATGTCTGCCAAAGCCCATGGGGCGTATGGGTTTTTACCCTCTGGCCGAGCGGGCCATTCGGCGCGCGGCAGACATTCCAGAAAATCGCTCGTCGAATCGGAACCGGAACGCTAAAGATTGGCTCCCATGGCGCGGTACATTTTCATCACCGGCGGCGTGGTTTCCTCACTTGGCAAAGGCTTAGCGTCAGCGGCACTCGGTGCGCTGTTGCAGGCACGTGGCTACAAGGTTCGGCTACGCAAGCTCGACCCCTACCTCAATGTCGATCCCGGCACGATGTCGCCGTACCAGCACGGCGAGGTTTTTGTCACCGACGACGGTGCCGAAACGGATCTCGACCTCGGCCATTACGAACGCTTCACCGGCCGGCCGGCGACCCGGATGGACAACATTACCACCGGCCGCATCTACCAGGAGATCCTGCTTAAGGAGCGGCGGGGCGACTATCTTGGCGCCACCATTCAGGTGATTCCGCACGTCACCAACGCGATCAAGGATTTCATCCGCGACGGCAACGACGATTTCGATTTCGTTCTCTGCGAGATCGGCGGCACCGTCGGCGACATCGAGGGCCTGCCGTATTTCGAGGCAATCCGGCAACTCGGCAACGATCTGCCGCGCGGGCACGCGGTTTATATCCATTTGACGCTGATGCCGTTCATCCCGAGCGCAGGCGAGCTCAAGACCAAACCGACCCAGCACTCGGTGCGCGAGCTGCGCGCCATCGGCATACAGCCCGACATTCTGCTTTGCCGCACCGACCGGCCGATTCCGGCGAGCGAGCGCAAAAAGCTTGCGCTGTTTTGCAATGTCCGCGAGAGCGCCGTGATCGAAGCGCGCGACGTCGACAATATCTACGCCGTGCCGGAGGCCTATCACGCCGGCGGTCTCGACGACGAGGTGCTGGCAGCGTTCGGCATCGAGAATCCGCCGGCGCCCGATCTGAACACCTGGCATCTGATCAACGAGCGCGTCCGCAATCCCGAGGGCGACGTTACCATCGCGATCGTCGGCAAATATACCGGGATGAAGGACGCCTATAAGTCGTTGATCGAGGCGCTCTCCCACGGCGGCATCGCCAACAAGGTGAAGGTCAATCTCGACTGGATCGAGAGCGAGGTCTTCGAGAACGAGGATCCGGCGCCGTTTCTTGAGCATGTTGACGGCATCCTGGTGCCGGGCGGATTCGGCCAGCGTGGCGCCGAGGGAAAAATCCGCGCCGCGAGGTTCGCCCGCGAGCGCCAGGTGCCATATTTCGGCATTTGCTTCGGCATGCAGATGGCGGTGATCGAGGCGGCGCGGAACCTGTGCGGCATTGAGGCGGCGAACTCGACAGAATTCGGCGCCACGTCCGAGCCCGTTGTCGGCCTCATGACCGAATGGATGAAAGGCAATGAACTGCAAAAGCGCGGACTACAAGGCAATCTCGGCGGCACGATGCGGCTTGGCGCCTATCCGGCAGTGCTCGGCCGCGGCTCACGCGTCGGCGAAATCTACCGCGCGTCCGAAATCTCCGAGCGCCACCGCCATCGCTACGAGGTCAATACGGCCTATAAAGATCGTCTCGCTCAGCACGGCATGCGCTTTTCTGGCATTTCGCCTGATGGCCTTTTGCCAGAGATCATCGAATACGACGATCATCCCTGGTTCATCGGCGTGCAATTTCACCCCGAACTGAAGTCGCGACCATTTGCGCCGCACCCGTTGTTTTCATCCTTCATCGGTGCAGCGGTGGAGCAGAGCCGGCTGGTGTAGTATTCCGTCATTCCGGGTCGCCGCAGAGCGGTAAGTCCGGAATCCATATTCACGGACTGTGGTTTTCGATTCCGAGCTCCTCGCTGCGCTCGGCCACGGAATGACGAAAGGGAGAAAACGTCAATGATCTACGAAATGCGCGTCTATCGCTGTGTGCCTGGCCGGCTTCCGGCTTTGCTGAAGCGGTTCCAGGACGTCACGCTGAAGATTTGGGAGAAGCACGGCATCAAGCAGGCCGGATTCTGGACCACCCTTATTGGCGATTCCAACCAGGAACTGACCTATCTGCTCGCCTGGGAGTCGCTCGCGGACCGCGAGAAGAAGTGGAACACCTTCATGGCCGATCCTGAATGGGTCAATGCCCGCGCGGCGAGCGAGAAGGACGGCCCGATCCTGACCAACGCATCGAACCAGATTTTGCAGCCGACGGCGTTTTCCGCAGTCAAATGAGGCGGTTGACCGGGCCACGCGCGGGCTTCATGGTCGCCCGCGAGGAACCGGATGACCGCGAAGCCCAATTCGACCGTTAGCGTCGGCAAGACGCGCTTCGGCAATACGTTGCCGTTCGCCTTGATCGCCGGGCCGTGCGCGCTGGAAAGCCGGGCACACGCCTTTGAGATGGCTTCGGCGTTGAAGGAACTCGCCGCGCGGCTCGGGATTGGCCTCGTTTATAAGACCTCATTCGACAAGGCAAACCGCACCAGCGCCAAGAGCAACCGCGGCATCGGCCTTGACAACGGACTCTCGATCTTCGCCGAGCTGCGGGAAAAACTGGCGATCCCACTGCTCACTGACGTGCACGAGCCAGATCAGTGCGCTTCGGTCGCCGGCGTCGTCGACATCTTGCAAATCCCGGCCTTCCTGTGCCGCCAAACTGATTTGCTCGTTGCTGCGGCAGAGACTGGATGCGTCGTCAATGTCAAAAAAGGTCAGTTCCTCGCGCCTTGGGACATGGCCAACGTGGTGGAAAAAATCACCGGCGCAGGAAATCGCAACGTGCTCGTCACCGAGCGCGGCGTATCGTTCGGCTACAACACGCTCGTCTCCGATATGCGCGCGCTGCCGGTTCTGGCGGAAAAGACCGGCGCTCCCGTCATTTTCGACGCGACGCATTCGGTGCAGCAGCCGGGCGGGCATGGCACATCCTCGGGTGGCGAACGCGAATTCGTGCCGGTGCTGGCGCGCGCCGCCGTCGCGGTCGGCGTCGCCGGTGTATTCATCGAGACCCATCAGGATCCCGACCATGCGCCATCGGACGGCCCCAACATGATCGCGCTCAAAGACATGGAGCCTCTTCTGAAGCGGCTGATGCAATTCGACGCGCTGGCGAAAAGTTAAGTCCTTTCCCTTCAGCATGGCGTCCAAATCATCGCGAGCGTCCCATTCCCCCCGTCCTCAAGATTGTCAGCCTGGTTGTCTTCGCCTCGACACTGTTCTCGCGCGCGGTGGATCCGATCGTGCCCAAAATCGCAGCCGATCTCGGCATTGACGTGAAGACCGCGGCGCTGCTGTCGAGCGCGTTTACGTTTCCCTACGCGTTCACCCAGCCCGTGCTCGGCACCATCGGCGATTTTTTTGGCAAGACGCGTCTGATGAATATCAGTCTCGCGGCGGTGGTCACGACGACACTGATCGCCGCGTTCGCCAGCAATTTTCCGCTGTTTGTCGCGCTGCGCATCATCGCCGGCGTCTGCGCGGGCGGCATCTTTCCGGTCGGTGTTGCGATCATCGGCGATCTCATGCCGGTGCACGCGCGGCAACTCGCCATCGGCCGGCTCCTGGCCATCGGGCTTACCGGCAACCTGATCGGCGCGGTGATATCTGGCGTGATCGGCGATCTGCTCGGCTGGCGCGGCGTGTTTTTCTCGATCGGCGGCTTCGGTCTCATCGTCGCGGTCATCGCATCTTTTGCCTTTCGCGGCTTGACCGTGGCGAAGACGAAGCCCTTCAACCTCACCGCCGCGGCGGCTGGGTTTCAAAGCGTGTTCGCCGATCCGCGCGCCAAGGTCTGCTTCGGTTCGGTGTTTTTCGAAGGCATCGTCATCCACGGCATGTTTCCGTACGTAGCGCTGTTGCTGTTGATGAGTGGCCAGACCCATTCCTCGTATGCGGGCCTCATCGTTGCCGGCTTCGGGCTCGGCGGCATTATCTTTTCGCTGGCGCTGCCCTATTTGGTCGTACACATGAGGGAGCGGCAGCTGATGCTCACGGGTGCGGTCCTCGCAGCCGTCGCCTTCATCCTGATCGCGCTGAATTTGCCTTGGTACCTGCAGGCCGCGGTTTTCGTCCTGTTCGGGCTCGGCTTCTACATGCTGCACAACAACATCCAGGTGCACGTGACCGACCTGTCGCAGACCGCGCGCGGTACGGCGCTGTCGCTGCACTCGTCGGCGTTTTTTACCGGGCAGGCGATCGGCCCGATCTATTACGGCTATGCGTTCGGCCATTTCGGCGTCAGCGTGCCGCCGCTGATTGGCGCCGCTGTCATAATCGCCATCGGGTTGATTTGCGCCCGGCTGCTGCGGCATCGGAGGCAGAATCCGGCTCTTGCCGATGGGCCCTAAAGCTCCCATCATACGGCCATTGGCCAGGGGTGCCGCGCGGACAAGGCGCGGCTGAGATCAAACCCGTCGAACCTGTCTGGGTTATACCAGCGAAGGGAGCCGCGCCTGACGAACCGCCTTGCATTTGGAAGCGCTAAGCCGCGCGTCGCGATTATCGGCGCCGGCGTGATCGGTCTCGGTATTGCTTGGCGGCTGGCCGGCCGCGCGACGGTGACGGTGTTCGACCGGAGCGCGGCGGGGTCGGGCGCGAGCCATGCGGCGGCCGGGATGCTGGCGGCCTGCTGCGAGGCCGAGCCGGGCGAGGAGGATCTGGTTTCGCTTGGGCGCGAAAGCCAGGCGCGGTGGCCTGCATTCGCCGAGGAACTGCAGCGCGTCAGCGGCATCGATGTCGAGTTGCGCCGTGAAGGCACGCTGGTTTTGGCGCTCACTGCGGACGACCAGGCGGAGATCGGACATCGATTGGAGTTTCAGAGAAAGCTCGATCTGCCGCTGGAGTGGCTGTCGGCTGCGGAGACACGCGCGCGCGAACCGCATCTCGCCGGAAAAATCGCCGGCGCGCTGTTCTCGCCGCAGGATCATCAAGTCGACAATCGCAAGCTTGCGCAAGCTCTGCATGCCGCCGCAAAGGCGTCGGGCGTGACAATTCACGAGTATCGGCCGGTGAAGGAAATTTCCGTCCAGGCAGGTCGCGCGAATGGCGTGATGTTGGAGGATGGCACGACGTTCGCAGCCGACATCGTCGTGCTCGCGGCCGGCGCATGGTCGCGTCGCATCGGCGGGTTGCCGCCCGACCGCCGGCCACCGGTGCGTCCGGTCAAAGGCCAGATGATGGCGCTCAAGATGGACGCCGCGGCGCCGCTGCTCAATCACGTGCTGTGGGCGCCCGGCGCTTATCTGGTGCCGCGCCGTGACGGCCGGCTGATTGTCGGCGGCACCGTCGAGGAAAAGGGCTTTGATGACACCGTTACCGCCGGCGGGATGCTCACGCTGCTGGAAGCTGCGTGGCGCGCCATGCCGACGGTCGAGGAGTTGCCGATAGCGGAAATCTGGGTTGGTCACCGGCCGGGCAGCCGCGATGACGCTCCGATCCTCGGCCATGGGCCACTCGAAGGTCTGTTCTATGCGACCGGCCACCATCGCAATGGGATATTGCTGGCACCGGTGACGGCCGATGCGATGGCGCGGCTCATTCTCGATGATGTGCTTGATCCGGCAATCCGGCCGTTCGGGCTGGAGCGGTTTTTGCCGGTGCGAGCCGCAGAGTAGGGAGACGCGGCGGTGAGCGAAGCAATCATCCATATCAATGGCGAAAGCGAGCCGCTGCTCGTGGCTACGATCGAAGCGCTGCTGGCGGAGAAGGCCGTCGATACCGGCCAGCGTGGTATTGCGGTTGCGCTCAACGGCGCTGTCGTACCGCGTGCGGCGTGGCGCGATACGCCGCTGAAACCCGGCGACGCCATTGAGATCGTTCGCGCGCGACAGGGAGGATGAAGGAGCACACCATGTCCGATCCGCTTGTCATCGCCGGCCACCAATTCGGTTCGCGGCTGTTTCTGGGCAGCGCCGGCTACCCGAACCGCAAGCTTATGCTCGATGCGATCGCGGCGAGCGGCAGCCAGATGGTCACCGCCTCGATTCGCCGCATCAGCCTCGCCGGCGAGGACGAGAGCATGGTCGATCTTTTGGCGGGACGCGTGAAATTTCTTCCCAACACGGCGGGTTGCCAGACCGCCAAGGATGCGGTGCTCACCGCCGAACTCGCACGCGAGGCACTCGACACCAACTGGGTCAAGCTCGAAGTCATCGGCGACCGCGAACTGCTTTATCCCGACGTCGAAGAATTGGTGCGCGCGACGCAAATGCTGGTGACAAAGGGTTTTATCGTGCTGCCGTATTGTACCGAGGACCCGGTGACCTGCCGCAAGCTGGCCGATGCCGGCGCCGCTGCAGTCATGCCCCTCGGCTCGCCGATCGGCTCGGGGCTCGGCATTTGCAATCCGCATCTGATCGAACTCGTCTGCGCGCGTTCGCCGGTGCCGGTGGTGCTCGATGCCGGTATCGGCACTGCATCCGACGCCGCGCTCGCCATGGAGCTTGGCTGTGCCGCGGTGCTGATCAACACCGCCGTGTCGAAAGCGCGCGATCCGGTCCTGATGGCGAAAAGCATGCGCTCCGCTGTGGAGGCGGGCAGATTGTCGCGGCTCGCGGGCCGCATCGCCAAGCGTATGCACGCCGAACCGTCGAGCCCGCAATTGGGTTTGGTGGGAACGTAGCGCTTGCGGCTCATTCGTATCGCAGCGACAATTTGCGATCGAGAAAGCCGATGCGGTTATCGCTTACCGTCTCTGCGTTGTTTCGTTACTGTTAAAATCGTGCGATCTTCAATTTTTCGACACAGGAGTATGCTGGCTTCGATTCGGGGCGTGAGGAGGGGACAATGCGGCACCTGTCTGTTTGGGTGGTCGAGTTCATCAAGCTCCTCGGCCGGCGGCGGCTGCATCCCCTCGTGACCCAGTGTCCCATCTGCAGGCAGATGGTGCGCCTGCATGTCGACAAAGCGGGCCGTCGCCACGTCTACGGTCATGCGCGCGAACTTTATGAGGGCTCCCGGCTATCCGTGCATTATGCCGCCGAGGTCAAGTGCGTAGGGTCGGGCGCCGCTAAGGCGTTCGATCCGCATCCGAACGAGCATTTGCGTTTCAAGCTGCCCAATTCGCTGTTGGAAGAATAGTACCGCGCTGGGTCTCTGTCAGGAACGGACCGCCGCTCCGCTGCGGCCTAGAGTGCCGTTTGCGGTGTTGTTTGCAGTGCCGTTTGCGAGAGGCCGGCGCTGGCGTAGGTTTTGCGCAAATTTTCGAAGCTCCGCCTCGACTTCGGTGGCGCGTTGCTGGGTCTGCGCGAGACCAGGCACGACGCTGGGCGCGTGCCGCAGCACAGCAGGCATCGGCGGCGGTGGGACTGCGACTGGTTCCACCAACCGGGGCTCCTGCCGCGCCAGGTTAATGACGCGTCGCCGACTCAAAGCGTGTTCCACGAGCCGGCGCAGCAGCATGCCGACGACCAGGAGGACGATCAGCCCGACCAAAACCAGCAGCACGGATATCCGGCCTGGCGGGTTTGCCCGAACGGGCGCGTCCGCCTCGGCCTTCGGGGCCGCACCATCGCTGGCGGGCTGTTGCCCGGTTACGCTTGAGGGCGGCGGGTCTGCCGCGGCAGTCGAACTGGCCGCGCTCGGTGCCTGCGAGGCCACCGCAGGGCCCGATGGGTCAGCTTGGGGGCCCACAATAGGCGGCGGTGGGAAAGGCGATCCCGCTGCGCCCTCGGTCTGCGGCATGGATGGTGGGGCCGGCCAGGCGACGTTGTCTGTGGTGGCCGGCATACCGGCTGCGGCCGGCGCGGCAGCTGTGGCCGTCGTGATCGGCTGATTCTCCCCGCGGGGATCAGCAGCAGGTACTGGAACTCGGGCAATCGGCAGAACTGCACGCCTCGGCGCTGCGGCCGCGAGCGGTGCCGGATGCTCGTGGATTCGCGGAGGCGCAGGCGCAAGCCCGACGGGAGCCGCCGATTCTTCCGGAACCTGAGTAGCGTCCGTATCGGGATTGGCCGGCTCAGCTTGCGCGGCCGGCGTCCTCGACGGCGCGGGCCGCGATGGCGTTGTCTCCGCCGGGGCTGCCTGAGCGGCTTGCTCCTGCCCCCGCGTGTACCAGCATTTCTGATGGGTCGCCTGATCAGTCTTGTAGTACCAATGGGTTCCTGCTGGCGCCGCTCCATTCGGGGATGCAAGGCAGGTGGCATCCTGCGCACGCGCCGAACCGGCGCCCAGGCAAGCGCCAGCCAGCACGGCGAGCGCCGTTGCAGCCAAAAGATGCGATCCTGCCTTTGCCACCATGAGGTCCCCACCCCGTTTCAATGGCGCGCTCAATCTTCTCGCCGAATTCGGCGGGAATACGTCAAATACCCCCCAACCCCCTGAAATTATGCAAGGATATCGCGCACCAACGGGATTACCTTACCTCCATAAAGTTCAATGCTGCGCATGAGTTTAGCGTGCGGCAGCGTGCCTTGGCTATATTTCATATCGAATCGCGAAATCCCAAGGGCCTTGGCGGTCGTGGCGATCTTGCGGGCGACCGTTTCGGGCGAGCCTACGTTCAACGCACCGCCGCTGGCCTCAAAATCGAACGAGGCGCGCGTCACCGGCGGCCAGCCCCGCTCGGCGCCGATTCGATCGCGTGAGGCTTTGTAGTGGGGCCACAGCTCCTCGCGCGCCTGCTGGTCGGTATCCGCTACGTAGCCGTGCGCGTGGAGGCCGACGGCGCGCGCGGGCCGGCCGAATTGCTGACAGGCACGGTGGTAAAGATCGACATAGGACACGAAGCGCTTGGGATCACCGCCGATGATGGCAAGCATCAGCGGAAAGTCGTAGCGCGCGGCGCGAACGACTGATTCCGGGCTGCCGCCGACCCCGACCCAGGCTTTCAGCGAGCCGTCTTCGAGCGGCGGAAACACCCGCTGATCACTAAGGGGAGGGCGCGTATGGCCGCTCCAAGTAACCTTGTCATTACGGATCAGTGCGGCGAACAGATCGAGCTTTTCCTCGAACAGTTCTTCGTATTGTGACAGCTCGAAGCCGAACAGCGGAAAGGATTCGGTGAATGAGCCGCGTCCGAGTCGCGCTTCGGCGCGTCCGCTCGATGCCGCATTGAGCGAAGAGAAACGCTCGAACAGCCGAACCGGATCGTCGGTCGACAATACCGTCACGGCCGAGCCGAGCAGGATCCGTTTGGTGCGGCCGGCAATGGCGCCAAGCACCACTTCGGGCGCCGAGATGGCGAAATCGGGCCGATGGTGCTCGCCGACGCCGAACGCTTCGATGCCGAGTTCGTCGGCGAGCGTCGCTTCCTCGATCACATCGCGCAACACCTGCGCCGATGACAACGGGCGGTCGTCGGCGCTGACGGTGATGTCGCCAAACGTGTCGAGCCCGAATGCGAGCGCTGTTGCCATGCTTCAGTGATCCGTGAATTCGTAGGTATTGACGTCAAAGCCGTGTAGTTCATCGAGATAGTCTTGCAAAGTGATCAGGCCCACGCACGGGATCGCGCCTGACGCGGGCGGTCTGCCAGCAACGAATTTCTTGACCAGCACCACCGCCGGCACGGCTGGAATGTAGGGTCCGTCGCCGCTCCGCGCGATGATGAACCAGTTCACGACCGCGCGCTGCCCGGCATGATTTTCGCCTTCGACGATCATGTGCATGCCGCCGTCTGCGGAGCCGAAGCGATCGAACCACAGACTCATCTTCAGCAGCATCGGCGCGTACGTCGGCAGATCGAAAGGAAACTTTAGACGCACGGCCCACGACAGCAACCAGAGACCGAGATGGACGACGGACAGTTCCATGCCCGCTGAAAATCGAATCTTCTCGACGCCGTATTTGGCCGGCAGCAGATCCAGATCGGGTATTTCGCAGTTGCTCATCCATCGCCTGCCGATGTCCGGATAAGCCTGCACATGCAGGTTCTGCCATCCGTAGCGAATTTGGAAGCCCGCGCACGGCCTCAGCTTGCGGCCCACATAGCCCAAGATCGCCTGCGTCGTCGCCAGACCGCGCTCGGTTTTTTGCCCGGGCGAAATGCCGTAGTCGAGCGAATGGATTCTTCGAAAACGCGGCAGCACGTGTTCGATCACGGCCGAGCTGAGCGCTGGGACCGTGCTGGCGCCGCTGACCACGACGACGTTCCGGCCTTTCGCCTCGTCATCAAGCTGCGCGATGCCGGCGACGAAGTCGCGGCCGTCGGCGAGATCGATATAGTGCACACCCGCCGCCATGCAGGCGCGCGCCGCGCCATAGCCTGCACCCTGAAAGGGCCCACACGTATTGATCACGATGCCGGGTCGCCAACGCTGCAGTTGATGCGGCAACTCGGATGTCACATCGAACGTTGCGGGTTCGGCAAGCCCTGACGGCAGCGCGGCAGCGAGCTTGGCGGCCTTGGCGGCGTCGCGTCCGGCAACAATGACGCCAATGCCCTGGCGGGTCAGCAATTCCGCAATGCGTTTGCCGAAATTACCGTAGCCGCCGAGGATGAGCACTTTCATGGCGGCGGCTCGGTTTGGGGATCGCGATCACGGCCTTTGTTACGCGCCGAGCAGCGCCACCGTCGCGCCCGTCGTGCCGCCGGCCGCCATATCGGGGCAGGTGCTGATTGCCGCCAATAGCCGCATTTCGGCGCGCAGGATCACAGTGGCGCCCGGCGGCTTGGGGCGGATATGCGAGTGTTCGAGCTCGCCGGTGTCGGCGTGAATAATCATGTGCTGAAAGATATTGAACGGGCTCGGCACGTCTTCGACGGCGATACCGTAAGGCGCCAGTACGCCGCCGAGATTTTCCGTGCAGCCGCGTGGCGGCATCTCGGACAGCGGGCGGCCGTAGGTTTTTTCCCAAATCCCCTTCGCTGCCGCCAGCTCATGGCGCTTGCGGCTGCACATGCCTTCCTCCAGATCGTGGTGGCCTTCGAACGTATCGTCGACGATGGTCATCATCGTGTTGTTGAGCTTCGAGATCAGCTGGTCGCCGGTCGAGATGAAAATCTTGCGCTGATTGGCCTTGGTTCGCGCCTGATCGAAGCGCTCGCGCAGATCGTCCCGGTTGAAGCAGACGAAATCGATGATGGTCTGCGAGGTGATGCGCGCGCATTGCCCTGCTTCCATGTCGAAGGCATAGCCGATGTTGCGTTCCAATTGCCGTTCCCAAACTGTCTTCTTGGGCATTGTCCTGTTTCCTGAAAATGTTTCTGCGTCTGCGGCGCTAACGTGCGCCCACTATTCAGCAATGGCCTTGGACGCCTTCGCGATTACATCGGGCGGAATCGCGTAGAGCTTGTCCACGAGCTCGCCGACCTCGCCGCCGGTCATCGGCGCGATGTCCATTTTTTCCTTGGCGGCCTCGGCGAGCAGGGCCGGATCCTTCATGGTGTCGTCGAATGCCTTGCTCAGAGCGGCATGGCGGTCTGCCGGGATGCCCGGAGGTGCGGCGAATGGCCGGCCGATCTGCTGCGGAGCGAAAGTAATGTAAAGGATCTGCTTCTTTTGCGGGTCGTCGATCAGATCGAGCGCCAGCGGGACACTGGGTAATTCGGGATCTTTTTTCAGCGCCGCCTGCACCAGCAGATTCACGCTTTTGTTTTTCATCCAGTCGGGGTGCGCCACCTTGAGCGTGCCCCACGACAGACCGCAGATGCCATCGACCTCGCCGCGCTCCATCGCCAACGTGATGTCGTTGGTGCCAGGATAGCCGGAAACGAGTTTGATCTTGGCGCCGAAGATATTCTTGTAAAGATGGGCGTAGATATCGGAATCGGCGGCGGCGAACTGGCCGCCCATGATCACCGGCATGGTCAGCATATCATTGAAGGTTTTGACCTTCGATTTGACGCCGGTGAGACACAGGCTTGTGTCGCTCGACATGCTGCCGATCCAGGAGAATTTTCGACCGTCGAAATGGGCATCCTGCGGCGTCACCAGTGGCATCGTCGGAATGCTGCGCGAGAAGGTGCCGATCATCGAGCCGTCTTTCGGCGCGGCGGAGAACAGGTAATTGGCAGCGCGCAGGCCGCCGGCGCCCGGCATGTTTTGCGGCACGACATTCGGATTGCCGGGAATGTGCCGCCCGAGATAGTGGGCGAGCAGCCGGGCATAGAGGTCGTAGCCGCCGCCGACGCTGTAGGAGATCAGCACCGTGAGCGTACGGCCGCGATAAAAGTCCTCGACGTCATTGGCCGCCGCAACACGCGTGAGCGCCAGGATGAGCGCGGCCGCAATGGGCACGCATGCCATAAGGCATCGCGCCCGATATGCGAGTTGGTGCATGAGAGTGAAATCCCCGTGGGCCCGGCCTGCTTCGATCGCTGGCAACACTGTTGCGCAATCGAGTCAATTGAACAAGCAGGACAGCGCGGGAGCTTGCTGGACGTGGCGCGGGGCGCAAGCACAACCTGGCCCGGCCTGTCTCATTGATGAAATCGGCCGAACGATTTCTTTACTGTGTTTTGCCGCAGGCAGCTGCGTGACGGAACGACAATACGTCCAATCCATTGCCGCTGTGGCGTAGTGCCGGGCTGGGCCAACCTTGAGGGAGGTCCCATGTTATTCGGAACAGTGTCATCTAAAACCATCATCGTCGCCGCCGCCGCGCTCGTTGTGGGCACAGCCTCACTGTCCACTGAAGCTCTGGCGTTTCGAGGCGGCGCCCGCGGCGTTTATCACGGCCACGCCTACGGGGGCCATTATGGCTATCACGGTGGCTATGCTTATCGGCGGGGATACTGGCGTCCCGGCGTGGCGGGAGCCGCAGCGGTCGGTGTCGCCGTCGGTGCGGCCGCCGCAGGCTCCTACTACGACAGTGCGGCGTGCGGGTATTATCCCAGGCCGCCTTGCTACTGAGTGATCCAACGAAAAAAGCAGCGCTAAGACACTGCTAATGGATTCTGGCCCCGCTCCATCGGCGGGGCCGTTATCCTTGATACGGCGACGACCTTATTCCTTATCGTCCTATGTCGAGCGTATCTCCCTGGTCGTTCGCTGCGGCTCGCGCGGGCGTGAACCTCTCGTTCGGTTCGTTCGACCAAGTCGATAGGAGCAATGGAAGGAAGAGGAGGTTGCTATGGTTGCCTTGGCGAAGAAGACAGGTTCTCGGATCGGTCGATGGTTCAAACAGTTTCGGGAAAAGAACCGGTCGCCCTATCGCTGGTACGAGAACGACGTCGGCCTGGGCTGATCCAGGTCCGGAAGTTTCACGCCACTTCCTTCGTCGGGACGGTCCACCAGCACTCCAACAGATGGATGATCCTCGGGCTGTTCCATTTGCCAAGACAAAAAGTCACCGATCTAAAAGGTTGTTGAGGCCGCCAATTGAGGCGGGCTCGGGCATATATCTAGCCGCTTAGTCGCCCTCGACGCGAGTGAGGCGCGCCGAACCGCGCGCCAGCCCGGCGTGCTGGGTGTTTCGTGGGTTGGGTTGCGTAGCGTAGCGCCGAAATCCTCACCTTGCGATTACCAGCCTCGGCAATCCTGCTGGCAGAGCTGTGGGTGTGTTGTTCTCTAAAATAACAACGGGATCCTGTTGGGCCGGTTGCGGCCGAAATATTGACCGCGATCCGTCGAACAATCGAGTAAACGCGGCGTTTTCGCCATGAAGATCGTTTGTCTCGTAGAGAAGCTTGAGGAACGATCGGGATGGGGACGATACTCGCTTGAAGTGATATCCGCGCTTAAAGCGCAGGGCGATGATGTATTGGTATTTTGCAACGCGATAAATCCGGCAGTCGATGCGCCGCAGATTGACGTGCTCCCAGATCCAATTGCGTTCAACCGGATCGCTCGGATGCGTATTTTCAGGCCTTTTGTTCTATCGCACGTGCTTCGCGAACGAGAGTTTATGCCTGACATCATCCACTGCTTCGTCGAGCCGTACGCGCCGTTCGCAGCAAAGCTTTCGCGGCAGTCCGGCGCGCCATTCGTCCTCACAGCCCATGGAACGTACGCGGTACGGTCGCTTGCAGACGTTTCTTTCGGACCGCTGCAAAAACAAGCATACCGCGTAGCAAGCATGATTGTGTGCATCAGCGCATACACGCAAAAACGCTTGCGCATGTTCGAGCCAGACTTGCCAACGGCGGTGATACCCAACGGCGTTCGAATACCCACGCTGGACAGTGGACATAACCCCAAAGAACCGCTTCTTCTCAGCGTGGGAGCGTTGAAGGAGCGAAAGGGATACCGTTACGTCCTCGAAGCCCTACCTCAGATCGCTCAAGGCACTCCCTCCGTCACATATGTCGCGGTCGGCGACCAACGCGATAGCGCATACGCTCGTTCTCTTCGAGAGATCGTCGAACGACTGGGATTGCAGCAGCGCGTGACGTTCAAAGAAGGGATATCGGATGCGGAACTTGACGATCTATACTGGCGCGCGCGGGTATTTGTGCTGACGCCGGTCTCGGCACCTTTGAATTTTGAAGGCTTCGGCTTGGTGTACCTCGAAGCGAACGCTCGGGGAGTGCCCGTCGTCGGCTCATATGAAAATGGCGGCGAAGATGCGATTGTCGACGGCCGGACAGGCTATCTAACCAAACCGTGCAACCCGCGGGACATAGCTGAGAAGGTCACCCGGCTACTCCAACTTCCAGATGCTACATATGCCGCATGGTCAGCAGAGTGCCGTTCATGGGCGCGCTCGCGTTCGTGGCACCGTACCGTCGATCGGTACCGGGATCTGTACTGCTCTCTGACCAACAAAGCATGAAATCGTTCTTCATCCGGATCGCCATTAAAGACGCCTAAAAAAGCCCCGCTGGAGCGGGGCTAGACGGTCCCACAACGAGGGGGTGAGCGGGGGGGGGGGGGCTGGGGGGCCGTCTATGTAGAAAACGTGCCTTATCGGACATTGGTTCCAGCCGCGATACCGCTGAAGGCAAGAAAAAGCCCCGCCGTTCAGCGGGGCTAAAGCACAATGGTTGAAGATGGTTTCAACTACTTGCCCATAGTTCCGCCGCCGGAATTTTTCATGCAACTGTCGCTGCCACCGGTCTTGGCCTTATCGCATTCCGCCATCGTCTTATAAGCGCAGTCCATGGCGCCGGCTGAGGTCTTGAGGCAATAGGCCTCGTTCTTGCCCATGCCCTGCGCAAACGCGCTCGAAGTTGCTAACGCGGCAGCAAACACCGTCGCCGCAATGATCACACGCATTCTGTATTCTCCTTGGGTTCCTCTCTAGCGGTCGTAAACGTCCCGCCGAATGCAATGGTTCCCCAACCATCTGAAATATCCATTTCCTCGGCGCCTCAAGGCGCACGGAGGGCATCCCCGCGCGCTTGGTTTTTGTCCACGCGCGGCGCGGCAAGACGGCGAGTGCTGCGTTGAAAATAACCCCGTCAGCCGGCGGCATTCCTCGATGCGCGGCCGGCAACCTTTTTCACAACAACGGCGTCGATCATGACCATCAACAAACCGGCTACGCCGGAAATTCTCATTGCGAACCAGCCGAGTCCAGACCCGCATTGCGCAAGCGTTGCGCGTCACGTTCCCCACCTATCGCCACGCCAATGATCCCTTCTGCAATAGCCTCGCGGTCACGGTCGCTGAGGTTGGGAGACATCGCGCAGACGGCGTCAAAGGCTCGCCCATGACCCGCATTGCCTCGTCATCAAACGAGTCATCGCGCGCCCGCACAAATGAAAGAATCGTTGCCATCGCCTTCGGGCTCTATCCCGACCCCGTCCCCAAACGGCAATCCTGCGCTGGGCCTGTGTCAGGTGACAAAGGGAAATCATGACACAATTCAAAAGGGGCCACCCTTCGTTCTCACCGCCGCATGGGCATGTAAGCCGGAGGCGCGCCGGGCCGGCCTCTGATGTGTTATCGGCCATCGATCGCTAGGGAGTCTTCCATGAAGCGCCTTGCAGTGAGCCTCGTGTTCGCGGCAGTCATCCTCGTGCCCGCCATGTCCTTTGGGCAGGAAACCCAACCCGCGGCCCCCAAACACGAGGATTGTCTCAGCAAGTGCACGCAGTTTGCGCAGATGGCGTGCCATGGAGCCTTAAAGGGGCACCAAAACAGATGTATCCGGCGCGCCGAGAGCAAATGCGTAAAGCAATGCATGCGCGGACTCGTCGCCGGCCAGCGTCGCCGACGTGATGCACGAGCAGCGCCGGCGGCGCGTTCGGAAATGAAAGAGGCCGCCAACTGAGGGCGGCGATCTATTTGTCGTGCGGCGTAAGCCGCATCACCATGCGCGCGCCATGCCAAATCTCTAGATCAAGCCCATCGAGTAATTTTCTACCTTCGGCTACGGCTTCGTGATCGGATGCACATTGTAAAACGTGAGGCGGTCCTGCGATGTGCTTGTCGTCTTTGAGAGTAAAGAAGCGATAATCTGGCACGTGTCCCCGCTAAAAATCAGGCGGGAGCGCGATCACGTCTCACAGTCACCGACGCCTGGGCAGAGCCGCAGTCGGTGATCGGTTACCCTGCGCGCTAATCGAACAAATAGCGAATCAATTTAGCAAGGCGGGATGCGCGTCCCGCCTCCTCAAAACAAGTTTCGATCAAGCCGCTCACAACAGGCACCGAGCAGGGGCGACAGGTCGTCAGCCAGCAGCCATGGATCAGACATGGGTACGGACGAGGTAACAACTTTAAGTCGACAAATAAGTAAATAATATCAATGATATATGGCGGAAGGGGTGTCCGCCGCCGGATAACAGTTAAGCCACTGAATCCATTGAACGCATTGCTTTTTCTGGCCTTTTCACCCTAAAAATCGTACAACATTTCGGATAACATTGGCGGAAAAACCGGCCGAATGATAGCGTCCGACTGTGGCTTGAATCGAGAGGCGACATGGCGTCATTTTTAGTTCGGCGAGATGGCTACTGGCGCTTCGCCCGGCGTGTGCCGAAGGAATACACCCACCTGGATCAGCGTGGCATCGTCCAACAAAGCACCAAGATTCGCATCGCCGATGATCCGCGCTGTATTCGGGCAGGGGAGGTCGCCCGGCGATTGAACGCCGGCCTAGAGGCTTACTGGCAGGGACTCGCGGACGGCAACACAGGGGCCGCGCTACGCGATTACGAGGCGGCGCGCGCAACGGCGCGAAAATTGGGAATGGCGCCCCCAATCGAGGACGCCAGCGGACGCACCATCGCCGAACTGTTGGACCGTATCGAAAAGCTGAGCGGCGACCGTGCAGAGGATCGCGCTTCTGTGCTCGCCGTGTATGACGCTGCGCCGATGCCGGCCGTCACGTTCCGACAGTGCGCAAAGCAGTTTATCGAGTCGCACGGGCCGTCCTGGTCGAACTCCAAGCACGCCGGGCAGTGGAACGCGACTCTTGAGGCGTACGCCTATCCCGTGCTGGGCGAACTGGCGGCGTCGCAAATTTCTGACGCTTATGGAACCGACTTGGTGCTGAAGGTCCTACAGCCGATTTGGTACGCAAAAACAGAGACGGCGAGCCGCTTGCGCGGCCGGATTGAACAAATCCTGGATTGGGCGAAGGTCCGCGGCTACCGCTCAGGTGAGAACCCGGCGCGATGGAAGGGCCATCTCGACAAGCTGTTGCCATCCAAATCCAAGATCGCGCCCGTCAAGCATCATGCCGCCATGCCCTACGCGGACGTGCCAGCGTTCATCCGTGATTTACGCAAGCAGCCGGGCATTGCAGCCCGCGCGCTAGAGTTCACGATCCTGACAGCGGCGAGAACCTCAGAGGTCATCGGCGCCAAGCCGGGCGAGATCGACAAGGCAGCGCGTATGTGGACCGTGCCAGCGTCACGTATGAAAGGCAGACGCGAACACCGCGTCCCGCTCAGTGGCGCGGCCATGGCAATCATCGACGGATCGCCTAATGACGAATACCTCTTTCCGGGCCGCAAGTCGGGCAAGCCGCTGTCGAATATGGCGATGCTGAACCTACTGGACCGCATGGGCATGAGGGATCAGGCGGTCACGCACGGATTCCGTTCGACGTTCCGCGACTGGGGCGCGGAAACCGGCAACTACCCAAACGAGCTACTCGAAATGGCAATCGCTCATGTAGTGGGTGATAAGGTCGAAGCCGCCTATCGCCGTGGCGATCAACTGACTAAGCGGCATCAGCTAATGGCGGATTGGGAATCATTCTGCAGCGGGACTCGACGGCAACAGCGCCGCGGTCAAGCACGCGCTTAGCATAGTCGATTGCATCGCCGTTGCGCGCGAGATCATCGCGGGCGGATTCCATGCGCCTTAGAGAAGGAAGCAACTGAGGCAGGTCGTGGCGTATCATCGCGTAGGCGGTAAGCGTGATCGCTCGCTCTAAGCGTTGAACGGTGACGGTGGACATTACAGTAGCCTTCCCCCGAAAGAGCGCATTAAAAAGGGGCGGCAGCCCCCATCCCAATCAAGGGAGCCGCCGCCCAGTTCGCGCCCAGCAGGAAGCTTTTCAAAACCGCCAGGTGCGCAACGTATTGCAGGCGATCAACCTGCAATTACGATTTCGGAATCCGCGGAACCGGAGTGGTCTCGGTGAACGGTGCCGGCGTCTCGACCTCATCGAAGGTCGGCGCCAGCCTGCCGGACCGCATATCCTCGGGGATACCTTCGGCGCGCCTTTGCTCTTCCATGTTCGTCACCGTCACGAATCCAGAATGATCGCGTTTGACCTGTGAGAGCGGTGAGTCCTGAGAGGGGCGGTAGGGCGGAAAAGGATTGCTTGTCTGCGTCATGATAGACTCCATGTTTGGTTGAAAGTTTTGGAGACCGCCGAATTACGCCTTGGCTCCGCTGAGTGGATTGCGCCAGTTAGCGCCGTCCCACACGACGATCACGTCGTTTGTCGTATCGACGTGAATCCACCCCAGCGGCAAGCCGCTGTTGGGTGATCCTGGGGAGGTGGTCGGTCGCGTCGCGCCGGAACTATTGCCAAACGCAATGAAGCCCTGTGATGCGATGTTGTGGACAGCAACGTCGAAGACATCGACGTAGCCGCCAGCCGTTGCGTTGTAGTACGTCCGCGAATTGATTGCGCTCGGCGAGCCCGACCACGCAGACAAGGTTGCTCCATTAGCCGGTAACATTCTGACTGTAGCCATGATCTTACATCTCCTATGATGAATTGCGTTGCCGTTTGTCGGCAACAAAAAGCCCCCGCGGGCAGATGCCGGCGGGGGCGTTGAGAAAGCGACGGAATGTCCGCCGCTATTAGAGTTCAGTTCAGTGCGCCGTGGCAGCGGCGAGTTTGCTGAGGCAGGCGCAAAAAACGCTGTGCCAGCCCTTTGGGCCGCAGCCTTTCGCTTCCCCGCGCATGGCGGCAGCCATCTTAATCGAGTTTCCTTTATCCAGTACGTCGCGGAAGAGGGACGCACCAACAGAGCCAACCGCGCTGGTCATGCGCTTCAACTCTTTTAGTTGCTGGCGTGCGGCCTTCTCGTCTCCGGTCCAAAAGCTTGACTCCAGGCTGACATAGCAAGCTTGCCATTCGCGGCCGGCCTGAAACTGTCGGCGATCAATCACGCCGTTAACGCGCATCTCGCCAAGAGGATCATTGCGACTCATCGGTTTCATGAACCAACCATCTGCGAACCGAATCCCCGACTCTTCCGGTGGGCCGAGAATTTCAAAGCATTCGGCTACGACGTTCTCAGCTTCCGGTTTTACGCATTCTCTCATGCTGGTCATTTCTAAGCCCCTCCATAGGCTGTTGTGCCTTGGAGGGCGAATGCAAAACCCATCATTTGATGCTATATAGCGGGCGCTCATCCGTTGCCCTCCATGGCTTCGGTTGGGAAGCCCCGGCGCTGTGCATCCAACACAGCGCCGGGACGCCCAATGACGTAGCATTTGATCCGAGTCGGCGCCACGTTTTTTTATTTGATAAAAATGCAAATCGTGGCCGAGTCACTTGCGAAATCCGCAACATTATTGTTCGTAACTCGGTCTCAGACTGGGGTTGTTGTTCATGGCACTGGTGATGCTCTTCGCTAGCGTGTTAGCGCCGCCAGTGCGGAGCCATTGCTGAACGCTGGCGCCATCCCATGCGGATACGCTGACGCTCACGCTGGACGGTGAACCGCCGCCAGCGCCGCTCATGGCGCTGCGGAGCCCTTCAGCGAATTGCTGCGGAATGACCATTTCGCCGGGATGCAAGAGGGCCGGGGTAACGCCGGGGACCTCCCAAGAGCCGACCTCATGCGGCGTCAGGTACGCCATAGCCGTCGCCAGCGTGCTCGCGCCGGCAGCCGCACCGATGGCCGGAGCCGCCGGGCCGGCAACGGGAGCGACCTCGGCAGAGACGCCGGCAGCCGTTTGGCCCGCGGAGCCGAAGATTGATTTGACCGCGTTGGCGAGCGTCGCGAGGATGCTGCCGCTGCTGGCGGATTGCTCCGCGGCGGTACGGGCGGCGGCGCCCGTTTGTGTGGCCGTTGTCTGAGCAAGCTGGCCCGCCAAGGCAACGCCTAGCCGCTTCTCTTCACCTTCCAGGAAGGCGAGGACCAAGTCGGCAAAGATTTTCTTCATCGCCTGCGCGAAAGTTTCCTGGCCGGAAAGCAAACTGCGCAACTGCCCGTTAAAGCCGCTTTCAATCGTGTTGAAATAGCCCTCCCAGACTTTTTGCTGGGCCTCCACTGACTGGGTGTCCAGCTTCACCATGTCCGCGTTGTGCTTGGCGTCCAGTTCCGAAAGCTTGGCGTTGATCGTTGCCTTTTGCGCAACGCTCAGATTGCCGATTTCAAGCTCTTTTTGCAGAAGCGAACGTTCGGCCTCGTATTCCTTTTGCGTCGCCGCTTCCAGGTTGGCATATTCCTCATTCGACGTGATCTTGCCTATCTTCGCCTCTTCCGCCCAAATCGTCTTTTTGGCGGCTAGACCATCCTGAAGGACCTTGATCTGAGCGTCGATGGCCGTCTTGGCTGCGCTCGCGCCCTGCGAGGCGTTAACGTCGATGGACGGTGCTTGATGCTTGCCGCCGCTGGCGGCCCCGGCCTCGCCGTCGCCGTTGATGGCGGTTTTGATTTCGGTCGTCATCATCTTGATGCTGCCGGCCATATCGTCGGCGGCAGTTTTGGCGTTGGCCGTCAGCTTTTGAGTGAGCGTTGACCACGCGGCAGCGATGTCACCGAAGTTGCCGGTGAACACGTCCTTGATAATGCGTCCGAGGTCGGTCCATGCCGCCGCAATATCCTGGACGATCTCCTTGTCGGCCTCCCAGAAAACCTTCAGAGCGCCAACAGCCACAGCCAGAGAGATGGCGACGCCAGCGACCGCAATACGTAGGCCGTCAAGAACGGTCGCGAATATGCCGCCCTGTTCAATCGACTTGGTGATGCCGGCAGATAGGTCAGAGAGAACCCGGACAAGTCCCTCGAAGGCCGGCGCGAGGCCGCCAATAATGGTGCCGCCCATGGTGCTCAAGGAAGCCTTGAGCGTCGTAATATCCTCTGCGGTCGTGTCCAGCGCGGCGACCGTCTTGCCTGACATAATGGTGGCGAACTGATCGGCGCGAGCCGCCATTTCATCGAAGCCGGCGGCGCCCTTGTCGAGTACCGGGATCATCTGAGCGCCGGAGCGCCCCATGACCGCCATGACGATTGCAGTCTTGTTGCCGCCGTCGCCGAACCGGGATACAGCATCGGCGAAGCGCCGCATTTGCTGATCGACCGGCAGCGCGATCAATTCCTTGGCGGACAGCCCAAGAGCCTTTAGAGCTTGCGCCTGTTGCGAGGTCGGGTTTTGCGCGTGCTGCAAACCCATTTCAAGGCGCTGGATCGCGTTCGAGAGACCCTCTGCCGTGCCGCCCGTCATCTGAGACACGAAGCCCAATTCCTGGACCTCTTTCGTGCTCATGCCGAGCATCGCGGACGTGCGAGTGATCTGCTCGCCCAATTCCGCGAAGCGGGTAACGAACTCCGCAATCCTTTCGACGGCGAACGCTGCCGCGAAGGCTTCAGCAATCTCTCCAAGGTTGTCGTAAACGCCGCGGAGCGGCGATGTCAGGCCCATAAGAGCATGACGGACTTCCGACATGCTCGTAACAGCGCCCTCAGCGTTGCCGCCAAATTGGACTTCAACGTCGCTTTCACTCATGGCATTTACCTATTCAATAAAATGGGGTGAGACGGCCGCGACAGCCTCTTGACGCGGCGCGCGGCCGTCTCCTACCGGGGCCGTTTAGATTGGACGGCGCCCGGCGCTGTGAAAAATTGAAACTGTGCAATGAACCGAGCGGGGCAACCGCTACGCCGCGACTCGCGTCCAGCCTGCCTGCAACAATGGGGCGGCCTCTTCGGCGTCTAATTCAAGTAAGCCGCTTTCGGGAACGTTCAGCGTGCGCCCCTTTGCAGTCTGGACGGTCGATACGTTGCCCAACCGCCTGAGCGTGACCCGCGCTTGTTGCGGAGTCTGCTTTGGTTGCGCAATGTCGCGGACCAGCCCCGCATAATACTCCAACATGCCCGTATGCTGCTCATCGCCATACGAGCGCCACAGGGCAATTGCCAGCGCCAACACCAAGTCATCATGCGCGCCGCTGCGAGCGTTAAATTTCATATACCCAGAGTCCGTGTACTCGACACGGAACGTGTTTAGCTCACTGACAAGGGCAGTCGCGTCCGGCAGATCGGCGTGAATTTTCAAACGGCCTTCGTGCAGCAATGCTTGCACTCGCGAAATCAAGTGGCCCTTGGGGATGTTCCAGATAAGACCTTCGTGATTGATTGCCGTCCCGCCTGTGATGTTGACCCCGATGGGCGATACGCCCTGAACCCGGAACATGTCGAATACCGGGCGCCCCACGCCGGTAAAGTCGATAACCAGTTCAGACTTGCCGCGAATCTGTGGTTGGTTGAGCAAACCGACGACGTGAGCGACAACGTTCGGGTATGAGGTCCCCAACGGGAGTCGGGCGAGATGCCCGACTTGAAAAATCGGCTTCTGGCCCGTCTCTTCAAACTTGCGGACAACGCAGATTGCCGAGGGGTCCTGCGATTGTCCGAGGTCTGCGCCTATGGTGTATCGTTCGCGAAAACGAGGCGGCTCAATTGGCGTGTGATGTCGCGACGTCCGGACCTCTGTTATGGGCGAAAAAGGGCTCAAAATCATTTGTCAGTGCTTTCGCTATTAGGTCGCTCGAAAAGGCGGACGTTTCAGGATCAATAAATTCGCACTCATATTCTTGTGCGAAGCGCATCGGCCCATGGGCCACCCGCTCTTCGGCCAAAAACTCCGCAGAGATGCGCGGGCAGTCCACACCTTTGACCGATATGCGCTCCCAACCTTCGCCGTTGGTCCAGCTTTCGTAGAACCAACCGCGCTTGCCGGCCGGTGTGGACAGGGCGATAAACTTGCCGTTGGTGGTCGCCAGCATGGGACGTACCGCAGCGAGCAGTTCATCTGGAACGCGGCTCGCTTCGTCCATGACAATGAGCGTTGCGCCGGAATAGCCGCGGACGGTTTTCTCGGAGCCGGGTAGGGATATGATCCGGGAGCCGTTACCAAGCTCCATGCGTGTCAACGACTCTTGGCCGGCCTCAGGCGCGCCGGGAAGCCGTTCCCAGTAGCCATGTATCTTTTTAAACAACTCGGTCGATTGCGTCTGCGATGGACTCACAAGGATTATCATCGCCGGTGCTTGGTACAGTGCCTCATGAAGAGCGATTAGGCCGGTTGTTGTGCTCTTGCCCCATTGCCGGCAACAGTTAACCAGGACCTTGCGTGATGTTGTGGTCAGCAAGCCAGCTTGCACCGGGTCAGGGTCAATACCGCAGTCCCTCGCCAGCAAGACGGGATCGAGCGCGCGGGCAAAGTCGCGCCCCAACGAGATTTCAGCGCCCTTCATTGTGCCGCCTGAGCAGTTGCCGGCGTAACGTCAATCATCGGTGCCTGCGGTGTACTCCGTGCGGCGTCGCTCTCGACCTCATGCAGCGTCGCGGCCACAGCGCGCCGAGCATCGGGGAACGGCGCCAGCGCGCGAAGAAGCGCATTACGGAGTTGCAGATATTCGGCACTGACCAGCACATTAACGACCGTGTGCCGCGTCTGGACTTGCATTTCGCCCAGATATCTTGCGACCAACTCTAGGTTTCTATGAATGCCGGATGCCAAGGTCGCAACAGCTTGCGCGTTGCCATCATCAAGAGCCGAGTCTTGAGCTATCAAGAGGCGGGCGCGCTGTTGCGCCAACGACTGCAACAAACCTTCGGATTCTTCTATTTTCAGCTTTTCCAGATCGGCGCCGGGCTTGAGCAGGCGACCGACATACGCCGCCCTCAACAGTGGCGGCAGGTTCTTACGGAAACGGTAAAGCGCCGCCTCATGCACATTGTACTTGTTGGCGATGGCGCGGACTGAGTTTCCACAGGCGAGTTCGTGCTCAATCTGTGCCCGGTCGGGCCTGTCACGGATCGGGAGTCGGTTCTTGCCCGGCGTGGTCGGTGCGCCGCCAATGGGCGCCCGTTTCGCGTTGCTTGTCATGGCAAACACCATCAAAAAGAAAGAAGAGCGGCCGGCTACGTGGAGGGTTACACGCACCCGACCGCCTCCCACCGCTTGCCTCCATTGAAACAAGCGGAGTTTCAGACTATCGTGGCAATTCCATTAGTCGCGTCGCGACGGCGCGACTGCCGCGCACTGCTGGTGCATATTTGATCGCAAGGCGCGGGAGCTGTTCGGCCAGGATGGCTTCGCCGACTCGTTTGAGTTCGTCCCGCGCCCGATCTAATCGGCCGACGCCCTTGGTTGCTAAATGGTATTGCCGGCGCAATTCGTGTGAAACGTCCCGTAAGTCGATAATGCATCCGCGAATGCTGATGCACTCGATGAGGTCTTCGTTAGTGTTGCTCATTTGAAATTGCTTTCCTAAAGTAATCGCTCGCAGCTTTCACTTGTGCGCGGTCGCGGTCGGCGGCCTCAATGCGGTCAAGGCTGGTGACGATTTCGGCGAATGTTTTGAGGGCGGCGGAATCGACTCCAGAAGCCAAGAGGGTCCGAATTTGATCTGTTGTGTTGCTCATTTTTCAGTCTTTCAGCTTCGCGGCGCGCTGTGTCTGCATCCATTGCTTGCGTTAACGCAGTCGCTTCAGCCACGACGGCAAGAAAGAGCGCCATACGCTTGCCAACGTCGGCTTCGTCGATACCTTCAAGCTCCGTGCGTAGATCGCGAATCGAGATCAGGCGCCTGGAAACGTCCGCCGCGCCTATTGCCTCGGCCGAGATAATCAACTGATTAATATTGCCTTCACGCCATGGGTTGTGCTGGCTGCTCATTGTCATTCCGCCACTGCGTCAGCGGATTCAAGCAGCCGTTCGGCCAAACATCGATATGGCGCGGGGTCTATGCGACGTTCCGGCCAGCGCAGATCGCGCACGGCGAATGCTATGGCTTCAGCTTCGCGGAATGCCTGACGTTCAACCAGGACAGCCCGGATTGAATCGACCGCACTTTCGTCTTGGGCCAGTGCAGCGCGCGCGGCGCCTAAGCGGGCGACGGCATCGTGGCCGGCATCGGCCATGACAGCATTAATGAGCGCGGCGGTGTCGCTGGTGATATCCCGAACCGCAATGGCGGCCCGATCGTAGACTTGGCGGGCAGCTTCGTACTTTTGATTGACCGCGGCGGTTACCCGGCGAGCATGGTCCAAGTTATCCTGAGCGGCCGCGCGTGCTTCCTTCAGTTTCGGGGCCGGCGCTTTCGGCGGCCACGTGTCGCCGATCAGTGCTGTTTCCTTCTGGTCAAGGGCGGCGACTGCGCCCTCAGCGTCGCTGAGAAGTCTCCGCGCGTGTTCCGCTTGATCGGCGGCAAGGTCAAATGGTCGGCGAGCGACGGTCACGGCCTCATTAGCTTCGCGGAGCCGTTCGAGATGGCTGGCGAGCGCAGTGCGCGCTGGCGAGCGGTTGTTTGTTTGTGACATTTGAATTTTGTTCCTTTGAAATAAAAATGCCCGACACGGTGGCCGGGCGGGTGATTGGCGAGGTTGTGGGGCGCGGATGCGCTGTGGCTAAAGCCCGATGGCTTCCGGCGAAACCTTACGTTTTCGGCCGCACGCCTTATAACGTCCGCGTGTCCGAGCCCGATGAATGGCGGCCCGCCGCAGGTCGCTCTTGAAGCCGGATTCTGTGGATTCGCCGTGTTTGCGCGCAGTGCGCTGAACTTCAAGAACTGCCGTCCGTTCCGCAAGCAAATGCAAAATCCATTCGAGGTCGCGCCAGTTCAACGCGATATGATTCACGTCAGGAACCGCGAGCACGTCGCCGGCGTGCATTTTGTCGATAGTCGAGAAGAGTTCGACGCCCGGCGAGACTTCGCTTTGCGGGAGTGAGTAGATGTATCGCATGGGAACCTTCAAGATTGAGAAGCCCGGCGCGAGAGGCCGGCTAAGTTATTGGAATCCTCGGAGAAATGGATTCCCATTTCTACGGTGTAGGTAGCCTCAGTAAAATCACGCAACCGTAAGTCTGGGTGATCCAAGCCCGCCGTCTATCGAAGCGTTAGGCCCAATCTGGCGGGACGCTCCAAAATGATCGCGCTCGGGCTTCGCGCGCATCAGCCGTGTATGCAGGCTTGCGCCGCTCGCTGAGCCCGGTCGTGCCCTTGAGTATTTCGCGCACGGTGGATGTGCCGATTCCAAGCCGCCCGGCGATGGCACCTGCTGATAATCCGGCGTCGCGGAGTTCGTGAACCGCGACGCGGTCTACCGAGCGAGGCCGGCCTCTGCGAATATTGTGCATGATAGACTCCAAAATCAAAAGGGCGCCGAATCGGCGCCCGCGAAAACGCGCGTAACATCAACCGAAGGGCCTAGCCGGCGACCTCGCCTAGACATCGCTGCACGGATGACTTGCTGACGCCGCCAAGCTGCTTCGCGATTGCGCGGACCGACAAACCATCGGCTGAAAGCCTCCGCACGGCTGTCCGATCCACAGTTCGCGGGCGGCCGATATGCGTCCCCGCCGCCTTTGCGCGCTGCATACCGGCGCGCCGAAAATCGTTCTCGTAACGCTTCAATGGATCATCGGCAGATGTGCCCGATGACCGAAGGATGTGCAATTTCACGCCATTCTTTGTTAAGCGGTCTAATAGCTTTCGAAGCTCCGCCGTGTCAGGCGCGAGATGCGTTACGCTGACGACAACCAACAAGTCGTCGCGACGAAGCTTATGCAAAAGATATAAGAGGTCACTGCCGGGCTTCGCTTCATCAGCTTCACCCGCTCTTTTGTATCCGGCCCTTGCAAACGCCGCAGTGGCCCGTACCAACGCAAGCATGTTCGGTCCCAAACGCTGCTCACCGACACCATGAAGAACCGACCGTGATTCCGGCGGATCAGAGCGAGCGTAACCGAACACCCTTCGCTTCATCTAAGTGGGACCTTTTGGGACAGTTACAAGCGGGGCTTCTCGGACCACGCACAAGAAAGGCGCATGGCTATTGTAGCTTTCGCGTTTTTCAATTAAAAAAGCCCGGCGCCGTTTCCGGCTTCCAGGCCCAAATTTCCCATGATGCATTTATTATGCATTTCTGTTCCCCAAATGTCAATGCCGATCTTTTCGGAGGGGACTTTTTTCTGGAAACGCGGGTCAGTGGTGCGCGAGGATGCCAAGAACGCCAAGGACAAGGCCGGTCAGTATTGCCACGGTCCACAGGGTAGACCTAAACGCTCGTGCAGGCTTGCTGCCGCCGGTTTGCGATGGCTGCAATCGGCGCGTCTCGTACCAGCCCAAGCCTGTGCCGGGCACGTCAACGCTTGTCCTGACGCGATTACGGCCGGCAGTGAGCCAAACGCCCTTTGTGCCAACGCTGGCGGACATGCCGCGCTTGCCGAGGTTCAGGCGAAACGGGCCAGCGCGGAAGCGGCGGTAAAAGCGGAACGGCATTTAGATTTCTTTCGCACTAACCTGGACAACTACGTCCCCGCGATCTGTGCTTGCATCCGGTCCCGGTGGAACGACTGTGATTTCAGCTTTGACGTTGCCGCGCTTCAGTGTCACGTCGCACAGGTCGCCCTTTCTGGGTAGTGGACCCAAGCGCGGGTGCGATTCTCTCTCTGGTTGGCCGCCGGCCTTGGGCGTTACGGTGATCTGATAGTACATGCCGCCCCCTTTGAAAGAATGAGTTTCGCTGAGACCATAGCACAGTCGCCGCACAGGGCGCCGCTACGAGCCCTTTCGCAGCAAGTCGGGAAGCTTGGCGATGTTCACCGCAATGCGCCGCGCTTCGTCCTGGGTCATGAGCTTGGCCGCCGTGCGCCGGCCGGACTCTTCCTCGTAATAGACATAGGCCAGCGCTTGCCCGTTGGCGTCATTGACGATGAAACAGGCTGGGCGTTCCTCGACGGACCAGGGCGGCGGGAAGCGGCGTGGCGTCACTACGGGTGACAAGTTATTGGAATCCTCGAAGAAACGGATTCTCGTTTTTAGGGCAAGCGCGGAAGCGGCGGCATAATCAACCCCTCGATTCCGTTTTAGCACAACCGGAGGCAGACATGGCGTCTGAGATTGTCGCAGTGTTCAGCTTATTGTCCGCGGCGCTGTGGTTTGCATCGGCCGCTGTGCGGATGCCTGGGCGCGTCTGGATTGTGTCGCATGTCGGCCTTGGCGGACAAAGCGATGACGTTGACAAGCTGGTCAATCGGCTCCGATGGCAGTCCCGACTTAGTGCAGCGGCGGCGGTTTGCGCTGGGGTAGCTGCGATCATCCAAGCCGGTTCATCCTACGGCATCTTGGATTGAGGGCTACGCAATCGTCCAAGCAAGTCGGCCCCGTTTCGTTTGCCACGCCGTTTGCCATCGCAATCGCCCACAGAACGCCGCTGATGCGCGTTGCTGCTGGCTGCCGCTCATACTGCCTTGATGCGATCCAGCACGCGGGCGACCTGCACAGGCGACCATGTACCGGCGCCGCGGGCAGTCGGAATGCCGCGCTCAGTCAGCGCGCGTGCCAAGCCGCCCAAGCTGGTAACGCCGGCTGACCGCAGTTCATTGATGATCGGTGCAAGATCGGCGCTACGTGCCGTCGTGCGTGCCCGTACAGCGGCCGTGGCGGCCTTTCGGATGCGAGCCGTGATTTTGCCGCCGCGGTAGCCGCCAAGCTTCGTGCCGCGTCGCTTGGCCGCCGCAAGGGCAGCCTTGGTGCGGGCAGAGATTGCACGTCGCTCTTCGTCCGCGACCATCGCCATGATGCCAACGGTGAGACGGTTCGCTTGCGGCATGTCAGCGGCGACAAAATCAACGCCGGCCTTTTCGAGCCCCAGCAGGAAATGAGCGTCGCGTGACAGGCGGTCTAGCTTGGCAATGACCAGCTTGGCGCCGTACAGCCGACAGGCTTGCAATGCCTTTGCCAGTTCGGGCCGGTCAGCGTTCTTGCCGCTTTCGATCTCGACATGCTCAGCGATCAGCTTCCAATTGCCACCGTTGAGGAAATCCGTCACGGCGGCGCGCTGAGCCTCAAGCCCAAGACCGGATTTGCCTTGCCGGGCAGTGGAGACTCGGAGGTACGAGACGAACTTGCCTTCAGCCATGACCGAGCCCTTACGTTTCTGACTACGAACGTTGTCAGAAATGTAATGACGAGTCAAGCGGTCGATTGGGCCGTGTCGGATCGCCGTAAGTGACTGATTTCACTCACGGACCGCAAAATTGCGGGCAGGGTTTGGCATTTCAGGGGCCGCCGGAGTCGATAAGGCAAAGGACGGGTTTGCGTTCTTCACCGGACGCTTTGATAAGGTCGATTGGCTGCATCCGGCCCAGCGGCAAGATTCGCGCCGATTCCCATTCCTGCCTGAGTGGAGCTAGTACCGGTTAGCACGCCCCGTGGATCAAAATTGAACGTAACCGAACTCGATTGATTGTCATATCCCGCAACGAACGGGCCAATATAGGGAATGAAGTTCTGGGGCTGCGACCGCATCGAGGCGTAGTTGTAGACAGCCACTCTGGTCCCGTTTGACGACACAGTGTTTGAGGTCGGCTCGCCCAGGGAAGCCACAACGTCCGAATAGGTTGAGCTTCCAACTTTGAACGCTTCGGCTTGCTGTTCGGTGACCTTAACTCCCGATGACGCACAACCTACGAGAAGGGCACAAAGGCCCATCACCGCCACCCCACGCATGAAAACCCCCACCTTTTATGCCGCGAGGTTATCATCCGACAACTTTCGCGCGAGAGCAATAGGACGGCCGACGCAGCCGTGTAGAATTTTTTCAATCCTTCCTTCTGCCGGCGATTTACTCGTCACACTCGACCTGGACTCAAACACCGCTATGTGAAGCCGCGCGACCGCGAAGCGGGCGCGGGTCGATCCGGCCCAAAAACCGGCGGCGGCCGAGCGTTATCACCAACAGAGGGCGCGAGGACGACGACGGGGGCCGGGCGACCCCATGCGGCGTTTTAATGCCATCCTTTTGTAGAAGAAGGATTTCTCTTTCTACATTTCCATGGCATTTATCCAAGCTGCGCGTCCATGGCATTTACGCGACCAGCTTGGCTGGCGCGGTTCGCTCAAAATAGGAGCCACCGCGACCACGGCCGCTGATATACCGCCAGCCGATTGCCGCCAGCGACGTTGTGAGTTCCGGCGTCAGGATATTGCCGGAGACCTTGCGCCACGGAATGCCGATCAGGTTGCCGACATCCGCGGTGCTCAGTCTCGCCGGCAGATCGGACCGGCTGAACATCTGGATCACGTGAGCGGCCTTTGTCGTCTTGCTGGCGGACTGTTTCGCGGCCTGAGCCATTGCGACCATTGCGCCGGGAAATAGGCGCCTGACGTTGGGGAGGAACGATCTTGCGTCGCACGCCACAACAAGGCGCTGCTTGCCGCACACGCCGCTTTCATCGTAGCGCCGACCGCGACCACGCAAGGCAAGTTGCTTGGTCCAGCGCAGTCGGTGTCCGTTGCTGATGAGGTCAACGGCGGCTGACCTGGATCGAAGCGTCGTCATTGCCGCCAAGGCCCCCTGGTCGGCGCGGTGGCCGAGAAGAGCCTGAGCGGTCGCAACGGCAATTCGCTTGGGTAGGAAAAATTCATCGAATAGAAAAACCACGTCCGCATCACGCCATGAGTTGGCGCCGATGCCAACGCCCCAATGCACCGCGCAGAGCCTGCGCCCGTCAATGTCCCACTCGTACCGCTCGCCGTAGCTCGCGGGATCGGCAAATCGCGGATCACCGACTCCCCAATTCGGTACCTGCTGGTTGTCGAATAAGGTTTTCTTGCAAACGACGAGTCCGCGTTCGCCGGGCGCCATGTGAGCCCTGATCGTTTCCGCCATCCCTTCGGAATATTGCTGGCGGTTCGCAACCTTTTTGAAATGCTCGCGAAGGTTCCGCTTAGTGTGTTGAGGAACATGCACGATGCTGAGGTTTCTGTAATTTGCCGGCGCCGTCTTGACGTGTTTGCGCCAGGGGCAGATTTGCGAAACCCCGTCAATGTCGGCCGTTGCGTCAAGCAGCATCGTTCCGGGTCGCACCACCAGCTTTGCTTGCCACCCGACAAAGCTTGCGGCGCTGCCCTCAGAAACAGCAAAAGCGCAGCCCATGGTCATGCTACGGGCAAACTTGAAAAGATGATTGAGTCCGACGATTGAGCCGTGAGCCATGGCAACTCGGTCAGCCTCTTCCCCTGTAAACCAAGCAAGCTCAGAAGCCACGCTGCCATCCGCCTTAACGATTCTGTTCCGGCTGCTTAGCTCCGTGTGCTGCATCAGCGTCAGCAGAAAATCCACATGTTTGCCCGGTTCAGAGGCTTTCTCCGCAAGTGCTTCCTTGACCGTATGGGCTTCGCGCATTGTCGTTTCGTAGATTTCGACCTCTTCGGGGCGCTCATCAATGATAGCGATTGCCCGGCGCTGCTGATTGAAAAAGTCGCTGCCCCAGAAGCTTGCCTTGTCTCCTTGTGGGCCGCTGAAAAACTTATGAGTGACCACGACAACGGGAAAGTTGCGAAGCTCATCCGAATCGAACTCAGCAGCCGGATTCGGGACCCGCGTTCGGTCAGTGGCACCGCGCCGATGCTCCCAAGTCCAGATTGCGACTTTGCCGGGCAGCAATGCGTGCAGTTCGCGATAGCAGTCATCGGCCTTTTTGATTTGATCGACCACGAAAACACAGCCGGCTGGGGAGTCCGCATGGTCCTCAGCATACCGCGTAAGGGCGACCATGAATGCGAAGCTGAAGCTTGTCTTGCCGCCACCGGAAGGCGCTGACACGACGTTCAGCCGGCGCACGTTGTTCGCGTGATCGCAGAGGGAGATATAGCCAGCCTCAAACACGCTATCGCCCGTCGCGGCATAGAAGCCAGCCTGAAGGTTTATCTGCGGGCGGGAGGCGGCAATCACGCTCACGGTATCGTCATAGAGCGCGCGCAGCGTGTCTCGGTCGGGGATTGGCTGAGTCATTGCGAATGTGTGTCCGGTGATTCTGTCAGTGGCATTTACTACGGGGACATGGCAACGCGGTCTGTCCTCAGCTTTGCGGTGCGGCGCTCCGTAGCGCGACCTGCAAGTCTGTCAGGTGCTTTTCAAACGCTGCCCGGCACAGCTTTTCAAGCGTCGTGTCCGTGACCGCCGCAGCTATCTTCAGCCGGCGGTGTAAGTCCGGACGAACCGGAATCGCGACCGTCCTCAGTCCCTCGCGGGAGGGGGTGCGTTCTTTCATGGGTTGCCTCGATTGCAAGCAGGTAGGGGAATAAAAATGGCCGGCGCGAATGCACCGGCCAGGGTGGAAGCTAGGACCAACGCCAGCGCGCTTTCAATATGCGGTCGCGTAATTCGCGAGACCACGCACAGAATCTTGTCGTGTGGTATCCGCCGACAGCCGCAACTGACGCAAAATCGTACAACATTTCGGATAACATTGGAAAATGTCGAAGTCGTTAAGCCATTGAAATACCGTTGTTATTTCCATTTTAGATTGCGAGATGGCGGAAGGGGTGAGATTCGAACTCACGAGGGAGCGCAAACCCCCTGCCGGTTTTCAAGACCGGTGCCTTAAACCACTCGGCCACCCTTCCTGACGCGTAGCGTCGATACGCTGGTCGATATATTCGGCGCGAACGCTTTGGCCAATAAATAGTCGCTCGACCCAAGCTGTCATCTTGCATGCGGCCGACTGATTATCCGTTCACGGCGCCTGTTGCCAGCACGCCTCGCGCGAGAGCTTCACGCCACGTGGACAAAGCGGAGCCGTAAGCCGGCAAACGAAGATGAGCTCCGGCGACTCGATAGGAAAATAAACCGGGGCCGCATATGCTCCGCCTATGAGCGGCGAGCCGGCGAAATTCAGCAAAAAGGATATGGCGCGATGGCTGGCATCGCGAGGGCGCTACAAATCCAAGCCGAGCAAGTGGACGACGCGGCGGCCGACACTGGGCGACCTGCGGCGGTCGACGCCGTGGCTATGGCTTTACTGCGAGCGTTGCCGGCATCATTCGCCGTTCGCCTGTGCTGTGGCGGTGATTCGCTGGGGCGCTATGGCGTCAAGCGACGTGCTGCGCAAGCGAGCGCGATGCACGGCCCGTGGCAGCAAAGGTGCGATGCTCCAGCGTCCAAGCTGGGAAGGTGCGCAAGTCGGATTTCAGCCATATCCTGGATAGGCATATTCCCGGACAGGCGCGTCCCCGATGGGTATGTTTCCGGTACGCATCATCGAACGGGATGGCGGCCGCTCGGTGGCCTTTAGGCTACGCCACGGAACTGCGGCAGCGCGGACTAGCCGGCGGGGCCTGAACCTTCCAGTCCGCCTATCGCATGATGCTTGAATCCGGGACCCGGGGCGCACCAAGCATGCTGTACACTCTTGCACGCGTTATTCATCACGGCCAGGGCGCTGCCCGTAGCGACGACGACCACTGTGGTCAGCACGATGAATACGGTTTTCATTGGCGACCTCGTTTTGCTGGTCCCCCAACGATCAAATCTAATCGCGTTGCGGATGAACCGATGCTGAACAAAGGACGGCGTGGCTGTGGCGGGTTCCAACCGTTGTCCAGCAATCGCGCCCGCACCGAGGTCACCAGTCTGGACCGCGCCGAAGGCGGTAGCGTTTTGCCGCAGCAGCCCGCGCGGAAGACACGCTATTCTGTGCGCCGGCTGCTATTGTGGTGCGCCAATTACGGCTGCTAAACCGCGGCATTCGTTGTCATTGGGGAGAATGATGTTCAGGAATCGAGCTTGTATTCTTCTATCGGCGCTGCTCGGTCTGGCGGTGTTGATTCCCGCCGCGCGCGCCCAGGATTATTTCAAAGGCAGAACTTTCACCATCGTGGTCGGCTTCTCGCCTGCCGGCGGTTATGACAATTACGCGCGGGTCTTGGCCCGCTACATCGGCAAATACATTCCAGGGCATCCGACCGTGATCGTGCAGAACATGCCGGGCGCGGGCAGCCTGACCTCGGTTCGCTATCTCGATTTGACGGCGCCCAAGGACGGCACGGCGATGACCATTTTCAATCCCGGCCTGGTCACCCAGTCGATCGTCGACCCTGATCGCGTGCGTCTCGATTTCCGCAAGTTTTCCTGGGTCGGCGTGGTGACGCCCGATTACCGCGTTTGTTACGGGTACGGACCGAAGGGCATCACAAGCTGGGACCAGCTGATGCATGGCGGCAAGCAGTTCATCATCGGATCAACCGGCAAGGGCTCGGGCAACTACATCAACGGCGCCACGCTGCGCATTGTGTTCCACGCGCCGGTCAAGCAGGTGCTCGGATTTCCAGGCAGCGCCGAGCAGCGCCTGGCGATAGAGCAGGGCGAGCTCGACGGCGATTGCGGGTCCTACAGCTCGATTCCGGTCGACTGGATCAAAAAGGGATTGGCGCACACCTTCGTTCGCTTCATCGATAAACGTCCGGCGGAGATTCCAGAGAACGCCGCCTTTATTGGCGGCTTCGCCACCAGCGACGAGCAGCGGCAGCTGTTGCGCCTGCTCAATGGGGGTGACGAGGTCGGCCGGCCGTTCATCATGTCGAAGCAGGTGCCTGCCGATCGTCTCGCCATCATCCGCAAGGCATTCGACGACACCATGAAGGATGCGGGCTTCCTCGCTGACATGGCGAAACAAGAGATGCCGGTGCATCCGATTACCGGCCAGGATGCCGAGAAAACCGTGAACGAGCTGATGATGGTGCCGGCTAATATCGCGGCGGAAGCAAAGCCGATCTACGAATAACGAGGCGTCAGACACGAGGCCTCGCATTGCGGATCAGGACATCGTCTTGGTCCCCGATCGGCTTGCCAGGGTTTGCGGGCGCAACCGGCTGTTCACTATGGCGGCGTCGCTCCGTATATCCGCCACAATGTGACCACGCTAGAATCTGATACGTCAGCCGGGGTGTGCGGGGTCGGGGGACGATGCGGCGGCGATCCAGCGCTACGTTTTGGCGTTGTGCGGTGTTGCGGCGATGGGGTCCATTGGGCGCCTGCGCCGTGATTTCGCTCCTGCTCGCCCAATGCTCCAGTCAGCATATCGATTACGGCGTGTCCGCGAGTCCGCGGGTGATCGACTCAGGCGAGCCAGTTCCCAAGGGTGGCGGCAGCTACCGTGTCGGGTCGCCCTATTTTGTCGGCGGCCGCATGTACGTCCCGCAATACGATCCGCATTACCAGGCGGTCGGTCTTGCCTCGTGGTACGGCGAGGATTTCCACGGCCGCAATACCGCCAACGGCGAGGTTTTTGACCTCGACAGCATCTCTGCGGCGCATCCGACTATGCCACTGCCGAGCTATGCGCGTGTCACCAATCTCGCCAACGGTCGCTCGATCATTGTACGCGTCAACGATCGCGGACCCTATGCGCATAACCGCATCATCGACCTATCGGTGCGGGCGGCCAAACTGCTGGATTTTTATCGCCGCGGCACCACTTCGGTCCGCGTCGAATATGTCGGGCCGGCGCCGTTGCAGGGCTCCGACGACCGCGTGCTAGAAGCGACCTTGCGCGAGAATGGACCGGCGCCGATGCCGAGCACGGTTCGCATTGCTCGGGGTCCCGTGTTTCCGCCGACGCCGCCACCACCTTCGTCCCGCCGGGTGATCGCCAGCGTGCCCTCGGATTATCTGTCGCCGCAGCCCACCGAAGCCGCAGAGCCACGCTATACCGCCGGCGCGGATCCCGACTCGATGTCATACGCCAATCGGCCAAACATGGACGGCACCTCGCAGTATCTCAACGGGCGCGGACTTTATTGATCAAGCGCGCACTGTCGGAATGACTTGTTCATAATCGCGACATTTTCACGTGACCCTGTATTGACCTTGGGGCTTCCCGTACGTGCTAATTCGCGCCAGATGTCGTGACGGCGGTTTTGCGCGTTACGCGGATTGAGCAGCTCGGTGTCTAGGGTGGTAACGACACGACGGGGGAGGGGATCGGCGGGCGGCAGGCTCGGCGCTCGAGGGGTGCTGGTGGCTGCTGCGGCGGCTGCGGCGTTTCTTGCCAGCGGTAGCGGCCTACTGAGCGCCGCGCCGACTGTCGCCGGCAAAAAGGACGATATATTCCAGACCAACATTCCCAACGCGATCCTGATCGAGCCCAAAACCGACAGCATCCTGTTTGAGAAGAACGCCGATCAGCCTGTTGAACCGGCAAGTCTCGCTAAGTTGATGACGCTGGAATACGTGTTCAACGAGATCGCCCACAGCCGGCTCAAGCTCACCGATGAGTTCACCATCAGCGAAAACGCCTGGCGCAAGGGCGGTGCGCCGTCGCACGGCTCGACGATGTTCGCCGCCATTCACAGCAAGGTCAGTCTCGACGACCTGATCCACGGCATCATCGTCGATTCCGCCAACGACGCCTGTATGGCGATTGCCGAGGCGGTGGCGGGCAACGAGACGACTTTCGGTCAAATGCTGACCAAGCGGGCGCGTGAGATTGGCCTGCAGCATTCGACTTTCACCAACTCCACCGGCTACACCGACGCCGGCTTGCGCGTGACGGTGCGCGATCTCGCGGAGCTCGCGCGCTTCATTATCAAGACCTACCCGCAGTTCTATCCGTATTTTGCGCAGCGCGATTTCACCTGGAACAAGATTCATCAGCAAAACCGTAATCCGCTGTTCGGCATGGGGCTCGACGCCGACGGCTTGAAAACCGGCGAGACCAAAGAGGCTGGCTTCGGTCTTGTTGGATCAGCCGTTCAGGACGACCGTCGGCTCATCATCGTGCTGGCGGGAGCAAAATCGGATAAGGAACGCGCCGACGAAGCCCGTAAGATGCTCGACTGGGGCTTTCATGATTTTCAACCGCGTGTGTTGTTCGCCGAAGGCCAGACCATCGGCTCCGCCAAGGTGTTCGGCGGCAGCGTCGGTTATGTGCCGCTGTCGGCGCCCGGCATCATTCAGCTGCTCCTGCCACGCAACAGCGACCAGCCGCTGACAGCGCGTATCGATTATATGGGGCCGATACCGGCGCCGATCGCCAAGGGGCAGGCGATCGGGACGCTCAAGGTCTGGCGCGGCGACAACCTTGCGCTTGAAGTGCCGCTGCAAGCCGAGGAGGATGTCGGCCGGGGCAGCATGTCCGGCCGAGCCATGGATGGCGCCGCTGAGCTGGTTATCGGGCTGGTGCGCAAGGGTTTCGGTCGGCTATGACCGAATGCGTGAGGCTCTTTCGCCGCTCCGCTTACGTTCAAGCCCCGCGCGCATATCTACCGCTAACCCATTGATGAACATGGATCTGCAGGTGGACACGGCAGACCTGAAAACGCCTGAGAACGAGGCTCGGCAGCCGCTGCCGCGGAAGGGCGAATTCATCACCTTCGAGGGCGGCGAGGGCACTGGCAAATCAACGCAAGCCGCAATGCTGGCGCTCCGCCTCGAGGCGCTTGGTATTGGCGTGCTGCTCACCCGCGAACCCGGCGGTTCGCCGGGGGCTGAAATCATCCGATACGTGCTGTTATCGGGCGCGGCCAAACCTTTGGGCCCGGACGCCGAGGCGATACTCTTTGCTGCCGCCCGCAATGACCACGTCGACTCTGCAATCAAGCCTGCGCTCGACGCCGGCAAATGGGTGCTGTGCGACCGCTTTGCTGACTCTACGCGCGTTTATCAGGGCGCCCTCGGCGCTGTGGATTCGCGCATCATCAAAAGCCTGGAACGGGTCGCAATCGGCGATCTCGCGCCAAGCCTGACCTTTGTTCTCGACCTGCCGGTTGAGGCCGGCCTAGGCCGCCGCAAACAGCGAGCAGGCGATGCGGCGTCCGACCGCTTCGAGGCGGAGGATGTCGAGTTTCACGAGAAGCTGCGCCAAGCTTATCTTGCGCTGGCCGAACGCGAGCCGCGGCGCTGCATCGTGATCGACGCCGGCCGCGGCAAGGAAGAGATCGCCAAGCAGATTTGGACGATCGTCAACTCCCGGCTTGAGCCCGGGCACCGCGTCGTTGAGCGTCGAAACGATGGCGTCGTGATCCGCACCGCATGAGCCCGCAGCCGAACGAAGACGATACCGACGAGGCGCATCCGCGCAGTACCGCGCTGTTATTCGGTCACGCCGCGGCCGAGGAAGCGCTGCTGTCGGCCTATCGCAGCGGACGCGTGCCGCATGCGTTCCTGTTGTCGGGCCCAAAGGGGATCGGCAAGGCGACGCTGGCTTATCGCATGGCACGCTTCGTCTTCGCTCATCCCGACCCTGCCGCGGTCAACGTGGCTGCCGCCACTTCGCTTGCAATCGATGCCGCGCACCCGGTGGCGCGCCGGATGGCCGTGCAGGCGCAAGGCGACCTCCTCGTGCTGGAGCGGACGCCCAACGAGAAGGGCGTATTGCGCCAGCAAATCGCCGTCGACGACGTACGCCGCACCGTGTCGTTTTTCGGCTCGACGGCCGGGGAAGGGGGCTGGCGCATCGCCATCGTCGACGCGGTAGACGAACTCAACCGGTCGAGCGCCAACGCGCTGCTCAAGGTGCTGGAGGAGCCGCCGCAGCGCGCCCTGTTGCTGCTGGTGTGCCATTCCGCGGCGCGCGTGCCGGCGACGCTGCGCTCGCGCTGCCGCGTGGTGACATTGCGGACGATGTCGGAGCCTGACGTGGCTAAAGCCGTGGCCGCCGCGACGGGCAGTGCGGCGAACGATCCGGACGTGATTGCTGCCGCATCCGCTGCCGGTGGGAGTGTCGCCCGCGCGCTGGCGCTGCTCGACGAAGATGCGCTGGCGCTCCGCCAACAGGCGCTCGATCTGCTCGAGGCGCTGCCGAAGCTCGATGCGGGCGCGCTGCACGCGCTCGGCGACCGCGTGGCGGGAACGGATCCGCAGCCGCTCGCCGCGCTGGTCGATACGATCAATGTCTGGCTGGCGCAGCGGCTCGACCGCGAGGGCTCGGCTCAAGGCGGGCAAGGCGGGATCGCCCGCCTGGCGCGACTCGCCGAGGCCTGGGAGGGCGTCAACGCGGCAGCGCGTGACGCCGAAACCTACAATTTGGACCGAAAACCATTCGTTTTCGGCGTGTTCGGCTTGCTTGCCGAGGCCACGCGCGGTTGATACCTACGGCAGATGCCAGGACAGCCGTATTACGTCACCACCGCGATTGCCTATCCGAACGGCCCGCCGCATATCGGCCACGCCTACGAGGTGATCGCCACCGATGCCATCGCACGCTTCCAGTGGCTTGATGGCCACGACGTGTATTTCCTCACCGGCACCGATGAGCACGGCATCAAGATGCATCAGACCGCGGCGCGCGAGAAGCTGACCCCGCGCGAGCTCGTCGCGCGCAACGTGCCGATCTTCCAGGCCATGGTGAAAAAGCTCAATTGCTCGAACGACGACTACATCCGCACCACCGAGCCGCGGCATTACCGTTCGTCTGAGGCGATCTGGTCGGCCATGCAGAAGGCGGGCGATATCTATCTCGACAAATATGCCGGCTGGTACTCGGTGCGAGACGAGGCCTATTACGACGAGAGCGAGACGCGCCTCGACGAAAAGGGACGGCGCCTTGGTCCGCAAGGCACGCCGGTCGAATGGGTCGAGGAGGAGAGCTATTTCTTCAGACTGTCCAAATATGCCGACAAGCTCTTGGAACTGTACGAAAAACATCCCGACTTCGTGCTGCCCAAAGAGCGCATGAACGAGGTCGCAAGTTTCGTGCGCGGTGGCCTGAAGGATCTGTCGATTTCGCGGACAACATTCGACTGGGGCGTGCCGGTGCCAGGCGCTCCAAAACACGTCATGTATGTGTGGGTCGACGCGCTCACGAATTACATCACAGGCGTCGGTTATCCCGATACGAATTCTGAGAAATTCAAGAAATACTGGCCGGCCGACCTGCACGTCATCGGCAAGGATATCGTGCGCTTCCATGCCGTGTATTGGCCGGCCTTTCTGATGTCGGCCGGTATTGATCTACCGCGGCGCATTTTCTCCCACGGCTTTCTGTTCAACCGCGGGGAAAAAATGTCGAAATCGGTCGGCAACGTGATCGATCCGTTCGCTTTGGTCGATGCCTACGGCGTCGATCAGTTCCGTTATTTCGTGTTGCGCGAAGTGCCGTTCGGCCAAGATGGCAATTACAGCCACGAGGCCATCGTCAATCGCATCAATGCCGACCTCGCCAATGACCTGGGCAACCTGGCGCAGCGCTCGCTCACGATGGTGGCGCGGGCGTTCGGCGGCGCGCTGCCACAGCCCGGCGCATTCATTGCGGCGGATCAAGCCATCCTCGGCGCCGCTGACGCGCTCGTCGGCAAGGCTCGCGAGGCCATGGCAACGCAGCAACTGCATCAAGTGCTCAATGCGGTCTGGGTGGTGGTCGCCGACGCCAACCGTTATTTCGCCGGTCAGGCACCTTGGGCCTTGGCCAAGACAGATCCGGTTCGCCAAGGCACAGTCCTTTACGTGACGGCGGAGATCTTAAGACAGATCGCGATCCTGGCGCAGCCATTCATGCCGGAGTCGGCGAGTAAGCTGCTCGATCTCCTCGGCGTAGCGACCGCCGAGCGCAATTTTTCATTCCTCGGCGGCGTACACCGGGTCGCTGCCGGCGCCAAGGTGCCAACGCCGGCGCCGGTATTTCCGCGCTACGTCGAGCCCGCGGCGCCCGCGGCGCAATAAGCAACAAAATGCTGATCGACAGTCATTGCCATCTCGATTTTCCCGATTTTGCCGCTGAGCTGGACGCCGTAGTCTTACGCGCACGGCAAGCCGGGATTGCGCGCATGGTGACGATCTCGACGCGGGTTCGCCGTCAGGACGAACTGCTTGCGATCGCGGACCGGTTTGATGACGTCTATTGCTCCGTCGGCACGCACCCGCACTATGCCCATGAAGAAACGGACGTGACCGCGGCAGACCTCGTCGCCCGCGCACAAAACAACAGGGTCGTCGCGCTGGGCGAAGCCGGTCTCGACTATCACTACGACAATTCACCGCGCGACGCGCAGGAGCACGGCTTCCGCACCCATATTGCCGCCGCGCGCGAGACCGGCCTGCCGCTGGTCATTCACACCCGCGAGGCTGACGACGACACCGCGCGCATCCTCGAAGAAGAAACGGGGAGGGGTCCCTTCCCGGCCGTGCTGCATTGCTTCACCGGGGGCACCGATCTTGCGCGGCGCGCCGTTGCGCTCGGCCACTTTATTTCGTTCACCGGCATTCTGACGTTTAAGAATTCCGCGGCACTGCGCGCCATCGCCGCCGAGTTGCCGGCGGACCGGATTCTAGTCGAGACCGACTCACCGTATCTCGCGCCGGGGCGCCATCGCGGCAAACGCAACGAGCCGGCTTTTGTGATCGAGACCGCCCACGTGCTCGCTGAGGCGCGCGGCGTGTCGTTCGACGAGATCGCACGCCAGACCACCGACAACTTCTTTCGGCTGTTCACCAAGGTGCCGCGCCCCGCCCCCTCCCTTAACCCTCCCCCGCAAGCGGGGGAGGAAATGGAGGGGGCATGACAATGAAATTTACAATTCTGGGCTGCGGATCGTCGGGCGGCGTGCCGCGCCCGGCGCTCGGCTGGGGCGTGTGCGATCCCAACGATCCGAAAAACCGGCGGCGGCGCACCTCGCTGTTGGTCGAGCGGCGCGGCGCCGGCGGCATCACGCGCGTCCTGGTCGACACCTCGCCCGATCTCCGCGAACAGCTTCTCGATGCCGACGTCGACCGCCTCGATGGCGTGCTCTATACGCACGAGCACGCCGACCACACCCACGGCATCGACGATCTGCGTGCGCTCTACATCAAGCAGCGCGCACCGATCGACGTTTATCTCGACGAGCATACCGCCGGGACCATGCACGCCCGCTTCGGCTATTGCTTCAAGGCGCCGCCAGGCAGCGAGTACCCGCCGATCGTCCGCGAGCGCCGGCTCGTTGCAGACACGCCGGTCACCATCACCGGGCAGGGTGGTCCGATCACCGCGCTGCCGGTGTTGCAGGAGCATGGCGACATTACCTCGCTGGGCTTTCGTTTCGGCAACGTGGCCTATTCGGCCGACATTGGCGGCCTGCCGAACGGCAGCACGGCGGCGCTTCACGGGCTGGATGTCTGGATCGTCGATGCGTTGCGCGACCGGCCGCACCCGAGCCATTTCTCGGTCGCCGATGCGCTGTCCTGGATTGCGCGGCTTGAGCCGCGCCGCGCCATTCTGACCAATCTCCACGCCGACCTCGATTACGAGACCTTGCGCCAGAAATTGCCGCCGCACGTCGAGCCGGCTTACGATGGGATATCGTTCGCGATTGAAGAAAGCCCTGTCTGATGCGAGTTAATGGAAATATTCCATAATATGTCTTATGCGAATCGGCTATTCGCGGGCGCCGCCCCGGCTCCGTGCTCTCACCAAACACCCGGAACGAGCCGCCATCGGACCCGCTGGGCGTAGTCGCGATAGCCCGGCAATTGCGCCTGCAGCACTCGGTCTTCGGTAATCGCGCGGTACAGCAGGAACGGCAGACTGAAGACGATAAGGAACCCGGTCGCAAACCATGAGTCGAGCGCGAGACCGCTCGTAACAATGATGGCGATGCCCGCGACGTATCCGGGATGTCGGATGACGGCGTATGGGCCACTCGTGATGACGACCTGGCCGCGGTCCGACTGGATGCGTACGACCGACGAAAAGAAGCGGTTCACGACCATCGCCCAGAGGCACAAGGCGTAGGCATCAGCGAGCGCCACAAGGCTGAGCCATTGCAGCCATCCGGGTACCGTGTCGCTCCAATGGAAGCGGCCATGGTCGAGGCCGGCGATAATCCAGTGTGCAAACATCACGCCGGTGAAAATCCGCAATCCCAGCGGCGGCTTCTGGCCGCCCGGTCGCATCCGCTCTCGCGCCAGGTCCGGGTCGAGCAATAGGAACGACGCTACGAAAACAGCGGCGAAGATCGCGAGATATGCCCAATAGGTCGGAATCGCCGCGGTGCCGGCCGAGACCAACAGAGCGGCGACAGCGAGGGCAAAGAAGCCGATCGATTGCAGGTAGGCCGAGATTGGCATGGCAGGGCGCCCCGCTGCGTGAACCATGGAGCCAAGGTTTTGTTATAAGCCAGTGTCGATTGGCAAGTCTGTGGTAGCGGTTGGCTTCGCGGCGTTCCGGAATGACGACTGTGATAGGGTCCGGCGCGAAAATTTCGAGCAGGACCCGCGCATGACCCCTTCCCGCGATATTGGCCGACTTCTTGAAATCATGGCGGCGCTGCGGACGCCGCAGACCGGCTGTCCCTGGGATCTGGAACAGAATTTTTCGACCATCGTTCCATACACTCTGGAAGAAGCCTACGAGGTGGCCGACGCCATTGCGCGCGGCGACCTGACCGATCTCAAGGAAGAACTCGGCGATCTCTTGTTGCAAGTCGTATTTCACGCCCGGATAGCCGAGGAACAGGACGCGTTCGCCTTCGGCGATGTCGTGCAGGCGATTACCGAGAAGCTCATTCGCCGTCATCCTCATGTTTTCGGCGAAGAACGCTCGGACACCCCGCAAGCGGTCGAGGGCATGTGGGAGCGCATCAAGGCCGAGGAAAAGGCCGCGCGTAACGGTGGGCAGAGCGAAGGAGCGCTGGCCGGCGTGCCGGTCGGGCTCCCTGCCCTCACGCGCGCGCTGAAGCTGCAGCAGAAGGCCAGCAAAGTAGGCTTCGACTGGAATGACCCGCACGCCGTGCTCCGCAAAATTCGCGAAGAGGCAGACGAGATCGAGGCGGCGCTTGGTACCGGCGCGGCCGCGCCAGCCGATACCAATGAGGCGGCGGCGGAGGTCGGCGACCTGTTGTTCGCGGCCGTCAACCTCGCCCGCCATCTACATGCCGACCCGGAGTCGGTGCTCCGGCAGACCAATCGGAAATTCGAACGCCGTTTCGGTTCGATCGAACGCGCGCTTGCGGCCGAGGGTAAGGCGCCGCAGGACGCATCGCTTGCTGAGATGGATGCGCTATGGGACGAAGCAAAGGCGCAGGAATGAACCGGTGTTATTTGGCTAGACCGGCGATGTGCGGCAACCACAGCGCAATGTCAGGGAACAGGGTCACCGCAATCACGATCGCCAGCATGGCGACAATGAAGGGTGGCATTTCGCGAAAAATCTCGGCGAGCGGTGTCCGCGTCAGACCACTCATGATGAACAGCAACAGTCCGTGCGGTGGCAGCGTCAGGCCGACCATCATGTTGAGCACGACGACGATGCCGAAATGAACGAGATCGATGCCGAGCCCCTGCGCTATCGGCACCAACAACGGCACGATCACCAACAGGATCGTGACCTCGTCGAGCACGATGGCGAGCAGCAGCATCAAGAGATCGACGCAGAGCAGAAACGCGGTCGGCGATAGGTGCCACTGCAGCAGCGTCGATTGAATGAGCTGCGGCACGCCCTCGTTGGCAACCGCGTAGTTAAAGACAAACGCCCCCGACATGATCAGCGCGATCATTGCGGTCGCGCGCACCGTGTCGGATATGACCGTCAGCAGCTGCGCCAAACTCAAGGTGCGATAGACGATCAAGGCGAGCAGCAGCGCATAGGTCGCCGCAATGGCCGCAGCCTCGGTCGGCGTCGTCACGCCTGAATAAATCAGGCCAAGCAGAATGCCCGGCAGCGCGATCGGCAACAGCGCGCGGCCGAGGATGGCGGGCATTGCGGACCATGCCGTTCGGGTTTCGCGCGGAAAGCCGCGCCGGCGTGCCATAATGGCGATAACGGACATCAGCGCGAGCGCCATCAGCCCTGCCGGGATAAGGCCGCCGAGAAACATCGCGCCGACCGAGGCATTGGCGATCAGCGCATAGAAGATCATCGGGATCGAGGTCGGCATCAGCGGCCCGAGCGTTGCCGAAACGACCGACGTTGCCGCCGCGAAGCCGCGCGGATAATTGCCCTGTTTCGTCATCATGCGAGCGAGTACGAGGCCAGGGCCGGACGCGTCGGCGACGGCACTGCCGCTCATCCCGGAGAAGATCAGATTGGTGACGACGTTGACTTGCGCGAGACCGCCCGGAAGGTGGCCCACCATGGCGGCGCCAAACCGGAGCAGCCGTTCGATCACCCCGCTCACATTCATGACGTTGGCGACGAAGATGAACATCGGCACGGCGATCAAGAGATAGCTGTTGTAGAGACCATTCATCGTCTGATCGACAACGAGTCCGACGTCCTGATGGGTGGTGATGAGATACGCGTAGCCGGCGGCGAGCATCGCTAGCCCGAGCGGCGCACCGAGCACCGCTGCCAGCGCAAACACACCGAGCAGGACCCATAGCCCTTCCGACACCGCGCGGCCCTTTAAATTTCGTCCGCCCAGCGCGCGCTGAGAAGCTTTCGCACGCCGAAAGCACAGCGAACGATGACGGCGATCAAGAAAAGGCCGAAGCACGAATAGACCCAATCGAGCGGAAGATTGAGCACCGGCGTGTGCTCGCGCCAGAGAAACTGGATGTAGCCGAGCGAGCCAGGAAGCGACCACAGGAAGATGCCGCCGATCAGAAGGTGGCGCGCCAACGCCGCCGCGCGTTGTCCACGCGGCGGAAGCAGCCGGTAGACGAGGTCGAATGTAATCTGATCCTTGTCGCGGACGATGAAAGACTGGGCCCAGAAGATGATCCAGATGAACAGGATCACCAACACCTCGTCGGCCCAGACCGCCTCGTCATGCTCGAAATAGCGCGTGAAGATCTTGTAGTTGAAGATCAGGAAGACAGCCGCGAACATCGCGGCGGCGAGCCAGTTGGCCACCTGGCGCAGTCGTGCCGTGAGCGCGATGTCGACGCTCTGGGCGCGTTCCGGTGCATCGTTCGGCCGCTCCATGGCCGGGCCGCTACGCCTTCTGTGCGCGCTGCAGTCCCGCAGCGTCCCATTGTTTGGCGAGGCTCGCCTTGGCGTAGACGCGATCGGCATTGGCGCGGAACGGCGCGAGGTCAATCGTGTCGACCGCAAGGCCCCTGCCCTTGAGCGCCGTCACGACGGCCTTTTCGTCATTGAGCCGTGCGTCGTCGCCGCTCTTGGCTGCCTTGACGCAGGCTTCGCCAAGCACCTTTTTCTGCTGCGTGCTGAGCTTGTCCCAGACCGGCTTGCCAATGTTGAAATACACCGGCTGCACCATGTGTGCGGTCAGCACGATCTGCGCGGTGACCTCATAGAATTTCGCCGCATTGAGGATGGTGAGCGGATTCTCCTGGCCGTCGACCGCTCCGGTCTTCAAGGCCAGGTAAACCTCCGGCATGCCCATCGGAATCGGAGTGACCCCAAGCGTCTCGCCGAGCAGCAGCCATTCGGGACCGGCCGGCATCCGCATCTTGATGCCTGCCAGATCGGCCGGCGATTTGACGCTGCGCTTCTGCCGAATATTGACTTGGCGCGTGCCGAGATAGTGGGTCGCGAGAATTTCGATGCCCATCTTGTCCGCCACGGACTTGCGGACGTCGTCGCCGATTGGCCCGGTGAAAACGCGGCGAAGCTGGTCGTAGTCGGTGAGCAGATAGGCGCGATTGAAATAGCCAAGCTGCGGGATTTGCTGCGCCACCTCGAAGGTGGTCATCGTGCTCATTTCCAGGTTGCCGCGCTGAATGGCGGGGACCTCGGTGCCCTGCTTGAACAATGTTGAAGCCGGGTGGACAGCGACAGCGAGGCCGACGCCGGCCGCATTGACCTCGGCCGCAAGTGCATTGAGTGCCTTGGTGAGGAAATCGGACGGTGGCGCAGCGGTCGAAATGCGGATTTGAATCGGCGATTGCGCCGAGCCGTGGCGGGAGACGCCGGCGATCCCCGTCGCGACCGCGCCGGTGACAAATCTTCGGCGAGTTGTCATTGCAATACTCCTCAACCCTTCGCGTGACCTTTCAGGATCATACACAGTTCGCGCGGAGTTAAGGAATTTCAGGCTTGCGGAATTTCACGGATGGGCAAACCGCTGGCGAACCGCATCCGCCCGGTCCGCGGCAGTGCGGACCGTCATGGCGAGGTGACCGCTGTTTTCGTCCATGGCTTTGCTGATCACCTCGGTATGGCGATGCAGCCAGCTTACGCCGGCGCCGTCGGCAGGGTCGAGCTCAAGTTCGATCAAAACGCGGCCGACCGCGAGCCGCTCCTCGATCGCTGCCGAGAGCAAGTCGATCCCCTCGCCCGTGAGCGCCGAAACCAGCACCGGCCGTTGTGCCTGCGGCCTGCGATCGGCGAGGTTTTTGAGACGGGTGCGCTCAGTCTCGTCGAGCCGGTCGATCTTGTTCCAAACCTCGATCAGTGCGTGCTCGGCGCTGACGCCGTCTTCGGTCTCGATGCCGAGTTGCCGGAGCACGTTCTCGACGTCGTGCAATTGCGCCTCGGCGTCCTCGTGCGAGACGTCGCGCACATGCAGGATCACGTCGGCCTCGATGACTTCCTCGAGCGTGGCGCGAAAGGCCGCGACCAGCATGGTTGGCAGGTCGGAGATAAAGCCGACCGTGTCGGACAGGATGATACGGGCGCCGTGTGGCAGGTCGACTGCGCGGAGCGTCGGATCGAGCGTTGCGAACAGCATGTCGGCGGAAAGCACGCGTGCCGCCGTCATGCGGTTGAACAGCGTCGACTTGCCGGCATTGGTGTAGCCGACCAGCGCGACGATCGGATACGGCACGCGGCGGCGGCTGTCGCGATGCAGCGCGCGGGTGCGTTTGACCTTAACGAGTTCGCTCTCGATCTTGGCAAGCCGCTCCTCGATCATGCGGCGATCGGCCTCGAGCTGGGTCTCGCCGGGGCCGCCGAGAAAGCCATAGCCGCCGCGCTGGCGTTCCAGATGCGTCCACGAGCGTACCAGCCGGCTCTTCTGGTAGGTCAGGTGCGCGTGCTCGACCTGCAGCGCGCCCTCGCGAGTGCGGGCTCGCCGTCCGAAGATTTCCAGAATGAGGCCTGTGCGGTCGACGACCTTGGCGTTCCAGGCCTTTTCCAGGTTGCGCTGCTGCACCGGAGACAGCGCGCAGTCCATCACCACGACGCCGGCTTCGTGCGTTTTGACAAGGCCGGCCATCTCTTCGACCTTGCCCTTGCCCAGATAGGTGGCGGGACGGAGCGCGCTGAGCATCACGACGCCCGACTGCACGACCTCAAGATCGATAGCGCGAGCAAGTCCCACCGCTTCGTCGAGCTTTGCAGCCGGCCCGCGCGCGGTCGCGGCCGCACGCGCGCCATCGCCGCCCCCGCGGCGCAACGCGGGTTCGATCACTAGCGCGCGGCCAGTCGCCGATCCGGACGGCCCGGAAGGGCTCAGCCGGTCAGCGCGGGTATCGCGGCGCGGCTCCAATCAGACCTTTTCCTCCGCCGGCGCTTCCTCAGCGCCTTCGAAGAGCTGGACCGGGTGTCCCGGCATGATGGTCGATATCGCGTGCTTGTAGACAAGCTGAGAGTGCCCGTCCCGACGGAGCAGCACGCAGAAATTATCGAACCAAGTCACGACGCCCTGCAATTTGACCCCGTTCACCAGGAAAATCGTGAGCGGAATCTTGTTCTTGCGGACGTGGTTGAGGAAGGTGTCTTGCAGATTTTGTGCGCGTTCGGCTGCCATGGCCGTGTTTTCCGTTCTTGCCCCGCGGGCCCCTACCCCGCGGGTCGTTTCTATTAGCTTTCTATAAGTAGGGGTGAGTTGAGCGCAGCGAAACCCACCGTAAGCCCCAGTAGCGTCGATGGATTACGCCCCTCAACCCACCTTAAGCGTGTTTTCCCGCTCACATGCAACGCCGGGCGGCAAAACCTTGGCCATTAGAAGGCCGCGCAAGGGACTATGCAAGCCCAAGTTTCTGGCCCCGGCCAAAAGCGGTGAAAACGCGAAGGCCGGCTCGGTTCCGGGCTAACCCATTTCCGCAAAACGATGAAATTCGCTGCGCAGCGCCGTGGCGACGGGACCGGGCTTGCCGTTGCCGATCTGGCGGTCATCGAGCCGTACCACCGGCATGACAATCTGCGTGGCTGACGTGATGAAGGCTTCGCGCGCCCGATAGGCCTCGGCCAACGTGAACGGGCGCTCTTCGATGTGCAGGTTCAGCTCCTTGACCGCCTCAAACACGACGGCGCGCGTAATGCCGCCGAGGATGGCGTGATCGGCGTGCCGGGTGACGAGCTTGCCGTCGGCCGTCACGATCCAGGCGTTGGCCGAGGCGGCCTCGGTTACAAAGCCATCCTTGTCGATAAACCAGGCATCGCGGGCGCCTTTGTCGAGGGCGGTTTGCCGAGCCAGCACATTGGGGAGCAGGCCGACCGTCTTGATGTCGACGCGGCCCCAGCGGTTGTCGGGCATGCTGACAACCGTAATGCCAAGAGATGCAACAGCTTCGATGCGGGTGCGGTTCAGCGAGCGCGCCGTCACAACGACGCTCGGCGCGGCTTCTTGCGGAAACGGCAGGTCGCGCCGCGCCACGCCGCGGCTGATTTGCAGGTAGACATTGCCATGGCCGATGCGATTGCGGGCGATAACCTCGCGCAGCACGACGCTGAGCGCTGCATGCGACATCGGTGACAGGATGCGCAGCGCGTTGAGTGAGCGTTCAAGCCGGTCGAGATGGCGCCGTTCATCGACAAGGCGCCCTGCCCTGACTTCGCAGACCTCATAGACCGCGTCGGCGAATTGATAGCCGCGATCCTCGACATGGACCTTGGCATCATGGAATGGCAGGTAGCGGCCGTTGACGTAGGCGATGCGGCTCATCGGTGGTCAATCGATACCGAGCGCTTTGAGCTTTCTGTGTAATGCCGAACGCTCCATGCCGACAAATTCGGCCGTCCGCGAGATGTTGCCGCCGAAGCGATTGATCTGCGCCAAGAGATATTCGCGCTCGAACACTTCGCGCGCTTCGCGCAGCGCCAGACTCATCAGATGCTCGCCGCCGTTACCGTTCGGCATGTTCGGAATCATAGAGCCGACGTCCTGCGGCAGCATCGCGGCCGTGATCACCGCCTCGGGATCGCCGCCGGCAAGGATCATCAGACGCTCGACGTTATTGCGCAGCTGCCGCACGTTGCCCGGCCAGTCGTGCGACTGCAGGACGGCGAGCGCGTCAGCGCCGACCGTGCGCTTGGGCAGTCCGGTCGCCTGCGAAATCTGCGTCATGAAATATTCGACGAGTTCGGGAATGTCCTCGCGCCGTTCCGCAAGCGACGGCACACGGATCGGCACCACCGACAGCCGGTGATAAAGGTCCTCGCGAAACCTGCCGGCCGCGATGTCGGCCTCGATGTTGCGACTGGTCGAGGAGATGATACGAACGTCGACCGTCACCTTGGTGCTGCCGCCGACCCGCTGAAATGTCTGGTCGACCAGAACGCGCAAGATTTTGTTCTGGGTCTCGCGCGGCATGTCGGCGATTTCATCGATGAACAGCGTGCCGCCGTGCGCCTCTTCCAGCGCGCCGACCTTGCGGCTCTGCGTGCCGTTGCTGGCCTCGACGCCGAACAGTTCGATCTCCATGTGTTCGGGCGTGATGGCGGCCGCGTTGATGACCATGAACGGGGCGTCGGCACGCGCCGAACGGGCGTGAAGGGTGCGCGCCGCAAGTTCCTTGCCGCTGCCCGAAGCCCCGACGATGAGAATGCGGCTGTTGGTGGGCGCCACCTTTTCGACCGTCTGCCGCAACTGATTGGCGGCTGGTGAATGGCCAACGACCATGCTCTGCGAAGGTGAGAATTGCTTGAGCTCTTTCACCTCGCGCTTAAGCCGCGAATTCTCCAGCGCGCGCTCGGCAACGAGCAGCAGCCGGTCAGCCTTGAAGGGCTTTTCGATAAAGTCGTATGCGCCGCGCTTGATGGCGGACACGGCGGTTTCGATGTTGCCGTGCCCGGAGATCATGACGATCGGCAATTCAGGATGTTCGAGCTTGAGCGAGTCGAGAAGCTGCAGGCCGTCGAGCCGGCTATTTTGCAGCCAGATGTCGAGAAAGACGAGGTTGGGCCGGCGAGCGACTACCGACCCCAGAGCCTCGTCACTGTTGGGCGCGGTGCGCGTGGCGTAGCCCTCGTCCTGCAGGATGCCCGCGACCAGCTCGCGGATATCGGCTTCGTCGTCGACGATGAGGATGTCGGAAGGCATGGTCAGCTCACCGTCTCTGGCTTTGGCGCGGTCTCGGTGGCAGGAGCGGGCTCCGCGATGAAGCGAAGCTGCATCCAGGCGCCCCGGGCTCCTGGGAATTTTTCCGAAGCGTCGCGCAGGTCAAGGCGCCCGCCGTGTTCCTCGAGAATTCGCCCGACAATGGCGAGACCGAGGCCGGTGCCTTTTTCGCGCGTGGTCACGTAAGGCTCAAGCAGCCGTGCCCTGTTCTCTTTCGGCAGGCCGATGCCGTTGTCGATAACGTCGACGGTGACCTCGTTGCCCTCGCGCCGAGCGCTGATGACGATGCGGCCGCGGCCGAGTTCGGCGGGCGGAACGGCGCCGATCGCTTCGGTGGCATTCTTGACGATGTTGGTCAGCGCCTGCGAGATCAGCCGGCGGTCGAACCGTGCCGGCATGGGTTCCGGAGGCAGTTCAGCATCGAAATCGATATCGGGATGGGCGACGCGCAGCAGGAACACCGCTTGCCGCACCGTTTCAGCCACGTCTTCTTCGGCGACGACCGCCTTCGGCATCCGCGCGAAGCGTGAAAACTCATCGACCATGCGTTTGATGTCGTCGACCTGGCGTACGATCGTGTCGGTGCATTGTAGGAAGACCGCAGCGTCTTCGACGATGACCTTGCCGTATTTGCGGCGCAGACGTTCCGCCGACAATTGAATTGGCGTCAACGGATTCTTGATCTCGTGGGCGATGCGGCGCGCGATGTCGGCCCATGCCGAGGATCGCTGCGCGAGAACCAGCTCGGTAATGTCATCGATAGTGATGACGTAACCTTGATCGGACTCAGGCGCCTGCTCGCTGGTGACGCGGATCGAAAAGTTGCGCTCTTGTCCGTCGCGCGTCACCGCAATCTGGCGCTGGATCAGGCGCTGATTGCTGCCACGCGCGGCGGTAAAGACCTCGCCGAGTTCGGCCGCGATTTCCTGTAGCGGATGGCCGAGCGCTTCGGATTCGGTGCACCCGATCAAGCTCTCTGCCGAGCGATTGAGGATGGTGATGCGCCCTTCGGCGTTGACACCGATGACGCCTGCACTGGCTCCCGACAGAACAGCCTCGGTGAAGCGGCGTCGGCTGTCGATGAGATCGCGGGCGCGCACGATGTCCTCGTGCTGTGTGCGCAACTCGGCCGTCATTTTGTTGAATGTCGCGCCGAGATGAGCGAGATCGCCTTCGGACTTGTAAACCGGCACCTGGATATTGAGATTGCCGGTCGACACCACATTGGCGGCACCGATCAATCGTCGTATCGGGGCCACCAGTCTGTTGGCAAAATCGAGCCCAATCCAGGCCGACGAGAGCAGCACAATCAGCGCAATCACGGCAAACATCAGCGCGAAGGCGATCTGTATGCCGAGCTTGCGTGCCTCGAGATTAGCGTACTCGCTGATGCTCTCTTGGGTCGCTGCCAATTGCGCCACGACGCGCGGGTCAAGCATCTGCGCCGCATAGAGGTAGAGATCACCATAGCCGTGCAGCTTCACCGCCGCGGCGACGTGATCGCCCTGGGGAATGAGCGCGACCTGCGGTTCTGTCTCTGAAATATGGCTGAGCAGTTCCGGGGACGGCAACACGACCGGTTTGTTCATGGTCACGTCGGCGCGTTCGACGGTCTCGCCCTTCGGCGTGATAATGATCGCGGCGGACAGACCTCGCCCCTTGGCCTGTTCCGTTAAAAACTGCCGGAACTGGACGCGGTCCTGGTCGTACAGCGGCTTGGCTCGGGCGACGTCGTAGGCCATGGCCAGAATTTCGCCGCGAATGATCTGGGCGTGATCGGTCACGTAGGCATTGGCCACGATCAGCGACTGCTGGATCATGGCACGTGTACGCGTCGAGAAAAATCGGTCGAGGCCGCGGTCAAGAGTCGTACTCGCCACGACCGAAACAAGTACTGCCGGAACCGCGGCGATCACAGCGAACAGACTGACAATCTGGACGTGCAGCCGCGACCCGGCGCGGCCGCGGCGGCGCGCCTGCACGACGAGCCAGACTTCACGTCCAATGATTGCGAGCAGCAACAATCCGGTGATGACGTTCCCGAGCAGAAGCTCTTTGACCACTGAGTCGACCGGGACAATCGGTGTCAGACCGGCCAGCACCAGGAAGGTGGCAGTCGCCGACAACAATGCGACGAAGACGGCGATGGCGCCAATCAGGCGCGAAGCCGCCGGCATAGGCGCTGACGTCGCCGATTCGATGGGCGCGACTTGATCGACAGTTGTCATGAACGCCTAAGAGGATGCCGGGCTGCGATGAGGGTGCCGACTGAACGGGACCCGGCCATCCGTTCCCCCAAGTGATGCTTTTATACAACAATGTTGCCCAATTGCGACAATTCCTGGGCGCCATTTTTAATAAGTCGCGCGGAATCGGCCGGCGGTCAGGCCTGGGATTCGTTCGAACCGGTAAGAGGCAGCCGTCTCAACCCCCGCTAGTGCGATAAACCTGAATCTCGAGATCGCGAATTTTCTTCCGCAGCGTGTTGCGGTTGACGCCGAGGAGATCGGCGGCGCGGATCTGATTGCCGTGTGTCGCCGTCAGCGCGGCCGACAGCAACGGCGCCTCTATCTCACGGAGGATACGATGGTAGAGGCCGGGAGGGGGTAAGCCGTCATCGAAACCCGAGAAGTAGCGCGCCAGGTGGCGCTCGACCGCGCTCGACAGGTTATCCTCGACACGGCTGGACTCGGCCGTTGCGGCCAGAACGGGCTGCGCAAGTTCGGCGTCGACGACCGCCGCCGTGATCGTCTCCTGCGGATAGAGCGCAGCAAGACGCCGCGCCAAGTTTTCCAATTCGCGGACGTTGCCTGGCCAGCGATGGCGCTTGATACGCTCGAGCGCAGCCTGATCGATCTGCTTGAGCGGCAGCCCCTCCCGCGCCACCAGCGTGAAAAAATGCCGGATCAGGTCGGGAATGTCCTCGGTGCGCTCGCGCAACGGCGGCAGGCGCAACGGAACCACGTTGAGCCGGAAGTACAAATCCTCGCGGAACAGGCCCTGCTGGATAAGCTGGCGCAAATCCTTGTTGGTGGCGGCGATGATACGCACATTCGCCTTGATCGGCGTGCGCCCGCCGACAGTCGTGTACTCGCCCTGCTGCAGGACGCGTAACAGCCGCGTTTGCGCCTCCATCGGCATGTCGCCAATCTCATCGAGAAACAGCGTGCCGCCCTCGGCCTGCTCGAAGCGGCCGGCGCTGCGGCTGTTCGCGCCAGTGAAGGCGCCTTTCTCATGACCGAACAATTCTGATTCGATGAGATCGCGTGGGATCGCCGCCATGTTGATGGCGACGAATGGCCCGCTGCGCCGCTTGCCGTAATCGTGCAGCGCGCGCGCCACCAGTTCCTTGCCGGTGCCGGACTCCCCGGAAATCATCACCGTGAGATCGGTCTGCATCAGCCGCGCCAGCACGCGGTAGATTTCCTGCATCGCCGGCGAGCGGCCGACCAGCGGAATCGAATCGAACTCTTCGACTTTCGGTGCCTGGCGCGCCTTCTCCTTCGGTTCCGACAGCGCCCGACCGACGATTGCGATCAACTCCTTCAGGTCGAACGGTTTGGGCAGATATTCGTAGGCACCACGCTCCGAGGCGCGAATTGCGGTCATAAACGTGTTCTGCGCGCTCATAACGATGATCGGCAGGTCGGGCCGCGCCTTCTTGATGCGCGGCAGCATGTCGAAGGCGCTTTCGTCAGGCAGCAATACGTCGGTGATAACCAGATCACCGTCACCCTGGCTGATCCAGCGCCACATTGTGGCGGCGTTGCCGGTCGAACGCACCTCATAACCGGCACGCGACAGCGCTTGATTGAGTACCGTCCTGATCGCCGCATCATCGTCGGCGACGAGAATGCTTCCCGCGGGCATCAAGAATCCCCTTGTGGCCGTGAGGCGCCGTCCGGCCCGGCTCCCACACTGGCGGTGTATTTAGGCATGAGAATTCGAAAGACGGTGCGGCGTGGCTGCGACTCGCATTCGATGATGCCGCCGTGGTCGCCGACAATTTTGGAGACGAGCGCGAGGCCGAGCCCTGAGCCGCTCGGCTTGGTGGTGACGAACGGGTCGAAGAGATGCGGCATCAACTCGTCGGGAACGCCTGGGCCGTTGTCGCGCACGCAAAATTCGAGCGGCAACGAGACGCGCGCCTTGGCGCCCGGCAGCGACAGCCGCACGCCGGGCCGAAACGCCGTAGTCAACGCGATCTCGCCGCCAGCGGTATTCTCGCCGATCGCTTCGGCCGCATTCTTGATCAGGTTGAGAAAAACCTGCACGAGCTGATCGCGGTTGGCGAGCACCGGCGGCAGCGACGGATCGTAGTCTTCGACGAATTTCATGTTGCGGGCAAAGCCCGACTGCGCCAGCCGCTTCACGTGTTCGAGCACGACGTGAATGTTGATCGGCTCGCGTTCGACCGGTCGCTCGTCGCCGAACACTTCCATGCGATCGACGAGCTTCACGATGCGATCGGCTTCGTCGCAAATGAGCCGCGTGAGCGTGCGATCGTCGTCGACGACCGACTGTTCCAGAAGCTGCGCCGCGCCGCGAATGCCGGACAGCGGGTTTTTGATTTCGTGCGCCAGCATGGCGGCTAGTGCGATCACCGAGCGAGCCGCGCCGCGATGTGTCAGTTGGCGGTCCATCTTGTCCGCGATGGTCCGCTCCTGGAGCATGATCACCACATAGTCCGGCTGCTCCAACAGCGGCGCGACGTGCATATCGACCAGGCGATCGCCCGGGTTACGCGGCGTGCCCAGATCGACCTTATATTCGTTGACTGCGGCGCCGCGGGTGCGCACCTGCTCGACCAGGGTGAGCAAGGGGCTGCCGAACGGCACGAGATCGCCAAGTGACTGCCGCCGAAGGAGTGGGACCGAGACCTCGAAGAACGCTTCGGCCGCCGCATTGGCGTCCACCACCCTGCCGTCGGGCGCGACGACGATGACCGGATGTGGCAGTGCATTAAGCACAGCGTCGGCGGCCGAGACCATGACGAGAGGCTCGGCCGGGCTCATGCTGGGTGCTCCGCGGAGGCCCGTGCAACTCGGTAAAAGCCAAGGAATCCCGGCTTTTTAAGCGCTGGCGACATAATTCCGGAAGAGCGGCGTCTTGGCGTCAACGGCGTATGCCCACTAATTAGGCGAAAAAGTATCGTGCATAGAGTTTAGCCAAATTGCCGCCCCGCGCAAGTGCTGCAGTGCAATATCCCTAACCCGTGTGCATAGCCGTCGGACCGCTTAAATTATGCGCCGGCATCGGCCTCTGCCGTTCGCACATTTTGGGAACGTGCGCTAAAGCGGGCGGCGAAACAGAAGCGGGCATTTGCGATGGGGATTGTTGCGGCAGTGATCGTTGCGGCTGGCCGGGGCCAGCGTGTCGGCGGCGACATACCCAAGCAATATAGGGCCGTTGCCGGCACACCCGTCATCCGCTCGACGCTTGCCGCGTTTGCGAGCCACGGGCAGATCGATGTGATCCAGCCGGTCATCCATTTTGCGGATCAAGACCTGTTCCGCGGCGCGAGCCGTGGCCTCGGCAAGCTCCGCGATCCAGTCGCCGGCGGTGCTACGCGACAAATCTCGGTGCGGGCCGGCGTGCAGGCTCTGGCGGAACACGCGCCCGATTTGATTCTCGTCCACGATGCGGCGCGGCCGTTTCTCAGCGCGGACTTGATCGGCCGCGCCATCAAGGCGGGACGGCAATTTGGCGCCGCAGTGCCCGGCGTCGCAATCGCCGATACGGTGAAAAAGATCGACACCGGCTCGATGGTGAGCGAAACGCTCGATCGCAGCCTGCTGCGGACGGTGCAGACACCGCAGGCCTTTGCCTCTTCACTGATCGCGGAGGCGCATCGGCGGGCGCAAGCAGCTGGGCGCGATGACTTTACCGATGACGCGGCGCTCGCTGAATGGGCCGGTCACCGCGTCCACGTATTCGCAGGGGAAACCGGCAACGTGAAACTGACCACCAACGAGGATTTCACCCGCGCCGAGCTGCTGCACGCGGCAGCGCTTGCCGACGTGCGCATCGGCAACGGATTCGACGTTCATATCTTCGCGGACGGCGATCACGTCATGCTGGGCGGCGTCCGCATTCCGCATACGCGCGGCGTCAGCGGGCATTCGGACGCTGACGTTGCGCTGCACGCTTTGGTCGACGCGATCCTGGGCGCACTGGCCGAGGGCGATATCGGCCAGCATTTTCCGCCGAGCGATCCGCAATGGCGAGGCGTCTCTTCGGACCGCTTCCTGGCTTTCGCTTGCGAACGCGTCCGCGCGCGGAACGGCCTTATTGGCAATCTCGATGTCACCATCGTCTGCGAAGCGCCGCGCGTTTCGCCACATCGCGACGCCATGCGTGCGCGGATCGCCGAGATTGCAGCCATCCCCGCTGCGCGCGTTGCGGTCAAAGCGACGACGAGTGAAAAGCTTGGTTTTACCGGCCGCGGCGAAGGCATCGTCGCCATGGCGACCGCAACGGTGCGGTTGCCGTGGAGCGCCGCATGAGGGACGCCAAGCTCCGGACCGCAGCCAAGCGCCTGCTCGATCTCTGCCGTGTGCGCGGCTTGCGCGTCGCGACCGCAGAATCTTGCACCGGCGGGCTGGTCGCCGCGGCACTTACCGAGATTTCTGGCTCTTCGGACGTCGTCGAGCGCGGCTTCGTCGTCTATTCGAACGCCGCCAAGGAAAGCATGCTCGGCGTGCCACCGTCGACGCTTAAGCGCTACGGCGCGGTGAGCGCAGAGACCGCGATTGCGATGGCGGCCGGGGCGCTGAAAAACTCTGAAGCCGATATTACCGTGTCGATCACCGGCATCGCCGGCCCAGGCGGCGGCTCCAGACAAAAGCCGGTCGGCCTGGTGCATTTCGCTGCGGCGAGCCGCGACGGCACGTCGCTGCACCAGCGTAAGCTATACGGCAAAATTGGCCGTCGTCGCGTGCGCGAGCGCTCGGTCCTGCAGGCGCTCGAACTGTTGGATAAGCTGGCGCAAATACCTGGCGGCTCGCGCTAGCAAGGTACTCGCACCGTCACCCTGCGGCCGTTCGCCAGACGTTGTGATATGCCGTAATCCACCAGTCGCCCTCATCCTTGATCAGGACCATGAGCAGGCTGGTGTGGGCCGCGCCGTCATTATCGAGAGGCATTCCCGGCATTACCGGTCGGCAATTTTTGATTGTGGTTTCGGCGTCCACCACAGCTACATCCGGCGTGATATAGCGCAAATTCTTGATCGTGATCGCCAGCGTGGTGCCTTTGAAAACACTGCCGAACACCTCGGCGTGCCGCCGGTTGAAGGCGTCTTTGCCGAAGTGATAGGTGCCGTTGACGTTGGTGAACGTGCCGTCGGCGCGATAGCGCGCCCCGAAGGCTGCAGCATCGCCGCGATTCCAGGCGTCCATCAGCGCGTCTGCCAGTCGTTGAATGGCGCCTTCGCTGCTCATGATGGAGAGTTCTCCGTCCAAGCACTACTTCCGCTAGGTGCTGTACACTTCGTCAGCTCGACGCTCGAAGGCGCCCGCGAAGCGGCGGAATGCGGCATCGAACACGCCGCCCATGAGCAGCCCGAGCGTGCGGCTGCGAAATTCATATGTAAGAAAAAACTCGACTTCGCAGTTCTTGTCGTCCACCGGACGGAACGTCCAGCGGTTGTTCATGCGCCGGAAGGGACCTTCGATATATTCCACCAGGATCGTGAGCCGTTCGCGTTCCAGCGTCACACGGCTGGTAAAGGTTTCGCGAACGATCTTATAGGTGATCGTCATATCGGCGACGATCACCTCCTTGCCACTATTCTCAGACGTGCGTCTGCGCACTTTCAGCGATTGGCACAGCGGCACGAATTCCGGATAGCGCTCGACGTCGGCCACAAGGTCAAACATGGCGGCAGCGCTGTGTTGCACGCGCCTTCTCGTAGAAAATTCGGGCATCGATCAGCGCGCCGCCCGCGCTGCCTTGAGCCGGGCAAAATCCTCGCCGGCGTGGTGAGAGGAACGCGTCAGCGGTGAAGCCGACACCATCGCAAAGCCCTTGGCGTAGGCGATCGTCGCCAAAGCCTCGAACTCGTCCGGCGGCACAAAGCGGATTACGGCGTGGTGTTTGCGCGACGGCTGCAGGTATTGGCCGATGGTGAGAAAGTCGACGTCGGCGGCGCGCAGGTCGTCCATCACCTGGAGGATTTCATCGCGTTCCTCGCCGAGCCCGACCATGATGCCGGACTTGGTGAACATCTGAGGGTCGATGTCCTTGACCTTCTGTAGAAGCCGCACTGACGCAAAGTAGCGGGCGCCCGGCCGAACCGTGAGGTATTTCGCCGGCACAGTCTCAAGATTGTGGTTGAAGATGTCCGGCCGTGCCGCCACCACCGTCTCAGCCGCCCCTTCTTTGCGCAGGAAGTCCGGCGTCAGCACTTCAATGGTGGTCTTAGAGCAGCGCGCACGGATCTCCTCAATCACGGCCGCAAAATGCGCCGCCCCGCCGTCGGCGAGATCGTCGCGATCGACCGACGTGACGACCACATGCGACAGCCCGAGTTTTTCGGTCGCCTCGGCGACATGCTCAGGCTCGGCCGGGTCGAGCGCATCCGGCAACCCGGTCTTGACGTTGCAGAAGGCGCAGGCGCGCGTGCAAGTATCACCCATGATCATGAAGGTGGCGTGCTTCTTCTCCCAGCACTCGCCGATGTTGGGGCAGCCGGCCTCCTCGCACACCGTGTGCAAGCCGTTGGCGCGTACGATCCGCTGCGTCTCGACGTAGCCTGGCGAAACCGGCGCCTTGACGCGAATCCAGTCGGGCTTTCGCAGAGCCGGCTGATCCGGCCGATGCGCCTTTTCCGGATGGCGCGGCGTGGCTGTGCGCTGCAGATTGTCGATAACAACGGCCATAATGGCTCCGCGAGGCCTTCCCGGCCTCGACCGATACTTACGAGCCGGCCGGTTACGTCGCAAGCCATCGTGGCTGGCGAACCGGCACTAGCTTTGGCCGAGCCTGCCGAGATTCGATGAACAACTTGTAAGAAAACTTACGACAGTTCCGCGTCGGAACTCGTAACTTTTGCCACAATAAAATTGACAACTAGCTGTTGGGGGAACGGGCGTTGAGGAGGACGTCATGACGGCGCGCGGACCGCAAGCGGCTGCTCTTGCCTTGCACCGGTTTGGCCTCGGTCCGCTGCGCAATTCGATTGCAGCAATCGCCTCTGACCCGCGCGGTGCCCTTCTCGAGGAGCTTGATCGCCCGGGTGTGGGGGGCATTACCTCAGCGCTGCCTTCGAGCGGGCAAGCGTCGCGTGCGGTGTTCCAATTCCAGGCCGAGCGTCGCGCCCAGCAAAAGCTCGTCCAGCGGGCCAAGAAACTTGCCGAAGCCGGTGGCGCTTCGAATCCGTTCGACTGCAAACAGCCCCCGACGCCCGAGCCGTGCGTCCCTTCGGCCATCGCCGTCGAACCCGAGAAGCAAGATAAGCCGCGCCAGCCGCCACTGCCGCAACAGATCATCCTCAACGAAGCCAAGGCACGCTTCGATGCCGCCACCGGTGCCGATATTGGCTTCGTCGAACGGCTGGTGTGGTTCTGGTCGAACCATTTTTGCATTTCCGCCGACAAGATTCCTGCCATGGCGGGTGCCTACGAGCGCGAAGCCATCCGGCCGCATATAGTCGGCCTTTTCGCCGACATGCTGCTGGCGGTCGAAAGTCATCCGGCGATGCTGTTCTATCTCGACAATGTTCAATCGATGGGACCGGATTCGACGGCCGGGATTGATCGCGACAAAGGGCTCAACGAGAACCTTGCGCGCGAGACCTTGGAATTGCACACGCTTGGCGTCCGTACCGGCTACACGCAGACCGATGTTACCAACTTCGCCAAGGTGCTCACCGGCTGGACCTGGTTCCCTCCGTTCGAGCCGATTCACGGCGGCGAGTTTGTCTTCAATCCGATTCTGCATGAACCGGGCGAGCAGATTGTGCTGGGCAAACGCTATGCCGATAACGGCGTACAGCAAGGCCGCGCCGTGCTCGGCGATCTCGCGCGCCACCCGGCGACCGCGCACCACATTGCCTACGAACTCGCGGCGCATTTTGTCGCCGACGAGCCGCCGCCGGCGCTGGTCGCCAAGCTTGAGAAGACCTTCAACGACAGCGGCGGCAATCTCAAAGCGGTCGCCAAAGCGCTGATCACCGCCGATGAATCGTGGATGCCGCAACGCACCAAGCTCAAACCGCCGGCCGAATGGATCGTCAGCGTGCTGCGCCTCACCGACGGCGGCCCCCTCATTCCGATCGGGCAAGTGATGGGAGCGCAGGCTCAGCTTGGCGCTGCGCTGTGGCGGCCGCCGGCGCCAAACGGTTACTCCAATCGCGAAGCGGCATGGATTGACGGTGTGCCGCACCGGCTCGATCTGGCGAACCAATTTGCCAATCGGCTGGCGATGGCGATGGACCCGCTTGGCATGCTCGACAGCGCGCTTGGCCCGCTCGCTTCAACACACACGTGCGACACCGTTGCGCGCGCCGAGAGCCGCGCCCAAGCCTTGACGCTGCTCATCATGTCACCCGAATTTCTGCGGAGCTGATCATGACATTTCCTCACTCGCCGTCCCGCCGTGACGTATTGCTGAGCTCCGGCACGCTGTTCGCCTGGACCTATCTGCCGAAGGCCGCACAGGCCGAGGGCCGCGATCCTCGTTTCCTCGCCATCGTACTGCGCGGCGCGCTCGATGGACTCGCGACCGTGGCGCCGGTCGGCGACCCGTACTGGGATTCGCTACGCGATGACGAGGCGCTAACGCTCGGCGGCAAGACGGCGGCCCTCAAGCTCGACAATTTCTTCGCGCTCAATCCGGCGATGCCGAACCTGCATCGTATGTTTTTGGATCACGAAGCGATCATGGTCCACGCCGCGGCCACCCCCTACCGCGAGCGCTCGCATTTTGACGGCCAGGACGTGCTGGAAAGCGGCATGACTAAGCCGAATGCCAGCGATTCTGGGTGGCTCAATCGGGCGCTCGCCGGTCTCGCCCCTGGCGGCCATGTCGATCCGAAAGGCAGCAAAATTTTCGCCGTCGGACCGGTGACGCCGTTGATCGCGCGTGGCGCCGCGCCAGTGTTGTCATGGTCGCCGCAGCGTGTTTTGCCGGCGAGCGACGATACCGTGCATCGGTTGTTGGCGCTTTATAGGCAATCGGATCCAAAGCTTGCGCATACGCTTGAGGACAGCGCCAAGCTGACTGCCATCGAACAGGCTGGCGGCATGGCGGGGCGGAAACCGGGCGGCCCTGGTCCAGGACAGATCCGCGCTTATTTCGCCGAAGTGGCCGGCACGGCGGCGAAGTTCCTGGCGCAGCCGGACGGACCTCGCGTCGGCGCGCTCGCGCTCGACGGCTGGGACACGCATTTCAACGAGGGCATCGCGCACGGCCACCTGTCGCAATTGCTCGGCGCGCTCGACGATGCGCTCGTTGCGATCAAAACCAATATGGGGCCGGCATGGCGCGAAACGGCGGTCGTGCTGATCACCGAATTCGGCCGCACCGCGCATATCAACGGCACTGACGGCACCGATCACGGCACCGGCACAGTGGCGCTGCTCGCCGGGGGCGCGCTCAAGGGCGGCCGCGTGATCGCAGACTGGCCAGGGCTCAAGCCTACAAACCTTTACGAAGGGCGTGACCTCAAGGCGACGACCGACCTGCGCGCAGTGCTCAAGGGATTGCTGCGCGACCATCTGCGCGCCGACGAACGCGTACTGGCTGCCGATGTGTTTCCAGGCAGCGCTGCCGTGAAGCCGATGGCAGGGCTACTCGCGTAGGGGTGGAAAAAATCGCTGCACCGCCTTGCGGCGTGGGCAGGGCGCGCTTTCGATTTTGCCCACGCGTCATCGCCCTACGCCGCGCCATGCCCACCCTACGAAAAATCAAATATTCAACACCCGCCCGTACGCATCGAGCACCGCTTCCTTCATCATTTCCGACAGGGTCGGGTGCGGGAACACGGTGTGCATCAGCTCTTCTTCGGTGGTCTCCAGGTTCATCGCCACCACGTAGCCCTGGATCAACTCGGTCACTTCGGCGCCGACCATGTGAGCGCCGAGAAGCTGGCCGGTCTTCTTATCGAAGATCACCTTGACCATTCCCTGGTCCTCGCCGAGCGCGATCGCCTTGCCGTTGCCGACAAACGGGAAGCGGCCGACGCGAATGTCGAGCTTTTGCGCCTTCGCGGCCTGTTCGGTCAGCCCGACAGACGCAACCTGCGGCGTGCAATAGGTGCAGCCCGGGATCATCAGCTTGTTCATCGGGTG
>JBAQJL010000141.1:0-6904 GCA_049300295.1 Xanthobacteraceae bacterium
CGTAATCTTCAGGACAAGGTCGGCAAATTCGAGCAGGCCTCGCTGCAGATCAATTTCGGCACGCTGCCCATCGCGGAGGCGCAGAAATCGATGCGGCTGTTCGCGCGTGAAGTCATGCCGGCGTTCGCGTAGTTGGTAGGGTGGGTTAGCGCCGAAGGCGCGTAACCCGCCGAACTGCATGGTGGGTTACGCCGCTTCGCGGCTAACCCACCCTACGGGAGAGGACATGCTTGGTCCGTTAGCAGGCATCCGCATTCTCGATCTGACCTCGGTGGTTGCCGGTCCGCTGGCAACGCAAAGCCTTGCTGACATGGGCGCCGACGTCATCAAGATCGAGGCGCCGGAGGGTGACGCGCCGCGCCACACCGGGCCGGCGCGCTCGCCCGGCATGGCGGCCTTGTTCATGGGGCTCAACCGCGGCAAGCGCTCGCTGGTGCTCGATCTCAAGCAAAAGCCGGCTCAAGACGCGCTGTGGCGGCTCCTTGACGCCGCTGACGTGCTGGTGCACTCGATGCGGCCGCAGGCGATAGCCAGGTTGGGCTTTAGCCACGCCGTGGTGCGCGAAAAGCACCCGCGCCTTGTCTATGCGGCGCTGCACGGCTACCGCGACGGCGGCCCCTATAGCGGCCAGCCAGCCTACGACGACGTGATCCAGGGCCAGTCCGGCATCGCCGCCCTGATGGCGCAGATGTCGGGAGAGCCGCGCTACGCGCCGATGATCCTGGCCGACAAGACCTGTGCGCTCGCCATCGCCGGGGCGGTGTGCGCGGCCCTGTTCGAACGCGAGCGCACCGGCCGCGGCCGGTTCGTCGAAATCCCGATGTTTGAGCAGATGGTGGCGTTCGTGCTCGGCGAGCACCTGTTTGGCCACAATTTCGTGCCGCCGCTCGGGCCGCTCGGCTACACGCGCGTGACCGCGCCCTGGCGCCGGCCGTACCAGACCAAGGACGGCTATCTGTGCATGATGGCCTACACGCAGGCGCATTGGCGCAAGTTCTGGAGCGCGGTCGGCAAGCCGGAAATGCTGAGCGATCCGCGCTTCGATTCGATCGCGTCACGCGCCCACAACGTGGTCGCGCTGTACGAACTGGCCGGCGCCTGTATCGCCGGCAAGACCACGGACGAGTGGGTGAGCCTGCTGCGCGAGCTGGAAATCCCCGCGGCGCGGATGGCGCAGCTCGGCGACCTGTTCGCCGATCCGCAGCTCGCGGCGTCCGGGTTCTTCAAGCGCGCGAGCCATCCCAGCGAGGGTGAAATCCAATTCACCGAACTGCCGGTGCGGTTCGACGGAGCCAGCATGACGGCGGAACGCCTGCAGCCGCGGCTTGGCGAGCACAGCTTCGAGGTGTTGCGCGAGGCTAGCTTCAGCGAGGCCGAGATCGACGCTCTCGCCGCTTCGGGCGCTACGGTGGGCGCTGGCGGCAACGCGGAAGCGGCGGAGTAATCTTCGTCATTGCGAGGAGCGAAGCGACGAAGCAATCCAGTTTCTGCGCGGTTGCCTGGATTGCTTCGCTCCGCTCGCAATGACGGTCCTTACGACTCCATCACGTTCGGCGCATAAATCTCGTCGAGCTTGATCAGTCGCTTGGTCAGGCCTTGCTCCAATGAATACTGCGCGATGGTCTCGATGACGTGGCGGTTGGCCTTGATGCCGTGACGGACAATCGGCGTCTTGGCGTCGCCCGTGAGCAGGCCGGCGGCGAGGTGATACTCGACATGCTGCTGGCGCCGTTGGTTGGCGATGTCGTTGGCCGCGATGAACGCCTTGAGCAGGTTCTGCGCCACCCACGGCTCCTTCTCATAGATGTCGCGCCGCACCACCGCCTGATGATTGATCGGATAGATGCCGGTCTTGCGGAAATAGCGGACACCCTCGGCGACCGAATCCGGAAATAGATATTTGAAATCGGGGTTGTTGATGAGGTCGGCGCGGCTGCGGTCGACCAGGTTGTTGCCTGAGAGATAATGCAGCGCGGCGTCGAGTTCACCCGCCAGCAGCATCGAGCCCATGCTCTTATCCGCGGGGATCTGATTGACGGTGACGCCGGGCGGCGGCCTGAAGCCGGTGGCGCCGCCGTGGCTCTTGTCGGGCGTGCGCTCCATCCAGAATTCCATGTCCTTGGGATTCACGCCGAACTCATGCTGCAGCACGCCGCGCGCCCATAGCGCCGCGGTCTGCTGGTATTCGGGCACGCCGACGCGTTTGCCTTTCAGATCGGCCGGCGTCTCGATGCCGGCCTTGCGCCGCACCAGGATGGCGGTGTGGTAGAACCGTCGCGTCGTATAGATCGGCACGCCGACAAAGCGCTGATCGCCCAGTCCGGTGACGATCATGAAAGACGAAACCGACATCTCCGACAGCGCGAATTCGGCGAAATGCAATTGCCGCCAGAACAGTTCGGACGGGTGCAGGATGGTCGGAATGAGGTCGATGCCGTCCGGCTTCACCGTGCCGTCGAGGATCGGCCAGGTGCGCGGATTGTTGGTGATGCCGATGCTTAGTCGCAGATTCATGGTTTCTTCCTTGGTTATTTGTTTGGAGCCCAGTTCGGCGCGCGCTTCTCGACGAATGCGCGGATGCCCTCTTGTGCGGCTTGCGTCGTCACGGCGTTGCAGAAATCCTCGACCGCGGCGGCGATGTCGCGCCGATAGTCGTTCTGCCGCATGAATGCGGCCCGCCCAAGCCGCATCGCGGCCGGGGATTTGGCGGCAAAATCCTGCGCCAGCGCCGTGGCTGCCGCATCGAGTTCGACGTCCGGCACGATCTTGCTGACGAGGCCCAGATCGGAGGCTTCCTGCGGGTCGAATCTTCGCCCGCTGAACAACAGCTCGAAGGCGCGGTGACGGCCGACGATGCGGGGCAGATGCGCGAAGTGGATCGCGGGCGGGACCCCGATGTCGATTTCCGGGTAGCCGAAGCTCGCGCCTTGTCCGGCGAGAATGACATCGCAGGAGATGGCGAGCGTCATGCCGCCGCCGCGCGCGGCACCGCCGACCGCCGCGATTGACGGCTTGCCCAGAGCGTACTGGGCATCGTTGAGATCGATGTAGAGCGCCTGCAGGAACGAGCGCACTTGTTCGCCGGTTTTGCCGAGCAGCATCGTGAGATCGAGCCCGGCACAGAACCGGCGCGGCACCGCGCTCGCCAGCACCACCGCGCGTGCGTCGCCGTCGGCTGCCCCGCGCCGCAGCGCCCCCACGATGGCGCGGATCATGTCGAGCGTGAGCGCATTGACCGGCGGCCGGTCGAGCGTGATGCGCGCAATCCCGTCCGCGACCGCGTAGCTTACGCCGGACTCAGACATGGTTCGTGGTTCCGTATCCCGTCATGGCCGGACTTGTTCCGGCCATCCACGTCGTTGATGCCGGCGGGTCCTCAAGACGTGGATGCCCGCGACAAGCGCGGGCATGACGGGGAATATTTCTTTCATCCGAAATGGCATTCGTCCCATCGGGGCGCATTGCGCAGAGACGCCTGCGCCTAGTATCTGTACGGCGCGATTTCCAGATGCGGGAATGCGGAAAAGACGTGCGCGGGATTGGCGAGCGGTGCCGCGTGCAGATATGACGGATCGAGCTTGCCGAGGCTGGTGACGCCGAGAAGACCCATCGTGCGTGTCGCCTCGTCGTGCAGCAGGTCGAGCATGCGCACGATGCCGGCCTGGCCGGCGGCGGCGAGGCCGTAGCACTGCATGCGGCCGAGCCCGACGAGATGCGCGCCGAGCGCGATCGCCTTGACGATGTCGCTGCCGCGATAGAAGCCGCCGTCGATGATGATCTTGGCCCGGTTTGCGACCGCGTCGACGATTTCCGGCAGCACATCCGTGGAGCCGCGGCCGTGATCGAGCTGGCGGCCGCCGTGATTGGAGACGTAGACGAACTCGACGCCGTGATCGAGCGCGATCTTGGCGTCCTCGGCGGTGGCGATGCCCTTGATGGCGAGCGGGATCTTGAATTTGCTCCTGATGCGCTCGACCGTCTTCCAATCAAGCGCTTCCTGAAAGTGGCGTCCGCTGGCGCGCCGCCGGCCGCCGGTGACGTGGCGTTTGGCGATGTCGCGCTCGCGCCGGCTGTAATGCGCGGTGTCGACGGTCAGGCAGAACGCCGCGTATTTGTTGGCGATGGCGCGGGCGACGAAATCGTCGACCCAGGCGGCGTCGCCGCGCACGTAGAGCTGGAAAATTCGCAACGCATCCGGCGCCGCCTCCGCAACACCCTCGAGACCCGGATCGCACACCGACGACAGCATGTGGGCGACGCCGAATTCCGCCGCCGCCTTGGTGACCGGCGCGGCGCCCTCGGGATGAAAGCTCTCCAGTGAACCGACCGGGCACAGCAACACCGGCAGCTTGAGCTTGCGGCCGAGAATTTCCGTCGAGGTGTCGACCTTGCTGACGTCGCGCAGCACGCGCGGGCGGAATGCGATGGCGTCGAGCGCCATCCGATTGCGCCGCAGCGTCGTCTCGGTCTCGACGCCGCCGACGATGTAATCCCAGGAATTCTGGTTCAGATTCTGCCGCGCCTTGTGGACGATCTCATGTAGGTTCATGAAGTCGGGGCTGGCCGACAGATGCGTCAGTCGGGCTGCTTCGTCGGGTTTTTCGCTGCTCATCGGGATACGCGTCGCTCGTTGCGGCCGTCCGGCCTGGAGGGGAGGGAACCCTGCGGTTGCAAGGGCGAGCCGGCACGGTACAGGGGCGTTGGGGGCGAATCAAGAAACCGGCGCGGATGCACAAGGCGCGAAGCCGGCGGCGGCCCAGCCAGGCATTACCCGGCGATTGCTATGCGGCGGAGCATTGAGAAAGACGATTCCTGGCGAGCCATGAGCCATCGCTAAATCTGATTGGTTTGTCGACCATCGACAAGACTGCGCGCTCGACCTGCGGATGGTGATAGTCGTGGCCGGCGAGCCACCCGTTCGGCTTCACGATCCTTGTGCAGGCCAGAATGTCATGTCGCACTGCTTCATAGCTGTGGTCTGCGTCGATGTAACAGAGATCGAATTCGGCGCCGAACTTGCCGAGTGTCTCAGGACTTTTGCCGCGGCAGATTTCGAGATGAGGATAGCCGGCGCACCGCTCGACGAACTCCTGATAGGAACTCGGCCCGTTCCACGGATCTACCGCAACGACACGCGCCGCAGTCAACAGGAACAATTCCGTCGATACGCCTCGATCGCATCCGATCTCGATCACGGCTCGCGGCTGCGTGTGCAGAATAAGTTCGGCGAGGCCGGACAGAAAATTATGGACATCGGCAGCGTCGCCTGGATAGACGCACCGTCTTGTCGTGAGCAGCGTGTTGACGCGCGCCTGCTGGAATTCGCGGAAAGTCTGCACGGTGCCTTTTCCATCCTTTGAGGCCTGGCTGCTCGGCGCGGCGTGCTCGGTAGGGCGATCGTGGGGCCTTTGTGGAGCTGCCAGGCGAGGAATGACGATCGGCCGCCGACCTTGGTCGAGTTCGGCAACCTTGCGGGCGATATTCGGGTTTTCGCGCATGAGACGCACACGTTCCGCCAGGCGCTCGCCTTTCAGCACCGATGGAAAATTGAAGCTGTCGTGGAACATGAAGTGCCGCGAGTCATCGGACGGCCGCGTGCACTCAAGGGAAAACCGTGAGGCGAGCGTCTCCGGCGGCCACTTGAAGCCGGCTTCTTCGAGCGCGCCTCGGTAGACCCGGCCGATGAGATGATCTTCCTGGCTTATCGACAGCGGAAAGCGTTCTTTGTTCTCCTGCAAGAACCGCATCAGCGATCGCGAGCGCAAGGCGCAGCCGTTACCGACGTTGAGATTGTCGTCGTACCACCAGGGCGCACCGACGTAGTCATATTGAAGAAACTCGTCGGTCCAGCAATCCGGGTCGCTAATCCAGGAGTCCCACTGAATGTTAATCGCCCATTTCGTCTCGATGTGATCGGGCAACTCGTACCACATGAAATCCGAGCATTCGGCGATGTTCGGCCATTTCGGCACCCTGATCCACCGGGCTCCCGCGACCTCGATCGGCTCATCCGAAAATATGACCGCGTCGCCAAATTCGATATCGCGCAGCGAATCTTCCATGGCGAGGCGCGCGAGTTCGTGGCACTGCGTGTCGATCATGACCAGCGTTACATCCGGCAATCGCAGTGTCATGACGGGCCCTCGGGAAAGAATCGCCAGGAGAGCCTCGGCCCGACATGGTTAACGGCTTGTTAACCCATGCCCGGTTTGAGCCGCGGTGCCTTCGCTGCGCCGCATGAGACGCGCCGAGGCGGCATTACCCCCCCCCCCGTGGACCGACGTTGAAGCAAAAAGGCGGAGCCGGACACAAACGACTTGGCGGTCCCGACAGGACTCGAACCTGTGACCTTCGGTTTAGGAAACCGCTGCTCTATCCAGCTGAGCTACGGGACCAATTGAAGAATTTTTCTGCTGGGTACCATTTGGGTACCACTTTCCGTTCTCCATATATTCACGGAGAAGTGAGCCCGTGCAAGGGACGATCGGTTGGGACGGGGAGGCCCGTCGCCCTCCGTGGGAAGTGGATTAGCAGATGAGTGCGCGCCAACTGTTCTGTCCGTGGTCATAGATGGGACAGTCACGATCGAGAGGTGACACCAGCTCTTTTCTGCAACAGTGTCTCAAGACGGTCGTATAGTCGTATGGTCGCGAAGTGGTCATCCGGGTAGTTGAAGATAAATTTCTTGAAGTACCCCGTCTCGTGAGCGGGGATTAGGCCGTCTATGTTGCGGGCCGACGGATAGCGACCATACCACAACACTACGTGCTCCAACGCATGGAGTAAGTCGACCTCTCCCGGCGAAAATTCAATTTGAAGCTTGAGCTTGATAGCATCCGCGATCGGTTCCAATTCGTGTCGCTGGCCGGGGAGCTTCAGCTGGGACAAATCCTTGACGCCCTCC
>JBAQJL010000142.1:0-52480 GCA_049300295.1 Xanthobacteraceae bacterium
CCAGCTTGATGACGTTAGTGTCGGTCACGGCGTATCACTCCTTTGGTGGAGAAGTGGAGGCGTCGAACATCCCCACGATACGTCGCCTTACCCCTTCATGCCGTCACCAACTTCCGCTCATAGCTCAGATGGAACTCGTCGACGAGGCGTTGCGCGGTCCGTTGTTCGAACGTGCGCTGGGCTTTGCCGCAGCAGACGTTGTTGTCGCCGATCCGGCAGTCGGGACTGGCACCTTTCTACTTGGCGTGCTCAACCGGATCGTGGCGACAGTCGCGGACGAACAGGGGGAAGGGGCGGTACGTGGTGCCATCGAAGCCGCGGCCAAACGGCTCATTGGCTTCGAAATCCAGTTTGGCCCGTTTGCCGTGGCCCAGTTGCGGCTGATTGCGGAATTGCAGGAGCTGATGAAAAAGCCACCCTTGCCCCCGCTCCGTCTGTTCATCACCGACACCCTCGGCAATCCCTTCATCGAGGAAGAAAGACTCGGGCAAACTTATGAGCCGATCGCAGTGTCGCGGCGCGCTGCAAACAAGGTCAAGAAGGAAGAACGGATAACTGTGGTCATTGGTAATCCGCCTTACAAAGACAAAGCAAAGGGTAAGGGCGGTTGGATTGAAGAAGGCACGAAAGGCCGCGAGTCACCAATGCAGCTTTGGATGCCGCCCACAGAATGGGGGGTCGGCCAGGATGCCAAGCACCTTAAAAATCTGTACGTCTATTTCTGGCGATGGGCAACATGGAAAGTCTTCGGTTCCGGTCTTAAAGCATCAACAGGGTTGGTCGAAAAAAATAAGACTGGAGTCGTTTGCTTCATCAGCGCGTCCGGATTTCTCAACGGGGACGGCTTTCAAAAAATGCGCGACGATCTGCGACGATCGTGCGATGAAATTTGGGTAATTGATTGTTCCCCGGAGGGTCACCAGCCCAACGTACCAACACGGATTTTTCAAGGCGTCCAGCAGCCTATTTGCATTGTGCTCGCGGCGCGAACCCTGGACAAGGATCCCAGGGTGCCAGCCCGAGTTCGCTTTCGTGCGCTTCCCGAGGGGCTACGCGAGGGAAAATTCACGGCATTGAATGAATTGAGCTTACAAGACCCTGATTGGGTTGACGGTGCTAGCGACTGGCGAGAGCCTTTCTTGCCAAAGGCAGGGGGCGCCTGGGCCCTGTTCCCGGCGCTGGATGACTTTTTCACCCGGGATTTTCTTGGCGTCATGCCCGGGCGAACTTGGGTGATTTCTCCAGATTCGGCCACCCTTCTTGCTCGCTGGTCGGTTCTTACCCGCGAAACTAATGAGGGCCGAAAGGACCTGTTATTTCATCCGCATCTTCGAGATGAAAAGCCGGGAGATAAGCATCTTAGAAAAAGCATTACGAATGGTTTGTCAGGTCACGAAGCTCGGCTTTTCGCGGTGATCAACGACCACGGTCCTTGCATTGAACCAATTAGGTATGGATTTCGATCCTTTGATCGCCAGTGGATCATTCCCGACGCAAGACTGATAAATCAGCCAAGCCCAACGCTTTGGGATATCTATTCGACGCGCCAAGTTTATTTGACGGCGCTCGAAAAGGCGGCGCCATCTTCCGGGCCTGCTATCACCTTTACTGGTTTGATGCCGGACCACGATCACTATAAGGGATCATTTGCCGGTCGTGTTTCACCTCTTTGGCTCGATAACGCTGCGACGCGATCGAACGTCAAACCGGCGATCCTCGCGCACTTGGCAAAAGTCTTTGCGCGCCCCGTCAAAGCTGAAGACGTAATGGCCTATCTCGCAGCTGTGATGGCGCACCCAGCATTCACCGCGCGCTTCAAGACCGATCTGGTGCGGCCAGGTCTTCGCGTTCCCTTGACGGCAGACGCCAAGCTGTTTGCCGAAGCCGTGGCGCTCGGCTCCGAAGTTATCTGGCTGCATACCTACGGTGAGCGCTTTGTTGATCCCGCTGCGGGCCGGCCGAAGGGAGCGCCGCGCCTACTGAAGGAGAGTGCGCCGTTCATCCCGGCCAAAGGCGCGATCCCCGGCGCGCCAGAGCCGTTGCCTGACGCAATGGATTACGACCCAGCAACGCGCCGGCTCAAGATCGGCAAGGGCTATGTGGAAAACGTTACACCGGAGATTTGGGCGTACCAAGTGTCCGGCAAGGAGACGCTTTGGCACTGGTTCAGCTATCGCCGCCGCGACCGCAGCCGTCCGATCATCGGCGACCGCCGGCCGCCGTCGCCGCTTGACAAAATCCAGCCGGATCATTGGCTGCCGGAATACACGAGCGACCTTCTCGACCTTCTGCATGTGCTCGGCCGGTTGATTGCGCTCGAACCTCGACAGGCAGACCTGCTGGAGCGAATCTGCGCGGGCAAGCTTCGCAAGGCCGACGAATTGCGCGAGGCCGGCGCACTTGCGCACGCTGAGGGTGAGGCAACAGCCCAGAAGGGCAAGAAGAAAAGCAAGGGCTAATTTTTCAGCCCGTGGGCTACGGGGAAAAGTGCCCACGCCGCTCGCGCGGCGTAGCCATATCGCGCATGATTCACCCGATTCGAAATCCGAACGCGTGAAACATGTCCTCTCACCGCCAAGGCGACCTGTTCCGGAACGACGAAGATGCCGAGGAGCGCGAGACGCCCACTTGGTATCCCGACCCGGACGAAGTTCGCGCCGAATTGCACGGGATTCTGGCGCAGATGCGCGCTGCGAAGTCCATGCCCTGGGACGACGACCGGACGGCGCTTTATCGCACCATTTTTCCGCAGATGACCGGTTGCCTGCCGGACGAGGAGGGCGCGCAATTGCGCTTCGATTTCGAAAAGGAACTGTCGCGCCTCGAAGCTGCGTAGCTTGCGCCTTCGTCCATACCTCGCCCCCGGCGCGGGGCGGGACGTCGCGTGGTCGCGTTCCATGCGCATCATGCAACTGTGCTGGAACCTCTGCTTCGCCTCGGTCACGTTTCAAGTAAGGACGGCAAGAGCTTCGAAATCCGCCGCGTGGCGTGATACTCAAAGCCGTGATTCGCATGCCCTTTGCGGTCCGCGCAACCGCACCATATGGGCGATCATGCCGCCTTTAAGGAGCGCACCTTGATCCTGCGCGCACGATCGCGCGCTTGTGCAAGATCGTAAGCAGTCTGCAAGCCGAGCCAGGTTTCCGCGCTCGATCCGAACGCCTTGGACAACCGGATCGCCATGTCGACCGAGATGCCGGCTTTGCCGTTGAGCAAATCCGACAACGCCTGCCGCGTAACCCCCCAATCCAGCGGCGGTCTCTGTCACCGAGAGGTGGAGCGGTTCCAGGCATTGACGGCGGACGATTCCGCCGGGATGGGGAGGGTCATGCATCGGCATGGCGGGCCTTCTCTCGTCTAGTGATTGTCCAGATAATCCACGTCGTATGCATCGCCTGCCTCGAAGCGAAAGGTAACGCGCCAGTTTCCCGAAACCCAAACCGCCCAGTCGCCTTTGCGTTCGCCTTTAAGCGCGCAACTCGATACGTGGGCCCGCAACACCGACCGGCAGAGAGGTTCGTTCTGGCCTCAAACGTCGAGCGACAAATTTTACCCGATTTCGTCGCGCGTTTAAAAGATGGCGGAATTAAAGGAGGACACGCGCGAGAAGGAATTTGTAGGGCAGATGTGGGCCGATGCCTCGAACGGCCCTCGCTGCATTTTTGTTATGTACAGGGACAAGGATTATCAGGCGATCAACGAGGCCGTCGCGAAGGCCTGAGCTCCGACCGAGAGAAGAGTGATGTCAAGCCGCCGCGACGAGCGGCTTTGCGCGGCCAATCCGCTGCCGCTCGCGCGGACTGTTCATCGCCTCCCACAGATCGCTGCGTCGCTGAACGTTGAGCCAGAAGTCGGGGCTATTGCCGAAGACGCGCGCAAGGATAAGCGCGGTCGCGGCCGTGACCTTCCTGCGGTCATTGCACAGCTCGTTGACATGCTTGCGCGCGACACCCATGGCCTTGGCCAGCGCGGTCTGGGTCAATGCCATTGGCCGCATGAATTCCTCGACAAGAATTTCTCCGACCGTGGCCGGCTTACGTTTGGTCATCAGCATGGCTTGCCTCATCGATAGGTGTGGTCGTCGAGATAGACACTCTTCGCTTCGCCGTAGTTGCTGTTCAAATAGCGCTCTTTTCCCCTTACGGGACAGGGCGGCGCAAGCATTTGTGCATGCACGGTTGGGTGAGGGGATGTGACAGCGCCGCAACCCCTCACCCATTCTTGTTGCGGCGCGGCCGAACAGCCCTCTCCCGCAAGGGGCGAGGGCACAGCGACCGGCACGGCGTGCTCACCCCAGCCGCCGATCGAACTCCAGCACCGCGTTGAGCAGCGCTTGCGCGCCGGCGGCGCATTCGTCGGGCGCTGTGGATTCGGCTTCGTTGTGCGAGATGCCGCCGGCGCAGGGGACGAAGATCATCGTGGTCGGGGCGATGCGCGACACGTAGCAGGCGTCGTGGCCGGCGCCGGAGATCATGTCGCGAGTGGCGAAGCCTGCGGCCGCAGCGCCTTGGCGCACGCAGTCGATCAGCTCGGGCGAAAATTTCACCGGCGCGGCAGACCAGATGCGCGCTTCGCGCCAAGTAAGCTGAAGCGGCGTCAGCACCGCGGGCAGCGCTGCGCGCAGCTCCGCTTCCATGGCGTCGAGCGTTGTTTCGTCCGGATGGCGGAAATCGATGCTGAAGAACACTTCGCCCGGCACGACGTTGCGGCTGTTCGGCCGGCTCTCGATAAGGCCAACAGTGCCGACCGCGTCGGGCGGATGCGCGCGGGCAATAGCGTCGATATGCTCGATCATGCGGGCGGCGCCGAGCAGCGCGTTCTTGCGCAGCCTCATCGGCGTGGCGCCGGTGTGGGCTTCCTGGCCCGTTACCGTCACCTCGTACCAGCGCACGCCTTGCGCGCCCTGCACGATGCCGATGGTTTTGCGTTCCGCTTCGAGGATCGGGCCTTGCTCGATGTGCAGCTCGAACATCGCGGAGAATGTGTGCGCGCCGACCGGCGTTTCGCCGCGATAGCCGATGCGCTCGAGCTCGGCGCCGAATGTCTTGCCGTCGCGGTCGGTGCGCGCATAGGCATAGTCGCGGGAGAACACGCCGGCAAAGACGCCCGACGCGAGCATCGGCGGCGCAAAGCGCGCGCCTTCCTCATTGGTCCAGTTGACGATCTCGACGGGGGCATGGGTCGCATAACCGGCCGCGACCAGCGTGCGCATGGCTTCGAGCGCGGCCAAGACGCCGAGCACGCCGTCGAACTTGCCGCCGGTCGGCTGGGTGTCGAGATGCGAGCCCATGGCGATCGGCGGCAGGTCGTTGCGGCTGGTGCCTTGGTGGCGGGCGAACATGTTGCCCATGTCGTCGATGGTGACGGCGAGGCCTAGCGCTTCGCATTGCGTCTTGAACCAGTCGCGCACGGCGCGGTCGGCGTCGCTCAGCGTCAGCCGGCACAGGCCGCCCTTCGGCGTGGCGCCGAAGCGGGCGGTGTACATCAGCGTCGCCCACAGCCGCTTGTCGTCGATGGTGAGGTTTTGCATCGGGCCCTCCTCGCTGAAACGCACAGGCAGACTAATACCAGCGGTGGCGCGTTCAGACTCGTCATGCCCGGCCTTGTGCCGGGCATCCACGTCTTAAATGTCGGGAATTCCAAAGACGTGGATGGCCGGGACAAGCCCGGCCATGACGACCGTGTGGGAGCGGTGGTTATTAGATAGGCCGTTGGCGCTGTTTCACTGACCCCCAACTAACTCATTGAATCCACGACGAATCAGCTATGATATCCACAGGTCGGCGGGTGGGAGCGGCGCATGCTGCGGGTACGGTTGAAGGCGGATGGACGGCTGGTCGAGGTGTTGCCGGGGGGCGGGGAGCGGGAGATTTCGCCCGATCCGCGCTCGATCGTGACGGCGGCCCATCAGGCGGCGCGGGCTGCGGACCCGCGGGTCGAGGACGCGAGCTATGCGAAGAATGTGCGCGGCCGCACCGGTCTGACACAGACCGCGTTTGCCGCGCGCATCGGCGTGCCGGTCGAGACAGTGCGCAACTGGGAGCAGGGCAAGCGCTCGCCGCGCGGCCCGGCGCGCGCGCTACTCAAGGTGCTGGAAGAGGCGCCCGAGGCAGCTTTCGCGGTGCTGGGCGGCAAGCGCTAGCTGAATTTTCCGTCCCCCGCGATAGCGGGAAGGATCGCCCGCTAAAGGATCGCCCCTACTGGAAATTGCCCGCGCTTTGCCCGATCCTGCGCGCGTGTGATGAGCGAACTCGGATCCATCCCAAGCATCGCGGCGAATGGCGCAAACATTCCGCTGGTCGGGCTTGGCACCTGGGAACTGCGCGGCCGCGCCTGCGCGCGCGTCGTCGAGCAGGCGCTGCGGCTCGGCTACCGGCACATCGACACCGCCGAGATGTATGACAACGAGCGCGATGTCGGCGAGGGCTTGCGCGCGTCCGGCGTCAAGCGCAGCGAAGTTTTTGTCACGACCAAAATTTGGCCCAATCATTTCACGCCGCGCGATCTCGAACGCGCGGCGCGCGATTGTCTGGCGCGGCTGCGCCTCGGCGAAGTCGATCTGTTGCTGCTGCACTGGCCTAACCCGAACGTGCCGCTTGCCGAAACCATCGGCGCGCTATGCAAGGCCAAGCGCGACGGGCTTGCCCGCCACATCGGCGTGTCGAATTTCACTGTGGCGCTGATCGAGCAGGCCTTGGCGGCCGCGACTGAGTCCTTGGTGTGCGATCAGGTCGAGTGCCATCCGTTCCTCGACCAGTCGAAGGTGCTTGCGGCCTGCCGCAGTCACGGCATGGCGCTCGTCGCTTACAGCCCGCTGGCGCGCGGCCAGTTTCGCCGCAACGAGGTGCTCAACCGCATCGGTGCGATGCATCAGAAAACCGCGGCGCAAATCTGCCTGCGCTATCTGGTGCAGCAGGGCATCGTCGTCATCCCGCGCTCCAGCAAGCTCGAACGGCTGACCGAGAATGCGTCGCTATTCGATTTCACTCTTGGCGAAAGCGAGATGGCTGAGATCGCCGGTTTGGCGCACCCCGACGGCCGCACGGTCGACTGGGCCTATTCGGGCCGCATGAAGTGGGATTGAGCTATCCGGGCATTGCGTACTCCCTTGGTTCTTGCAAGTTACTGTATTTTCGTGTGATTTTATTCTTTCGAGGCGCCGCCGGGGGGCGAAATGGTCGTAAAATTGCGACGGGGGGATCTGGCGGGACTTACCCACGCCTTCTCGGCTGCCGCGGCCAATCCAGCGCTTTGGGAAGCCGCCATGGACGCCGCTGCGCAAGTTACGGGCAGTACCGGCGCCGCCTTGTTGCCCGTTCGTGGGCACCTGCCGAGTGTGCCGATCAGTCAGTCGGTGGGAGAGTTGTTCGCGGCCTATTTTCGCGACGGCTGGTACAAGACCGATCCCCGTTATGCCGGTATTCCGGCGTTGATTCAGCGCGGGGTCATGTCTGATTTTGATGTTGCGCCGCCCGATGAGTTCGTTCGAACTCCAATTTATCGGGAGCTTTGCGCTCCGCTCGGATTGCGGTGGGTTGCCGGTGTGAAGGTCGCGGCCGGCGACGACTTGTGGTGCCTCGCCATCCAACGGTCCGCCGCTGAGGGCCCGTTCGGCCCGGAGGATATCCGCCGCTTAAGTGCCCTGTCACGGAACCTTTCCGCTGCGGCGGCGACGGCGCGTGCGTTCGGCTTCGCGCGGGCGGAAGGGGCGCTTGATGCGTTTGAGATGAGCGCATCGGCCGTGGTTCTGTTCGATCGATCTGGAGACGTATTTCGCCTCAACAAGGCGGCTGAACGACTGCTCGGGGATGACGTTCAGATTGTCGGCAATCGGCTCGTGTCGCGAATTCAGAGCGCAACGGCAGCGCTGGACCGGGCACTTCACGCCGTGCTCTGGCGTTCCGATGGCGGATCGCTTCGTGCGCCGGTGAGCTTGCCGCGCGAGGAGGGGCATCCGGTCCTCGCGTACGTTTCTCGATTGTCAGGCGTTACCGCCGATACTTTCGCGCCTTGCCAGGTCGTTGCGGTATTGGTGGACTTGGAAGCGCGCGTTCGACCGGCTGAACGCGATCTCATGGGCGTATTCAATCTAACACCCGCGGAAGCGCGCCTGGCGAGCCGACTGTCGAGCGGCGACTCGATCGAAGAAATTGCAGCCGACCTGGGAATAACCTACGAGACGTCACGCAAGCAGCTGAAAAGCATTTTTCAAAAGACCGACACCCATCGGCAAGCGCAATTGGTTGCGCTGCTCGCTCAGTTCTCCTTCGGTCGAGAAACTTCGTCGGTTTAGAAGCAGGCGACTTCGATCGCTTTAGCCTGGTGGCGATGGCAGCAACGCTGCGCATGGCGAGCGCGAGCCCTGATCGTGTCAGGGCCGATACCGTTGTGCGTGTCACGGCCGGCAATCGCCCGGCGCCCGTATCACTAATCCAGTGGCTCAATGACCCATTTGGGGGTCGTGGCGGATTTTGGCCTGTGCGACCGTCGTGGGACCGAGAGCAACACCTTTCAACATGACGATGACCGCCGGCGGCGCCGGCCACATCGGTCGTTGTAACGTCAAGGGGAGCCACCATGGCCACGGACAATTGGACTGGCGGTTCTGCCAGTTGGACCATTCCAGGCGATTGGAGCGCCGGCGTTCCGACCACGACTTCGGACGTGGTCGTCGCGCCAACGGGCGGTCCTTTTGCCGATCCCCTAGTCACGAGCGCCATCAGCATCAATTCGCTCAATGATTCGAGTGAGGTCGATTTCAACAGTGCCGGGTCGTCCGCCGTGGCCGGAACGGTAACCAACAATGGCGGCGACCTGGATTTCGATTTCAACGCCGGCACCGGGGGTACGTCCCTGAATATTGGCGGTACGCTGACGTTAAACTCCGGATCGTTTCGCATAGGCGCCAACACGCAGTCGACGGGCGACACGGTTACGGCCGCAAGCCTCAGCGTTGCGAACGGCGCCGGACTTGGAATTCAGAACGAAACTACCCACACCCAGACAGACACGTTGGATATCACCGGCGCGGCCGGCTTCGGGACCGCCTCGACATTGACCGGCAACGTATTGCTCGCAAGCGGCAACGGCGTCAGCTCTGCCGTGATTGAATTTGGCACCGGCTCGATCACGACGATTGCAGCCAACGCTACGCTCACGCTCGAGGGCCCCAAAGCGTTCATAGCGGATGCGTCGAACGCGGCGGCCAACAGCGCGCTCACCCAACTGGCGACGATCAACGGCACCCTCAACCTGACCGCGATCGGCTCACTGACCCTCACCAACGCGCTCACCAATACTGGAACCATGAGCGTGGCAGACCAGGGAACCGTGGGCGGTACGTCGCTGACCGTCGACGGTGTGCTGACCAACAGTGGCCAGTTCACTGTTGGCAGCGTCGGCCAATCGTATGCTGATACGATCACCGCGACCGGCATAACCAATTATGTCGGGAGCACGCTTGGCAGTATCCTCGTTTATGGCGGTACCGCCGCGGTGAATGCGCCGTCGGCGACGCTCGATATCACGGGCATGGCCGGGTTCGGTACCGTCGGGGTATTGACCGGTGCGGTGTCCATTGACACCGACGGCCAGCACGGCGCCGCCATCCTGGAATTTGCCACGGGCGAGATCACGACCATTGCCGCCAACAGCAGCCTGGCGATAACTGACCCCAATTCATTCCTGGCGGATGCGACGAATACATCGGCGAACAGCGCGCTCACCGGGCTGACGACAAACAACGGCTCCCTATCTTTGAACGATATCGCGCCGCTGACCCTGACCGGGGCGTTCACCAATAATGGCACGTTGGACTTCAGTAATACGACGCTGAATATCTCCGGCACGCTGACCAACAGCAATACGATCTCTATCGGATCCAACCCCAACGGCTCGATCAGCGGCCCGTTGGCTACGACCGTGACCGCAACCGGGCTGAGCAACACCAGCAGCGGCAGCATCACCCTCAGCGGCGGCAGCAGTTCTCTTGGTCAGTTCACCGTGAACGGTACGGCCGTCAATAACGGGACGGTGACGATCGACGTCGACAGCACAATCACGGTGACGGGCAATCCGTATACCCAGGCGGGGGGCACAACCACCGTCAACGGTGGGACGCTCACCGCGTCGGCGATTGATATTTCGGGCGGCACATTTGTACTGGGCACCACCGGCTCGCTGTCGACTAGGGTTACATTCACCAGCGGGTCAGGGACGCTGAAGCTCGACTCGAAGACCAATCTGCCCAGCAGCATCGTCGGCGCCATGTCCGGCGACGAGATCGATTTCAGCTTCCAAACGTACGCCTCCGGCGACAAGGCGGTCTGGCAGCAGAACGGCAGCACCGGAACGCTGACGCTCGAGACGAGCGGCGGTACTGCGTTGGCCGCTGTAACGCTGACCGGCGCCTATGCTTCAGCAGATTTCAGCGCGCTCAACGACAATGCCGGTGGCACGGCAATCCAGTTGGCCTCCCCGCCGTCTCCGCCGTCTCCGCCGCCCGTGACGCCGCCCGCCGCCACCACGGCCGATATGATCATGCGCGACGCTAACAACGGCAACTACGAGATTGACGATTTTGGCAACAACGCAATCCTTGCGGCTGCACCGTTGGGTCAGGTCGGCTTGGAGTGGCAGGTCGCGGGCGTCGGCGCTTTCAATGCTCCCGATACTTCGGACATGATCCTGCGCAACACCGGTACCGGACGGTTCGAGATTTACGACATCAGTAACAATACGATCACCAACGCCGCCGGCATGGGTCAGGTCGGACTGGAGTGGACGGTATCGGGGTTCGGCGATTTCAGCTCGCGCGCCGGTGAGACCGACATGCTGATGCGCAACGGTGGCGGGCAATTCGAGATCTATGATCTCGCCAACAACGGGATCACGTTCGCTGCGCCGATGGGGCAGGTCGGCCTCGAGTGGTCGGTCGCGGGCTTTGGCGATTTCTCGACGCGGCCCAACGAAAGCGACATGCTGATGCGCAACAACAATACAGGCGCATTCGAAATTTACGACATCAGCAACAACCAGATCACCTCGGCGGGGCCGATGGGACAAGTCGGGCTCGAATGGTCGGTCGTGGGCTTCGGTGATTTTTCCAGCAATGCCAACGAAAGCGACATGTTGATGCGCAACAACAACACAGGCGCATTCGAAATTTACGATATCAGCAACAACCGGATCACCTCGGCAGGGCCGATGGGACAAGTCGGCCTGGAATGGTCGTTGGTGGGCTTCGGTCCGATCAACGGCGTCGGCACAAGCGACATGCTGATGCGCAACAGCAATACAGGCGTGTTCGAGGTCTACGACATCGCCAACAACCAGCTGACGAACGCCGCGTCGGCGGGCCAAGTCGGCAACGAATGGCAGTCGGTCGGCCTGGCCGCCGATCCACCGGCGAGCGCCAACGCCCAGCTCACGCAGTCGATGGCGTCATACGCGGCGAGCACGGGCACGCCCGGTGCAAGCGCACCGCTCGATCAAACGGCGGTTGGGCCGTCCATCGCCAACACACTGCTGACGCTGCCGAACGTCTAGCCGCGTTGGCAGAGGCGAGGGCCGGCGTCGGCCATTACGGCGTGTTCTCCGGCGAGCGCTGGAGACGCAGGTTTATCCGATCGTGAAGATCGCGATTTTGTCGAGCGATAGATTGCCTCATCGCCCGTTGGCGGTCGTTGCGTATTCGCGCCTGAACGGAACCAACGCCAATCCTCACAGTTACCGAGCGGAGGATCGTTTATCGCTTAACGAGGTAACCAATGGAAAAGCATCTTCTCGTCGTTACTCTTGCTTGCGCATTTGGGCCCTGACGCTTTGCAGGATCTAATTTGGGCACGATCTGCGTTGACATGACCTGTTTGATCGCGGTTTTGCAGCGCCCGCACAACCGTTCAGGGAAGCGGCTCCAGTGAGCTGCCGGAGGATGACGAATATGGACGAAAATCGAGTCGAAGGCACAGTCCGCAACGTTGGCGGCAAAGTACAGGAGCAAGTCGGCCGCGTCACGGGGGACGCCGCGACGCAAGCCAAGGGCAAGCTAAACCAGGCGATCGGCGCCGGTCAGGACCTGCTCGGCCAGGCCGCGGACGTCACGCGAGACACCGCCGGTTCGCTCGACCAATGGCTGCGGCGGACGATCGAGACGCAGCCTTACACGACTGCAATAGTTGCGGTCGGAATCGGTTGGCTTCTTGGCCGGTTGCATCGTCCGCTCTGATAGTTTTGCGGATTGAGCTCGGTCTACGGTACATCCGTCAGAGGGCTTGTGGGCGCGGCGCCGACGAGCGCTCGTTGTTGCTGATTTTTAGCACCACCGGTTTTTCGACAGCGCGGCAGGTGTGCGGCTGCCGCGGCGGATCGGCACCATTCGTAAGAAATATTTCGAGTGGCCAACACATCAACCTCGTTTCAAGAGCGCGGTCGCGCGCTTGAATGTGATACGCTCCAATACGCGTGGCCAGCCCGCCACGCCGGCAGCGTCGGAAACAGGGGGAGAATGCGAATGGCCACAACCGTCAAAGAGATGCTGGAAACCGCCAATGCGGCGGTGCCAAAAATCACGCCAGCACAAGCCAAGGAGAAGATCGCAAACGGCAATGTGTTGGTGGTCGACGTGCGCGACGGTCCGGAATTGGCTGCGAGCGGCAAGGTCGCGGGCGCCGTTCACGTCTCGCGTGGTATGTTGGAGTTTCGCGCCGACCCCGACTTGGCTTCGCATGACAAGAATTTTGCCAAGGACAAGACCGTCATTCTTTACTGCGGCTCCGGCGGCCGCGCGGCGCTGGCCGGCAAGATGCTCAAGGACCTCGGCTACGCGCACGTTTTTAATCTCGGGGGTTTCAAGGACTGGGCCGACAGCGGCGGTCAGGTCGAAAAGGTTTGACGACCCGGGGCACCGATGATCAGCGCGCAGCTGCCCCCGCGCGCGTAGATTCGCTGCACCCACTAGCTTTGTCCGCGAATCTCTGCGACCTGCGCGAATATGGCGGCATTGCGGGAAAAGGATGCCGAAAATGTATTGAAGGCGAGCGTCGCCGTGGCGAAATTGTCACGCTCGATTACAAAGCGCGCTCAGACCCCTGCCGACCGCCCGTATCGCGCGCCGTTCCCGCTTGCCAACCCGCCGATTTATGCGAGGGTCGGGTTCCATCTTGAAGGGGCCTCATAGCGGCTCCAGGCATTAGGGGCGGGGAGTTACCTCGCGGAGCATTCGAGGCGTCGGCGTACGCGCGACATCAATGGCACGTGCGGGGGGCGCAGTGGGCTTTGTTGCTTTTCAATCGCTGTCGGCGTGTCACGTTTCCCCTGCGCGGCGGAACGGGGCGCCGGTTGCATTGCTCCTGAAAACGGGGATCTTAAGCCGCGCCTGCTTGCGTGCCGCGGCCGCAGTTCTTGTCGTGATTGTGTGCGCACTGGGTTTCGCAACGCAGGCGCAGGCACAGTTTGCCTTGCCAACGGTCTCGAACGTCAATCCGAACACCGGCCCATCCGCGGGTGGCACCAGCGTCACCATCACCGGCACAAATTTTTTTGCAGGAGCTACGGTCAATTTCGGCGGCAACACCGTCACCTCCACTTTCGTCAACGGCACGACCCTCACCGCGATTTCGCCGACCGGTACCGGGACGGTTGACGTCACCGTGACCAGCTTGGGCGGCACCAGCGCGCCAAATCCTCCGGCCGATCGGTTCGCCTACGTGGCGGCGCCGACCGTTACCGGCGTCAATCCGAACACCGGGCCGCCGCCAGGCGGCACCGCCGTCACCATAAGCGGTACCAACTTTACCGGCGTCACCGCGGTCAGGTTCGGCGGCAATGCGGCCGGAGCGTTCAGCGTCGTCAGCGCGGCGCAAATCACCGCGACGGCGCCGGCAGGGACCGGCACCGTCGATGTCACCGTCACTACGCCCGGCGGCACCAGCGCGACCAGCGGCGCCGATCAGTTCAGCTACGCCGCGGCGGGAAGCACGGTTGCGCTGTCGTCGTCGCAAAATCCGTCGAGCGCCGGGCAAGCCGTGCGGTTCACCGCGACAGTGAGCGGCGTTACACCGACCGGCACGGTGACTTTCTTCGACGGCGGTACGCAGCTCGGTACTGCGACGCTTTCGGCCGGCACCGCATCGCTGACGATTGCTTCGTTGAGCACGGGCATCCACTCGATCACGGCGCGATACAGCGGCGATATTAATAATGCGGCCAATACCTCGGCGGCATTGTTGCAGACCGTCAACGTGCCGCGCGACAGCATTGGCGTGCGGCAGATGCAGCTTTCCACGACGCCGATCATTGCGCAGATATCAGGGCAGGCCATTTCGAGTGCGATCGACAGCGCGATCAACGCTGGCTTCAGCGATAACCCGCCGCCCGTTACCCCCAATGGCGGCGGTTTCAGCGTGCAAGTCCCGCTAGACCAGCCGCCGGTCACGACCCCGCGCATCCGCACGCCGCAGTTCGGCGGAAGTGGCGCCAACACGACCGGCTTCGCTCTCGGCCGTCCGCGCAGCAATGGGCCGGGCAGCAATGGGCCAGGTAGCAATGGGCCAGGTAGCCTTGCCAACGGCAGGCAGGGTGGCAATGGCGCGCCGCCCGGCACGCGCCTCATCGATATGGCCGTCATACCGCTGCCGCCCGGTTCAGGCATGCCGCCAATCGGCGAAACGCGGTTCTCGCCGAGCGAAGTGGCGATGCAGTTCGGCGCCGGCACGACGCCGCAACAGGTCGCCGCTATCGTGCGGCGTTTCGGGCTGACCGTTGAGGCGCAACGAACCATCGGCGTCTTGGGCCGCGCCATTTACACGTTGCGCATCGGCAATGGGCAATCCGTGCGTCAGGTGATCGGCGCGGTCGAGGGCGCGCGAGTCAATGCCGCGGTGCAGCCGGTTTACACCTTCGCGCTCACGCAGGATCAAACTTCCCAGCATCAAAATCCTGGCGATCAACAAGCCGGCGATCCGAACAATCCTAATGCCGACGCAGGCGATCCGGCACAATACATCATCAACAAGTTCCAGCTCGCCGATGCGCACCGCATCACCAACGGCGACAAAATCGTCATCGCGGTGATTGATTCCGAGATTGATTTCAACCAGCCAAATCTCGCCGGCGCGATCACCGACCGTTACGACGCGGGCTGTGGCGCCACCGCCGCGGACCCGCATGGCACCGGCATGGCGGGAGCCATCGTGTCACACGGACAGCTGATGGGTGTCGCGCCGCGCGCCAGCATTATCGCGATCTGCGCCTTCGGAGGTTCCGGTCAACCGAACGCGAACACGGTCAAGATCATCAACGGCCTCGATTACGCGATCCAGCACGGTGCCAGGATAGTGAACATGAGTTTCGCCGGGCCGCGCGATCCGGCGCTTTCGCAGGCGCTGCAAATCGCCCGCGAGAAGGGAATCCTGCTGGTCGCCGCCGCAGGTAACGCCGGTCCGAAATCGCCGCCGCTCTATCCGGGCGCCGATCCCAGCGTGATGGCCGTTACGGCGACCGACGAACACGACCGGGTGTTCAACGGCGCCAACCAAGGCAGCTACGTTACCGTCGCGGCGCCGGGCGTGAATATTCTCGTGCCGGCGCCCGACGGGGGCATTCAGTTTACAACCGGGACATCCGTCGCGACCGCGAATGTGAGCGGCGTCGCGGCCCTGCTGATCGCCCACAAACCGTCGCTGACTCCGGAGGAGATCCGCGCTCTTCTGGTGAAGACCGCCAAGCATCTCGGCTCCCGCGGCACCAATCCGCAATATGGCGCGGGCCTCGTCGATCCGCTCAAGGCGCTCGAAACCGAGGTTTCGCAAGCACCCGCTGCGCAGCACTACGCCCAACAGGACAATGTGCGTGGCGCGTCGCAGGACGCCCAGCCGCCCGTGCCGCAGGACGCCCAACAGGGCGCGCAGCAGGGCGATCTCAACAGCTTCCTCGCTTCGCCCGATGACAACAAGCAACGCGTCGCGGATGGCTTCTCCGCGCTCGGCTATGCGGGCGACGGCGGCTCGTGGACCAAGGCGCCGCCGCCCGCGGTCATCCACCGCTGGCTCGCCTGGGTCGACGTGCGCGGCGCCGATTTCGATCGCACCACGGTCGGCAGCGATCTCAAGGGCGTGCAGGTCAACACGCTGGCCGGCATCACGCACAGGGTGACGCCGGACTTTTTGGTCGGCGTGCTCGGCGGCTATGAGCATTTCGATTACAGCTCGCAGGCCTTCAACGGCGTGCTGCGGGGCGATGGCTGGACCACCGGCGCCTATATGGGCTGGCGGATACTGCCGAACGTGCGGTTCGATGCCGGCGGCGCCTGGTCGGATATCTTTGTCGACGACACCTCCGGCATGGCCACCGGCAATTTTCTGGGCCACCGGTGGCTCGTCACCGGCGGGCTCACCGGCAGCTATGGCTGGCAGGCCTTCGTGCTCGAACCCTCGGCGCGCGTCTATGCGCTGTGGGAACATGAAAACGCCTACACCGACAGCCTCGGCACGCTGCAGCCAGACCGTAATTTCTCGACCGGCCGCGCCAGTGCCGGCGGCAAAGTGACGTACCCGTTCGCCTGGTCGAGCGCGGTCGATCTCGCGCCCTATGTCGGGCTTTACGGCGACTATTATTTTTCGATGGACGATGCGGCGACCGCCGGCCTCACCACGGTGCCGCTGCTGCAAGGCTGGTCCGCGCGCGCAACCGCGGGCTTGGCCATGACGTTCGCCCAAAGCGCGCTGGTGAGCCTCGGCGGTGAGTACGGCGGCATCGGCAGCGACACCCACATCTGGACATGGCGGGTGCGCGGCAGCGTGCCGTTCTGACATTTCGCAGTGGCGGCTAAGACCGACCGTGAGCCATTTCGGCACAATCGACCGCAATGGTTCTCGGCGCCGGATCGGAAGGCTCGACAACATAGCTCGCATCGTTCGAAAAACGCGCCAATGTCCGCGCGCCGTCTTGCGCCCACTCGAGCAGACGGGCCGGACCGCACACAAACATAAGATAATCGTAGGATGCGCGCCGGTCGTTGGCCATGATGAATTGATAATGCATGCGAAAGAAATTCCAACGGAGCCGGGGATAGAACTGAGCAGAGACGACCTCGCGAAAGCGCACGTTCCAATACAACGGATTGCATTGCTCCGGCCCCGTCTCGACTCCGAGTCCCGCGACCATGTCGCAGTCTTGAAAATTCACGACGTCCTTGCGGGCCTGGCAGTCGATCCAAGTCAGGCTCGGCTCGACGGCGAGGCGCCGGATCGCGTTGCGGAAGTCGTCGCCGTTCGGATGGAGCGCCGCCAGCGGCAAGTTGGAGCCCAGCGTGAGCACGGTCACGGGGCTGCCGGTACCGGCAAAATCTGCGTCCAGTTCGAGCGCCCGCGCCAGCAGCGGAATGAGTATGGTGCCGCCGGCACTATGGCCGACGACCAGAATTTCATCCGCCTCGGCGGCGCGCGCCTTGACGACGATGCGGCGGGCGAATTCGCCGATGCGCGTGTGCAAGTCGGGCCGCCGCCTGTGCGCCAGTTCCCGGTACCAGGGCCACATCGCGCAGATACGCGTTATCAGCCAACGCCGGCACAGCGCGCGGGCCATCGCAAGGAAGAATACGCCGGCGACGATTGCGGCTCCGAGCGACAAAAGCGCGCCGGCCGCGAGGAGAGTTCCGGCACAGAAATAGGTCAGCCAAGCGAGCAGCAGTGCGCTCGCCACCGTAGCCACCATGGCGAGTATCGACATCAGATAGAATAAGCCGAATCTCCAGCCGGCTCGAAAGGTGCGGAACAGCGTGCCGTTCAACAGATTTTCGCCGAGGCAATGGAGGACGCGAAGGAAAACGCCGAAAAAAGGGCGCTGCAGATCGCGTGCGACCAGATCGTCCCAGCGCAAAAACTCGTAAGTGGTTGAGACGTACCAGTTCGGCCCTTGTGTTTCGATCTGCCATCGCGCGGCAAGCCCGTCCGCGTCGATCCGCGGCTCGCCGGCCGCTGCTTTGACCGGCCAGAGTTGCTGAAACCGTTTCAGTTCGCGGCAAAACAGCCGATGATAGCCGGCGACGCCCTGCGGATCGTAGCCTGACACGTAGAACACATGACGCCGCCGAATCATCAAATTTCCCGGCTACTCATCGCATTGCCGCGGCGATGTTGCCGCCGTCAACGGTGGTGACGTCGGCGGTCGTTTTCAGTTCCAGCGCCTGGTGCAAAAACGCCTGCGCGACGTCTTCGGCGGTGACTTCTCGGCCGAGCAGGTTGCCGCTCATGTAATCTTTTTCGGAAACGCCGCGTGCCCTGGAGCGCGAAGTGATCATGTCGGGCGTGAGCAGGCCGGAACGGATGCGGTCGGCGTTGACCGCGTTGGCGCGGATGCCGTCTGAGCCGTAGTCAAGCGCGTATTGGCGCATCAGCGCCAGCGCGGCCGCCTTGGGGATGCCGTAGGGACCGAAATTCGGACCTGGATTGACCGCCTGTTTGGAGACGTTGAACAACAGGCAGCCGCCCGTGCCCTGCGCCAGCATGATTTTAACCGCGGCCTGCGCGACGCGCTGGTGGCCATAGAAATTCAGCTCGAAACTCTTGCGCATAATGTCTTCGGCGACGTCGCCAATGCGGCCTTGCCAGGCGGCACCGGCATTGGAGACGACCATATCGACGCCGCCGAAATGTTCGGCGAGGTTTTCGAACGCCGCATTAACCGACAAGGCATCGGTGACATCGCAGGCGAGCGCCAGCGCGGTCGGGCCAATGGCCGCGGCGATGTCGCGCGCTGCCGAAAGATCGACATCGAGCAGCGCGACCTCGGCGCCGGCCGCGGCAAATGCTTTCGCGGTTGCGGCGCCGATAGCGCCGCCGGCGCCGGTGACGGCAGCGATCTGACCGGCAAGCGGTAACCCCCTGCCTAACCCCCCTCCGCCCGCGGGGAACGGAAGGTTGGGGGCAAGCTTTGCCTGTTCGAGCGGCCAATATTCGCAGTCGAACATCTCGGCTTCGGAAATCGATTCGAAGCGGCCGATCGCTTCGGCGTCGTCGACGCCTTCGATCCAGGTTTCGGCGATGTCGGCGGCGATTACGGCGTCGCCCTTGGTTGGGCCGAGACCGAACAGGCCGAGACCGGGTACCAGGACGACGCGGGGCAGGGGATCGAGCTCGCGTTTGCCGCCGCCGACGCGCACGTTGTGGCGCGCGAAGTATTTTTGGTAGCGCGTCGCGAATGTCTGCGCGGCTTCGCGCGTCGCGCGCGCGAAATCCTCCAGCCGGACGCCCTGCGAATCCGGCAATACGAGCGGCCAGTTCTTGGTGCGGATTGTGTGATCGGGCGTTATCACGCCGCTTCCAGACAGCCGCGCCAAGTCTTTGCGTTCGAGAAAAGCCAATACAGCGGCGGTGTCGCGGAACTCAACGATGAGCCGCCGCCAAGCGCCTTCGGTCGTGTCATCCCTCTGGCTGCACGCGCCGCGCACGATGGGCGCGACTGCGGCAATCGCGGCCGTCTCGCGCCGCGCCGGTAAGCTAACGGCGACCGACTTGCGATGGCGGGCGATAAAGGCCTCGGCGAGCGATACCGTTTCGATCATGCGTTCGTAGGCTTCGCGAGCCTCGCCGCCATAGGTGACGATACCGTGCTTACTCAGGATCAGTCCGTCGCGCGGCCTGTCTCGTTCGAACGCCGCGATGGCGTTTTTGGCGAGCCCGAAGCCCGGCATGACGTAAGGCACGAAGCCAAGCCGTCCGTCGAAAATCTCGGTGCATTTTTGCTCGCCGTCGGGCTGGTCGATGACGCTCAGCACCGCGGTCGCGTGCGTGTGGTCGATGAATTTGTGCGGCAGGAACGCGTGCAGCATCATCTCGACCGACGGGTTCGGCGCGGCCGGATTGATCAAGTTGGCGCGTTCGATGGCGACCAATTCGACGTCGCCAATATGATCGAGTGCGCGCAAGCGGCGCATCGGCTCAAGCCGCACCGCGCAAAAGCCAGCCGCATCGGCGTCAGCCATGTCGGCGCCCGTGGCCTTGACGTACAGCACTTCGACGTCCTCGCCGAGACGGTCGCGACGGCGCGATTTCAGCGACGTGTTGCCGCCGCCGTGCAGGACGAGTTTGGGATCGCGGCCGAGTAGCCGCGTCGTGTAAACGTGCAGGGCCAGATCCCGGTCGACTCCGGATGGGCCGGTGCGCGCAACAAGCGTCTCGGCGTCGGCGTCGACCCAACCGCTTTGCATGTCGCGCTTAGCCGCCCGCGGAACGGCGCGACCACCAGCCGGTGCGGCGCGGCTGGTTAGCGCTGTCGCCTTCATCGACCTCGGTGATCACGGGCTCAGGTGCGGGACTAGAAGACGCTGGGATGGGCGGCGGTCCCGATCCTGTGGCGCTGTTGGATACCGGTGCAGGCTCGCGCACGGTCGAGCGCCGCCGCGACGGAGAAGCTTCTGGCTCCGGCGCGTGGGCCGCGACTTCGGCCGGTTGCGCGGTCACTGCGGGCGCAAACGGCGCTTCGTACGGTAGAGGCGGGGGACCCGAATCTTGTGGGCTAGAGTCTTGTGGGCTGGAGAATTGCGGCCTGGCGTCGAGATCGGCAACTGCGCCCCTAGGCTCGGGTTCGAGATCGGCCGGCGCGAATTCGCCGTGCGGCTGCTGTTCATCGCGGCCTTGGACATCATGCCCGTTGTCGCCGTTGCGATCGCGCTCGTGCCGATTGCGTCTGCCGCCGCGGCGGCCGCGGCGTCGCCGTCGCCGGTCGCCGTCCTGTTCGCCGGGAGGTTCACCGTGGTCTTGGCGATCTTGGCGCTCCGCCTCGCCCTGCGGCTCACCGGCCAGCGCATCGTCGCCTGCCGCAATATCTCTTTCGGCGTCGCTGAATACGCCGCCTTCGGCCTCGTCCAAGGCTTCGTGCGCGGCCGGCTCGTCGTTGGGCGGCGCTTCGCCGTCCGCACGAGCATCGTCGCGCCCACCGCGTCCGCCGCGTCCGCCGCGCCCGCGGCGCCGCCGTCGGCGCGGTCCGCCATCGCGCTGTTCGCCATCGCGCTGTTCGCCATTGTCCTCGGCGACCTGCTCTTCGGCCGTCTCGCCGTCCGCAATCGTCGGCTCCTCGAGGTCGTCCTCTTCCTCGATCGGGACCGCGACCGGCTGCGCCTTCTCGGCGAGCGTCCGCGCGGCTTCCGGCGTGTGCACTTGCTCGCCGCGGTCGATGATGAACGCCTGCGGTGCTCTGACCGACTCATCAGCCGAGATGGTGATGGTGATGGCAAAGCGCTCTTCCAAGGACCGCAAGTGTGCGCGCTTTTGATTGAGCACGTAGAGCGCCACGTCGGGGCGCGTGCGGGCGATGAGATTATGCGTGGCGCCGCGCATCAACTGTTCTTCCAGCGCTCGCAGCACCTGCAGCGCCAGCGATGACACCGAGCGGACGTGGCCGGAGCCGCCGCAATACGGACATTTCTCGGTCGAACTTTCCAAGACGCTGGCGCGGATGCGCTGCCGCGACATTTCCAACAGGCCGAAATGCGAGATGCGGCCGACCTGGATGCGGGCGCGATCCTGCTTGAGGCATTCCTTCAGCCGGCGCTCAACCGCGCGGTTGTTGCGCTTCTCCTCCATGTCGATGAAGTCGATGACGACCAGCCCGGCGAGGTCGCGCAGGCGCAATTGGCGAGCCACTTCGTCCGCCGCCTCGAGATTGGTTTTGAGCGCGGTGTCCTCGATGTGGTGCTCGCGCGTGGCGCGGCCCGAGTTCACGTCGATCGCGACCAGCGCTTCGGCCTGGTTGAGCACGATGTAGCCGCCGGAACGCAGCTGCACGACCGGCGAGAACATGGCGTCGAGCTGGTTTTCGACGCCGTAGCGCGACAACAGTGGCTGCGTGTCCGGATCAAGTTTCACGTTGCGCGCATGGCTCGGCATGAGCATGCGCATGAAGTCCTTGGCTTCCTCATAGGCTTCGGCGCCGGCGACGACGACTTCGTCGATATCCTTGGAGTAGAGGTCGCGGATGGAGCGTTTGACCAGCGAGCCTTCCTCGTACACGAGCTTGGGTGCGGTCGAGCGCAAGGTCAGGTCGCGCACAGTCTCCCACAGCCGCAACAGGTACTCGAAGTCGCGCTTGATCTCAGTCTTGGTGCGGCTGGCTCCCGCGGTACGCAGGATCACGCCCATACCTTCGGGCACTTCAAGTTCCTGCGCGATCTCCTTGAGCCGGCTGCGATCTTCGCCGTTGGTGATCTTGCGGGAAATGCCCCCGCCGCGCGCCGTATTGGGCATCAGCACCGAATAGCGGCCGGCGAGCGACAGATAGGTCGTCAGCGCCGCGCCCTTGGTGCCGCGCTCTTCCTTGACCACCTGTACCAGCATGACCTGGCGTCGCTTGATAACCTCCTGGATTTTGTACTGGCGCCGGTAACGCGGGGCGCGATCGGGCACTTCCTCCAGGGCGTCGGCGCCGCCGACCGATTCAACGATCTCCTCATCCTCGGCATCGCCGTTGTCGGCGCCGTCGTCATCGTCATTGCCGGTGCGGGCGACCTCGGCTGCGTCCCTTGCTTCGCCCGTCCTTTCGGAGCCGTGATCTGCCGCGCCCTCGAACGGGGCGGCCTCGGGTGCAACCGTTGTTTCCGATGCCGGAATATCGGCACGCGGCATGGCGTGTTCAGGAAGCGCGGCCCCGGTCGCGTCGGGGTCGGAAGCGTAGGGCGTGTCGGAGTAAGCTTCGTGCGCTGCCGGTTCGTCCGGAACCGGTGGCGCGGCCTCGGTAGGCTGATCGGACGAATGCGTTACGTCACCGGAGGACTCGGGCAGGCCATGCCATTGATTGCCGCCCGCATCAGTCTCGCTGTGTTGCGTAGTTTCATCGCTGCCGGTCGCGCCAGGCTCGGCTCCGATATCCCCCGCCGCAGCTTCGGGCGATTCGCCATGCAAGACATCGTCGCGATGCCGCGATGCGGAGTGTCGCGAACGGCCGCGATGCCGCGACTTGCGGTCGATCTCGTCGTCGGCGGCGCGGTGGGCGCGCTGCTCCTCTTCGATCAGCGCCTGCCGATCGGCGACTGGAATTTGGTAGTAGTCCGGATGGATTTCGGAAAATGCCAGAAAGCCGTGGCGATTGCCGCCATAGTCGATGAAAGCGGCCTGCAGCGACGGCTCGACGCGCGTCACTTTCGCCAGATAGATGTTGCCTCTTAGCTGCTTGCGTTGCGCGGATTCGAAATCGAATTCCTCGACACGGTTGCCGCGTAGCACCACGACCCGGGTCTCTTCCGGATGGGTCGCGTCGATGAGCATTTTGTTGGCCATTTGAAAATCTCACGCGGGCCGGCGTGCCGCCGGATCCACGCCGCATCGGCGGGGGCGGACTGTGCGCGGCCCTGTTGTCGGTGAAGATGGACGGATTGGAAATCGCGAGCGCGCGCAGTTTTGATCGGCCAACGAGCGGGTGCCGAACAGGCGCCGCTCCTCCAACCCAATCGAACTGTGAAATGCACCTCGACCATGAATTCCAAACCGCATGGTGAAACGGCAGCGCGGGGCGCTACCGCAGGTTCTTGCGCTGACAGCACCGGCGCGATCATCCGTCGGCGGCCTGTTCGAGCCGCTGACCGTCGCATCACGCGCGAGGCTCCGGTTGTCCTCATTCCTGCGGGTATCGGCATCGCTGGCTTGTTCCGCGTTCCGCCGCGCCACACCTTGTCGGACCTATGGCGCCGGAGGGGTTTTAAAAGCGGCGTCCGCCTCGCTCCCGTCATCATCCTTTGGGAGGCAATCGCGGCGGACTTTAAAGTACAACGACCTGCCGGATGCCCTAACGCGACACAACCGGGACCTTTCACCGTCAGCACGTACTTCATAAGGCCCCCGGCGGGGAATTGGCAAGCGGCCTGTGACAGGATGGCGAAAAACGTCACAATCGGCTTGCCGAAACGGCCGATCTGCCGACACTTAAGTTTAGGTTAACCACGCGTCCCTAATGGATTATCGCGGGCACGAGGGGTCGGGGCCGATGGCCGGTCGGGCAGCAAGCGTGGTGTTACTGGCCTTATGTGTGGCCGCCGCTTGGGCGGACCGGCCGGTGGCGGCAGCGGCAGCCGACTCAGTTCCCGAGGCAACCGAAGTCCGGCTGGGTGGCAACGAGGCGGATACCCGCTTCGTCATGGATCTGACCCGCAAGATCGACCTCCACGCCTTCACGCTTGCCGATCCCTACCGGGTCGTCGTCGATATCCCGCAGGTCGTCTTCAAGCTGCCGCCGCAGGTGGGGCAGAACGGGCGGGGGCTGATCAAGGCGTTTCGCTTCGGCCTGATGATGGAGGGCGGTTCGCGTATCGTGCTTGATGTGACCAAGCCGGTGCGCGTCGACAAGGCCTTCGTCATGGATGCGGCGGATGGTGACCCGGCGCGCCTTGTGCTCGACCTCGTTCCGATCGATCGACAGAGCTTCCTGCACGAAATTGCGGTCGAGGACCGCCTGTTGGCGGCGCAGCCAGCGCCGCAACCGCAACCGCAACCGCAGGCCAACAGCGCCGACCCCCGTCCGCTGGTGGTGCTCGATCCGGGACACGGCGGCATCGACACCGGCACCGTCGCCTCAACCGGACAAATGGAGAAGGACATTGTCCTCGACTTCGCCAAACGGCTGCGCGCGCGCATCGAGAAATCCGGCAAATTCCGTGTAATCATGACACGCAGCGACGATACCTACATCCCGCTCGACGATCGCGTCCGTATCGCCCGCAACGCCGGTGCCACACTATTCGTCTCCATCCACGCCGATTCGCTGCCGCATAAGGAAGGCGACGCCCAGGGTGCAACCATCTACACGCTGTCCGGCAAGGCATCCGACGCGAAGGCCGCCGAGCTCGCCGACAAGGAAAACGGCGCCGATGTCATCGCCGGCATCAATCTGAAGTCGGAACCCAACGATGTCGCCGGCATCCTGATCGATCTCGCACAGCGCGAAACCAAGACGTTTTCGATGCAGTTCGCGCACGATGTAGTCGGCGACATGAAGGGGGTGGCGCGACTGCACAAAGCACCGATCAAGTCCGCCGGTTTCCGCGTGTTGCGAGCCCCGGATGTCCCTTCTGTCCTGGTTGAACTGGGCTACGTCTCCAATCGTGAGGATCTGCGGTCGTTGATGTCGGATACATGGCGGGATCGGACCGCCGATTCGATTGCGAAGGCGATCGACACCTACCTGACGACGCACATCGCCGGCATTAATGCCGACGCAAACCAGGGTTCTGCGGTGCAAAATGGCCTCAGTTTGAACAAAAAACCGAGCGACCACAGCCCGTGAACCAGGGGCTCTCTGGCGGGCGCGAGCCTTTTCCGCCAATCTGGGCCGCTGCGGTTGGGCCGCGGGATTTTTGGCCGTGCGCGAGCGGCTGTCGGTAAGGGGCGGGACCCGATTCATGAGATTGCTGTTGCGGTTCCTGGGCTTCCTTTTCGCCGTGGGGACAACCGTGTTTCTGGTCGGGACGGTCGCCGTCGCCGGCCTGCTGTGGCATTTCTCGCAAGGCCTGCCCGATTACTCGCAGCTTCAGGATTACGAGCCGCCGGTCATGACGCGGGTTCACGCCGCCGACGGCTCACTGCTTGCCGAATACGCGAAGGAGCGGCGGCTCTATCTGCCGATCCAGGCAATTCCGAATCTCGTCAAACACGCTTTCATCGCCGCCGAGGACAAGAATTTCTACGAGCATCCCGGCATCGACATATCCGGTATCGCGCGCGCGGCTTTGTCCTACGTGGAGAACTACGGCAAGGGCCGCCATCCGCAGGGCGCGTCCACCATTACTCAGCAGGTGGCGAAGAACTTTCTTTTGTCCAGCGAGGTGACGTTCGACCGCAAAATCAAGGAAATGCTGCTCGCACTCAAGATCGAGCGCGCCTACCCCAAGGACAAGATCCTCGAACTTTATCTCAATGAAATTTATCTCGGCTATGGCGCCTACGGCATTGCCGCTTCGTCACTGCTCTATTTCAACAAGTCGGTGCACGAGCTGACGATCGCGGAGGCGGCCTTTCTGGCCGGTCTGCCCAAGGGCCCGAACAACTACAATCCGTTTCGCCGCCACGACGAGGCGGTGGCGCGGCGCAATTACGTGATCGAGCGCATGGTCGACGACGGCTACATCTCGGCCGCCGACGGCGCCAAGGCGCAGAAAGAGCCGCTGGTCGTCACCATGCGGCCGCCCGACACGCACGAATATGCGGCGGAATATTTCACCGAGGAGGTGCGCCGCTATCTGGTCGACCACTACGGCGAGAAGAAGTTGTATGAGGGCGGCCTGTCGGTGCGCACCACGCTCGATCCCAAGCTGCAGCTCGAGGCGCGCAAGGCCATGGTCAATGGGCTCGTCAGCTTCGACGAGACCAAGGGCTACCGCGGCCCAATCACCAAAATCGCGCCCGGTGGCGACTGGGGCATCAAACTCGCGGATGTGAAATCGCTGGCCGATATTGCGCCATGGCGAATGGCGGTCGTGCTCGACGTCAGCGATCAGTCGGCGCATATCGGCTTGCAGCCGCCGCGCGATCCGGGCGGCAATGTCGTGAAACAGCGCGATACCGGACTAGTGCCGCTCGAAGGCGTCAAATGGGCAAAGCCGGGCAAAGGGCCGTCGCATGCGATCAAGCGGGTGAGCGAGGTGCTGGCTCCGGGCGACGTCATCTATGTCGAGCCGATGGAGCAGAAGGGCGACTATCGGCTGCGCCAGGTGCCGGAAATCTCCGGCGCGATGGTGGTCGAAGATCCGCATACCGGCCGGGTGCTTGCCATGGTCGGCGGCTTCTCGTTCGACCAAAGCCAGTTTAACCGCGCCACGCAGGCGCTGCGGCAGCCGGGCTCATCGTTCAAGCCCATCGTTTATGCGACCGCGATCGACAACGGCTATACGCCCTCGACCATCATCCTGGACGCGCCGATCGAGGTCGATACTGGAACGGGCGGCGAGGTCTGGAAGCCGGAAAACTACGAGGGCCAATTCTTTGGTCCCTCGACATTGCGCTTCGGCCTCGAGGAATCGCGCAACGTCATGACCGTGCGCCTGGCGCAGGCAATCGGCATGCCGCTGATCTCCGAGTATGCGAAGAAATTCGGCGTCTATGACAGCATGCCGCCGTATCTGTCCTACGCGCTCGGCGCCGGCGAAACCACGCTGATGCGCATGGTCAATGCGTACGCGATGCTCGACAACGGCGGCCGGCGGATTATTCCGACGCTGATCGACCGCATCCAGGACCGCTACGGCCACACCATCTACAAGCACGATACGCGCGAATGTGAAGCCTGCGACGCCAAGAGCTGGCACGATCAGCCGGAACCGACCTTGGTCGATCACCAGCAGAAGGTGCTCGATCCGATGACCGATTATCAGATTGTGTCGATGATGGAGGGTGTCGTGCAGCGCGGCACCGGCTCGGCGCTGCGCGCCGTGGGCAAGCCGATCGCCGGCAAGACCGGCACCACCAATGACAGCAAGGATCTCTGGTTTATCGGCTTTTCGCCCGACTTGGTCTGCGGCGTTTATCTCGGCTACGACAAGCCGCGCCAGATTGCGCGCAGTGCGACCGGCGGCAAGTATGCGGCGCCCATCGTGCGGGATTTTCTCAAGGTGGCGCTTGCCGACAAGCCGCCGATTCCGTTCCCGATGCCGCCCGGCATCAAGCTGGTGCGCGTCGACGCCAAGACCGGCATGCGCGCGCCGCCCGGCGACTCGCATGTGATCCTCGAAGCCTTCAAGCCCGGCACCGCGCCGCCCGACAGCTATTCGATCGTCGGTACCGATACGGCCAACGGCAAGCCCCTTCCCGACGCCGGCCCGGTCGCGGTATCGCCGGATGCCGATCGCGCGATCCGCAGCAGCGGCACCGGTGGGTTGTACTGATGCCAGGGATCAGGTGTCAGGGATCAGGAATCGCCGCGAAAATTTGGTTGATTTGCGCCGAACCCGCCACGATATACATTCGTTGACGCCTGCTCGCGATTCTTTCTCCCTGATACCTGATATGCGCTCCGAAATTCAAAATATCGTCGCCGAGATCAAGCAGTCTGCCGGGCTGCTGAGGAGGCATCTTTGACGTCGACAAGGCGCGCGTACGGCTCGCGGAACTGAACCGGCAGGCCGAAGATCCGAATCTTTGGAACGATCCGCAGCGCGCCAGCCGCGTGATGCAGGAGCGCACCTCGCTCGACGATCAGCTCACGGCGCTGGCCCGCATCGACCAGGAGCTCGACGATCAGGTAATGCTGATCGAACTCGGCGATGCTGAAGGCGATAAGGCCGTCATCGCGGAAGCCGAAGAGAGCCTGCGCAAGCTGAAAACCGAGGTGGCGCGCCGCGAGCTCGAGGCGCTGCTGTCGGGCGAAGCCGATGCCAATGACTCTTATCTTGAAGTCCACGCTGGCGCCGGTGGCACCGAAAGTCAGGACTGGGCCAGTATGCTCATGCGCATGTATGTGCGCTGGGCCGAGCAGCACGGTTTCAAGGTTGAGTATGTTGAAGAAACTGCCGGCGAAGAAGCCGGCATCAAATCGGCGACGATAGAGATCAAAGGCCACAACGCCTACGGCTGGCTCAAGAGTGAGAACGGCGTGCACCGGCTGGTGCGCATCTCGCCATTCGATTCCAACGCGCGGCGGCACACCTCGTTCGCAAGCGTCACCGTCTATCCGGTGGTCGACGACCGCATCAAGATCGACATCGACGAAGCCGACGTGCGGGTGGATACCATGCGCTCCGGCGGCGCCGGCGGCCAGCACGTCAACAAGACCGAATCCGCCGTGCGGCTGACGCACATTCCGACCAGCATTGCCGTGGTTTCGCAAGGAGACCGCTCGCAGCATCGCAACCGCGCGACCGCCTGGCAGATGCTGCGGGCCAAGCTCTATGAATTGGAGCTGAAAAAGCGCGAGGAAAAGGCCATCGCCGATCAGGCCGCCAAGACCGATATCGGCTGGGGCCACCAGATCCGCTCCTACGTGCTGCAGCCGTATCAGATGGTGAAAGACCTGCGCACCGGCGTCTCCACCTCCAACACCGGTGGCGTGCTCGACGGCGACATCGATCAGTTCGTCGAAGCGGCCCTTGCGCAGAAGGCGTTCGGCACCGCGCCGGACAAGGTCGAGGACGTGGAGTAGGACGAGCAGCCAGCCGCGCTGGCAGATCCTAAGGATGTGCCGCGATAATGCTCCATTCGCAGTCGCGATCGCGCAAGCCTAGATTTTGTGCCACTTTATGTGTGGAGTTTCACACATGCCAACGAACCTCTCGATCGATCCGGAACTCATCGAACAAGCGCTCGAAGTCAGCGGCGAGCGTACCAAGAAGGCGGCCGTTAGCAAGGCGTTGCAAGAGTTTATCGCGCGTCGGCGGCAAAAGCGGCTGCTTGATCTGATGGGCAAGCTCGATTGGGACGCGTCCTATGACTATAAGGCGGAGCGTACGCGCGATTGAGCTTTTTTGTCGATACCATTGTCTGGTCAATGGCGCTACGGCGCGACGCGCTTAGTGCAGCGCCGGAAGTTGGCGTCCTTGTGCGCGTGATTGAATCCGGCGAATCGATCTTGCAGCCTCCTGCAATTATCTGAGTCCGCTACCGCGCTGCGCGGCGTTCCGAGCCGTGCTGTTTGACGAACGCGATCATGACTTTGAGCGCCTTCTTCGAATTCGGCTCGAACGGATGTTCGTTGAGGAAGGTGTGGCGTGCACCGTCGAGCAGCAGCAGGTCGATGCTGCCGCCGGCCTTGCGATAGTCAGTGGCGAACCGCTCGGCGAGTTCGACTGTGGTCCACTGGTCCTTGGTGCCCTGGAACACCAGCGCCGGCGGCAGAAATACCTTCTCGCCGCGTTCGAGGATGAGAGCCGGCGTTGCTTCGATCTGCGTCGCTTCGCTGCCGAAGAATCTGTCGTGATCCTTGGCGAGGTCTGGCTTGCCTTGAACTTTGGCGAGTTTGTAGCGCTCCAGCGGAAACAGCACGCCCCAGCCGGACATGACGAACGCGAGCTTGGCGTCCATGTTGGGCGCGTCCGCGAGCGACAGCGCGCGATAGCGTGGATCGTCGGGCCGGATCGCGGCGAGTAGGGCCTGATGCCCGCCGCTCGATGTGCCGTAGGCGCCGACCTGACCTGCGGAGCTGCCGAACTCGCCGGCATGGGCCTTGAGCCAACGGATACCGTAGTTGATGTCCTGCAATGACGCGGGGTAGGGCGCCTCGCCCGCGTTGCGAAAATCGATTGCCAGCACGACGATGCCGGCTTCGGCGAGATCGAGCGAGACGTTCTGGCCGTCGGTGCGGTTCTTGTCGTTCCAGGCGCCGCCGTGCACCTGAAGCACCGCGGGGAACGGCCCGGTACCGGCCGGCTGGTAGAGCCGCGCCAGCCGCTCCTTGCCGCCTGAGCGCTGATAGACGATGTCCTTGACCAAAAACTCGTAGCCGCCGCTGCGCTCTGCCCGCGCCGCGCTCGCCGGCAGCATTCCGGCGCCGAGCATGGCGGCGCCCGCCTGCAGTACCGCCCGCCGTTTCAAAGCGTCCGTCATGTTCGCCTCCCTGGTCGTCGTCCGGTCTATCGCCGGTGCGTCAGAGTAGCAGAGAAAGGACGGGCGCTCACCCCCGATAAATCGGAGCCGGTTGGGTGAAGAAGCTCAGCAGAATATGATAGACGATCGCGTAGTTTTTTTGCTGAAAGCTCGCGTGCGAGATGCCCGGCATTACGGCGAATTGCTTGTCGGGGTTCGGCAGCTTTTCGAAGAACGCGATGAGGTCGGCAAAGCTCGCGATGCCGTCCCATTGGCCGCGCATGATCAGCGTCGGTACTGTGATCTTTTCCGGATCGACCACCGGCAGATGCGCGCACATGTCGACATAGGTGCCGGTCGGCACTGAATCGTCGAGTGCGGTCACGGCGTCGGCGAAGGCGTCGATGACGTTCTCCTCGGCGGTGCCGGGATGATCGCGATCAAAGATCGAGTGGATGAAGGCCTTGTCGATCGGCCGCCGGTTCTTGGCCTGGAATTCGGGTAGTCTCTTCTTGCGGTCAGCGAGCGTCGGGGAACCGGCGCCGGTCCACACCATGGCGTCAAGCGCGAGACGCCCGACGAATTCCGGATGGCGCTGCGCGAACAAGGCGGCGCGCAGCGCGCCCGACGAGATGCCGTAGACTAGGAACGCCCGCTTGCCGCGCAGCTTCTGGATATAAGCTGCGGCGGCGAAGCAATCGTCGGCGCCTTGGGCGATCGGCGCGTTGTTGTCGCGGTCCTTGGTGGAGCGGCCGTAGCCCTCCATGTCGACCGACCAGCAGTCGAAGCCGCGGCGCGCAAAAAAATCCATCGCCGAAGAATCCGGCCGCCCCGGAACCTGCAGATCGAAAGTCGGCTGCGCCGCCATCGACGAGCCATGCACGAACAGAATCGTGCCGGCCGCATCCTTCGGATCGGCAGCGCACTTTTCGAACAAGAACAGCTTTACGCCGCCGCCTTTGGCGGTCCAGTGGTCTTCAGCTTTGATGGGGGCTGTTGCGAGATTGCTCATGTCATTCATCGGTTGCCTTGTCTGGTTTTCTCTTGGTCATTGCGAGCGGAGCGAAGCAATCCAGACCGCTTGCATGGCGGCGAGGTCGGCTGGATTGCTTCGTCGCTTTGCTTCTCGCAATGACGCGCTAATTGATCAGCGTGATGTGGTTGGCCTTGATGACCTTAGCCCATTTGTCGACTTGCGCCTGCATGAAGGCGGCGAATTGCGGCTGCGTCATTACCATGGGCTCGGCGCCCTGGGCCTCCCAGGATTTCTTGATGTCCGGCTGGCTCAAGACGGCAGTGATGGTGTCGTGCAGCTTGGCGACGATCGGCGCCGGCGTTGCCTTCGGCGCCATGAAGCCGACCCACTGGCTGAATTCAAAGCCCGGCACGGTCTCCGCGATGGTCGGCACATCAGGCAGGATCGGCGAGCGTTTGGCTCCGCTCGTACCCAGGGCTCGCACTTTGTCGGCCTTAATATAGGGCGCCATGGTCGGCACCGAATCGAACAGGATCTGGATTTGCCCGCTCAAAATGTCGATGCGCATGCCGGTCGAACCTTTATACGGCACATGCACGATGTCGATGCCGGTGAGATTTTTCAAAAGCTCGGCAGCCATGTGGTAGTTCGAGCCCGGCCCCGACGACCCGAAATTGAGCGTGCCGGGCTTGGCTTTCGCGAGCGCGACGAGCTCGGCGACGTTATGCGCCGGTACCCCGGGATTTACGACCAGAACGAGATCGTTGTCTTCCATCGGCGCGACTGGAACGAGATCGCGCATCAGCGCGTACGCCTTGTTCTGGTAGAGCGTTTCGTTGACCGTTTGTGTGCTGCTCGCCATCAACAGCGTGTAGCCGTCCGGCGTCGCCTTGGCGACGAGTTCGGTGCCGAGCGTCGTACCGGCGCCAGGCCGGTTCTCGATGAAAAAATTCTGACGCAGCGCCTTGTCGAGTTCGAGGGCAATCGCTCGGGAGAAGACATCGGTCGGCCCGCCAGCGCCAAAGGGCGCAATGATACGTACGGGCCGGGACGGATAATCGTCGGCGCGGCTTGCCGTCGGCAGAAACGCGGCGGCGGTTGCCAGGACCAGCCCGGTGGTCTGGCGCCGTGTCAGCATAACCATAGTCTTTACCTCGCCCTGTTCAGTCCAGCTTGACGCCGGTGATGCGGATGACGTCGCCCCAACGCTTGTACTGGTCGGCAATGTAGGCGGCGAAGTCGGCGACCGATTTCGGCTCCGGCTCGCCGCCGAGCTTGATGATCTTTTGCCGTAACTCCGGCGTGGCCAGGCCCTGGTTGACCACGGCATTGATCCTCGCGATGACTGCCCTCGGCGTGCCGGCGGGCGCGACGATGGCCTGCCAGGAATCCGGTGGCATGCCCGGATAGCCGAGTTCGTCCATGGTGGGCACGTCGGGAAGTTCAGGAATGCGCTGCGCGCTGGTGACGGCAAGCGCCCGCAACTGGCCGGACTTGATAAAGGGCGAGATCGCCGTGGTGCCCTCGAACGTCATGTTCATGTGGCCGGAGAGCACGTCGGTGGTGGCTTGCGCCGCGCTCCTGTACGGCACGAACACGATGTTGGCGCCGGTGATGTGCTTGAACATTTCGCCGCTCAGATGCGGCGGCGTGCCGATCACCGCGCCGTAGTTCAATTTTCCGGGATTGGCCTTGGCGTAGGCGACCAGTTCCTTGACGCTGTGTGCGGGAACCGATTTTTGCACGGCGAGCACGAGCGGAGCCGAGGACACGAGTGCGACCGCGGCGAACTGCTTGACCGGGTCGATCCCGGCATCCTTGTAGAGTTGCGGGCTGATGGACAGCGACCCGGCCGTGCCGGCGAGCAGCGTATAGCCATCCGGCGGCGAGGTTGCCACCAGCCGGGCTGCGAGCGTGCCGCCGGCGCCAACGTGGTTTTCCACCACCACCGGACCGAGATGTTCCGAGATGTAGGCGCCGATGATACGCGCGGCGACGTCCGGCGGCCCGCCGGCGCCGAACGGCACGATCAGCTTGATCGGGTGATCGGGGAAATTCGCGGCGGCGCTGCCGCCGGAATCGCCAAATACGAGCGCACCCGCCAATGCGGCGGCAGCCAGCGCGCCGATTCCTCGCGTTCTTGTGACGACGCTTCGCATTGGTATCCTCTCCGGCATTGCGCGGCTGCATGATGGTATCATCGGCCGCGCCGTCAATGTTGAGGATCGCCGCACAGGGCTGTCTTGCGCCCTTTTGTGCACTGCGCTAAGGGTCGCTGCGTTCGATTTGCGTTGCGAATCCGCCGATTTTTGCGGCAAATCAGCGCCCTGTCGTTTCTCTCTCCCGCCCGGCGGAAAGGCAGGAGAGGACCTCGCGCGACCCGCCGCCGAGGCACATTTTCGGTGCAATCGGACATGTGCAATCAGGCATGTGTCGGGGGGCAGCCGGGAAAAAGGACTCCGGATGAGTCAATCGATCGGTCAACTGCTCGAGGCCTATATTCCGCTCATCGTCTTTGTCGGCGTGTCGGCGGTGATCGGGCTCGCGCTTCTGATCTCGGCATTCCTCGTCGCCTACAAACGGCCCGATCCGGAAAAATTGTCGGCCTACGAATGCGGCTTCAACGCCTTCGATGATGCGCGCATGAAATTCGACGTGCGCTTCTACCTCGTCGCCATCCTGTTCATCATCTTCGATCTCGAAGTGACGTTCCTGTTCCCGTGGGCTGCGACATTCCGTCAGGTCGGCGTTTACGGCTTCTGGGCAATGATGCTGTTCCTTGCGGTGCTGACGATCGGCTTTATCTATGAATGGAAGAAGGGAGCGCTCGAATGGGATTGAGCGAGCCCGCGGTCGCCGCGCCGCGCCAAGAGATCATCGATCCGAACACCGGCCGGCCGGTGAACGCGACCGATAAGTATTTTTCCGAACTCAACAGCGAGCTGTCCGACAAGGGATTCCTGGTCGCTGCGGCCGACGACCTGATCGCGTGGGCGCGCACCGGCTCGCTGATGTGGATGACGTTCGGGCTCGCCTGCTGCGCGGTCGAAATGATGCAGATGTCGATGCCGCGTTACGATGCCGAGCGCTTCGGCTTCGCGCCGCGTGCCTCGCCGCGCCAATCCGACGTGATGATCGTAGCGGGCACCTTGACGAACAAAATGGCGCCGGCGCTGCGCAAAGTTTACGACCAGATGCCGGAGCCGCGCTACGTGATCTCGATGGGATCCTGCGCCAACGGTGGCGGTTATTACCATTATTCCTATTCGGTGGTGCGCGGCTGCGACCGCATCGTGCCGGTCGATATCTACGTGCCGGGCTGTCCACCTACAGCCGAAGCGTTGCTTTACGGCGTGCTTCTGCTGCAGAAAAAAATTCGCCGCACGGCGACGATCGAACGCTGAAATCGACCTTGAACATGGATGAGACGCTCGACAGGCTCGGCCAAACAATCGCTGGCGCATTGCCGGCATCGGTAACGGGCTATGCGCTTGCGTTCCATGAGCTGACGGTGACCGCTCAGGCGCGCGACATCGTCGCGGTCATGAAGTTTCTGCGCGACGATCCGAACTGCCTGTTCGTCAACCTGATCGACATCACGGCGGTCGACTGGCCGAGCCGCGAGCGGCGTTTTGACATGGTCTATCACCTGCTGTCGCCGAAACATAACGCACGCGTTCGCGTCAAAGCCGAGACCGACGAGACGACGCCGGTGCCGTCGATCATCGAGGCGTTCGCCGGCGCCGAGTGGTTCGAACGCGAGACCTACGATCTCTACGGCATCGTTTTCACCGGCCATCCGGACATGCGGCGGATTCTCACCGATTACGGTTTCGAGGGCCACCCGCTGCGCAAGGATTTCCCGCTCACCGGCTTTGTCGAAGTTCGCTACGACGACGAACTCAAACGCGTCGTGTACGAGCCGGTACGGCTGACACAGGAATTCCGCAACTTCGATTTTCTGTCGCCGTGGGAAGGCACCGATTACGTGTTGCCGGGCGACGAGAAGGCGAAGTCCGGCGGCGGGCAGGGGTCGTGAGATGAAATCGACGCTCAAGCCCGGGCTGGCGCATCGCTTTGCCTACAAGGTGCCGGAAAACAAGACCGTGCCCTACACCTATCCGGAGGCGCCGGAAATCGCCTCGATGCCGAAGGTGTTCGCGACCGGCAACATGATCATTCTGATGGAATGGACTTGTGCGCAGCTTCTTGGTCCGCATCTCGATCCGGGCGAGGGCAGTCTCGGCGTGCATGTCGATGTCAGCCACCTCGCGGCAACGCCGCCCGGCATGATCGTGACGGTCGATGCCGAGATCGAAAAAATCGTCGGCAACCGCATCACGTTTGCGGTCAAGGCGCATGACGGCGTCGATCTGATCGGCGAAGGCCGCCACGAGCGTTTCGTGGTGATGTGGGACAAGTTCAATGCGCGGGTTGCCTCGAAAGCGGCGAAAGTGGGCGAGTTGCAGATGGCGAATAGCGAATAGCGCGAGTGGCTAGTAGGGACATCATGGCAGAAGCGGCCACGCGCAATTTCACGATTAACTTCGGACCGCAGCATCCGGCTGCGCACGGTGTGCTGCGTCTGGTGCTCGAACTCGACGGCGAAGTCGTCGAGCGGGTGGATCCGCATATCGGGCTCCTGCATCGCGGCACCGAAAAGCTGATCGAGCAAAAAACCTATCTGCAGGCGATCCCGTATTTCGACCGGCTCGACTATGTGGCGCCAATCAATCAAGAGCACGCCTTTTGTCTCGCGGCCGAAAAGCTCCTTGGCATCGACGTGCCGCGCCGCGCGCAGCTCATCCGCGTCTTGTATTGCGAAATCGGCCGGCTCCTGTCGCATCAGCTCAACGTCACGACACAGGCCATGGACGTGGGCGCGCTCACCCCGCCGCTGTGGGGTTTCGAAGAGCGCGAAAAGCTCATGGGCTTTTATGAGCGGGCTTCCGGTTCGCGCATGCACGCGGCCTATTTCCGCGTCGGCGGCGTGCATCAGGATTTGCCGCCGAAGCTTATCGACGACATCGCGGCGTTCTGCGACCCATTCCTCCAGGTGTGCGACGATCTGGAGGAGTTGCTCACCGACAACCGCATCTTCAAGCAGCGCAACGTCGATATCGGCGTGGTGTCTCTGGCCGATGCCTGGGCGCGCGGTTTTTCCGGCGTCATGGTGCGGGGCTCGGGCGCGGCGTGGGACCTGCGCCGGGCGCAGCCTTACGAGTGTTATTCCGAACTCGAATTCGACATTCCGATCGGCAAGAACGGCGACAACTACGACCGCTACTGCATCCGCATGGAAGAAATGCGCCAGTCGATCCGTATCATGAAGCAATGCATCGATCGGTTGCACGCCACGCCGGGACCGGTGGTCATCGACGACCACAAGATCTCGCCGCCGCGGCGCGGCGACATGAAACGCTCGATGGAATCGCTGATCCATCACTTCAAGCTCTACACGGAAGGTTTCAAGGTGCCGCCGGGCGAAGTGTATGTGGCGGTCGAAGCGCCGAAAGGCGAGTTCGGTGTTTACCTGGTCGCCGACGGCACCAACAAGCCGTACAAATGTAAGATCCGCGCACCCGGCTTCGCCCACCTCGCGGCGATGGACTTTCTCTGCCGCGGCCACATGCTAGCCGATATCTCGGCGATTCTCGGTTCAATCGACATCGTGTTTGGCGAGGTGGACCGATGAGTGTCCGCCGTCTTGCCGAAACGCAGCCGGAAAGCTTTGCGTTCACACAGGAGAATCTCGCCTGGGCGAAAGCGAAGATCGAGAAATATCCGCCTGGCCGCCAGCAGTCGGCAGTCATTCCGATTCTGTGGAAGGCGCAAGATCAGTGCGGCGGCTGGCTACCGAAGCCGGCGATCGAGGCGGTCGCCGAACTGCTCGGCATGGCGAAAATTCGCGTACTCGAAGTCGCCACCTTCTACACGATGTTCAATCTGTCGCCGGTCGGCAAATTTCACGTGCAGTTCTGCGGAACGACGCCTTGTTTGCTGCGTGGTGCCGACGGATTGAAGAAAGTTCTGCACCAGGTGATCGGCGAGGAGAACGAAGTTACCGCCGACGGCAAATTCTCCTGGGTCGAGGTTGAATGCCTTGGCGCCTGTGTGAATGCGCCGATGGTCCAGATCAATGCCGACTACTACGAGGACCTCACTCCCGAAACGATGACGCACATCCTCGACGATCTTGCGGCTGGCAAGACGCCCAAACCGGGCCCGCAGGTCGAGCGGCAGAATTCCGCGCCCGTCGGCGGGCCCGACACGCTGATCGATCCGTCGATTTATGCCGCCAGCCCGGCGTCCCGGCGGCCGGACAGCGAGGCGAACAAACCACCGGCAGCCGATGCCAACGACCCGAGGCGCCAATAATGCTCGCCGACAAGGATCGCATCTTCAAGAATCTCTACGGCCATCACGGCTGGCAACTCGATGCTGCTCGCGCGCGCGGCGCCTGGGACGGCACCAAGGAAATCCTGGCGAAGGGCCGCGAAGGTCTCGTCAACGAATGCAAGGCATCGGGCCAGCGCGGCCGCGGCGGCGCCGGCTTCGCCACCGGCCTGAAATGGTCGTTCATGCCCAAGGAGCAGGCCCCGGGGCGCCCGCATTATCTCGTGATCAATGCCGACGAGTCCGAGCCCGGCACCTGCAAAGACCGCGAGATCATGCGCCACGATCCGCATCTGTTGATCGAAGGCTGCCTGATCGCCGGCTGCGCCATGGAGGCGCATACCTGCTACATCTACATACGCGGCGAATTCATTCGCGAGCGCGAACGGCTCGAGGCCGCCGTCGAGCAGGCCTACGAAGCCAAGCTGATCGGCAAGAACAACATCAACGGCTTCGACTTTGACGTTATCGTCCATCACGGTGCCGGCGCCTACATCTGCGGCGAGGAAACGGCGCTGCTGGAGAGCCTGGAGGGCAAGAAGGGGCAGCCGCGGTTGAAGCCGCCATTTCCGGCCAACATGGGCCTCTACGGCTGCCCGACTACGGTCAACAACGTCGAGACCATTGCGCAGGTGCCCGACATCATGCGCCGCGGCGCCGCCTGGTTCGCCGGCATCGGCCGCAAGAACAATACGGGGACCAAGCTCTATTGCATTTCCGGGCACGTCGAGCGGCCGTGCGACGTCGAAGAAGAAATGGGCATTCCGCTCCGCGAACTAATCGAGCGGTATGCAGGCGGGGTGCGAGGCGGCTGGAACAATCTGCTGGCGGTGATCCCGGGCGGCTCGTCGATGCCGCTCATTCCGGCCGGTCCCGATCAGGCCGACACCCTGCTGATGGATTTTGACGGCTGCCGCGAGAAAAAATCCGCGCTTGGCACGGCGGCCGTCATCGTCATGGACAAGTCCACCGACATCGTTCGGGCCATGGCGCGCATCTCGTACTTCTACAAGCACGAGAGCTGCGGCCAGTGCACGCCGTGCCGCGAAGGCATGGGCTGGATGTGGCGCGTGCTCAATCGCATGGCGGTCGGTCATGCCACCAAGCGCGAGATCGATATTCTGATGGAAGTCACCACCCAGATCGAGGGCCACACCATTTGCGCTTTCGGCGACGGTGCGGCGTGGCCGGTGCAGGGACTGCTGCGCCATTTCCGGCCGGAGATCGAAAGGCGCATCGATCAATACACCGCCAACCCGCAACCCGACCCGATTCCGGTGGCGGCGGAGTGACGATGATGAACCCGTCCCGCCATCTCGCGCAGCTCAATATCGGACGCTTCCGCTATCCGACCGACGATCCGCGCATGGCCGATTTCATGAACGCTCTCGATCTGGTGAACGGCCTTGCCGAATGCAGCGACGGCTTTGTCTGGCGGCTCAAGGATGACAGCGGCAACGCCACCAATTTCCGGCCGTTTCCCGATCCGCGGATGGCGGTCAATTTGTCGGTGTGGAACAGCGTCGAGGCGCTTGAGCGCTACGTCTATCAGACCGTGCACAAGCGGTTTTATGGCCGGCGCGAGGAATGGTTCGACAAGCTCGACACTCCGCATTTGGTGATGTGGTGGATTCCGGCGGGGCACCGGCCAACGCTCGCCGAAGCCAAGGAGCGGCTCGAACACCTCGCCGCATATGGCGCCTCCGACTATGCGTTCAGCTGGGAAAACGTGACGGCGGCACAATTGTGGAAGACGGCGCGATGCACCGCGCCCGACGGACAAGCGGCATGACCAAACTCATCGTCGACGGCAAAGAGATCGACGTTCCGCCGGAATATACGCTGCTGCAAGCGTGCGAAGCCGGCGGCGCCGAGATCCCGCGCTTCTGTTTCCACGAGCGGCTGTCGATCGCCGGCAATTGTCGTATGTGCCTGGTCGAACTGGTCGGCTCGCCGAAGCCGGTCGCAAGCTGCGCCTGGGGCGTGCGCGATTGCCGGCCGGGGCCGAAGGGCGAGCCGCCGGAGGTCAAGACGCGCTCGCCGATGGTGCGCAAGGCGCGCGAAGGTGTTATGGAGTTTTTGCTCATCAATCACCCGCTCGATTGTCCGATCTGCGACCAGGGCGGCGAATGCGACCTGCAGGATCAGTCGATGGCCTACGGCATCGACGCCAGCCGCTACCGCGAGAACAAGCGCGCGGTCGAGGACAAATATCTCGGCGCGCTGGTCAAGACTTCGATGAACCGCTGCATCCAATGCACGCGCTGCGTCCGCTTTTCCGCCGAGGTCGCCGGCGTGCCGGAACTCGGCGCCACCGGGCGCGGCGAGGACATGGAAATCACCACCTACCTCGAACAGGCGATGACCTCGGAGCTGCAGGCCAACGTGGTCGATATCTGCCCGGTCGGTGCGCTCACCTCGAAGCCTTACGCGTTCGCGGCACGGCCGTGGGAACTCGCCAAGACGGAATCGATCGACGTGATGGACGCGCTTGGCTCCGCGATCCGCATCGATACGCGCGGGCGCGAAGTGATGCGCGTCTTGCCGCGCGCCAATGACGACATCAACGACGAATGGATATCCGACAAGACGCGGCACGTGGTCGACGGCTTGCGGACGCAGCGGCTCGATCAGCCCTATGTGCGCGACAACGGCAAGCTGCGGCCGGCGACCTGGATCGAGGCATTCGCAGCCATTGCCGCAAAGCTCAAGCGCGCCAATCCGAAGCGCGTCGGCGCGCTGGTTGGCGACCTCGCCGCCATCGAAGAGATTTTTGCCCTGAAGGATCTGATGACGCGGCTTGGCGGCGGCAATCTCGATTGCCGCCAGGATGGCTCGGCGCTTGATCCGCGCTGGGGCCGCGGAAGCTATTTGTTCAATGCCACGATTGCCGGCATCGACGCGGCCGATGCGTTCCTTATCGTCGGCGCCAACCCGCGCAAGGAAGCAGCCGTGCTTAACGCGCGCATCCGCAAGCGTTGGCGAGCCGGCAATGTCCCGATCGGGCTGATCGGCCCGAAAGCCGATCTTACCTACACCTATGAGTATCTCGGCGCCGGCCCGGAGACGCTTTCCGATTTACCGCGGCATTCCTTCGCCGACACGCTGCGTAAGGCCGAGCGGCCGCTGGTTCTCGTTGGAGCGGCGGCATTTGCCCGTCCCGACGGCGCTGCCATTGCGTCGCTCGCCGCGAAGGCTGCCGTCGACCTCGGCGCGGTCAAGCAGGGTTGGAACGGCTATAGCGTGCTGCACGGCGCCGCGTCGCGCGTCGGCGCCCTCGATCTTGGCTTCGTGCCCGGGGAGGGCGGCCTTACCGCGCGTCAGATGGCGGCGCCCGGCACGCTCGATGTGGTGTTCCTGCTCGGCGTCGACGAACTCGATATCGCGCCGGGCGCATTTGCGATCTACATCGGCAGCAATGGCGATCGCGGCGCGGCGCGGGCCGATGTGATCCTGCCCGGTGCGGCCTATCCGGAAAAATCGGCGATCTACGTCAATACCGAAGGCCGCGTGCAAATGGCGACGCGTGCGGCGTTTCCGCCCGGCGACGCGCGCGAGGATTGGGCGATCCTGCGCGCGCTGTCGGACGTGCTGCAGCAGCGATTGCCTTACGATTCGCTCGCCGCTTTGCGCCAGGCGCTGTTCAAGGCTTATCCGCATTTTCAGAAGCTCGGTCAGATCGTGCCGGCCGACGCTGCCGACATCGAGAAACTCGCGGCGCGGTCGGGCGGCGCGGTGGAGCGGACGCCGTTCCGCTCCGGCGTCGAGGACTTCTATTTCACCAACGCCATCGCGCGCTGCTCAGCGGTGATGGCGGAATGTTCGGCGCTGGCGCAAGGGCGCGCGGTCATGACAGCAGCCGAATAAGGAATCCGAGCATGGCCGACCTCTGGTCCCATTACATCCTGCCGTTCCTGATCATGGTCGGGGAGAGCGTGCTGCTGCTCGTCATTTTGCTTATTGCGGTCGCCTACATTCTCCTCGCCGACCGCAAGATCTGGGCCGCGGTGCAGATCAGGCGTGGTCCCAACGTGGTCGGACCGTGGGGCTTGTTTCAGTCCTTCGCCGACCTACTCAAATTCGTGCTGAAAGAGCCGGTGATCCCGGCCGGCGCTAACAAGGGCGTGTTCCTGCTGGCGCCGCTCGTCACCTGCACGCTGGCGCTTGCCGCCTGGGCGGTGATCCCGGTCAACGCCGGCTGGGTCATTGCCAATATCAATGTCGGCATCCTCTATATCTTCGCCATTTCGTCGCTCGGCGTGTACGGCGTGATCATGGCGGGCTGGGCATCGAATTCGAAATACCCGTTCCTGGCGGCGCTGCGTTCCGCCGCGCAGATGGTGTCCTACGAAGTCTCGATCGGTTTCGTCATCATCACCGTGCTGCTGTGCGTCGGTTCGCTCAATCTGTCCGCCATCGTCGAGGCGCAGAACCACCCGTGGGGTCTGTTCGGCTGGTACTGGCTGCCGCTGTTTCCAATGCTGATCGTCTTCTTCGTCTCGGCGTTGGCGGAGACCAACCGGCCGCCATTCGATCTGGTCGAAGCGGAATCCGAACTGGTCGCGGGCTTCATGGTCGAGTACGGCTCGACACCGTACATGATGTTCATGCTCGGCGAGTACGTGGCGATCACCACGATGTGCGCCATGTGCACGATCCTGTTTCTCGGCGGCTGGCTGCCGCCGTTCCCCGTCGTGCCGTTCACCTGGATCCCGGGCGTGATCTGGTTCGTGCTCAAGGTGCTGTTCGTGTTCTTCATGTTCGCCATGGTGAAGGCGTTCGTGCCGCGCTATCGCTACGACCAGTTGATGCGGCTGGGCTGGAAGGTGTTCCTGCCAATCTCGCTCGCGATGGTCGCGATCGTGGCCAGCGTGCTCGAGGTCACCGGATGGGGGCCCCATTGAGCGAAGAACTGCGAAGGAACGGAGCGGGGTATGGATTATTCACTGCCGGCCTGGTTGGGCGCGCTGGTGGGCACCATAGCGGCGGTTGCACTTTACGTGCCGGCGATTCGCTATCTCGATCGGCGTCTGCGCGCGGAGCACAGCCCGGTGACACCGGAAGATCGCGAAGCGTTCGAAGAGAAGCTGTCAATCGCGCGGCGTTTGATATTGGGGTTCGACATCGCAATTCTCGCTACTGTCGGCTATTGGGTCGGCAAAGCGATCGGTGGTTGGGGCGCACCGCCGCTCATTCGCTAGGCGGCAGACGAGGCTCGCGCAGATGAAATTGGATCAGGCCGCCCGCTCGCTGTTCTTGAAGGAATTCGTGCAGGCCTTCGTGCTGTCGATGCGCTATTTCTTCAAGCCGAAGGCGACGCTCAATTACCCGTTCGAGAAGGGCTCGCTGTCGCCTCGCTTCCGCGGTGAGCATGCGCTGCGGCGCTATCCGAACGGCGAAGAGCGCTGCATAGCCTGCAAGCTGTGCGAGGCGATCTGTCCGGCGCAGGCGATCACCATCGAAGCCGGCCCGCGGCGCAACGACGGCACCCGCCGCACCACGCGCTACGATATCGACATGGTCAAATGCATTTATTGTGGGCTGTGCCAGGAAGCATGTCCGGTCGACGCAATCGTCGAGGGGCCGAACTTCGAGTTCGCCACCGAAACCCGCGAGGAGCTTTACTACGACAAGGAACGGCTGTTGGCGAACGGCGACCGTTGGGAGCGGGAACTCGCCAACAGTATCGCACTCGATGCGCCGTATAGGTGAGCCAGCGGGCCGATGATCATCAACGCTATATTCTTTTATCTGTTCGCCGGTGTCTGCGTCGCCTCGGCCGTCATGGTCGTGACCTCGCGCAACCCGGTGCACTCGGTGCTGTTTCTCATTCTTGCGTTCGTCAACGCGGCGGGACTGTTCGTGCTGCTCGGCGCCGAGTTTCTGGCGATGATCCTGATCGTGGTCTATGTCGGCGCTGTCGCCGTGCTGTTCCTGTTCGTGGTGATGATGCTCGACGTCGATTTCGCCGAGCTGCGCCAGGGTTTTCTCAACTATCTGCCAGTCGGCGCGCTGATTGGCGTGGTGCTGCTTGTGGAGCTTCTGCTCGTGGTCGGCGGCTGGGTGATCGCGCCGGCCGCCCACCCATCGGTCGCCACTGCGGCCAATATCAGCAACACGCAGGCGCTCGGGCTCGTGCTTTACACCAAATATGTCTACTTTTTCGAAACAGCCGGCATGATCCTGCTCGTCGCCATGGTCGGTGCCATCGTCATGACACTGCAGCACAAGCCGCAGGTTCGGCGGCAGAACATTGCCGCACAGGTGGCGCGCGGCCGCGCGGATGCAATCGAGCTCGTCAACGTCAAACCGGGGCAGGGGCTGTCATGACGATCGGGCTCGGACACTATCTTTCCGTCGCAGCCATCCTGCTCACGCTTGGGATCTTCGGCATCTTTCTCAATCGCAAGAACGTGATCGTCATCCTGATGTCGATCGAGCTCATCCTGCTTGCGGTCAATATCAACCTGGTGGCGTTTTCCAGCTTTCTTGGCGACATCGTCGGACAGGTCTACGCCCTGATCGTGCTCACCGTGGCGGCGGCGGAGGCGGCGATCGGGCTTGCCATCCTGGTCGCCTACTTCCGCAACCGCGGCTCGATCGCGGTGGAAGACATTAATCTGATGAAGGGCTAGGCGGCATGTACGAAGCCATCGTCGCGCTGCCGCTGATCGGCGCCATCATTGCCGGCGTGATCGCGCTTGTCGGCGCCCGCAACCGCCTTCCCGGCGAAAGTCCGCCGCCACCCCACGACGATCATGCGGCTGGATTGGTCGATGAAAGCCACGCGCACGGCTCCCCTTCGCCGCACGCGGCGCATGCCGTCATCAGAGCCTCGCACAGCGAGGAGCATGCGAGCGAACCGGCTGCCGCGGGCTCGCGCGCGGCGGAGCTGATTACCACCACGCTCCTGATCATCTCGTGCGTGCTGTCGTGGTACGCGGCCTATGACGTAGGCTTCGCGGGTCACGAAGCGCGCATCCGCCTGTTCACCTTCATCAGCTTTGCCGACCTGCATTCGGACTGGTCGCTCCGCATCGACGCCCTGACCGCGGTCATGCTGGTCGTGGTCACGACGATTTCCTCGCTCGTCCACGTCTATTCGATTGGCTACATGGCGGACGATCCGTACCGGCCGCGCTTCTTCGGCTACCTGTCGTTCTTCACTTTCGCCATGTTGATGCTGGTGACGGCCGACAACCTGGTGCAGCTGTTCTTCGGCTGGGAGGGCGTCGGCCTCGCGAGCTATCTCCTCATCGGCTTTTGGTATGACCGGCCTGCGGCCAATGCGGCGGCCATCAAGGCATTTGTCGTCAACCGGGTCGGCGATTTCGGCTTCTCGCTTGGCATTTTCGCGGTATTCGCGCTGACCGGCGCGGTCGATTTCGATACCATTTTTGCGCAGGCCCCGGCACTTGCCGGCAAGAGCTTTCATTTCCTGAGCTGGAATGTCGATGCGCTGACCACGGTGTGTCTGCTGTTGTTCATGGGCGCCATGGGCAAGTCGGCGCAGTTCCTGCTGCACACCTGGCTGCCGGACGCCATGGAGGGCCCAACGCCGGTTTCGGCGCTGATCCACGCCGCCACCATGGTGACGGCCGGCGTGTTCATGGTGGCGCGGCTGTCGCCGTTATTCGCGCTGTCGCCGGGCGCGTCGGCCTTCGTCACCTTCATCGGCGCCACGACCTGCATGTTCGCCGCGACGGTTGGCCTGGTGCAGAACGACATCAAGCGGGTCGTCGCCTATTCGACCTGTTCGCAGCTCGGCTACATGTTCGTCGCCATGGGCGTCGGCGCTTATTCGGTCGGTATGTTCCACCTGTTCACGCATGCCTTCTTCAAGGCGCTGTTGTTCCTCGGCTCCGGCTCGGTGATCATCGCGATGCACCACGAGCAGGACATGCGTCACATGGGCGGCCTGTGGCGCAAGCTGCCGTTCACCTACGCCACGATGGTGATCGGCACCTTGGCGCTGACCGGTTTCCCGCTCACGGCCGGCTACTTTTCCAAGGATGCGATCATCGAGTCGGCGGATGTGAGCGCCAATCCGATGGCCACCTACGGCTTCATCATGACGCTCGGCGCCGCGGCGCTCACGGCGTTCTACTCCTGGCGCCTGATCTTCATGACGTTCCATGGCGAGCCGCACGACCGCGAACACTATGAGCACGCGCATGAGAGCCCGCTGGTGATACTGGTGCCGCTGGCGCTGCTCGCCATCGGTTCGTTGGCCGCCGGGTACCCGGTGCTTGCGCTATTCACCGGCCACGGCGCCGACACGTTCTTCCACCAGGCGCTGAGACTCGTGACCGCCGACAAAATCTACGAGGAGACCGAGCATCTGCCGCTGCTGGTGACGCTGTCTCCGACCGTGATGATGATCGGCGGCTTTCTGGTCGCGTGGTATTTCTATATCCGCCGGCCGGATGTGCCCAAGGAATTGGCTCGCCAGCAGCCGCTGCTGTACCAGTTCCTGCTGAACAAGTGGTATTTCGACGAGATCTACGACTTCCTGCTCGTGCGCCCGCTGTTGTGGCTCGGCCGCCTGTTATGGAAGGGCGGTGACGGCTTCATCATCGACGGCCTCGGTCCCGACGGCGTCTCGGCGCGTGTGCTCGACGTGACGCGCAACGTCATTCGCCTGCAGACCGGCTATCTCTACCATTACGCCTTCGCCATGCTGATCGGCGTCGCCCTCGCCGTCACCTGGTTCATGGTCTACGGGGTGCACGGATGACGAGCTGGCCGATCCTCTCCGTCATCGTGTTTCTGCCGCTGGTCGGCGCGCTGTTCATTGCGTTTCTCAGCAATGACGAGGCCGGTGTGCGCAACGCCCGCTGGCTGGCGCTGTGGACGACGCTGATCACCTTCGTCATCTCGCTCATCCTGGTCTGGCGATACGATCCGTCGACAGCCGATTTCCAATTCGTCGAGAAGGCGCCGTGGCTCGGCGGCTCCATCAATTACTCGATGGGTGTCGACGGCATTTCGCTGCCGTTCGTCATACTCACCACGGCGCTGATGCCGATCGCGATCCTGGCGAGCTGGGAGGCGATCCAGCGCCGGGTGCGCGAGTATATGATCGCGTTCTTGGCGCTCGAAACGCTGATGGTCGGTACGTTCTGCGCGCTCGACCTGGTGCTGTTCTACTTGTTCTTCGAAGGCGGCCTCATTCCGATGTTCTTGATCATCGGCGTATGGGGCGGCCCGCGCCGGGTGTATGCCAGCTTCAAGTTTTTTCTCTATACGCTGCTCGGCTCGGTGCTGATGCTGCTCGCCATCATGGCGATGTACTGGGACGCCGGCACGACCGACATTCCGACGCTGCTGCATCATACCTTCCCGCATTCGCTTCAGACCTGGGCGTTCCTTGCCTTCCTCGCCTCGTTTGCAGTCAAAATGCCGATGTGGCCGGTTCACACTTGGCTGCCGGATGCGCACGTCGAGGCGCCCACCGCCGGATCGGTGATACTCGCGGCCATCCTCTTGAAGATGGGCGGCTACGGCTTTCTGCGCTTCTCGTTACCGATGTTTCCGGAGGCATCGCAGCATCTTGCGCCACTGATCTACGCACTGTCCGTCATTGCCATCATCTACACGTCACTCGTGGCGCTGGTGCAGGAGGACGTGAAAAAGCTGATCGCCTATTCGTCGGTCGCCCATATGGGCTTTGTCACCATGGGCATCTTTGCGGTGACGGCTCAGGGAATCTCGGGCGGCATTTTCCAGATGATTTCTCACGGCATCGTCTCGGCCGCGCTGTTCCTGTGCGTCGGCGTGGTCTACGACCGCATGCATACCCGCGAGATCGCGGCCTATGGCGGCATCGTTAACCGCATGCCGATCTACGCCTTCGTCTTCATGGTGTTTGCGCTTGCCAATGTCGGGCTGCCCGGCACGTCGGGCTTTGTCGGCGAGTTCCTGACGCTGATCGGCACGTTCCGTGTCAACAATTGGGTGGCGACGCTTGCCACGCTCGGCACCATCCTCTCGGCCTGCTACATGTTGTGGCTCTACCGCAAGGTGATTTTTGGCAAGCTGGAGAAGCCGAACCTGCAGTGGATCAAGGACATCGGCCCGCGAGAAATGATCATACTGGCGCCGCTGGTCATTCTCACGATCTTGATCGGCGTCTATCCGAAGCCCGTGCTCGATTTTTCCGCTGTCTCGGTGTCGCAACTGATCGACAACTACCATCACGCGCTCCACGGCATGCAGGCGGCGGGCCTAACGGCGCCGTTGGCGAGGTGAGACGATGAGCGCTGCGCAACTCCCGGCGTTCGTGCCACTGCTGCCAGAAATCGTGCTGGCGCTCGGCGCCATGGCGCTGCTCATGCTCGGCGCGTTTCGCGGCGGGCTGCCGGTCAGGGTCGTCGACTTTTCGGCAATCGTGCTCTTGCTTCTCGCCGGCGTGATCCTTTTGGTGCTGCCCGCGGGCCGCTTGGTGAGCTTCGGCGGAAGTTTCGTAGTCGACGACTTTGCCCGCTTTCTGAAAGTGCTGGCGTTGCTCGGGTCCGCCGCAGCCATTGCGATGTCGCTCGATTACGCCAAGCACGAGCGGCAGGAGCGGTTCGAATATTCCGTGCTGGTTCTGCTGTCGACGCTCGGCATGCTGATGCTGATTTCGGCCGCTGATCTCATCGCGCTCTATCTCGGCCTGGAACTGATGAGTCTGCCGCTCTACGTGCTGGCGGCCAGTCACCGCGACCAGCTGCGCTCGACCGAAGCCGGCCTGAAATACTTTGTGCTCGGCGCCTTGTCATCGGGCATGCTGCTCTACGGCGCGTCGCTGGTTTACGGCTTCACTGGCACCGTGACCTTCACCGGCATTGCGCACGCGGCCGCACATGGCGGTATCGGCCTGATCTTCGGCCTCGTTTTTCTGTTCGCTGGCTTTTGCTTCAAGGTGTCCGCGGTGCCGTTCCACATGTGGACGCCCGACGTCTATGAGGGCGCGCCGACACCGGTCACCGCGTTCTTTGCCGCGGCGCCCAAAGTCGCAGGCATCGCCATGTTCGTGCGCGCGACCGTCGTGGCCTTTCCTGGAATTACGACGGAGTGGCAGCAGATCCTGATCTTCGTCTCCATCGCCTCGATGCTGCTCGGCTCCTTCGCGGCCATCGGCCAGCGCAATATCAAGCGGTTGATGGCCTATTCGTCGATCGGTCACATGGGCTACGCGCTGATCGGGCTGGCCGCCGGCACGGCCGAGGGCGTGCAGGGCGTGCTTGTCTATATAGCGATCTACATGACCATGACGCTCGGAGCATTCGCCGTGATCCTGGCGCTGCGGCGTTCGACCGGCATGGTGGAATCGATCGACCAACTCGCGGGGCTGGCGCGCACCCACCCGACCATGGCGTTCTTCCTGGCGATGCTGCTGTTTTCGATGGCCGGCGTGCCGCCGCTCGCCGGCTTTTTCGCCAAGTTCTACGTGTTCCTCGCCGCCATCAAGGCGGGCCTCTATATCCTTGCCGTGATCGGCGTACTCGCCAGCGTGGTGGGCGCCTACTACTATCTGACGATCATAAAGGTCATGTATTTCGACGAGGCGGCCGAAGGCTTTTATGCGATGCCCGTCGAGCTTCGGGTGGTGCTTGCGATTTGCGGCTTGTTCAACATCCTGTTCTTCCTCTATCCGGGGCCGCTGGTTGGGGCGGCGAGCGCGGCTGCTCGCTCCCTGTTCTGATGCGGCTTGATCCGGCGGCGATTGCTGCAGGGGTGCGGCTCGACGCTCTCGCCATTGTGGATTCGACCAATCGGCAAGCGCGGATACGCGGCCGATCGGGCGATCGCGGGCCGCTGTGGATCACCGCCGAGCGGCAAACCGCGGGCAAGGGACGCGGCGACCGGTCATGGTTTTCGCCGCCCGGCAACCTCTATGCGAGCCTGCTGATGCGCGAGACGGCGCCGGCGGGCCGTGTGCCCGAGCTTGCATTCGTGACGGCGCTGGCGGTCCGCGACGCGATTGCTGCCGCGGCGCCTTCGCTCGCGCCGTACCTTGCCCTGAAATGGCCGAATGATGTTTTGCTCACCGGCAGCAAATGCGCCGGCATTTTGATCGAGGGCGAGAATGAACCGTCGTCTGATGCGACAGTCATCACCGGCATTGGGGTGAATTGCGCGCACTATCCGCAAGGACCGGGGCAGCTTCGGCCGCAACGCGACCAGCCGATCCTATTCCCGGCGACTGCGCTCTCCGCTCATGGCGCCGAAGTCACCCCGGAGCAACTGTTTGCTCGGCTTTCCGCGACAATGCTGACACGCATCGCGCAGTGGGACCACGGCAACGGCTTCGCGGCGATTCTTACCGACTGGCTTGCCGCGGCGTGCGGCCTCGGCGAGCCGATCCGGGTCCGCACCGGCACTGGCGAAAAGACTGGACGCTTCGCCGGCGTTGATGCGTCTGGCCGCCTCATGCTGGCGCAGAATGGCGGCGTAATGGACTTGATTTCGGCCGGCGACGTCTTCCCGCTGGCGGAGCGGTCTGCGTCCAGCCCACTGCTCCGAAAGGCCGAATGATGCCCGGCAACGAACTCGTCTTCGCGGCGCTCGGTGGCATTGGCGAGATCGGGATGAATCTCTCGATCTACGGTTTTGGCGACGAGCGCCGCCGCCAGTGGCTGATCGTCGATTGCGGCGTCTCGTTTGCGTCTGAAGAGCATCTTCCCGGCATCGATCTCATCATGCCGGACATTCGCTACCTGCTGGAAGAGCGCAAAAACATCCTCGGTCTCGTGCTCACCCACGGTCATGAAGATCATCTGGGGGCGCTGATCGACCTCTGGCCGCGGCTCAACGTGCCGATCTATGCCACCCCGTTCACCGCCGCGTTGTTTGAGGCCAAGCGGGCGGGGGAGCCCGGCGCGCCGAAGATTCCGGTCAATGTCGTGCCGTTGCGCGGCCGCCTGACGCTGGGCCCGTTCGATATCGAGTTCATCAGCGTGGCGCACTCGATACCGGAGTCGAATGCGCTTGCGGTCCGCACGCCAGCCGGCGTCGTGTTGCATACCGGCGACTGGAAGATCGATCCGACGCCGCTTGCCGGATCTAAAACCGACGCGGCGCGGCTCACCGCGCTCGGCGACGCCGGCGTGCTGGCGCTGATCGGCGATTCGACCAATGCTGTTCGCGACGGCCGCTCGCCATCCGAAACCGATGTCGCTAAGACGATCGCCGAACTGGTGCGTACCGCGCCGGGGCGCATCGCTGTGACGACATTTGCCTCGCAAGTTGACCGCATCCGCGCGGTGGCCGATGCGGCGCGTGCGGCGGATCGCGAAGTCGTGGTTGTCGGCCGCGCCATGGAACGCGTCATCGGTGTCGCGCGCGAGACGGGTTATCTCGACGGCGTGCAGGATTTTCACGACGCGCGGAGCTATGGTTATCTGCAGCCCAACAAAGTGCTGGCGCTGTGCACCGGCAGCCAGGGCGAGCCACGCGCCGCGCTCGCCCGCATCGCCGAGGGCCAGCACCCGGAGGTGAAGCTGGGGCGCGGCGACCGGGTGATTTTTTCGTCGCGCGCCATACCGGGCAATGAAAAGGGCGTGGACCGGGTGATCAACGGTCTGATCGAGCAGGGGGTCGAGGTCATCACCGACCGCACTCACCTCGTTCACGTCTCGGGCCATCCGCGGCGCGCGGAACTCACCGACATGATCGGCTGGGTGCGGCCGCAAATCTTGATCCCCGCGCACGGCGAGGCGTTGCATCTATCCGAGCACGCAGCGCTCGCGCGGAAGGCTGGCGTGCCGCAGGTGCTGGTCTGCCGCAACGGCGACTTGGTGCGGCTTGCTCCCGGCAAAGCCGAAATCATCGACGAGGTCCCGTCAGGCCGGCTCTACAAGGACGGCACGCTCTTGGTCGGCGCCGACGCGCGTGCTGTGGGATCGCGCCGCCGGCTCAGTTTCGCGGGCCTCGTCACCGTGGCGTTGGCGCTGAGCGATAAGGGCGTGCTGGTCGCCGATCCCGAGGTCGAATTGTTCGGCATTCCGGAGATCGATGCGGCCGGGCATTCCATGGCGGACGTCGCCCGCAATGCGGTCGAGGCGGCGTTCGAGTCTCTGCCGAAACCGCGCCGTCGCGATCCGGATTCCGTCGGCGAGGCGGTACGCCGCGCGGTACGCGGCGCCGTTGGCGAGCGCTGGAACAAGAGGCCGATCTGCCACGTGCACGTACTGGAGGTGTAGCGGGGATGCACCGTCGCCCTATATTGGTGACGTGATGGAGACTGGCAGCGGGCGGGCACGATGTTGAGGTGGTTTGCGCCACTTTTGGTATTTGCCGCCAAGCCCGAGCTGCTTGCTCGCGTCCTGACGCTTGTGGTGGCCGCGGGCGTTCTGGCCTTCGGTGTCTGGCTCTTGTCGCACGTGGCGTTGACCTTCGATGCGCTCAAAAATCCATATATCGAAGCAACTTATGGCATCGTGCTCGCGTGTTTTTTTATCGGGGTCGGAACTGTGACCTGGCTCCGGGTGCGTCGGATGGGGGCGCTGCCGCGGTCGAACTTGCTATTGCCCGCCACCGAGCTGCCGCCGCCTTTGCCGGCCGATGTCGTTGGCCGCCGCGCTGACGTGATCGCGAGAAAATGGTCGCGCGGCAGCCGCCGCGCGTC
>JBAQJL010000143.1:0-86241 GCA_049300295.1 Xanthobacteraceae bacterium
CCGCAGCCGGCTACAACTTCCGACGCCTCATCAAGTGGTTGAACGATTTTTTACGCTTCATTCTGGCGGTCCTCTTCGCCCAGTCAAAATCGCTGCCCGTCTGAAAATAGCGTTCTTCACGGAAGACAAATTAAAATGGTACAGCACAACAATTGGTTAACGGCGGCTTCGCCGGAACGAATAGCCCTGAAACTGTCGCGTCAAACACCGGTGAGCAGTGCGTTCCGTTGTGGAGTCACCATCGCAATGGGAAGCGATGTGCCGCCCGCAACGGTCATCAGTCTGCTGCGGTGGTCCGCAGTTCAGCCAATGCCATCTTGCCTGCGCGGGTCGCTTCGGACATCGTTTCAAAAAATTCAGATTGCCGGACCGGCTTGCTCTTTCCGGCGGCATAGATTTCCCACCGCCACGATTTGGGCGGATGCCCCCTATTTTTGATAGCGAGGCTGTAATCAATGGGGTCGACTGACGAAAGCTTTTCCATTCGCTACTGAGATGCTGTCCGGTAGTTGAGAAATCCGCAATAGGCATGCCGCAACGTCGACTCGCATTCCTGCGCGCGCCGCCGTCCTGTCTCAGAACCCCAGCATGACAGAATTTCACGGAGGTCCCGGATCGCGACATCGACCGCGGTAGCCAAGTCGATCTCGCTATCGGTGTCGATCTCGCTATCGGCGCCGTCGTCCACGCGATAGTCGCTAAGCCGCAGTATTTCGGCGCTCACGCTTCACTCCCGAATCAATCCGCTGGCAGAATGCAGGCCAGCGGTTAACGAGCCGTGATCTGGTAGAGACTGCAGCGGCCGCGTTTGAGCCGAGGCAACACGCGGCAGCACCGCAACAGCGTCTCAATACACCAAGGCATGGTGGAACCCGCCAGTGGTCCCCGGCGTGGCTTCAATGCCGACAAACGCATCGAGGCCACGGGTACCTGGTTGGCGGGTGCCTGGTTGGCGGGTGTTCGGCCGAATCAGCGCTGAACCTTGAGATTTTCTGCGGAGGTCTTGCCTTTGTTCGCGACCTCTTCGTATTCGACGACCTGTCCTTCATTGAGACCGCTCAGGCCGGCCCTCTCGACTGCCGAGATGTGGACGAAAACATCTTTGCCACCGCTCTGCGGCTGAATGAAGCCGTAGCCCTTTTGCGAATTGAACCACTTCACCGTACCTTTAGCCATCGAACCATCTCCAATAGATTCAGTGCCCGTCGTCACACCGAGATGCCTCCCCGGTGTCATCGATGGCCGATTATATTCAGGCGCACGAAGAGTGCCAGGATAGATTATTGCCAGTCGTGACCGGGGCAGTCGGTGGGAAAACGACCTGTTGGCAGGTGGACCGGGCTTCCCCTATGGTCCCTCCCATAAAAACCCACCCGAAGGAGACCCTAAATGGCATATTCCTTGTATGACGCGGCCGTGACCCCCTGCGTCCAGCAGCTTGGCGCCCTGGCCGACATTATTGACAAAACCGCCGCGCATTGCGCCGCCAACAAGATTGAAGAATCGGCCCTGCTGCAGGATCGGTTGTACCCCGACATGTTCAGCCTTGCCCGCCAGATCCGTCAGTCGGCGGATTTCGGCATGAACACCGGCGGCCGCCTGGCCGGCGTTACTCCCCCCGCCACGCCCGCCACGGACGACACCAGTTTCGCCGCCGCCAAAAGCCGGGTCGAAACCGCATTAGGCTTCGTGAAATCGCTCACGCGCGCCCAGGTCGACGGCGCGGAGGACAAGGTCATTGCCTGGACCGCCGGCAGCAACAACCGCAAACTAAAAGGCAGCGACTATCTGCAACAGTTCGCCCTGCCGAACTTCTTCTTCTTTGTCACGACGGCGTACGACATCCTGCGTCATCGCGGCGTGCCGGTCGGCAAGCGGGACTTCCTCGGCCCGGTCAACTGGCTGTAGATCACCCGAAGCTTTTCTAGGCAGGTGTACCGGCTCCGGCCGAACGGCAATTGTCGAAACGGCCGGAGCCATGTCTTAAGTCAGCCGCTGCCTCTAAGATGCACACTGAATTGCGGTCATCCGGCAAGTGCCGGAAATGGGGTGAGAAGATGCCGTCATTACAAGGCCCGAGTGCGTTGATGCTGGTGGCATTTCTGGCACTGGCGTCGTGGTCGACACCGGCCGCTGCCAGAGACTATTACGGGGCTATCGCTTTCTCGCAAGGCAGCGGAGCGGATGGCTATTCCACAAACTACAGCACGCAAGGCGGCGCCCAGACGAAGGCGCTGCAAGAATGCGGCGGCGGTTGCAAGGTGATCCTGTGGTTCAAGAATGCCTGCGGCGCCCTGGCGGTCGGCAAAGGCAACGGCTACGGCTCTGGCTGGGCAGCGAGCAGCGGCGAAGCCCAGACCATCGCCGTGACCGAGTGCAGCAAGAATTCGACGAACTGCGGCATCAAGCGCTGGGCCTGCACCACGCGCTAGTATCCACTACGCGCTGGTAAGTCCGAGATTGGTGTTTCTTCACCGCGCAGCATCGCCGTGGCATCGACCCGGCCGCGGCGGCAGCACCTTCAAGTAGAATTGATCCCCACGCGACGTGAATGTTATTTGCACTCGGTCTGCCGCTGCTGCATGTGGACTTGAGTGGCTGCAACGACGCGAGGGGCCCATGACAGCGGTTAATTTCGGTCGAGCCGTGTTCGAGGGAGTTCGGACAGGCGGCTTGGCCCGGGCGGCTGCCGCGAAGTTTGCGGGTTCGTGGTTCGCTTGCCTGATCGTGATGGCGCGGGGCAACATTTTCGCTGCGTTCAGTGCCGATCATTTGCTCCGCGCGACGGTTTGCGGGACCGTCGGTGCCCTGTTTACCGTTGCGCTCCTCGCGCAGATGGACCGGAGTCTTAATAGCGTCAGCCGGCAAGCGACGCTCAGCGCCGTGGTCACGCTGATCGGCGATGTTTTTGCACACCCTTCACACTTCGGACCCCAATGGGCAGAGCCGGTCGTCACGGCCGCGGTCTCGGCCGGGATAGCCGTTGCCGCATGGTACATCCGGCAGTGGATGCGCTCCGCCAAAAATCGAATTCTGCCGGCGCGGACATAACGCCGAACGCCCGCTGCTGATCCGTGTGTTGCCTGTGGGCCGTAGCGGGGCGTAATCTGCTAGATACGCCAGAGCAGAAGCACTCCGCGGAGCACAAGCCATGATGATCGACATGCACGCGCATTGGAAACCCTCCGAGGTTGCTGACGCGTTGCGGGCGCGCACACGGGAGCCGCGCATCGTTCGTGGAACGGATGGGGTCGAGGTGCTGAAGGCGCCGCGAATGGGTGAGACTCCGCTGGCCGAGGCGTTCAATGAAGCCGCGGTGGAATTGGCGCGCATGGACCGGCAGGATGTTTCGGTAAGCGTCCTGTCGGTGCTGGGCTCGTTCTGCTGGATCGAGGCACAGCCGATCGACGAGGCACTGCCGCTGTGCCGGAAGGTGAATGATGGGCTGGCGGCGACCTGTGCGAGGCACCCCGGCCGGTTCGGAGCGTTCGCGGCATTGCCGTTGACCGACATGGCGGCGGCCGCAGTGGAATTCGAGCGGGTGATGGGGCTGCCGGGGATGATCGGGGCGCAGTTGCCCGGAAACTTGTTCTTGACGCGGGATAACGCGCAGGCGGCGCGGCCGCTGCTGGCGGTGGCGAATCGCCACAAGGCGGTATTGTTCATTCATCACGGGCCGCGGCCGGGCGACGCGTTCCCAAAAGTCGCCGGCGGGACAGACAATGCTCGGCGGCGCAACGGCACTCTGGATATGCAGGCAAGTCTGTCGTCGGTGATGGTGACGCTATGCCTGACTGATCTTCTGGCGGATTACCCCGATGCGACCGTCATGGTGCATAACCTGGGCGGCAACATTCCCTATGAGGTCGAGCGGATGGATCATCGCTGCCTGCTCGATACGCCCGATGAAGAGCTGCCTTCCGCCCGGTTTCGCCGGGCTGCCGGAGTGTATGTCGACTGCAACTCCTTCGGGCCGCGGGCGATCGAGGCGGCGGTGCGGCTATATGGGGCCGAACGGATCGTGTGCGGCACGGACGGCAGTGCCTTCGGCGTCGACTGGACGCGCAATGCTCTGCAAGAGGCCGAGATCGGGGCGCAGGCGCGAGAGGCCATTCTCCATCGTAATGCTGCCGCGATCATAGCGCGCGCTGGAGAGGGCGCGGTTGGAGCGAAGGTAGCCGCCTGACGGCGTGACCGCGCGAACGTAAACGCCGACATCCGCCGATGATGAATAAAGGCGAAGGCCTCAGCCGGCTCCCCACGCTAAGCGGGGTCACTGCGCAGGTGCGAGGTGCTCGACGGCACAAGCTTGGGACGATTGTCAGTATTCATCCCGAGCGCCGCGAGGGCCTTGCAGTTCTGAACGCGGCGCCCAATGCATAACCCCCGCAAGAGCATTTTTTTGGAAAAGTGGCCGCCGGTTTTCCGAAGAAAATGCGAGGCAAATCTGTAAAACTAGAGCGCTTCTCGATTCCACGTAATCGGGAAGCGCTCCAGGCAGCCAACGTGGCTTCCGCTCTGCCGCCTGTATGTCTGTTCTTCGCGCCCAATCGCAGACATCGACCGTGACATACTATCGGCCGTGACATACTAAATGACAGCGAAGTGCCAAGGACCGACATGCGGCGCTGGCCGTCAGGTCTGCCGAATTTGACCACCCGGAGCGGCAAATGGAGTCGCCGCGATCGGCGATGTCTGATCGAGTGTCGAGGACGCGGCAACCGTGCTGGTGCTCGGCGCGTAGGACGCCATCGCCTGTACGAGCTGGGCGTTCGCTGGGGCCGATCCGGATGAAGTATCGGCGGCGATTCCCGCGACCGACCATTCCAGTCCAACTTGGCCCATCGCCGCCGCCGCGGTGATCTGGTCGTTGGCGATGTCGTAAATCTCGAATGCGCCGGTATTGCTGTTGCGCATCAGCATGTCGCTTGTGCCTGCACCGTTGATCGGGCCGAAGCCTGCGACCTGCCACTCCAGGCCCACTTGCCCCATCGATACCGCCGAGACGATCGTATTGTTGCTGATGTCATACAGTTCGAACGCGCCGGTGTTGGTGTTGCGCATCAGCATGTCGGTCTCATTGGCGTTGCCGGAGAAGTCACCGAACCCCGCCACCGACCACTCCAGTCCAACCTGCCCCATCGGCGCCGCCGACGTGATCGTGTTGTTGCTGATGTCGTAGACTTCGAACGCACCGGTATTGGTATTGCGCATCAGCATGTCAGTCTCGTTGGCGGACGTCGAGAAATCGCCGAAGCCGGCGACCGACCACTCCAGGCCCACTTGCCCCATTGGGGCCGCCGACGTAATGCCGTTGTTAGCAAGGTCGTAAATCTCGAATGCGCCGGTATTGCTATTGCGCATCAGCATGTCGGTTTCGCCAGATCGCGAGCTGAAATCGCCGAACCCCGAAACCGTCCACTCCAATCCGACCTGCCCCATGGCGGCGGCGCTGGTCAGATTATTGTTGCTGATGTCGTAGATTTCGAACTGGCCGGTATTGCTGTTGCGCAGAATCATGTCCGAGGTGTCGGGGGTGTCGAACGCGCCGACACCGGCGACCTGCCATTCAGTCCCGACCTGGCCCAGCGGGTCGGCCGCCTGAATCGCATTGTTGCCGAGATCGTAAATCTCGTAATCGCCGTTGTTGCCGTCCCGCATGATCATGTCGGCCGTGGTCGCGGCGGGCGGCGGCGCGTTTACGTACTCGATCTCAACGCCGCCGGTGGCATCGGTTTTGACCGTGAAATTCGCCGACGTGTACGACCCCGACAGCTGGAACGAGGCAACCGTGTTGAAGCGGCTCGGTACGTCACCCCCAAACCCCGTCAGTAGCGTCAGAGTGCCGGAGTTGAAGACCGCCACGCCATGGATCAGGGGCAACAGATAGGGAAGGTCGATAACATCACCGAGGCCCATGCCTCCAATCGTGCCGAGCGTAACATCATTCAGCGAGCTATTGAGCTGCAGCGTGCCGCCGCCGTTGAAGTTTATCGGCGTCGTGTCCGAACCGCCGGTGGCCATGACGACGGTACCCCCTTGAATCAGTATCTGGCCGTTGCCAAAGAGGATACCTGAACCTCCCGGCGCAATCGCGGACGATATGGTGACCGTGCCGCCGTTAAGGGCTTCGATCGTCCCCCCACCACCGACGAGGTGCCCCATAAAGAGACTTTGATCGCCACCGGTGGTGACCGCTGAATCGATGTCCATCTGACCGGCATTTTCGGCGAGAAACGAACCTCCCTCGGTGTCGGTGATCGTATTGCTGCCGGTGTTGAGCGTGAGGGTATTGCTCGCTCCGTTAACGAGCACCGTGCCGTCGGAATTGTGGAATGTCAGATCGTTGGTAACGCCGAAGAAGCCTTCATCGCCAATCTGGCCTGAACCGCCAAACTCCCCGCCATAATCGATATTGCTTTCATTGATGAATGTGGAGGCAGCCGTTCCGTCGCTGGTAATGTCGGCTCCGCCGGGCCCCTTTAGGCCAATGATTCCGCCGCTGCCGCTGATGGTGTAATTGCCGCTGATAGCCAGGTCGCCATCGCTCGCGACCAAGATCCCACCAGTATTGGTCAGCGATCCGCTCTGGCCGTCCGTGCCTAAGTCGAGTACCGCGCGCGATTGGGCGACCATGGTGCCTTCGTTGCTGAAGGTGGCGGAGCTAATCTGCAGCGCGATTCCTTCCTGCTGGGTTGCCTCCACGGTGCCGTCGGCCTGATTGTCAAAGTGACTGATGCTGATCGTCCCACCGCCGGCAATCGTGTTGTCGACGTTGATCAGCGCATCCGAGGTCGCTCCGCTGTTCTTGATCGAACCGCTGCTCTCGTTGTGAAAAGCGTTGCTGACCTGGCCCAGATCCACCGTACCGCCGTCGTTCAGCGTGACCGTGCCATCGATGGCAAGGGTGCCATTGCCGCCGTTGCTGTTGAGAATTTCGCCGATGACGATCGTGCCTTGGTTGGAGAACGTAGCGCTGAAATTCCAGACCATGGTTGCGCCGGTCTGGACAATGATGCTCCCGTCATCGATGGCGGATCCCGCGCTGTTGATGGTAAATGTGCGGCCACTGTCGATGGTCAATGTGGGAGCATTTGTAGCCGCCAAACCCACTATCAGGGTGTCGACCGCTACGTCGGCGCCGCTGATGACGACTGCTTCACCGACAGAGCCACCGATATTCCCCAGGACGGCGGCATCGCCGGAGCCCGGAGGCCCGCCGGCTGGTGTCCAATTGGCGGCATCCGACCAGAGATGGTTGACAGCGGTGCTGCTCCAAAAAAAAGTGGTCATGATACGCGTTTCCTTCTCTGTATGCGCACCGCCAGGTGGCGGCATTTTCCCGCGCTTGTCGCGGCGCTAACCTCGGCTGTCACGAAGGGACAAGTTGTGCTCCTTGCGTTGAGGAGCGCATGGGTTACGTTTTTCTCGCATGTCCGCTACGCGCTTGGTGGCCGCCGCTTAGCGCCCTGATCTTTTCAGTTCGAGCCAGATAACAACCGGGATTTGAGCATAGGCCCGCGCCACGGTGCGGACTTGGACGACAGGGAATTCGGGCTTGGATGAGAGGGAAATCGGCTTGCTTTTCTGCCAAGCCGGATTAGCCTCAACAAATACTTTAGGGGCAGATTGGATGTAGCCCACACGCCGTCGCGAGGCGCCGCCTTTCCCGGTAAAATAATCTGCGCTGATGTCCGTTGCGGATCATTCGCGTCAATCGAGGCAAGGTCCGGACCTTGTCCGCTTGCACCAACAAAGACCAACAAAACCAGACAGCGCACATCGTGCCGGTTCGATTTTGTCCGACTGCCGATACCGCGACTTCTTTTAATATCATCTTTTCCGTGACATTGTACTTGACATTGTCACCATTTGTGTTAGGGACATAATCCTCGCCCGTGAAGGAGGTGGTCCGGAGGCATGCCGGCCATTGGGCGAGGACGGCACCCGCGGACGGAGTTGCAAGCCGTTCCCGGGCGGTTTCGGACATCATGTCTGCCGGCATTATGACCGGCATGCGAGGTGCTCGCTGCAACCGGGGCAGGCGCCGGCGGGAGAACCCCGCCACGTATCGGCGCTCCGCTCCGCGAAACTTGGTCCGAAGCCGCACCTTGGGATGCGTGAGTCCCAAGGGAAGAGCCGCGGTGGAACGCCGGAAGGCGAGCGCGCCCTGCAGGGTGCGCGCCGCAACGCGAGTTGCGGAGGATAGGTCTGCGTCTTACGGCGTTCCGCATCCTTCTTTTTCTTTCGTTGTTTTGTAGCCCGGGCGAGCGCAGCGAAACCCGGGAGTGGCGATGGAGCCGCATTGTATTTCCCGGATATCGCTGCGCTCATCCGGGCCACAGCCGCCATAAAACAAAACTCGGGCGCGAAGGGGCGCCGCGAGAACGGAAAGGTGCGTCCGCATGAACAACGCCGAATACCGCGCGCTCTCCGCCATGCTCAAGGCGGGGCTCAAGCGGAAGGCGAAGCTCACCCCGGTGGCGCACGCGCGGCGCGTTGCCGCCGAATCCGAACGGCAGGCGCAGCGCTATTGCGAGGCGTTCGAGCTGTGGCGCCGCTGCCGGGACAAGAGCTGCCGCCGGCGGCGTGCCTGCAACGGCGATGTCCACGCTTGCCTCAAGCGCGCGGTCGCCCGGGTGCCGCACGCGATGCAGGCGCAGGCCCGCGACAGGATTCTCCGCGCCATGCCGCACAATATCGCCGCGCCGGAACGCGAAGCGCTCCAGCGCATGCCGCGCGATTTGTATGAGTAAGGGAGGCGCGCTGACGCTTTGCGAAGTTTGCTTGGTCGCTATCGCCCCTCGCAATGACGGACGTCTTGATTCGCGCGACGCGCACAGCAAAAGCCTACGCGGTGATGCCCATATCCGGCGTGTGGACATGCTCCGGCCGGAAGCCAAGGCCCAAAAGGCGCGCCGGAATGCGCCGCAGCGGCGGAAAAGCGTTGAGCAGTTTGAACATGAGCGGCGGCTTCGGCCGCGCGGTGCTGGCGAGCGCAGGCGCGATGATCTGGTTCTGCGCTGTAAGCTGGATGCGCTGCGTGGCGCGGACCGGAAAGGTGCGCCGCTTTTCGATGGCGGCGAGATCGCCGTCGCGTACGCTGCGCGCTTTGAGCGGGGCGGCGAACTGGTTGGCGGCGGCGACTGCGTCCTGCACCGCAAGATTGACGCCGACACCGCCGATTGGCGACATCGCGTGCGCGGCATCGCCGATGCAGATCAGCCCCGGCCGCCACCATTGGCGCAGGCGATCGACCGCCACGGTGAGAAGCTTGATGTCATCGAAGCTTTTCAACTCGCCGATGCGATCGGCAAGATCCGGCGTCATCGCGACCACGCGCTGGCGAAAAGCGTCGAGGCCTTGCGCCTTGATGCGATCGATGCCGCCCTTGGGAATAACGTAGGCGCATTGCCAATAGTCGCCGCGGTCGAGCATCACCATCATGCGGCCGGCTTCGATGTGGCCGAACATTTCGATACCGTCGGAGTCCTTGCGGCTGATGCGAAACCACAGCACATCCATCGGCGCGCCGTAGTCGTCGCTTTCAAGTCCCGCCTTGGCGCGTATTGTCGAATGCCGGCCATCGCAGCCGACTACAAGATCGGCGCGGATCGACAGCGTGCCGCTCGGCGTGGTTGCGCGCACGCCGGCGATGCGGCCGTTCTGTTCGATCAGATCGACCGCTTCGGTATTCATGTGCAGGCCGAAAGTTTTGTAGCGTTTGCCGTGGTCGGCGAGGAAATTCAGAAAATCCCACTGCGGCATCAGGGCGACGTATTTGCAGTGCGACGGCAGATGCGTCAGATCGATGATGTTCAAGCTCTCTGCGCCGACCTGAATGCTCAGGCGTTCCACTTTCTGGTGCGGAATCTTGAGGAACGCGTCGAGCAGGCCAAGCTCGTACATGATCTCAAGCGTCGAAGGGTGAACGGTGTCGCCGCGGAAATCGCGAAAGAAGTCGGCATGCTTTTCCAGCACCACCACGTCGACGCCGGCGCGCGCCAACAGAAAGCCGAGCATCATCCCGGCGGGCCCGCCGCCGGCGACGCAGCAGCGCGTTTCGATCGCGAGTTCGGCCATCGTTGCATGACTCCGCGGAGCGCGCCTTGCGCCTCGGCACGGGAAAGTTCAATCTACGCGCAATTCGCAAATCTTTCGGAAAACGCCGGTAGGATCGGCGCGTTCCGCCGAAATTGTCAAATAAGGGCAGGAGGCGCCGATGTTCGCCAAGATCAATCACGTCGCCATTGTCAGCGACAATTACGCCAAATCGACTCTGTTCTATCAGGCGGTGTTCGGCATGCGCGCCTCTGACAAAGCGCGCCCGGCGCGCGCCCAGACGGTCGGCGACGGCTATGTCGGGCTCAATATCAATCCGCGCCGCGCCGGGCGGCAGGCCGGTCTCAATCATTTCGGCATCGAAGTCGAGGATTCCGAGGCCGCGTTCGAGCGGATGCGCAAGAAATACCCGACCGTGAAGTGGCTGAAGCGTCCGTCGAACCGGCCGTTCGCCGGCATCTCGACGCACGATCCGGACGGCAACATGTTCGACATTTCGCAAAAGAACATGGCGAACCGCACCTCGGTGTACCGCGACCAGGAAGGCAAGGCGGAGATCAACGAGCGCCACATCGATCATGTGGCGCTGCGCACCATGCATCCCGACGAGATGGCCGAATTCTACCGCGACGTTTTCGAACTGGCGCCGTCGAACAAGCGCGAAGGCGACAAGAATCACTATCTGACCGACGGACACATGACCTTGGTGGTCATGCCGTGGGATATCACCGACTATGACGGCACCGGTATTATCACTGCCGGCATGGACCATATCGGCTTCAAGGTGGAGAGCGTCGAGAAGCTGAAGGAGGATGTCGAGCGCATCGCCGCCGATAATCCGCTGTTGGCGCCGGCGCCGCTCGGTACCGGCGCGGAAGGCAAGGCGCTGCTCGACCTGTTCCGGCGCGCGTGCCCGCTCGGCCAACACCAGATGACCGATTGCGACGGCATATTGATCGACGTCGCTGCCGCCTGATGCGAATGCGAGGTTTGATCGCCGCGCTTGCTCTGGTGCTCGCCGTCGGCGGCGCTGCGCGCGGCGATCCGATCGCCGATTTCTACCGCAGCCGCTCGATTTCCTGGATCTTGAGCGCCGGCGCCGGCGGCGGTTACGCAAGCTACGCAGAGGCGTTCGCGCCCTATTTCAGCGCGCACATTCCCGGCAAGCCCTCGATCGTGATCCAGAACATGCCGGGCGGCGGCGGCCTGCGCGCCATGCTGTATCTTAATTCGGTCGCGCCGAAGGACGGCACGACCCTGGGACTGGTGCATTCGAGCGTGCCGTTTGCTCCGCTCTATGGCATCGCGGCGGCGCGGTTCGATCCGCGCAAGATGAATTGGATCGGCAGCATCGATGCCTCGACCGGCATCTGCGTGTCCTGGCACACGTCCGGCATCGCTACCTGGCAGGATATGTTGAGCAAGCCATTCACTGTCGGCTCTACCGGCGCCGGCTCGCAGATGGAAACGATGCCGATCATGCTCGACAAGCTGTTCGGCACCAAGATCAAGGTCGTGGCCGGTTATGTTGGTGGCAACGACATTTATCTGGCGATGGAGCGCGGCGAAGTTGGCGGCCGCTGCGGCGGGCTTATTTCCTCGATCAAGTCGACGCGGCCGGACTGGTTTCCGCAGCACAAGGTCAACGTGCCGATCCAGATCGCCGAGCGGCGTAATCCGCTGTTTCCCGACGTGCCGGCGGTCGGCGAATTCGCCAAGGACGCGCGGACGAAGAGCATTCTCAAGCTCGTGCTGTCGCCGCTGAAAATGGACCGCCCGATCCTGGCGCCGCCCGGCGTACCGGACGACCGCGTTGCCGCTCTGCGCGCGGCATTCCATGCCGCCATGCACGATCCGGGTTTCATCGCGCAAGCCGAGAAGCAACAGCTCGAAATCGGCGAGGTGACCGGCAGTGAGGTCGCGCAGGTTCTTGCTGACGCCTACGCGATGCCGCCGGACATCGCCGAAGCGGCGTCGGCCGCGATGCGCGCCGGCGAGTAAGCTTAAGTCGAGTGCCTATTGGGCCGGTCTGGACGCGGCGGTGATCTGCGAACGCTCGATGCGATAAAGAATGAATCGATCGCCGACATACATTTCGGTCAGATGCGCCGGATCGGGGTTCTGAAAGTTTCGCTTGGTGAACAGCACGTAGAGATAATCGTAGTCCGCCGTCCACCGCCGCCAATATTCACCGTAAGCACGTGGGAGATTGGAGCCTTGCACATCGGCGATCCGCACCATTTCACCGATCGTGGGCGGCGTGCCGTCTTCGGTGTCGACGCGGGTGCGCCAAGCGGGGCGCGCATGCAGGATCTGTTTGCCGACGACGGTAAATTCCGTTGTCACCAGCGCCGAGCGTTCGATGACGGCGATGCAATCGGCGTGCACCAGGCCGTAATCGCGCAGGCTGTCGCCGCCGTTCGGGTCCGCATAGGCGACGGCGACCTTGGCGCCGCGATTGAGCAATTCGACCGACTGACGGAACGATTCGACACCCGCAGAAAGCGGCGCCCAGACATATTCAACTTCGGCGACGCGTGCGGTCACGATCAGAACGAGCGCTGTTGCGAAACCCCAGCGCGCAAAACGGTTGCGAAAATCGACGTCGAGGCAGGCGATGAGCATGAAGGCGAGCGAGATCGGCATCCGCTGATCCGCCAGGTAGGTCTCGAAGATGACCTGCGGCAGCGCCAGATAGGTCAGCACGCCGATGGGAAAAAGCACCCAGCCGAACCCGTGGAACGCCAAGGCGCGGTAGCGCAGCGCCAAGGCGGCGCCCGCCACGAAGATGCCCGCGAGCGCGTAAGCGAATACGTCGGAATAGGCCCGGATCGCCGCCAACGCGCCGTCACCTTTGCCTTGCAGCGACCAGACGAAGTCCCACAGGCCGCGTGTCGGACTGAGCATCAACAAGAGCGGCACCGGAAGGAACGGCACGCCGGTCAGCACGTAATCGAGAATGAGGCCGGGCAGGGCGCGACGCGCGGCAGCGCGGCCCGAAGCGCGACGGATGCTCATGTAGGCGGCGCAAAGCCGATGCGACTCGAACGCGAACAGTCCAATGGCATAGTCGCCAAGGACGAACAGGTGGCAAAAGAACAAGCCGAGCACGAACAGCGCCGATACCGCAAGCCGCAACGCGCGGCTGCGTTCACGCAAGGCGACCCAGGCTGCCAGCGCCCACAGCATCAAACCCATGCCGAACACGAAATTCATCGTGCCGACCAGGAACATGTCGTTATAGAGCAGCGGAAACGCGATCATCGGCAGTGCCGACCAGCGGCCGAACAGCGATCGGTGCAGTGCGAGCGCGCCCGAAATGATCAGGGCAAAGCTCAGCAGCGTATAGATTTGTCCGGCCAGATAGACATTCATGATCCGCTCGAACAGCGGGACGATCATGTCCATCATCAGGTTCGGAATGACCTGCCAGTTGATCTCGTAATACCGGTGCAGGAAGGGATCGCTGTTTCCCGCCGCGATGATGTGCATCCGTGCCAGGTGATTGATGTAATCGGAGATCGGCGGCAACGGATTGAGCAGGATGGGCACGGCGGCGATCGCCAGCAGCGCGGCAAACAGGAGGGCAATCTTGCCGGCACTGAATGCGGCGGGCCGTCGGGCGCGCATCGGGGCTGCTGTCGCGTCGGCGGGCGCGAAGTTCGGAGCAAAACCCGGAGACTGCGTCAGAGCGAGCATGGCGACGTCGTGCACAAAAAATAATCGTGTCCCAGAGACGGGACGGGCAGGGAACGAGCTTGGATTGACCCCACGATCTATGTGTCAGAAGCCACGTGAACGGACGATGAATACCACCCGGAACCAATTGGCCGGCCGCGGGAAAACGTTCGGAGCAGCCGTCGTCGTGGCGCTCCACTCCCCCCTCACATTTCCGCCGCAAGCGGCGTGCTAGGAAGGCTTAACCCTCACCGCCGCAGCCCGCGTTCATCTCGACCATGCGCTATCCGATTATCCTCGCGTTTCTCGCAGCATTTCTCGTCAGCGCATCGCTCGATCCGGCCTGTGCGCAACTTGCGGATACCGGCAATTTTCACATTGTTTGGGAGGTGAAGAATCGCTTCCGGTTATTCCGCAAGGAGAGCGATTTCCTGCATCAAGTGGCGGCCAGCCGCGGCGATGGCGTGCTCGCCGAAGAGCGCCGACTCGAGGCCAGCAACGGCGGCGTCGGTTGGGCCCAGGACGTCGTCGGCAACCTCTGCCTCGACGATTACGGCAACCTGCTGCAGACCTGCAGCCGCGACGGCGCCAACGAGAGCTATCTAACCCCCCGGGATCATGCGATTGGCGTCGCGATTTCCGGTCCGGTGCCGCAGGGCGAAACTTGCGCCTGGACGTTCGACGATGGCAGCGGACCGCTTCGGAAGGTCAGCGCGTCCTGCGATGCCGAAGTCAGATTGCGGGTACGCTCCGGCCATACCACCGTTGCGACCGTCGACGTTCCGCTCGGCGACGGCACCGCCCAGCGGGTGGCGGCCGAGATCAACGTGCGCGATCTGCTCATTGCCGGCCTCGGCGATTCGATTGCGGCCGGCGAGGGCGATCCCGACCAGGCGGTCCAGCTTGAAGGCGGCTTCTGTTTCCGGCGGTTTGGCGGCGGCCAATATTATCGGCCGGGCCGCGCCGGCTTTACCGGCGACCGGTCATGCGAGAACGGACCGGCGAGCGAATCCGCCGCCAAGGACTGGGCCCATCATGGCGCGCGCTGGATGAGCCCCGCCTGCCATCGTTCGCTTTACAGCTATCAAATCCGTACCGCGCTCGCGCTCGCCATTGAGCAACCGCACGCTGCCGTTACCTTCCTGCCCCTCGCGTGCAGCGGAGCTTCGGTCGACACCGGCATGTTCAATGGACAGACTTTCGACGATTGCCCGACGGACGTTGGCCTCGATGCCTGCGCCGGGACAGCGCCGGCTCAGCTGACCGAGCTGAAAAGTATCATGGCGCGGGTTCACAAACAGGACCCGCAGCGCAATCTTGACATGATATTGCTGACGATCGGCGCCAACGATGTGAAGTTCGCCTCGCTGGTTGCTAACGTCATCGTCGACGCCAGGACCGAACGGATTCTGCTCGGCCGCGGCGGCGGTATCGTCAGCGTACAGGACGCGGAAGCCGCGCTCGAGCAAAACCTGCCGGCGGCATTTGCGCGGCTGCGTGCGGCGCTCAAGCCTTACGCTGGCGGCAATCTGGCGCGCGTCGTCTTCATCTCCTATGCCAATCCTGCCATGCAGGCGCCGGACAAACCGTGCCCGGGCGGCCGCTTTGGTCTTGATATTCATCCGGCATTTTCCGCCGATGCGACCCGGCTGCGCGAGGCGGCGAATTTCGTCGACAACAGATTCTTGCCGACCATCCGGGCCCTGGCGACGTGTGACGGCAAAAACGCGTGCCGCGATCCGATGACCGATCGCATGACATTCGTCGATGCGCACCAATCCGAATTCGAAAGCCACGGCATGTGCGTGCAGGGGCCGGACGACCCGGCCTTCGATCGGCAGTGCTTTTCGCAGGACGGCAAGAGCTTTGCGACCGACCTGGTCGCCGCCTCAACAGATCCGCTGGTCTGTCCGCTGCCGCCAAGCGATTACCGCCCCTATGCGTCGCGGGCGCGCTGGGTCAGAACAGCCAACGACAGCTATTTCACCGCCATGACCTATCCGGTCGGCATCCCGGCGATGCTGCGGCCGACCGACATTCACGATGCGCTGTGGGGAGTCGTCAGCGCGGTCTATGGCGGCGCCATCCACCCGACCGCGGAAGGTTATGCGGCGATGGCCGATGCGGCGATGCCGGCCGTGCGGGTGGTGCTTGGTGTGCCGCAGCCGCCCGCTGTGAGCGTCGAGGCGTTGCCGCCATTGCCGGGGCCGGAACAATCTCCGGCGCCATCACCCGGACAACCGCCCACCGCCGCGCCTGCGCTGCCTCCGGTTCAAGCGTCACCAGCGCCGGCTGTCGTGCCCCCCGCGCAGTCCTTAAGCGGTCTCCGATAGCGTCGCGAATCTTCGCGCCGGTCGAGATTGTTTCTTCAACGCGCCGGTGCCACGCCGAGCTTCTTCTGCAAGCTGGTGGAGGACGTGGTGTATTGGAATACCAGCCGCTTGTCCGGATAGATGTAGTGGTGGGCTTTCTGGGCCATGAGCGCCGCCTCATGGAATCCAGAAAGGATGAGTTTCAGCTTGCCCGGATACCAGTTGATGTCGCCGATGGCGAAGATTCCCGGCACGCTGGTCTCGAAGCTTGCGGTCTCGACCGGAATAAGTTCGTTGTTCTTCAGCTCGAATCCCCAGTTAGCGACCGGGCCGAGCTTCATCGTCAGTCCGAAGAACGGCAGCATCACGTCGCAGCCGATTTCGAAGGTCGAGCCGTCATTGCTCTTGACGTTGACGGTGCCGATCTGACCGTCGCTGCCGACGAGCGACGTGACCTGCCCGGTCACGAAATCGATTTTGCCCTGGCCGACGAGCGCCATCATCTTGTTGACGCTGTCGGGTGCGGCCCGGAAATCGCTGCGCCGGTGCAGCAGCGTCAGGTGTTTGGCGAGCGGCGCAAGGTTGAGCGTCCAGTCTAGCGCGCTGTCGCCGCCGCCGACGATGAGGATGCGCTTGTCGCGGAACGCCTCCATTTTCCGCACCGCATAGAATACCGATTTCCCTTCATAGGGCTCGATGCCCGGGATCGGCGGACGCTTGGGCTGGAACGAGCCGCCGCCGGCCGCGATGACGACGATCTTGCTGATGAATTCCTTGCCCTGGTCGGTCTTCACGCGAAACAGCGGATCGCCGATCTTCTCAACCGACTCCACCATCTCGCCGAGATGGTATTGCGCGCCAAACGGTTTGATCTGCTGGAGCAGCGAATCCACCAGACCCTGCGCGCTGGTCTTGGGAACTCCCGGAATGTCGTAGATCGGTTTTTCCGGATAGAGCTCGGCGCACTGACCGCCGATCTTGTCGAGGATGTCGATCAGATGTGTCTTCATATCGAGCAGGCCAAGCTCGAACACAGCAAACAGGCCGATCGGGCCGGCGCCGACAATCAGTACATCAGTCTTGATAGGTTCGCTCATAGCGCGTCGTACTCTGAGAGTTCAGTGGAAACGTCGAAGGTGGCGAGTGTCTAGCGTGCTCGCAGCGGTAGGGAAAGAGGAAGCCTCAGGAGCCTTAACGGGGCTCGGAAATTGTTCCGGCCGGCTCAGTTTCGTCCCAGCCGGCGTTCGCCGCTAAGCCTGCCGTTCCGGCGTGCGCACCGTCAGACCGTCGAGATCCTCGCGGACCTTGATCTGGCAGGACAGGCGCGAATTCGGCTTCACCTCGTAGGCGAAATCGAGCATGTCCTCTTCCATCGGCGACGGCTCGCCGACCTTCTCCCGCCAGTCTTCCTCGATATAGACATGACAGGTCGAACAGGCGCAGGCGCCGCCGCATTCGGCTTCAATCCCCGGAACGCCGTGCTTGATCGCGGTCTCCATAACCGTTGCGCCGACGTCTCCCTCAACCGTACGTGTCGTGCCTGCGGTGTCGATGAAGGTGATTTTGGGCATTGGATAATGGCTTGTGGTTGAGCAACGAGAGACGGCGGCTGAGCAACGAGAGAACATCGATCGGCGGCGAGGAGATCGGCGGCGCCGCTACGCCGATGGCGCGCCTCTTCTATAGGCTGATCCCGCTCTGCGCCAGTGCGCTACGGCGCGATCGATGGCGGGCGGAAAAGCCGGCAAAACTAATGTGAGGGCTCGGCCAGCCGGGCGCCAATTGCCGCCGTGGCTTCGAGGCTTGCCGCCTTTAATTCGTTAATCGCGTCGCCGATCTCATCCTCGCCGCCTTCACAGTTGGCGCGTTCGAGCCGTTCCGCAGCGCCAGCGATCCGCCACGCGCCGATACCGCGCGCCGATCCGATCAGGGTGTGGGCCGCCGTTGCCACCGCCCCCGGCTTTCCGCTCGAAATACGCTCCAGCATCATGGCGCTCTGGCGCACGAATATCTGCAAAACCTCCTGCTCCAGGCGACCGTCGCCGAGCGTCATGCGCTTGAGGTGCTCCTCATCGATGGCGGGCCGATCAGTGAGTGCGCCCGTTGTGCGCGTCTGTCGGTTGTCGCCCGCCACTTTAACGCCCGATGCGGTCATGTCGTCCTCCCGTCGCCAATTATTGCGACCGAAGGCTGAGTGTGCGCGGAAACCAGCCAAGACCGGGTAAAAACGCCCGGAACACCCGGCGTCGGCACGTGTTCTTTCGGCCGTGTGGTGAGCAAATTCCTACGCCGCGGGCAAAACGGGTTCCAACTTATCCACCGGAGCAGTGCGCTGGCTGACTGCCGCCGGCAGATTCTGCCAGTCCTGGCCCAACGCTGGCCGCATTATTGGCATCAAAATGGCAATTGCGCTCCCGGCGGCCGTCGCGTGATGCTATGGTAAGCAAACCGTTAACGATGATTAAAATGTCGTTACCGGACTAGTTTTCTTTGATGGGCCAGACCGATAGGATGGGGTATGGGAGTGCAACATGAGGGCGGGGGAGCCCTCTGCACCGCATCGAGGATCTAGACGATCACGCGCTCGTGGCGCGGCCGGAGCTCGCTCCAGGCCGACCTCAGTCCAGCGTAACACGCGAGGCGACGACCGACATGGCCAATTACCCGAAAAAGACGATCGATCCGACTGAGGCGGCGCTGTCGGCGATCCAGGAAGCCCTCAACATCCCGGACGACGACGAGGATTATATCCCGCCGGCCGAGCCGGCCGCGGAGGTTCCTGCAGAGGCGATGATCGACCACGGCCCCGAACATGCCGTGCCGCCTGTCTTCCATAGCGATCTGCGCGCCGAGCCTGTCGGCAGCCGCGATCTGCGCCCTGAGGCGGCTCCCCCGGCTGCCAACGACGACCGCCGATCGATCGGCCAGATCCTGCAGACGCTGCAGCGCCGTCCGGCACACACGTCCTATTTTGTTGCCGCCGTGTTCTCCGCCGCCTGGATCGTCGGCTGTCTCGCCTTGTCGTGGGCTTTTCTTTCCGACCTCACAGCGGCCATGGGCCCCGGCCATTCGATGGCTGCGATTGTCGTCGGGCTCAGTGCCGCCGCGTTGCTGCCGATCATCTTTTTCTTTGGCGTTGCCCACATGGCGTGGCGTGCTCAGGAGCTGCGACTGATCGCTCAATCGATGGCCGGTGTCGCCATGCGGCTTGCCGAGCCTGAGAGCGTGGCGCGCGATTCCATCGTCAGCGTCGGCCAAGCGATCCGCCGCGAAGTGGCGGCCATGGGGGACGGCGTCGAGCGCGCGCTGGCGCGCGCCAGCGAGTTGGAAAGCATGGTGCATAACGAGGTCGCAGCGCTCGGCCGCAGCTATGGCGACAACGAAGTGCGCATTCGCAACCTCATTCAGGATCTCGCCAGCCAGCGCGATACGCTGGTCAGCCAGGCCGAGCAGGTGCGTTCGGCCATCAACAATGTGCACATTGACCTGACGCAGGACCTGTCGACGATCAGCGAACTGGTCGGGCAGCAGGTCAACGAAGCCGCGCAGCGCATTACCAATTCGCTCGCCGAAAAGGGCGAGCACATCACGCTCTCGCTGGGCCAGATCGGCGACGACATGATCCAGCAATTGAGCGACCGCGGTGGCGATCTGTTGGAGCGGCTGGAAACCACCAGCACCGAAACATCGCGCGCCATCGTAACGGCCAGCGACCGGCTGACCTCGAGCCTGAAATTCAAGACCGATCACATCGGCGAGGAATTTTCCGACATCGCCCAAGGCCTCGAAGACATGATGACGGCGCGGCTCGATGCCGTCACCGACGGGTTTTCGGAAAAGTCCCTTGTCGTCGTCGATCTCATGGTGTCGCGTTCGCAGGAACTGACGGAGCAGATGGTGTCGCGCTCGCAAGAGTTGACCGACCAGATGGTTGGACGCTCGCAGGAGCTCTCCGATACGATCATCGACACGTCGAGCCGGATCGCCGACCGGATTGCGAGCAGCGCCGAAGAGGTCAACAGCACGCTGAAGACATCGAGCGAGTCGCTTGTGCTTGACCTGAATCTGCGCGGCGGCGAAGTCGCCGCCAAGCTTGAACAGGCCGGCACGCGCATCACCGACGCGCTGGTTTCGCGCAGCTCGAAGATGACGGAATCGGTGCGCGAGAGCGCCGAGCAGCTTGTCTCGGTCATCGTTTCGCGCAGCGATGCGATGAAGGAACTGCTGGCGACGCGGCTTGCCGCCTATGAGGAAATGTTCAGCCATTCGGGCGTCGAACTCGGCGAGCGCATTTCGCGCGATGCCGCCACGCTCGGCAATCTGATCACGCGGCACCTGACCGAATTCGACCGCACGGTGAAGACCTACGGCGCCGAACTGGTCGAACGTCTCGGCGCGCGGACCCAGGACGTGTCCGAGTCGATGCGCGGCTACATCGACAGCTTTGACAGCCGCGTCAGTTCGCGGGCGAACGAGGTCACCACGACCCTCGATCAGCGTCTGACGCGTTTCCAGGAGACGCTCGACAGCCGCACGCAGTCGCTGACCGAGGCGCTCTCTTCGCGCGTCATGGACATTGCCAAGACGCTCGCCGAAGGCGGCAAGGATGTGGTCAATGCGATCGACAAGCGTGTCACCGACGTCGCCACCTTGATCGACAGCCGCGGCCAAACGCTCGCCGACGCAGTGAGCGAACGCGTCGCCACGATCGATAAGACCCTGGGCGTGGGCGCAATGCAGGTCGCCGGCACGCTCGATTCGCGCATCGAGCAGCTGGAGCAGTTGCTGATCGGACGCGCCGAGGCCGTGGTCCGCGAACTTGATTCGCGCTCGCGCTCGGCTGCTGAAACGCTCAGCGCGCGTGTGACCGAGTTGTCCGAGGCGGTCAAAGTCAACGCCGACTATGCCGATAAGACTTTGAGCCTGCTTCTCGCAACCACCAACGACTCCCTCGGCAAGAGCGCGGCGGCGACGACGGCGGTGACCGAGGCGCTTAACCGCAGCGCTCTCGAAACCGCGGCATCGATGAATTACAGCGCCGAGCAACTGACCAATTCGGTCGGGAAAAGCACAGCGGAAGCCACTGCCTCGCTCAATCGCACAGTCGAGGTGCTTTCCATCTCGGTTGGCAGGAGTGCGGCGGAAGCCGCTGGATTGCTTGGCCACAGCGGTGAGCAACTGACCAATTCGGTCGGGAAAAGCACGGCGGAAGCCACTGCCTCGCTCAATCGCACAGCTGAGCTGCTCACCACCTCTGTCGGCAGGACCGCGGCGGAAGCCGCAGCAGCGCTCGGTCAGAGCATCGAGCTGCTTACTACCTCGGTCGTCAAGAGCGCGGCTGAAGCCACCGCTTCGCTCAATCGCGGCGCCGATGTCTTGAGCAATGTCGTCACCAAGAGCTCTTCGGATGCGACCGCAGCTCTCCATCGCGGCGCCGAATTGCTTGGGACGGTTGTCGGCAAGACTTCCGCCGAGGCTAGCGCGGCGCTCGGCCGGAGCGCTGAATTGCTGACCAACGCCGTCGGCAAAAGCGCGACCGAGGCCGCCGCGGTGCTCAATCGCAGCACGGTGGCGCTGAACAATACGATCGCCAAGAGCGCCGCCGCGGCCAGCGAAGTCATCGACAAAACGGCCGCTGGCAGCAGTCAGGCGCTTGCGCAGAGCGCGGCTGCCGCTAGCGACATCATCGAGAAATCGACGGCCGGCAGCAGCCAGGCGCTGAACCGCAACGCCGCCGCTGCGACCGAACTGGTCAATCGGACGGCGGTGAGCGCCAGCGAGGTGCTCGGCAGGAGCGCTGCCGCAGCGACCGAGACCATTGGCAAGACGGCGGCGGCCACGACCGATCTGATGAACAAGACCGCGCGTACCAGCGCCGACGCCATCGGCCGTACCGCGAGCGAAGCGGAACGCACGCTCGTCGGCATGAGCGCAGACATCGCCAAGAACATCTCCGGCAAGGCCGAGGATATCCACTCCGCAGTGTCGCAGCGCGTCGGCGAACTCCGGCAGGTACTCGAGGAAAAATCGGACGAACTGCTCGGCGCGCTGACGACCAAGGGCGAACAATTCGCCAGCGAAGTCGGTCGTGTTACCGACCAGGCTGTGAAGTCGATCGAGGCCAAGGGATTCGTCTTTACGCAGACGATGATGGACAACAGCGAGGAAATCGCCCGCCTCATCAACGATGCCGGTCATAACGCAACGTCCGCGGTCACCCGCACGCTCAGCCAGCTTCAGGAGGGCGCGCAGGGCGTCGCCGACGCGGCCAAGACCAATATCTCGCGCACGCTTGCGGATCTGCACGAAGCGACCCGCACCGCGATCGACGAATCCAAGCAGACCGCGTCGGCGACCGTCGCCGATATGCTGGAAACGCACAACATGCTGCGCAACGACTCGACCGCGCTGTTCGAGCGACTGCGCGAAGCCAACATTCTGCTTCAGGAAGTGCTGAGTGGCGCGCACGAAAATATGAACGCGATCGAGCACACCATGGTGTCGCGCGTCTCGGAATTCGTCACCGCCATGAACGATCTGAATTTGAGAAGCGGCACCGCGACTGCCAAGGTGGAAGAGCATCTCGGCTCGTTCAACACCACGACCATCAAGGTGTTGCGCGATCTCAGCGAACTTGCCACCCAGTTCACGTCTCACGGCCGGGGGCTTGCCGAGGCGGTCGAGCTTCTGGAGAAGAGCAACCGGCGTACCGACGAATCGGTTGCCACCCGGCACGCCAATATCGAGGCGCTGGTGACGACGCTCGATGCGCGCACCGACGACTTCGAGCAACGGCTGCGGCGGTTTTCGGGTCTGCTCGACGAGTCGCTCGACTCCGCGACGTCGCGGGCGCGCGAGATTGCCAGTATCGTGGCCGAAAGCAGCAACGACAGCGTGCATACGATCGAGCAGCAATTCGATCTGATGCGCAGCCAGGCCGACGAGCAGCGCAAGCGTACCAGCGAGACGCTAAGCTCCGCCTATGAGGAGAACGCCGGCGAATTGCAGGCCATGTTCACGCAAACCGCCGAACGCTTCGCCGACATCATGCAGGGCATGAAGCAGATGGCGTCGGACATGCAGCGTGAGCTCGAGAGCACGCGCGCCGAGCTGCGGCGGGGCGTGTTCGAGTTGCCGCAGGAAACCGCGGACAGCGCGGCGCAGATGCGGCGTGTCATTGTCGACCAGATCGAAGCGTTGGCCGAGCTTAATCGCATCGTTGCCCGTCACGGCCGTGCGCTAGACGCAGTGGAGCCGGCTCGCCGCGAAGCGGAGCCGGCCTACGCGTCCGCCGGTGGGCGCGCGCAGCCGCGGCCGGTTCGTCCCGAGTCCGGCGCGCCCGCTCGTCCGGCGGGGCGCGATATAACCGGTGCGCCTGCGCGGCGGTCCGATGCTCCGTCACTGAGCCCGATTCAGGGCGGTAAGGATGCGGCGGGCAATCCCCGCGGCGGCTGGCTCAGCGATTTATTGACGCGCGCGTCGCGTGACGAAAGTCCGCCGGTCGCGCCGGCCACCCCGTCCACGCCGCGCGACCCGGCACGCCCGGTGCGCGATTCGGCGAGTGCGCTCGAGTCGCTGTCGGTCGACATTGCGCGGATGATTGACCATGACGCGACGGCCGATTTGTGGGAGCGCTATCAGCGCGGCGAGCGGGGCTTCGGCAGCCAGCAGCTCTATACCGCCCAAGGCCAAAAGGCGTTCGAGGAAATCCGCAACAAATACCGCGCCGATCCGGAATTCCGGCAGACCGTGGAACACTACATCCACGAGTTCGAGCGGCTGCTTGATGAGGTCTCGCGCGGCGATCGCGGCCCTGCGGTGGCGCGCAATTACCTCACGTCGGATACCGGCAAGGTTTACACCATGCTGGCACACGCGGCTGGACGGTTCGACTAGCGGCCAAAGCCAAAGCCAAGCGCAGACGCGCCCAAAGCTGCGTCTGTTTGTTAGACCGCAGTGCGACGTTGGCACTTGCTGTTGCCGCAATGGCGGCGCTACCCTTGCGGTATGGACGCCCCGGTTATCCTCCCGACGGTCGCCGACGTGGACGAAGCCGCGCGCCGGCTCGCCGGTGTCGCGTTGCATACGCCGTTGCTGTCTTCGGCCGCCCTTGACGCCATAACCGGCGGACGCGTCTTTCTCAAAGCCGAAACCTTGCAGCGCACCGGCTCGTTCAAGTTTCGCGGCGCCTACAACAAGCTCGCAGCGCTGCCGCCCGAACAGCGCGCCGCTGGTGTGGTCGCGTTCTCGTCTGGCAATCATGCGCAGGGTGTGGCCGCGGCGGCGCGGATCCTCGGCATGCCGTGCGTGATCGTGATGCCGAGCGATGCGCCGCGCGCCAAGCGCGAACGCACAATCGCGCTCGGCGCTGAAGTCGTGCTGTATGACCGGCTGCACGAGGACCGTGAGGCGATTGCCGAGGCAATTGCCGCCAAACGCGGCGCTGCGCTGGTGCCGCCCTACGATGATGCCTTGATCATCGCCGGTCAGGGCACGGCGGGACGCGAGATCGTCGAGGATTTGGCGGCGCTTAGTCTGGAACCCGACATTGTCGTGGTGACCGCGTCCGGCGGTGGGCTGACGGCCGGCATCGCGCTTGCCGTTAAGGCAAGAGTGCCGGCGGCAACCGTCTACACCGCTGAACCGGCGGGCTTCGATGACCATGCACGGTCGTTCAGAAGCGGCCAGCGTGAGCAGAATGCGGCGCTGACCGGCACCATCTGCGATGCGCTGATGGCGCGTACGCCAGGCAAGCTTACTTTCGCCATCAATCGCTCGCTGGTCGGTGCCGGTGTTGCCGCAAGCGATGACGAGGTCGCGGCCGCGGTCGCCTTTGCGTTTGCCGAGCTGAAGCTCGTGGTCGAACCCGGCGGCGCGGTTGCGCTGGCGGCCCTGATGACCGGCAAGATCGACGTCCGGGACAAAGTCGCGGTCGCCGTCCTGTCGGGCGGTAATGTCGATCCGGAATTGTTTTCGCGGCTCGTCGCGTAACACGCGGGTAATCGCAGCATTGCCGCGCTCAACCGCTCTCCGCCATCACGGAGGTCACGGTCCACGCAAGCCGGCGCCTATCAGCTCCGTTCCGCGCACCCCGCAGGCGGAGCAAATAATCAGGCGCCCGCGCCAGGTATGAAACAGCGAATTTGCGTTGCGCCGTTCATGTCCTGGTACGGCCATACCACGGCCGGGCCGAAGCGATTGGGCTCGGTGACGAGCGCGGCATCTGGCACGACGAGCCACTGTCCGTTGAGCCGTACGCGATAGCGCCCGTCGTTCGTGGTATCCCAGTCCACATCCTGCACGCTGACGCCATCCGCGAACGAACAGCATAAGCCCTTGCCGCTGGCGAGCTGATCGAACCAAGGCTTCAGCGGCGAATTGGCAAACCGCCCATCGTCATGTGCAAACAACTGGCTGGGAACGAAAGCGTTGGTGCACAACGCTACGGCCGCCAAAGCGGGTACGGTAAGTCTGTGCATTCTGGCCTCCAGTAGCTGATCTGTACGGACCACCAACAACTGGTCCTCCTGACCTGGAGAAATCGCACATTGCCTACGCGTCGTTGTCGATCCGCAGTCTCCCGTGAAAGCAACTTCTGTGCCGCTTACGCGACTCACGCATTGGAGGAAGAGTCCGAATAATAAAGGATTAATGACCGCGCGGCGACACTTTTTCGGATTCGGGAGAACCGCCAAGATAACGCTGCCGAACGCCGCTGGTTCACCGTTACGTGAAGAGGGCGAGCAATTCTTCCGCGCTGAGCGTGTGCATGGCTGCCAGCGGATCAACGCTCGTTGCCGCAGAGTGCGGCTTCGTCGCGACGGTATGTATGGAGATTTCGCTCGCGAACTCGGATTCGGCGAAAGTCGCCGCGACAATCGGCATTGCTGCGTCGGTGGTCGGCTCGAACAGATCACCCGGGTCGTCCTGCGGATCCACCAGCGCCAGTTCGGGCAGCAAAGATTGCGATGACTCCGTGACGCGTGGTGGCGGCTCATCGTGGGTCGCGGTCTCCGTGAGTGCCTCAACGGCGTCGTGCGGGTTCGACTCGCTTACGATTTCAATTGCGCCGTCGCCGGCGTCGCGAGGCATGTCTTGATCGGATGGCTGTTCAGCGGCGGTGACGGAGGTGGCTATGTCCGCCGGCGGTGAAATGGGTTCGTCCTGCGACTGTAGTTCCGGCTCCGCGACGGAAGCTGCGAGTGGCGAGCTGTCTGGCGCCTGCGCGGTCTCGCTGTCAGGCGTCGCCTCCGGCGCCGGCGGCGACAGCGCTTCACTCGGTATGTGGGGCAAGTCGATATCAGGCGATAAGGCGACTGTGTGCCCGTTCAACAATGAATGATCGCGAGAAGCTTCAGGTAAGTCTGATGAGGGCGGAGCGTTCGCGCCGACCAAAAGGGCTTCTCCGGATAGCGTCTCGTTCACGCTTTCGCTCAACAGCGTCGCATTCGCATCATCGTCGGGTTCATCCGGAAGCGCATCATGCGCAAGAACTGCGTCGTCGCATGCAAGCGGCTCGTTGATCGCCGCGGCAATCGGGAACACTTCGGCCGGCGGCAGCGCGATCGCGGCCGGCGCATCGCCCATCGCTGGCTGTTGCTCTGGCGTGAGCGCTGGCTCACCTGCCGCGAACTCGGCCGGCTGATGCTGTGTTTCGGGAACTGCTTCTTCTGGCGCTGGCGCGGGGAAAGCCTCATCGGCCGCGAATTCGGCGGGCTCGTCTTGCGCCTCAGGAATCGCCGCATCCCGCTCAAGCGCGAGGGTAAGTTCCTCTGCTGCGAGATCGGCGGGCTCGAGAGCAAGAGTGGATTCGTCCACCGCGAGATCGGCAAGCTTGTCTTGCGCTTCAGGAATCGCTTCATCCAGCTCTGGCGCCGCCGTTGGCTCCGCGGCGGCAAGGTCGGGGCGTTGGTGCAGCGTGACGACAACCGCTTCGATCAGCTCGGTGGGGGCGACCAGCGAATCGGGACCCGCGTGATGCGGCTCCGGTGCGGGGGCAGGCTCGTCCATCGCGAGATCGGCGGGCTCGCGCAACATGACGACAACCGCTTCGATCGGCTGGGCAAGCGCGGGCAGTGAGGCAGCAAGCTCCGCGACTGCGCGTGCAAACTCATCGTCTTCCAAAAGTTCCGCCCCGAACAGGCCCTCACGCGGTATTTCGCCATCCAGGGCGTCATCGCCTGTTGGCAGCTCGGCCGTTGCGGGTTCGCCTTTCTGGGGCACCGCTTCGGTTGTCGCAGTATGGTCCGCGGCGGGTGGCGTCGAAACTTGCAGCAGCGCAATCATGTCGGCGACACGCTGCGACAGTTCGCGCAGCAGTTCGGCGGCTTGGCGCACATGCAGCACGTTTGCGTGTCTGGTTGCGTTGGCGTTGCCGAGCTCGCGCACAGCGGCGTCGAGCGCGTCGCACAGCGATGCCTCGACGTCCCGTTCGTGCAGCACAAAGGCGATGTCGGCGATGCGCTCAATCGCGTCCGCGCCTTCGGGTGCGGGGCCACCCGTCGTGAGCAACGCCTCGACGCGTTCTATGGCCGCCGCAATGCCGGTGAGTTCGTTGGTGGGTTCGGCCACGATCTGCGGCGCGCACGCGGCAAGGCTCGCGTCGTTGCGCTCAAATACAGCGCCGATGGGGTCGGTGGACATTTTTGCAACCACTCTTGCGCGAGCCGGCGGCCTGCTTCGATAGCGACGCAGCGGGCGGCCGGCATAAAGGGCTCAAACGCACGCAACGGCTAAACGCAACAGCTGACGCAACAAAGGTACCCAACAACGTGACGCGACGGCAATTTAATCGATTCGCGCCTTGGCAAGCTTCACGATCGCGCCCCATTTTTGCGTCTGATCGGCAAGGAACCTGCTGAAGTCGTCCGGCGTGCCGATCTTGGCAATGGCGGAAAACTTGGCGAGGCTCGCTTCCGCGGCTGGCGTCTTCAGCGCGGTATTGATTGCCGCATTGAGCTTCGCGACGATCGGTGCGGGTGTTCCGGCAGGCGCCACGACGCCGGTCCATGCATCGAGGACAAAATCCGGATAGCCGCTCTCGACCAGCGTAGGCACATCGGGCAGCGTCGGCCAGCGTTCGCCGCGTGCAATCGCGAGTGGACGTACCTTGCCGGCCTTGATCAGCGGATAAAGCGTCACCAAGCCGTCGATGGTGAACTGCGTGCGGCCGCCAAGCAGATCGGTAACCGATTGAGCAGAGCCATTATAAGGGATGTAGACGACGTCGATGTGGGCTTCGGTTTTGAACAGCGTGCTGAGCAGGTGCGGCGGCGTCCCGAGTCCAGCGCCGAAATTGATCTTGCCGGGATTGGCTTTGGCATAGGCGACGAATTCGGCGATCGTCTTCGCCGGAACGTCGAGATTGACGACGAAAACGTGCGGCAGCAGCGCTACCGTAGCGATCGGGGTGAACGCCTTGCGCGGATCGAGGCCCAGGCTCGAATAGAGCGCGGGCGCCACCGCGAGCGACCCGGACGAGCCGAACATCAGCGTGTAACCGTCCGGCGGAGCGCCGGCGACATATTTGGTCGCGATGGTCGAGCCGCCGCCGGGGCGGTTTTCAACGACCACTTTGCCAATGCCCTCGCTCAACTCCTGGCCGACCAGTCGCGCCATGGTGTCAATCGGGCCGCCGGGCGGAAACGGTACGATCAGGCGGATCGGCCGGTCGGGGTAGATTTGCTCCGCCCGCGCCGGGCGCAGCTTCGCAAGCGGCAGCGCGGCGCCAGCGCCTGCAACGGCTCTCAGCACGCTACGCCGTGTTGTCATGGCAGGTCTCCCTGCTGTCCCAAGGGCTCGGGGTCTGATGGCAGCCTTGATAGCGCCAGCGCCCGTAAGCCGGTAGCGATCATACATGATTGCACGCCGCCGCTCACCCCCGCAGCGTCGAATCAGGTGGATAGATCAGGCTGCCGTCGTAGCGAAGCCCACTCGGCCGATCCTTGCCCACAGGAGCGCCCTGTCGAGATCAATGACCCGCGCCCGCTGCCCGTTCGGCCGCTGCCGCCACGGCCTTCGGTGCGGCGAGCGAGAGGGTGTAGGCGGTAGCTCGGCCTCGATCCAGCTGCAGTGGCTGATGGCCGGCGTACGCTTGCCGAACTGCAGAAGACCATCAGAATATCAACCGGCACCCGAACAGCCTGATTTTCGGGCGGTGACGGGCCGCGGCGCTTTTTCGTTTCGCGTCATCGCGGCGGCTACCATGCGGGCTTCGCGCAGGCCGAACAGCAGCGAGGCCAACAGCAATGGGACGACAAAGTAGAACAGCCGAAACGTCAGCAACGACGCCAGCAAGTCCTCCCTGGGGAATTGCGGCAGGCTGAGAAACATCGCAGCCTCGATCACGCCGAGGCTGCCCGGCACGTAACTGACGACGCCAATCAGCATTGCGGCGACGAACACCACGAGCACGTCGAGGAAATCGATTGCCGGTTGCGCCGGCAACAATGCGTACATGGCGAGCGTCACGAAAACCAGATCGAGCGAGCCGATGGCGATTTGCACGAGCGTTGACGCTGGATTGGGCAGAGTGACGCGCCACGGCAAACGGCCGATGCTGCGCGGGCGCGGCAACAGCCACAGCATGTAGCAATTGATCGCGGTCAGTGCCGCGAGCCCGATGAGACGATTGACCGGCGCCGGCAAATAATTGACCGCACTGGCGGCGCCCGGCGCGAGCGCAATGCCGCAGCCGAGCACGAACGCGTTGCCCAGCCAATATGTCAGTCCGGTGATAAAGGCGATCCGGGCAATGTCACCGACGGACAAGCCCCACGCCGAGTAGATGCGATAACGGATGACGCCCGAAGTCAGGATCGCCGCGCCGATATTGTGGCCGATCGTATAGCTCGTGAAGCTGGCGAACGCGGCAACCCGGTAGGGCAGGTGACCGCGGCCGATCGCCCGCAATGCAAATACATCGTAGCAGGTCAATGTGAGATAACCTGCGGCGACAAATAGACATGACAAGAAAATGGTACGCAGCGTCTGCGTCTTCAATGCGTCGATGACGTGCGCGAATTTAACTTCATGGCAGACGCGATAGAGCGTGATGCCCGCAATCGTGACGATTGCGAGACTGATCGCTCCCGCTAGCCACCGCCAATTTGGCCGCCGGTAAAGCGCACGCTGCGCGGCGCTCATCACATTCGACATCGGCCCATTGCGATGAGCGTTTCGGAGGTTTGTTGATTCGCCATCTCACCTTCGCATCGGACTGCGACACTATTGTTACGTGATGTCCTGATGCGGCAGGCAGAACAAATAGTCCGTCACATAACTGAGACATGAAATGGCAATGTTTGTTGCGTTCGATTCGTACTTCAGACGCACAGATTGTCCTTGTGGGAACAATACATGCGGGTTGTCATCGCAACTGACGCCTGGCCTCCCCAGGTCAACGGTGTTGTCCGCACCTTGCTGTCGCTGCAGCGCGCGGCGCGAGCGCTCGGGACTGACATCGAGTTTCTCTCTCCCGATGGGTTCCGCACGGTGCCGGTGCCGACTTATCCGGGTTTGCGGCTCGCCATTCCGAGTCGGCGCCGGATTGCCACGCGCATCGAAACGGCACGGCCGGACGCGATCCATATCGCTACCGAGGGGCCGATCGGACATTCGGTGCGCGCGTATTGTCGCCGGCGCGGCCGACCGTTCACGACGAGCTACACGACGCGCTTTCCCGAATACATCTCGGCGCGCGCACCGATTCCCGAGCGCCTGATCTACGCGGCGCTGCGCCGCTTTCACGGTGCGGCCGCCGTGACCATGGTGGCGACGCCATCACTGATGAGCGAACTGCGCGAGCGCGGCTTTGCCAATCTCGGGATGTGGACGCGCGGCGTCGACACCGAACAGTTTCGGCCCGATCGCGCCATCGATCCAGGCTTTCCGCGGCCGATTTTCGCCTGCCTCGGGCGTGTCGCCGTCGAAAAAAACCTCGACGCGTTCCTGTCGCTCGATCTGCCGGGCACTAAAGTCGTGATCGGCAAAGGCCCGATGGAAGACGACCTGAAGCGTCGCTTTCCGCAGGCGAAGTTCCTCGGGCAGCTGGAGAACGGCACACTGGCGGCGCATCTCGCCTCAGCCGACGTGTTCGTGTTTCCGAGCCTGACCGACACGTTCGGCGTGGTGCAACTCGAAGCACTGGCAAGCGGGGTTCCGATCGCCGCATTCCCGGTGACCGGGCCCAAGGACGTGGTTGCCGATAATCCGATCGGCGTGCTGAACGAGGACTTGCGTGCGGCTTGCTTGGGCGCGCTGCATATCTCGCGCGAAGCCTGCCGGACGTTTGCGCTTCGCTACTCCTGGGAAAACAGCGCGCGTCAGTTCATCGGTCACATCCGCAAGGTGGCAATTCAGGGCGCTGAGCCGGCGCAATCGGCTGCGCCGGCCGCTGCCGCCGCGCGCGGCTGAGAACCGGGCTGTCCCTCTCATGGGCATCCAGCAATACCGAAACTGCGAATACATCAGGCAAGAGGCAGGCGATGACTGACACGATGCGGACCGACACTGCGCGCAGCGAACTCGACAAGGACACGATCGAAAGGGCCTACGCGCGATGGGCGCCGGTCTATGACCTGGTATTCGGCGCGGTGTTCGAGTACGGCCGACACGCCGCGATCGCGGCGGCCGAACGCATCGGCGGCCGTATTCTTGAAGTCGGTGTCGGCACCGGGCTGTCGCTGCCGTACTACTCAGCCGATGTCCGGATTTGCGGCGTGGACATTTCCGAGCCGATGCTGCGCAAGGCACAGCAGCGCGTAACGGAGCTCGGTCTCGGTAACGTCGAGGCGCTGGCCGTCATGGATGCCGAACACCTTAATTTTCCCGACGGGTCCTTCCACGCGGTTGTGGCGCAATACGTCATTACCACGGTGCCGAATCCCGAAAGAACCCTCGACGAGTTCGCCCGCGTCCTCAAACCGGGCGGAGAAATCATCCTGGTCAGCCGCGTCGGCGCCGAAGCCGGCATGCGCCGCGCGCTGGAACGATGGTTTGCGCCGGCGGCGCGCAAACTCGGTTGGCGCACGGAATTTTCGTTCGAGCGCTATGCGCAATGGGCCGTGAGCGTGGACGGTGTGCGGCTCGTCGAGCGCCGGGCGATGCGGCCGTTCGGACATTTCTCGCTTATTCGTTTTGCCAAAGGCGGCGAGGCCGCGCGTGACCGCGAAACACCAAACGCCTCCGCCCGTGCAGCCGGCTGACAAAAAGTAGCGCCGGCGTTCACACAAGCGTCAAGCGTTGTCTCTGTCACGGCGGATTCATCGAATCGCCATAGCGTCAACAAATCGACATGGCGGCGGAGGAGTATAATGGCCGGCTTTCTTGAAACGCTGAGAATCCAGCGCTGGGACGATCATCGCTACTATCACCACAGCCGGATCAATCAATCGCTCCACTTCGTCAGCGCGTTAAGTTTCCTGTTCTCCTACGTCATGATTTTCAAGGATCCGGCCATATCGGCACTGGCCGGCTGGCTGGTGGCGATGACCACGCGGCAAAGCGGCCACTTTTTCTTCGAGCCGAAGGACTACGACGAGGTCAACCACGCCAGCCATGAATACAAGGAACAGATCAAGGTCGGCTACAATTTGCGGCGCAAGGTCGTGCTGCTGTCGATCTGGGCGTTGTCGCCGGTAACGCTCTATTTCAGCCCGAGCTTCTTTGGCCTATTCACGCCGGCGAGCAGCAAAACCGAATTTGTGCGTCAAGTCGCGACGATCTGGCTGGCGCTCGGGGTGGGCGGCGTCATGTTCCGCACCGTGCAGTTGTTTTTCATCAAGGACGTGCAGACCGGGCTGGTCTGGGTGACTAAAATTCTGACCGATCCGTTTCACGACATCAAGCTGTACCACAAGGCCCCGCTCGCGCTCATGCGCGGCGAACTGATCGATCCGCATATTGGCGCTGACTGCGACGACGAAGAAGAGCTTGAGGACGCCGGGGAACTGCCGCGGACCGGCTGAAGCGCCGCAGGCCTACTCGGCGGACTTACGTTCCAACGCAGGCAGCAATCGATGGGCGAGCATTTCCCTGAGGATCGTTCGCTTGATCGCCTTGTTGGTCGCCGCCGGGTCATGCCAGAACCAGCCGTCCTGTTGCATGGCCGTGGCCGCGGCCACAAACCGGTCGGCCACGGCGGTGAAATCGGCATCGGTGTAATTGAGGCTGAAAATCAGCCGGCCGGTGCCGACCCAACTCAACGCCAGCCCCTCGGCGCGCAGGTAATATTGCAGCATCCAATTGTAGCGGCACGGCGCGGTGTAACACACCGTCCAAATCGAGGAGATATTGACGACCTGGATCGGCAGGTCCGCGTCGCGCAGCCGCGCATTGAGCTGTTCTGCGCGTTTGTTCCAGGTGCCGTCGAGTTCCGCATAGAGCGCTTGACACTCCGGCGTTTCGAGGAAGCGCAGAAACTCGTTCATCGCGGCCATCACGTAGGGATGCGAATTGAACGTGCCGCGGGCAAAGCAGATATCGGCCGGGCGGTCGTCACGAAAACGCCGCATCAAGTCCCTGCGCCCGCACACCGCGCCGATCGGCAGACCGCCGCCGAGCGTCTTGCCATAGGTCACGAGATCGGCGCGGACGCCGAAATATTCTTGCGCGCCGCCCAGGGCCAATCGGAAGCCGACGAACACTTCGTCGAAGATCAGCGCAATGTTGCGCTCGGTGCAGACGCGCCGCAGTTGGTGGAGCCATTCGCCATAGGCCCGTTTGTCGAAATGCGCGGTGCGTGCGCTGTCGAGCAGCGACGAATCCGAAGGAGCATTGGCGTTGGGATGCAGCGCCTGCAACGGATTGATCAGCACGCAAGCGATATCGCGCCGCGTCTGCAGCACGCGCAGCGAATCTTCCGATGCGTCCTTGAGCGTATAGGTCTCGTGCGCCGGCAACGGATTGCCGATGCCGGGCTGCACGTCGCCCCACCAGCCGTGATAGGCGCCGGCGAAACGTACAAGATGACTGCGGCCGGTGTGGTAGCGAGCAAGCCGCACCGCCTGCATGACGGCTTCGGTGCCGGACATGTGGAACGACACTTCGTCGAGGCCGGAAATCCGCTGCAGCCGTTGCACGTTATCGGCGACGACCGGATGATAGGGGCCGAGCACCGGACCAAGCGCGCGCACATGTTCGAAGCCGCGCGCCATGGCCGCCTTGTAAAAATCGTAGCCGAGTACGTTGACGCCGTAGGAGCCGGTGAGGTCGTAGAAAACGTTGCCGTCGAGGTCCGTTACGGTAACGCCCGCCGAAGATTGAAGAAACGTGCCCGCTTTGAGGTGCGTGCGGACGACGCGGCTGAACTGAAACGGCACCCGATAGGCCGCGGTGAATTGCAAATCGGAAATGCCGTCGATCGTCGCATCGGTCAGAGCAGCGGTCTTGGCAAAACGTTGCGCAAACAGGCTCGACAGACGCATGAAAGCCACCCGCCGGCGGGCTGCAATGTCTTCGGGGGCGTCGTCAGCACGGAAAAAGCGGCTTTCATCGTATTCATAGAAGCGAACGAACGATGCCAGTCGCCGCGCCAGGCGGCTGTGGCCGGCAAGCGAGCGATGTTTGCCGTTGGAAAGCAGCAACCGGTCTTTCAGTTTAGCCACCGAAGTGGCGACCGCGGCAGCGCCCAATCCGTAGAATGCGAATGTGGTGCCGGCCAACTTCATCGAATCGGCTATAGAACACGGAGTTTACGATAACATGACAGTGAAGAGCCGCATCCTGCTGGCACTCGACCGCGAGGACGTAAACTTCGTCCTCACCAATCGGCTTCCTCGGCGTTTCTTGAACAGGTTCGCCGGCTGGTTCAGCCGCATCGAGCAGCCACAGGTGCGCGACCTGTCAATTGCGATATGGAGGTTCTTCTCCGGCCTCGACTTGAGCGAGGCGCCTGATTCGCAGTTTCGCAGCATGCACGATTGCTTCACGCGGCGGTTAAAGCCGGGTGCGCGGCCGATCGACGGAAATCCCAATGTTCTGGTCAGCCCGTGCGATGCGATCGTCGGTGCGCATGGCGCGATTTGCGGAACCGAGCTTTATCAGATCAAGGGTGCGCGTTATGCGTTGCCGGAGCTGTTGTGCGACGACGCATTGGCCGAGAGTCATCGCGACGGCCGCTATGTGACGCTGCGGCTCACCTCGAGTATGTATCATCGCTTTCACGCGCCGCACGATTGCCGCGTCGAGCATGTCTGCTACATTCCGGGCGACACCTGGAACGTCAATGCCGCGGCGCTGCGGCGCGTCGAAAAGCTCTACTGCAAAAACGAACGCGCGGTGCTTCGGACCCGCCTCACCGCGACCGATGATGTCGTCTCCATGGTTCCGGTCGGCGCCATTCTGGTTGCCGGTATCCGGCTGCATTGTGTCGATGTCGAACGCCGCCTCAAACCGGCTGGCCGCAACGGTATTCACTGCGCCGCGGAGTTTCGCAAAGGCGATGAAATGGGCTGGTTCGAACACGGTTCGACCATCGTTGTGTTCGCACCAGAGCGCTTCTCGCTGTGCGACAACGTCAAGGATGGCGCAAGAATCCGGGTCGGCGAGCCGCTGATGCGGCTGTCCTGAACGCGTATGGGGTCAGGCCGTAATTCTGTTCACGCCGCTGAACAGTTCGCTGCTGTAGCTCGACGTGTCGCCTTTTGGCCGCTCGCCCACGATGGCGTGGCCTTCGACCATGTAATGCACCGCCTCGGCGATATTGGTCGTATGATCGCCAATCCGCTCGATATTCTTGGCGCAGAACAAAAGATGGATGCACATCGAGATCGAACCCGGATCCTCGAGCGTGTAGGTAAGCAATTCGCGGAACAGCGACACGTAAAGCGCATCGATGTCCTTGTCGCTTTTCCAGACTTCCAGCGCCTTGAGCGGGCTGCGGCAGACGAAGCTGTCGAGCACTGAGGCCAATTGCGCGACCGCGAGCGTCGTCATGTGGCGCAGGCCACGCATCCATGTACGCTGGGAATGCTGGTTGCCCATTGCGATGGCGCGCTTGCCGATGTTTTTCGCCAGATCGCCAATGCGCTCGAGGTCGTTGGCAATGCGCAACATGGCGACGATAGCCCGCAAATCGATGGCCATCGGTTGCCGCAATGCGATGGTTTCGACCGCCTTTTCCTCGATCTGCCGCTGCATGTCGTCAACGACTGCATCGGCAGCGACGACCTGATGGGCGAGAAGGAGGTCGCGCCGCGCCAGCGCTTCCATGGCGTCGGTGATCTGCTTTTGCGCAAAGCCGCCCATTTCGGCGACCTTCTGGGTCAGCTTGATCAAGTCGGCATCGAACACTTTGGTGGTGTGATCGGAAACAATCATGATCTGCTGCGATTCCGAGCGATTCCTGCAACGTATTGATGATTCTACGCTTTATGCGTGACCGTCGGATGACAAAGCGGCTCGCGAACGCTGACTCGCACGGGCAGGTCTTGACTGGATGCGCTGTCATCACGGCCTCACCGAGCCGCCGCTAATGTTTCAACGAGTCGGCAAACGGTGGAACCACGTGATGGCGTCGGCACTCGTGCAAATGATCGGTGCGCTTGCCGCCATTCTGACGACGCTGTGCTGGGTGCCGCAGGCGCTCAAGATCGTGCGCGATCGGGAAACTCGGGCGATTTCATTGCCGGGGACGTTGCTCTGCGTTCTGGGCGTGCTGCTGTGGCTCGTTTATGGCGTGGCGATCGCCGACCCGCCGCTGATTGGGTCGAGTGCCGTCACCCTCGCCATCACGGCGATGATCCTGGCGCTCAAGATTCGCCATGGCTAATTAGCGACGGCTGATCCGTCGGCGGGTTCCCGCAGCGAACCGCCGCCTTCTCAGGCCGCGATTTCAGTGTCCTCGTCTTTAATGGCGAGTTCCGGCGAAGCCGCCAGCAGCTTCGCTCTCTCCTCTTCGCCGGTCCAACTTATGATTTCCAGTTGGCCGTCGGCATGCTCGGCCACCGCGGTGCAGCTTTCGACCCAGTCGCCGCAATTGACGTAGCGGATGCCGAAATCGTCATGGATGATGGCGTGATGGATGTGGCCGCAGATTACGCCGTCGACGCGGTGGCGCTGCGCTTCGGCGGCGAGCGTCTGCTCGAACGCGCCGATGTAATTGACCGCGTTTTTGACTTTATGCTTGGCCCATTGCGACAGCGACCAGTATGAGAATCCCAGCCGGCGGCGGATAGCGTTGAAATAGCGGTTGATCAGGATGGCGAGGTCGTAGGCGGTGTCGCCAAGCAGCGCCAGCCAGCGCGCGTGCTTCACCACCATGTCGAACACGTCGCCGTGCACGACCAGATAACGCCGGCCGTCAGCGGTCTGATGAATGGCCGTCTCCGTCACCTCGATGCCGCCGAAATGAGTGCCGTAATAATTGCGCAGGAACTCGTCGTGGTTGCCGGGCAAATAGACGATGCGCGCGCCCTTGCGGGCCTTGCGCAGCAATTTCTGCACCACGTCATTGTGTTGCTGCGGCCAATACCAGCCGGATTTGAGCTGCCAGCCGTCGACGATGTCGCCGACCAGGTAGATCGTATCGGCGTCGTGATAGCGAAGGAAGTCGAGCAGACGGTCGGCCTGACAGCCGCGCGCACCGAGATGGACGTCGGAGATAAAGAGCGTACGGAACGAAATTGGACCACGCTCAAATGTCACGAATCATCATCTCGCATCTGTTTGATCCTGTGCTTTGATATTTGCATTCCATTGCAACACGATGACACCAACCGTTAATGCGGCGCTTCGCAGAAGCCGCTCTGATTGGGACCTTGAGTCACTTTCCTGTCATGCCGCCGGGTTAATCGCGCTGCGATGACATCGTTGATTTTCGCCGCCGCGGTCTTTACCTTTTCTGTCACCGCATTTCATGTCGCAAGCATTGTCGTGGCGATTGGCCGGTTTCGGCGGCCGCCGCGCCTTGCAGCGCTGTCCAGCCAACCCCCTCTAGTCAGCCTGGTGCGTCCGCTATGCGGAATAGACAACTATGCCGCCGATACGCTGTCTTCGACATTCGCGCTCGATTATCCGCGCTACGAAATCCTATTCTGCGTCGCTTCCGCAAAAGATCCCGTCGTACCGCTCGTCGAGCGATTGATCGCTGACCACGCCGGCGTCCAGGCGAGGCTTCTGATCGGCGACGAGCGCATCAGCAGTAACCCCAAGCTGAACAATTTGCTCAAGGGCTGGGCGGCGGCGGCCCACGATTGGATCATCCTGGCCGATAGCAACGTGCTGATGCCGCCGAATTATATCCAGCGGTTGTTCGCCAGTTGGCGCGACGATACAGGCCTGGTCGCTTCTCCGCCGATTGGCTGCCGACCCGATGGATTTTGGGCCGAGCTGGAATGCGCGTTTCTCAATACTTATCAGGCGCGATGGCAGTATGCGGCGGATGCGGCTGGATCGGGTTTTGCTCAAGGCAAGACCATGTTGTGGCGGCGGGCCGATCTCGATCGCGTCGGAGGCATTGCCGCGCTCGCGCGCGAAGTCGCCGAAGATGCGGCGGCGACCAAAATCGTCCGCGGCGCCGGCCTCAAAGTGAGGCTGGTCGATCGCCCGTTCGCGCAGCCGCTCGGTTGGCGTACGGCAGCAGAGGTCTGGAATCGGCAACTGCGCTGGGCGCGGCTGCGCCGTGCGAGTTTCCTGCTTTATTTCCTCCCAGAGATTTTTTCCGGTGGCGTGCTGCCGATGATCGCGGTTGGCATTGTTGCGCACGGACTAGGTGCGCCTGTACTTCTGAGCGCGGTGTTGTTCGGTGCCCTCTGGTATGGCGGTGAGATGCTGCTTGCCGCGGCGGCCGGATGGCCGGTGAGCGCGCTGTCGCCGCTCTGCGGGCTCACGCGCGACGTGCTGTTGCCGGCGCTGTTTATCAGCGCGCTTCATGGCAACGACTTCACCTGGCGCGGCAACGAAATGCAAGTTGAACGCATGCGGCCGCAACGGGCCATCTCCGTGATGCGGCCGCGCATTCACGGGTTCGCCCAAGGCGGACGCCGTCGCCTGCGCACGCTGCGCGCCAAGGCAGTGTCTGCGGCTAACCGCCGGACGTAGCGGTCCGCGCCGTGCGTTCGGCGATCGCTTCGACGTCGGTGTGGCCTTGCGGAAAATCCGCTGCGATCCAGGCCTCCTTGGCGGCGCGCATGGCGGCACCGAGCGCGGGGCCCGCGGAGACGCCGCGGCGGATAAAGTCCGAGGATTTGAGCGGAAATTGCGGTGCTGTCCAGCGGTGCGGGAGACTCAAAAGCCCACGCCAGGCTTCGTCAGTCGTTCCGGTATTGGCAAGCGCCCAGGCATGCAGGACACGGTCGCCAAAAGATTGCGGGCCGAGACGATAGAGCAGGGCGTGTGCGGCCTGCTCGCTCAGTGACGGTTCGATCAGCCACCAGCCATCGAGTGCAGACAGTCGTTCAGATTCAACGTTAAAGAGCCGCAGCCGCTGAGCCAGCCGCTCCGCGTCCTCGCGGACCATCACGCCAAGCGCACCCAGACGCCGCACCGGATCGGGCGCGGAGCCGAGCGCCGTTTCGATTGCGGCAAGCTTCGCAAAACTCGCCACATACGGCACGCCGCCGAGCACCGGACCTAACAGGCCGCTTTCGGCCATGACCGTAAGCGTGGGTGCGGCGCGCGGCGCGATAAAAAGCTTGAGCAGCTCCATGCGTACGCGCTCTCGGGACAAGGTGTCGAGACCCGCGCGCGCGACGATGCAGGCGTGCAGCCCGGCGGCATCCGGCTCGCCTTCCGCGAAATACGCATGGAAGCGAAAGAAGCGCAGAATGCGGAGGTAATCTTCGGCGATCCGCTGCTGGGGTTGGCCGATGAAGCGCACGCGGCGTGCAGCGATATCGTCACGGCCGCCGACGTAATCGAACACTTCCCCATCAGCCGATACCGACAATGCATTGATGGTGAAATCGCGCCGCTCGGCATCGGCTCGCCAGTCGCGCCCGAATTTCACCCGCGCCTTGCGGCCGAACGTTTCCACGTCCTGGCGAAGCGTCGTGACTTCGAACGGACGGGAGTTGATGACGACGGTGATAGTGCCGTGCTCGACGCCGGTCGGCACCGCCTTCCAGCCGCGTGCCTCAACGCGGCGAGTGACTTCGTTTGGCTCTGCCGTGGTCGCGATGTCGATCTCGGCGACCGGAAGATGAAGGAGTTCGTTGCGCACCGCGCCGCCAACGACGCGCGCCTCTTCACCGCCGCGGTTGAGCAATGCAAGCAGCCCGGCGACTTCATCTTGCGTGAGCCAAGCTGCGTCGGCGATCTGCGCGAGCGCCGTCACCGCGTCGTCCCCGGTACGAATTTTCCGTTCTCGATGTGCGCTGGCACGTAAGTGGAGCCGGGCGGAGCGCCGGAAAATTGTGCCAGGATCAAGAAACTCCCGAACATCAATAGCAGCGAAACGGCTAGCAGGGCGGCGAGCCGCGACGGCCGCCACGCCTTGGGCTGCAGCACACCCGCATTCGTGATTGCGAGAAACACCGCGTAGAGCACGAACGGGACAAGAAACAGCCCGATTTCCGTAAAGATCGGCCTGATCATGGGCCGCAAATCCGGTCGTAAAGATTGCGCAAAATACCGGCGGTGATTCCCCAAATGTAATGGTCGCCGAACGGCATCGCGTAATACTCGCGCGGAATGCCCTTCCAGTCGCGGGTCTTGCGGTGGTGGTTCGCCGGATTCATCAAAAATTCAAGCGGCACTTCGAAGGCCTCGGTGACTTCGCCAGGGTTGAGCGTCAGCGTGAAGTCCGGCTTGACCCGCGCTACCGTCGGCAGGATGCGGAAGCCGGAGAAGGTCAGATAGAGATCGAGATAGCCGATCGGCTCGACCAGCATCGGCGACAGTCCGACCTCTTCCTTTGCTTCGCGCAGCGCGGCGGCGACCGGGCTCTCATCGCCAGGGTCAATCCTGCCGCCTGGGAAAGCTATTTGGGCGGCGTGGCTCGACAGGTCCGCGGTGCGATGAGTGAGCAACACCGTTGGCTCAGGACGATCGACGATCGGCACGAGAACCGATGCCGGTTTGGTGGCGCGCACACCGGCGCGCTCCCACAGCGCCGGATCGAGATCGAGGTCGCCTCGGCGAATGCCCGGTGCGTTCTGATCGGTCAGCGCCGGCGGCACGTCGAGAGAAAGCCGCGACCGCGCGCGTGCGAAGAAATCGTGCCTTTGTTGTAGCTGTGCCGCTGCGCCGAGATTGTTCACGCGAAGTCCCTCACTTGTTCGGCGCCGGCCATCGCAAAAAAGCTGCCCATCGATACCACGCCGAACATCGGCCTGCCCGCGAGATCTCGTTCTTCGCCGAGTTCGACCAGATCGAAGAATAGCGTGCGGGTTACCTTTGCCCACAAGTCGCGGCGCACGTGAAGGTAGGGCTTCAGACCCCCGGTGCCCGGTTCTGGCTCGAAGCGTAACGCATGCTCCGGCCCGCAGGCGACCCAGTCGTCCACGTTGGTGCGGAAATGCAAGATGCATCCAGTTGCACGCTGCTCGACATTCATCTCGACGGCCAGGAACGGCGCATCCTCGACTTGGATGCCGCATTTCTCGACCGGCGTGACCAGGAAATACTTATTGTCCTCGCGTTTGAGCACCGACGCGAACAGCTTCACGAGCGCGGGCCGCCCGATCGGAGTCTTGAGGTAGTACCAAGTCCCGTCGGCGGCGATGCGCATGTCGAGGTCACCGCAAAACGGCGGATTCCAGCGCTCGACCGGCGGCGGCCCCTTGGCGGCGGCGCGCGATACCGCACCCGTGATCGAATCAAGCTCTACTTGCCCTGCCTTCGCCATGGTTAGCCTTGAACGTATCTGCCGGAAGCGAGTCCGATTGGTCCACGTACGGGGACGCTCGCGCGATCGTGATAAGGCCGTGACTGCCGCGCAACCCCGCACTCACATTGCGATTTCTGTGGATGAAAAATTAGGCGTTCGGTCTGCTCTCTATGCAGCTGGCGCATATATTGCGTTGCCTAATCGCCGTGCAATCGCGTTTGCCGCGGTTTCGACGCGATTGAAGCGATTCTGGGCAGATCGAAAATACGTCTTCGACACAAGGAGTTAGCTATGTCCGCTGCAGGCGGCGAGGGACTCGAGAAGCTGGAAGATATGATCGTGCGTGCCGCCGAATCAACGGCCGCGCATGTCCGGGACGCCAAAGCGGCCATCGGCACGGTGATATTCGGCCAGGACAAGGTCGTCGAGCAGGCCCTGGTGACGATCCTGTCCGGCGGCCATGCGCTTCTCGTCGGCGTGCCCGGCCTTGCCAAAACCAAGCTGGTCGATGCCATGGGCATCGTGCTCGGACTGGACGCACGCCGCATTCAATTCACCCCCGACCTCATGCCTTCCGACATTCTCGGCACCGAGGTCTTGGAAGAGAGCCAAACCGGCAAGCGCAGCTTCCGCTTCATATCGGGCCCGGTATTCGCCCAGTTGCTGATGGCGGATGAGATCAACCGCGCCAGCCCGCGTACGCAGTCCGCGTTGCTGCAGGCGATGCAGGAACAGCATGTCACGGTCGCCGGTGCGCGCCACGATCTGCCCAAGCCGTTCCATGTGCTCGCCACGCAGAATCCGCTGGAGCAGGAAGGCACTTATCCGCTGCCGGAGGCCCAGCTTGACCGCTTCCTGATGGAGATCGACGTCGACTTTCCGGACCGCGACGCCGAGCGAAGGATTTTGTTTGAAACCACGGGCTCTGAGGAAACACGTCCGAAGGCGGCCATGACCGCCGAGGATCTCCTGGCGGCACAGCGCCTGGTGCGGCGTTTGCCGGTCGGCGAGTCCGTCGTCGAGGCGATCCTTAATCTGGTGCGTTCGGCGCGTCCAAGTCCGGGCAGCGGTGACGCCAAGCTGATCGCTTGGGGGCCGAGCCCGCGCGCCAGCCAGGCGCTGATGCTCGCGGTGCGCGCCCGCGCGCTGCTCGACGGACGGCTCGCGCCATCGATCGACGATGTGCTCGATCTCGCCGTGCCGGTGCTCAAACACCGCATGGCGCTGACCTTCACGGCGCGTGCCGAGGGTGAGAGCATCGAGGCGGTGATCGGGCGGCTGAAGGCGCGGATCGGATAGGCGAATGGCCGTCGATCCGAGGCGCGACAGTCAGGAAAGCGCGGCGGTTGGACGGGCGATCGGCGACAGCCGGACGCTCGCCGCCAGCATGCCGCGGCTTATTCTGGAGGCGCGCCGCATCGCCGCAACCGTGATCCACGGTCTGCACGGCCGCCGCCGCGCTGGGCCAGGGGAAAATTTCTGGCAATACCGCCGTTTCATGTCAGGCGAGCCGGCCGCGCGTGTCGATTGGCGCCGCTCGGCGCGCGACGACCATCTCTATGTGCGCGAGCTCGAGTGGGAGGCCGCGCACACGGTGTGGATTTGGCCCGATCGCTCGCCGTCGATGGCCTTTGCTTCGCAGCTCGTTACCGAATCCAAGCTCTATCGCGCGCTGGTGATTGCGCTCGCGCTCGCTGAGGTGCTGGTGGAGGGCGGCGAGCGCGTCGGCATCCCGGGTCTTACGCGCCCGACCGGTAGCCGCAACGTTGTTGAACTGATGGCGCAGGCCTTCGTTCACGACCGCAGCGAGCGCGCCAGCGTGCCGCCGAGTTTTTCGCCGTCGCCGCTCGCCGAGGTCGTGCTGCTCTCTGATCTGTGGAGCGACATCAGCGACGTGCGGCGCACAGTGAGTCAGCTCTCCGGCAGCGGAGCCCGCGGCCACGTCGTGCAGATTGTCGATCCCGCAGAGGAGACATTTCCGTATTGGGGCCGCATCGAGTTCGTCGAGCCGGAAGGCGGCGGACGCATCACCGCGGGGCGTGCCGAAACCTGGAAAACGGACTACACGTCGCGTGTCAAACGTCATCGCGATGAGATTCGTGCCGAGACCGACCGGCTCGGCTGGAGCTTCACCATCCACCGCACCGATCGGCCGGCGAGCGAACTCTTGCTCGCGCTGCAAGCCCGGATAGGGGCCGCAACGGATGGCGACCCGCATGCCCACACGACGGCAGATGCAAGGGCGGCGTCATGATTGCCGGTCTGCCCATCGGTTTCGCCGAACCACTGGTGCTGATCGGATTGCTGACGTTGCCGGTCTTGTGGTGGCTGTTGCGGACGATTCCGCCGCGGCCGCGCCGCATCGATTTTCCGCCGACGCGACTTCTGCTCGAAATCGCCCCAAAGGAAGAGACGCCGGCGCGCACGCCATGGTGGCTGACGCTGCTGCGGCTCACGCTCGCGGCCATCATCATCGTTGCGGCCGCGGGGCCATTGTGGCACCCGCCGCTCGCCGCGACGCAAACGCACTCGCCGCTCGCCATCTTGATTGACGACGGCTGGGCCGCCGCCGCGACCTGGGACGCCCGCGTGCGCACCGCCGACGATATCATTGCCCGCGCCGCCGATGATCGCCGCGCCGTGGCGCTCATTCGGCTGTCCGATGGAACGCGCGACATTTCCCTTGAGCCGGCTGAATCGGCGCGCGTGCGGCTGCATCAGATGAAGCCGGTGCCGCAAACCATCGCGCGCAGCGACGCGCTTCCCGCCATCGCCCGCTTCCTCGCGTCGGCGCACGATGTCGAACTGGTCTGGCTGTCGGATGGCACCGATCTCGGCGCAGGCGCCAAGTTCATCAAGGATTTGGCGCAGACGGTCGGTCAGCGCCCAATCACGATCGTATCAGGGGGCGTTTCCGGTGCGCGCGCGCTCGCCGCGGCTGACAACGAGGCCGGCGGGCTGTCGGTCAAGGTCCTGCGGGTCAATTCCGGCGCGCCGGAATCCGGTACGGTGCGGGCGCTCGACCTCAAGGGACTGTCGCTCGGCGAAACGCCGTTTGCCTTCAAGCCCGTCGACCTCGAAGCGAACGCGCGGTTCACTCTTCCAGTCGAGATCCGCAACGATATCGCGCGGATTGAAATCGCCAACGAGCGCTCGGCGGGTGCCGTTCAACTGCTCGACAAGCGCTCGCGGCGGCGCACCGTCGGCATCGTTTCCGCCGCGACCGCGGACACCGCCGAACCGCTGTTGTCGTCGAGTTATTACATCGAGCGCGCGCTGACACCCTTTGCCGACGTGCGCCTCGCACAGGGCGAAGCACCGGCCGACGCAGTGGCGCATTTCATCGACCAGAAATTGCCGATGCTGATCCTGGCCGATGTCGGCACCGTGGCCGGCGAGGCGCACGATCGGCTCGCGCAGTGGGTCGAGAACGGCGGCGTGCTCGTGCGCTTTGCCGGACCGCGGCTCGCGGCCGCCTCGGACGACGATCTCGTTCCCGTCAAATTGCGGCGCGGCGGCCGCATCCTCGGCGGCAGCCTGAGCTGGGACCAGCCTCAGCCGCTGGCGGCATTTTCGCGCAATGGCCCCTTCAACGGCATGCCGGTGCCGAACGATGTGACGGTGAGTCGGCAGGTTCTTGCCGAACCCGACGCCACCCTGACCGATAACACCTGGGCAACGCTCGCTGACGGCACGCCGCTCGTCACTGCGGCGCGGCGCGGTAAAGGACTGATCGTATTGTTTCACGTAACCGGCGATACGCGCTGGTCGAATCTGCCGCTTTCGGGCACCTTCGTCGACATGCTCAAGCGCATCGTCGATCTGGCCGGGACAAGCACGGTCGCGCAGACCGCCGCGCAAAACGGCGCCGCGCACGAAGTCGTGGCGCCGAGCCGGATGCTCGATGGCTTCGGCGCCTTTGTTTCACCGCCGCCGACGGCGCGGCCGGTGGCGACCGATTTCGTCGGCCGTGCCACCGCCGATAATCCGCCGGGCTTTTACGGCCGGCCGGAGAGCTACGTGGCCGTCAATACGCTCGCGCCGGCCGACCGGCTTAAGCCGCTCGATTTCCGCCCGTTCGTCAATGCGCGCCATGAGGTCTATCGCACCACCGCGCCGCTTGATCTGCGCGGACCGATTTTCCTCGCCGCGCTGGCGCTGTTTCTGCTCGATACGTTGGCGGTTCTCTTCCTGGGTGGTGGCATCCAGCGGCTTTTCCCACGGCGCTCAAGCGCGGCGACCGCGGTGGTGGCGGGCCTGGCGCTGCTGGCGCTCGCGTTTGTACAAGCCCGCGCGCAAGACCCGTCGGACTCTGAGGTGCCGCCGGCCGCGCTGCAGACCAGGCTCGCCTATGTGGTCACCGGAGATTCCAATGTCGACTCGATCAGCAAAGCGGGACTTGCCGGGCTTACGCTGTTTCTCGCGCAACGCACGGCCCTCGAAGCGGGCGACCCGATAGGGCTCGACATCGCACACGACGAGCTTGCGTTCTATCCGCTGATTTATTGGCCGATCGTGCCGGGCACGCCACGGCCGTCGGACGAGGCGCTCAAGCGCATCGATTCCTACATGAAGAACGGCGGCACGGTGCTTTTCGACACGCGCGATGCGATCGACGCGCCGCCCGGCGGCGGCGGAGAGTCGCGCGGTCCCGGCATGCTCGAACTGCGCAAGATTCTGTCCTCGCTGGACATTCCCCAGCTTGAGCCGGTGCCGCGCGATCACGTCCTGACCAAGACGTTCTATCTGCTGCGCGACTTTCCGGGCCGGTTCGACACCGGGCAGCTTTGGGTCGAGGCACTCCCCCCTGAAAATGAGCAGGAGCAGGAGACCAGGCCGGCGCGCGGCGGCGACGGCGTGTCCTCCATTCTGATCACGTCGAACGATCTGGCTGGAGCCTGGGCGATGCAACCGGACGGCCAGCCGATGCTGCCGATGGTCGACAGCGAACCGCGCCAGCGCGAGTTCGCGTTCCGCGCCGGCGTCAACATCGTCATGTACACGCTGACCGGCAACTACAAGGCGGACCAGGTCCATGTACCGGCGCTGCTCGAGCGGCTTGGGCAATAGGAAATTTACTATTGACAATAGTAATATCATATGAATGCCTAGGCACCCAAGACGAACGAAGGGTGCCGCTATGAGCAAATATGAGGCTTTGCCCCAATTCCTCACCCGGCTGGAAGGTGCGGAGCACCGGATGAGCTTTCGCGAGGTTGAGCGCGTTTTAGGCTTCAAACTGCCAGAGAGCGCATACGAGTACGAGGCATGGTGGAGCAATAATGCGAATGGTCATTCTCACGCACGTGCTTGGCTTGAGTCAGGTTGGCGTACTGAAGCAGTCGATTTGATCAAGCGGCAAGTAACGTTCCGGCGCTCACTGCCCGAAAGTCGCAGTAGAACTGGGGAGAAGCGCGATCCGTGGGGCTGCATGGCTGGCACGATCACTGTCGTTCCCGGCACCGATCTAACAGCGCCTTCCGGCGATGCATGGGATGCGGAAGAAGGCCGGCTTTGAATGAATGATCTTTTGCTTGATACCTGCGCCTTCTTGTGGCTCGCGGAGGGTGGTGAACTGGCGGCGAATGGGCGTAAGGCTATTGCCGCCGGCAACTTGAAGGTTTCGCTGATTACCGTCTGGGAAATCGCCAACCTCGTGCGAAAGAATCGAATTACCCTCACGATGCCGGTTGCAAAATGGTTTGTGCAGGCGGTGGAATTGATGGAAGCGGCGATTATTGAGCTCACAGTCGATATTCTCGCAGGGTCGTGCGAATTGCCGGGGGTGCCTCCGAGCGATCCGGCTGATCGGATTATCATAGCAACTGCGCGGGAAGCCCAGACGATGCTTGTGACGCGCGACAGGCAAATTTTGGCGTACTCCCGCTTTGGGTACGTCAGAACGATGGCATGTTAACATGAACTTCGGCGTCGCCTTTGCCCCGCTGGTCAGCACTCCCATTTTGTGGGCGGCAATTGCTGCGATCGCGATCTTGGTGCTGACGCTGTTTCTGGCGCGCAGCCGCGGCGCGGCGTTGCGTGCGTTTGCGCTTGCCCTCGTCGTGCTGGCGCTCGCCAATCCGTCGCTGACGCGTGAGGACCGGCAGCCATTGTCTTCGGTCGCCGTCGTGGTCGTCGACAAGAGCCCGAGCCAGAATTTCGGCGACCGCAATAAGCAGACCGAAGCGGCGCGCGCTGCGCTTGTCGAGCGGCTGCACCGCATCCCGGGTCTCGAGACGCGCGTTGTCGAAGCCGGCCAGGCGGACGGCGAAAACGATGGCACACGACTGTTCACCGCACTTGGCTCGGCGCTCGCCGACGTGCCGCCCGATCGCGTCGCCGGCGTCGTCATGATTACCGATGGACGCGTCCACGACGTGCCCGCCGAGGCGAGTGCGCTGGGCTTCGCGGCGCCGATCCACGCGCTGATCACAGGGCACAAGGATGAACGCGACCGGCGCATCGCGCTAATCGCTGCGCCGCGCTTCGGCATCGTCGGTCAGCCGCAAACCATCACCTATCGGGTCGAGGATCACGGTGCCAGCGAGACCAGCGCCGAAGTCACCGTACGCCGCGACGGCACGGTGCTGCAGACCCAGAGCGTTCCGGTCGGCGCGCCGCAGAACGTCGAAATTCCAATCTCCCACGAAGGCCAGAACATCGTCGAAATCGAAGCCGCGCCGTTGCCCGGCGGCGAACTGACGACGGTGAACAATCGCGCCGTGGTGTCGATCGACGGCGTGCGCGACAAGCTGCGCGTGCTCTTGGTTTCCGGCGAGCCCAATCCCGGCGAGCGGACTTGGCGTAACCTTCTCAAGTCCGATCCGTCGGTCGATCTCGTGCATTTCACCATTCTGCGGCCGCCGGAAAAGCAGGACGGCACGCCGATCAACGAACTGTCGCTGATCGCGTTTCCGACGCGCGAGCTGTTCCAGCAGAAGATCAACCAGTTTCAGCTCATAATCTTCGACCGCTACGCACGCCAGGGCGTGCTGCCGATGCTGTATTTCGACAATATCGCCCAGTACGTGCGCGACGGCGGTGCAGTGCTGGTCGATGCCGGACCGGATTATGCGAGTCAGTTCAGCATCTGGCACACGCCGCTCGATTCCATTCTGCCGGCGGAGCCGAGCGGGCAGGTCACTGAACAGGCCTTCCATCCACGCCTCACCGACTTGGGCAAGCGCCATCCGGTCACGCGCGGCCTCGAGGGATCCAACAGCGATCCGCCGCACTGGAGTCAGTGGTTTCGCGTCGTTGACAGCGCCAACACCACGGGCACGACGGTGATGAAGGGAGCGGACGACAAGCCGCTCCTTGTGCTGGCGCGTCAGGGCGAGGGCCGCGTGGCGCTGCTCTTGTCAGATCAGATGTGGCTGTGGGCACGCGGCTTTCAGGGCGGCGGTCCGCAGCTCGATCTGCTGCGCCGGCTCTCGCACTGGCTGATGAAGGAGCCTGACCTCGAAGAGGAAGCGCTGCGGCTGAAGGTCAACGGTCATAACCTCGTCGTTCAGCGGCAGACGATGTCCGACCACGTCGCCGATGTGACGGTGACCTCGCCGTCGGGAGCGGCGCGGACGGTCAAGCTCGATCCGGTCCAGCCGGGTCTGTGGCAGAGCACGATCGCGGCCAGCGAACTCGGCTTGTGGCGCGCGACCGATGGCAAGCTCAACGCGCTGATCAATATGGGGCCGGCCAATCCGCTCGAATTCGCCGAGGTGACTTCGACCACGGATGTGCTCGAACCGATCGCCAAGGCAACCGGCGGCTCGTCGCGCCGGCTCGACGACGGCGACGGGCTGCAGGTGCCGCGAGTCGTCGCCGTGCGCTCCGGCGATACCTATCAGGGTGACGGCTGGATCGGCCTGAAAATGACTGACGCCAGTGTGGTGCGCGGCATCGGCGTGCTGCCGGTGTTCGTCGGCCTGCTCGGCTTGTTACTGCTGGTCGGCAGTCTCGCCGGCACCTGGGCGCGCGAGGGGCGGTGACTGTTTTCGCGCTCGACTGCGCGGCTTTAACGGCTCGCGGCGGACCATGCCAAGGGATGGTCGCGCAGCGCCCGATCGATCGTAACGATACGCAACTCTTCGACAGCGCACTGCGCCAGAAGAAGCCTATCGAACGGATCGCGCGTCGCCGGTTCAGGTTCGAGCGACCATACCGCATGGCGATGATTGATCGCGAGCAGATTCAAACCTATCGCTTCAAAGAAGTCCGGTAGATCGCTGAGCGCAAGACCAGGGTCGATTTTCCGAAGGCGAGCTTTGATCGCGATTTCCCACAAGCTGGCAGCGCTCGCGAACAGGACATTTTCTTGAGCGGCTAATGCGGCGGCTATGTTTGCGCCGAGTGGGGAAAGTTCTCTGCGCGCCAAAGCAATCAGAACGTGCGTGTCGAGCAACAGCCGCATCGTTACGGCAGGGGCTTGAGCAGGAAATCCTCAGGCAGCGGTGTGTCGAAGTCATCCGCGACGAACGGAAAAATCTCTTTTACACCGCGCTGTTTCAGAAACTTCTTGCCCGCCGCCAAATTGAGCGCTTTCCCGCGGTGTGGCACGAGGTCAAGCACCGGCCGGCCGTTTCGCGTGACCACCACTGTTTCGCCCTTTTCAACGAGCCGTGCGAGTGCGGTCAGACGATTTTTGGCATCTTTAATTGAGACGGTAGGCATGACGGTAAGGTAGCCATATGTAGCTACTTTTGCAAGCTTCAGGGGGAAAGTGACGACTTGTCAGGGAGCCGATTGGCACCTTTCCCACTCCGCCCGCACAGGGCCCGAGACGCCATCGAACGCGCCATCGACAAGCTCGGCGATCAGGACGCGCGCCGGATCGACCGGACCGGGCATCACGATGCGGTCCTCAGGAACGCGGCGAAAGCCGGCTTTGCTGTAGTACGGCTCATCGCCGACCAGCAGCACGAGGCGGTGGGACTCTATGGCCGCCTCCTTGAGCGCGCGCGCGATTAGGGCCTGACCGATGCCGCGCTCACGGAATGCCGGTTCGACAGTGAGCGGCCCGAGGAGCAGCGCCTTGCGGTCGCCGATGCGAATGGGCGACAGCCAGACCGAACCGACTAAGAGCGTGCCGATGCGCGCGGTGAACGACAGCTCGACGCTGTGCGGCACCTGTTCGCGCAGGCGGTACGCCGTCTTGGCGTAGCGGCCCGGGCCGAATGTGCGCTCGTGCAGGCGTTCGATCGCCTCGGCGTCATCCCTGCTCTCCGGCAAAATGGTCAGAGCAACGTCGTTCATCGCGTCGCCGCGTAGCATTTGGCCTTGCCGCGGTCCAGCGCGAGGCCCCATCTTGGGAGTGGCCGATGAGAAGGTTCGGCAATGTTGGAGATTTGCAATGGGTCTGCTGGTTGATGGCGTCTGGCAAGAGGATGTTTCGCGCACCAAGGACGGTCATTTCGTCCGTCCGGCGACCCGGTTTCGGAATTTCGTCACTGCCGACGGCGGCCCGGGCCCGAGCGGGGAGGGTGGCTTCAAAGCCGAGCGCGGCCGCTACCATCTCTACATTTCGCTCGCCTGTCCGTGGGCCCACCGCACGCTGATTTTCCGCGCGCTGAAAAAGCTCGACGACGTGATCTCGGTTTCGATCACCGAGCCGCTCTACGGCAAGACGGGCTGGGAATTCGGCACCACGCCAGGAACGACGCCCGACACGGCCAACGGCAAGACGACAATGGCCGAGGTCTATCTGCTGGCCGATCCGCGCTACACCGGACGCGTCAGCGTGCCGGTGCTGTGGGACAAGACGCGCCGCATAATCGTCAACAATGAGTCGGCGGAGATCATTCGCATGCTCAATGCGGCGTTTGATGCGTTCACTGATGTGAAGACCGACTATTACCCGCGCCCGCTGCGTGCTGAAATCGATCGCATCAACGATCTCGTCTACCCGAATGTGAACAACGGCGTCTACCGCGCGGGCTTCGCGACCGGTCAAGCGGCTTACGAGGAAGCCGCCCGCGGCGTGTTCGCGGTCCTCGATCAGCTCGAGCAGGTTCTGTCAGGTCAGCGCTATCTGGTGCGCGACCAGATCACCGAGGCGGATTGGCGGCTGTTCACGACGCTCATTCGCTTCGACTCGGTCTACTACAGCCATTTCAAATGCAACCTGCGCCGCATCACCGACTATCCCAATATGTGGAATTATCTGCGCGAGCTTTATCAGGTGCCTGAAATTGCCGGCACGGTGAGCATCGATCAGATAAAAACTCACTATTACGGCAGCCAACGGCAGGTAAACCCTACCGGTATCGTGCCGATCGGGCCCTCGCTCGATTTTGACGCGCCGCACGACCGCGGACGTTTTGCTTTATGAACGACGCGCCGCTGCCGTGTGGCAGCGGCGCGTGCCTGAACGGGCTCAGGCGCTAGTAGCAGACGTTCATCAGGCGCCAGTGCCAGCCGTATGGCGTCCATACGCGCCGGTTAACCCAGCAGCCGTCGTCATACCCGTAGCCGTAATCCTGGCCGCTATACGCATAGAGGCCGATGCCAGGGCCGAAGAAGTGGCCGTGCCCGCGGTGAAAGGCAAAGTGCCCCGGATGGCCGCCAAAGGCGTGACCGCCCGGCGCCATGCGGGCCCCGGCAAACCCACCGCCTCTCGGACCACCGAACCCGCCCGCATGGCCGAACCCACCGGCGTGGCCCATTCCACCGGCGTGGCCCATTCCACCGGCGTGGCCCATTCCACCGTGCGGCGCCGCCATCGCGCTACCTGTCATGGTAGCAGCACCGAGCGCCGCGGCCGCAGCAATCGCTAATACTGTCTTACGCATGCAATTCCTCCTCTGGACGGCACATACGCGTCCTTCAAAATTAAAACGTCCGTTCGGGTGGATGGTTGCAGCGCCATTGAGGCCTGCGATCAAAATCTCGTGGCCAAAACGACGCGCCAGTAAAGCCGAAATGCAAAAGCAATACGCGCAACCGCTCACCAGATCGGAGCAGGGGCGCGGCCTTCAAGCACTTCGGCGACGCGAGTGCGGGTGGACGCCGTCGTTCCGACCGGAAAAGCATCCGGCGCAAAAAATCCGTGCGCGATAATTTCACTGTTCGGTTGCGGCGGCGCGCTCTGCCGGAACGAGCGCACCACATACACGGCCACATGATCGCGCTTCGTCGCGCGTCGGTTCCAGTAGATTCCGAACAGCTCTGGCGCGCCGGTCAGTTCAATGTTGCCTTCCTCACGCAATTCGCGTTCCAGCGCCATGCCGAGCGTTTCGCCGGCCTCGACACCGCCGCCCGGCAAATGCCAGCCCGTCACGTAACTGTGCTTGATCAGAAAGACGCGGCCCTGCGCGTCGAACAAAAGACCGCGCACGCCGAGCGTGAGGCCACGGGAATACCGCCAATAGAAATGCAAGAGCCGGCGTAGCGCTGGCTCGAATGGGCGGCGGATGGTGTCGAAGTCCATGGGAACAGCCACTAGCTTATTACTTTAGAAGTGTTCTAATATATGTACTCCGAGACATAAGCTTTTCCAGGGGCGCCGACGTGAAGCGTTTTGCCGACCTCAGCGAGCAGGAAGTGCTTGCGCTCGCCATCTCCAACGAAGATGAAGATAACCGCATCTACCGCTCCTTTGCCGACGCGCTGCGCAGTTCCTACCCCGATACTGCGGCAATGTACGACAAGATGGCCGAGGAAGAGATCAGCCATCGCGACATGCTGCTTGATCTGCACCGCAAGCGGTTCGGCGAGTTTCTGCCGCTCATTCGCCGTCAGGACGTCAAAGGCTTCGCGACGCGGCACCCGATCTGGCTCAACCGGCCGCTGGCGCTCGATGCAGCGCGCAAATTCGGCGAAGAGATGGAGTATGAAACCGCGCGCTTCTATCGCCGCGCCGCGCACCGGGCCCATGACGACGCCACACGCGACCTGTTGCGGAACCTTGCCGAGGCTGAAGAGAAGCACGAGCAGCTCGCCCACGAGCTTGGCAAGGACATCACGCCGATCGAGCGCGCTGCCGAGGACGAAACCGCCAGGCGGATGTTTATGCTGCAATACGTGCAGCCGGGACTGGCCGGGCTGATGGACGGCTCGGTGTCGACGCTGGCACCGCTGTTTGCGGCGGCATTCGCGACCCACAACACTTGGTCGACTTTCCTGGTCGGCCTCGCGGCGGCCATCGGTGCCGGAATCTCGATGGCCTTTGCCGAAGCGCTGTCCGATGACGGCTCGCTCACCGGGCGCGGCGCGCCGGTGGTGCGTGGCCTCGTGTGTGGCGGCATGACAGCGGTCGGCGGACTTGGGCACGCGCTGCCTTATCTCATTCCACACTTCTACGCGGCAACTGGGGCGGCGTTTGCGGTGGTCGCGGTCGAGCTTGGCGTCATCTCGTGGATCCGCACCCGCTACATGGATACGCCGTTCCTGCAGGCCACGTTTCAGGTCGTGATCGGGGGCGTGCTGGTGTTTGCTGCCGGCATCCTGATCGGAAGCTCATGAGCACGATACCGCCGGGCTGCGTAAAGACGTTGTCCGGGGCCTGATTCGCAGCGCATCATGCGGCGATGTTTGTGCTCGCGCATTTGTCCGATCTGCACTTGGCGTCGCGGCCACGGCCTGCCGAGCTTATCGGCAAGCGCGGTCTCGGCTTCATCAACTGGCAGCGCAAGCGCAAATACATTCACCGCCCGGAGATCGCAGACTTAATCGTGCGCGATGTGAAAGGTTTGGCGCCCGACCACATCGCGATGACCGGCGACCTCGTCAATCTGTCACTTGAGGACGAATACCGCCGCGCTCGGGCTTGGCTCGAGGGGCTTGGTTCGCCGCGTGACGTGACGGTCGTGCCCGGCAACCATGATGTCTACGTGCGTGCCGTCGCGCCGTCGCCGGCGGCCTATTGGGGCGATTACATGCGTGGCGACGACGGACGCCTAACCCTCCCGTTCGTGCGCCGGCGCGGCAATGTGGCGCTGGTCGCGCTGTCGACTGCCGTGCCGACCGGCCCGTTCATGGCGACCGGCCGCCTCGGCGAGCGGCAGCTTGCGGGGCTTGCCGATGCGCTCGACGAAACGCGCGGCCTGTTTCGCATTGTGCTGATCCATCATCCGCCGCTGAGCCCACCCAAGCGGTTCATGCGGCGGCTGACCGACGCGGCGGGGCTGCTCGGCGTACTCGCCGAGCATGGCGCGGAGCTTCTCGTCCATGGCCACGACCACCAGCGGGCGCTGGTTTGGCTCGATGGGCCGGGCGGTTCAAAAATTCCTGCAGCCGGTGTGCCATCGGTTTCGGCACGCGTGCCGCATGGCGGTGAAGACGGCGCCGGCTACACGATTTTCCGCATCGGTGGCGAGAAAGGAGAATGGCGCTGCGAAATGATTGCGCGCCAGCGCGCCGTTGACGGCGCCCTCCGCGAAGCCGCAAGACAATTGCTTTAGTGATAGCGCATCGCGATCAGCACGCCGGCGGCGAACAGGCCTACCACGCCGAGCGCAAACCCAAACAGAAATGCGCCGAGCGCGCGCCAGCGCCTGCGGCGCCGCTCGCGTTCGGCGGCGCTCTGCGCCACGCGCTGAATGAAGTCTGGATCCTCATCCAGCGCCCGCTGCCGCTCGACGATGCGGCGGGCCACGTAGGTCGTCACCGCCTGCACGATGTCGGCAATCTCGTGCGACTCGGCGAGCACACGACGGCCGACGCGGGTGTCGTGCAGGAAGCGGTAGGCGCGCTTGTCGCGGCCCATCGCGACATGGGCCACGGCGTCGATCCACAGCCGTGGAGTTTCGCCGCGGCTGACGCCGCGATCGAACAGGTCGACGTCGGACGGAATTTCGGCAAATAGCGGATCGAGCGCGTCGTTCAACAGTTCGAGCCGCGCCCATTCGGCATCGCGCAGGTCGACGACGACGCTAGTGCGCTCAGCCGCCTCGACGCGCGCCTCATGCATCGCCTCTTTGAGAGGCGAGGGCGGTGGCGTTTCGGCCGGTAACGCGGATTTAGGCTTTCTGCCCCACATCCCCTGTCTTCCCCTGCGGCAAGAATACACCAACGCCTGTGGCGACAAAAAGGAACGGAGAGCCGCGCAGAGGCAAAAAGGCCGGCAATTATGGCCGATTCGGCGTCAATTCGCCTATTTCCGAAGCGAGCGACAGCCTCAGATCGTGCGGCCGCCGTCCACTTCGACGATGTTGCCGGTCAGGAATTCCGCCTCCGGGGAGGCGAGAAACAGCGCCGTTTTGGCGATGTCCTGGACGTGAGCAAGTCGCCCGAGCGGCACAGTGGCGATGAACTTTTCCCGCATGCCGGGCGCGGGCCCCAGGAAACTCGGCAGCAACGGTGTCTCGGTCGCAACCGGCGCGATGGCGCAGACACGGATGTGGTCCACCCCGAGTTCGCCCGCCAGCGACTTGGTCAGGGTGTGCACGGCGCCTTTGGTGGCGTTGTAGGCCGATAGGCCTGGCCGTGGCCGCAAGCCCGCGGTCGAGCCGATGTTGATGATGACCCCGCCGCCTTGCGTGCGAAATACCGGCACCACGGCTTGGCAGCCGAAGAACACGCCTTTGACGTTGACCGCGAAAATCCGTTCGTACTCGTCTTCGGTGATGTCGAGCATCGGCTTGCTGACATGGGTGGTGCCGGCATTGTTGACCAGAATATCGAGGCGGCCGAACGCCGCGAGCGTATCGGCGACGGCGGCCTCGAACTCGGCTTTCTTGGCTACATCGCAGCGGAGCGCGATGGCATTGTTGCCGATCGCGCGCGCGGCGGCTTTGGCTGCATCGAGATTGATGTCGGCCAGCGCCACACGCGCGCCCTCCCGGGCATAGGTCTCGGCGATGCATTGGCCGATGCCGGACCCAGCCCCGGTTACCAGCGCGACCTTGTTGTCCAGGCGCATGAGTTTTCCTCCCCGTGCGCCGCTGTGGTCCGGATCTTTATCGTCGCCGTCGCCGGTTTGCGCACCGGCTCAAGCTTATCACGATCGCTGCAAATCGGCCGCGGCGCCGGCGAGCACCTCGACGATGCTTGCCTCGTTGTCCGCGTTGCTGTCCAGCCGGATGCTGACGATCTCGCGCAGGTGATCGAGGGCCGACTCCACCAGCGGGGGCAGAGGCTGTCGGTCCTCGCGCTCTCTACGCGCGGCACGGCGCCAGCGGTTGACACGCTCGCCGAGCGCGGCCAGCCGGTCGAGCACCACGTCGACCAGATCGCGGTTGCTCGCGAGGTAAGCGCGGCCTTCGTCCGTGATGGCGTAGAGCTTCTTCGAGCCTTCGGTCGAACCGGTGACGTAACCCGCTTCCTCCAGATAGGTCAGCGTCGGATAAACGATGCCGGGGCTGGGTGAGTACCAGTCCGAGGTTTTTTCCTCGAGCAGCTTGATGATCTCGTAGCCGTGGCGCGGCGCCTCGGCGATCAGCGCCAGCGCGACCAGCCGCAGGTCACCCTGCGCCAGCATGCGCCGGGCCCGCATGAGATCCTCGCCGCCCTCGCCGGAGCGGCTTCCAAAGCCGCCGTGACGGCCGCCAAAGCCGCCGAAACGGCCGCGACGCCGGCCGGCAGCCCATTTTCCCTCGTGGGCCCATTTTCCTTCGTGAGAATGACAATGTCCGTGCATTTGATGCTCCTTGGTTTTCGGACTAAAGATATATCGTTAGATAGATCACATTAAGCTATAGCACAAGATATATCTTTAAATTCAGTAGACTCGTTATTAATCAATGCCTTATGCGGGTACGGTGCCAGGATCGCGGAGGAAGCGGCCTAGGCACGCGATGCACGCCAGGGCTAAGATGCCGGCCATGTTTGCCACCCTCTTCCATGAGCTGCGTGCGGCCGGCGTGCCGGTAACCTTGCGCGAGTATCTGACGCTGATGGAGGCGATGGAGCAGGATTTGGCCGACCGGCGGGTGGAGTCGTTCTATTACCTGTCGCGCGCCGCCTTGGTGAAGGACGAACGCAACCTCGACAAGTTCGACCGCGTGTTCGGTCACGTCTTCAAGGGCCTCGATCTGGTCGAGCAGGCGCTCGACGTCGAAATTCCGATCGAGTGGCTGAAAAAACTCACCGAAAAATATCTCACCGAGGAAGAAAAGAAACAGATCGAGGCGATGGGCGGCCTCGACAAGCTTCTGGAGACACTTCGGAAGCGGCTCGCGGAACAGAAGGGGCGCCACCAGGGCGGCAACAAATGGATCGGCACGGGCGGCACCTCGCCGTTCGGCGCCTATGGCTATAATCCCGAAGGCATCCGCATTGGCCAGGACGGCAACCGCAATTTCCGCGCCGTCAAAGTCTGGGATAAGCGCGAGTTCAAGGATCTCGACGGCGATGTCGAGCTCGGCACCCGCAACATCAAGGTCGCGTTACGGCGCCTGCGCAAATTTGCCCGCACCGGCGCCCCCGACGAACTCGATCTCGACGGCACCATCAAGGGCACCGCGCACAAGGGCTATCTCGATATCCTGATGCGGCCGGAGCGCCACAACACCATCAAGGTGCTGTTGTTCTTCGACATCGGCGGCTCGATGGACTGGCACGTGAAGGCGACCGAAGAGTTGTTCTCGGCGGCCAAGAGCGAGTTCAAGCACATGGTGCATCTCTATTTCCACAATTGCCTGTACGAGCGGGTGTGGAAGGAGAACCGCCGGCGCTTTCAGGAGACGACGCCGACTTTCGACGTGCTGCACACCTATCCGCACGACTACAAGGTGATCTTCGTCGGCGATGCCTCGATGTCGCCCTACGAGATCGTCGCCCCCGGCGGTTCGGTCGAGCACTTCAACGACGAGCCGGGCAAAGTGTGGATGGAGCGCGTGGTGCGCACCTATCCGTCCTGCGTCTGGCTCAACCCCGTCGCCGAGCACGAATGGGACGCCACGGCCTCGATCCGCCTGATGCGCCAGATTTTCGGCGGGCGGATGTTTCCGCTGACCTTGGCGGGGCTTGACGCGGCGATGCGAGAACTGGGGCGGTAGGACAAAACGCTCCTTCCGAATCGCCGGGAAAGCCCTATATTGCGCCCATCGTTAACAACCGAAAGGAGGTGATCCAGTGTCTCATTGTCTATCGCCGCGGTCGCCGGCATCCGTGAACTGGATCTTGGCCTCTTTATTGGCCTCTGCCGAGGTCCTCGCCTAGGTGGTCTAATCTGCCACCGGGCTCACGTGCGTAGGGCAAACGATCGCCGACGCAACCGGGCCACGGCCTGACAATGGAAGGGTCGTCCGCGAGGGCGGCCCTTCTTTGTTTTGGGTTGTCGCGTTACGCTGCCTTTGCTCGCGGTTTGATGCCCTTAAGCTTCTCCCCGATCTGGCGGCGTCGTGCCATGAGGTCGTGATTAGACTGCAATTGCAGGAAAAAGCCGTCGCTCATGCCGAAATAGCGGGCGAGTCGCAGGTCAGAGTCTGCAGTGATGGCGCGCTTGCCGAGCACGATTTCGTTAATGCGCCGCGGCGGCACGCTAAGGGCACGGGCAACCGCAGTCTGCGACAAGCCCATGGGCTTGAGGAACTCTTCCAGGAGAATTTCCCCAGGATGCGGGTTAGGCAGAAGCTCAAGCTTGGTGGTCAACGCTCTCGACATCGTCTGCGCCTCCTTGAGTCCAGCGGAAGCAGAAGATCAATATCACTAGCTGTCGCACTCTCGAAAGCGTCATTTGCCTGCCTGGGAGCTGCATTCCATGGTGCTCCGGTCCGAAGTAACGAACGGCCATGCGCGTGAAACAAATGAGGCTCCCATGCCCGCCGAGAAGTTCGACTTTCCGAATGCTCAGGGCCAAACGCTGGCCGCGCTGCTGGACCGGCCTGAGGGTCCGGTGCGCGCGGTGGCGCTGTTCGCGCACTGCTTTACCTGCGGCAAGGACAACAAGGCGGCGCGGCGCATTGCGGAAGGTCTGAAACTGCACGGCATCGCCGTGCTGCGTTTCGACTTCACCGGCCTCGGCGCCAGCGAGGGCGAATTCGCCAACACCACGTTTTCGTCGAACGTCGACGACCTGGTCGCCGCCGCGGATCATTTGCGCCAAAAACTCGCGGCCCCGGCGATCTTGATCGGCCACAGTCTCGGCGGCGCTGCGGTGCTCGCCGCCGCGCACCGCGTCGCTGAGGCGCGCGCGGTGGTGACGATCGGTGCGCCGGCCGATCCGGCGCATGTGACTGGGTTACTTAAAAACCAGGTTGCCGACATCGCGCTGCAGGGCGAGGCGGTGGTCACGCTCGGCGGACGGCAGTTCAAAGTACGACGCGCATTCCTCGACGACATTGCCGAACAGACGCTCACCACGCGCATCGCCAACCTGCACAAGGCGTTGCTGGTGTTTCATTCGCCGACCGACGATACCGTCGGTATCGACAACGCGAGCCATATCTTTCTCGCGGCCAAGCATCCGAAGAGCTTCATCTCGCTTTCCGGTGCCGATCATCTCCTCAGCCGCCTGAGCGACGCCGCTTACGTTGCCGGCGTCATCGCCGCTTGGGCCGAGCGCTATCTCGACATGGCGGCCGACTCTCAGCCAAGCGACGACACCGCGGACGGCAGTGTGCTGGTGCGCGAAACGCGGCGCGGCAAATTTCAGCAGGAAGTCATCGTCGGCCGGCATCGCCTGCTTGCCGACGAACCGGTGTCGTCGGGTGGCATGGACTCAGGTCCCGGTCCCTACGATTTCCTGCTCGCCGGCCTCGGCGCCTGCACGTCGATGACGCTGCGACTCTACGCCGATCGCAAGCAGCTGCCGCTGCAGCAAACTTCGGTGCGACTGCACCACAATAAGATCCACGCCGCCGATTGTGCTGACTGCGAGACCAAAGAAGGCATGCTCGACCGCATCGAGCTCGCGATTACACTCGACGGCGAGCTGAACGCCGAGCAGCGCGCCAGCCTGATGGAGATCGCCGACAAGTGCCCGGTTCATCGCACCCTTGAATCGGAGATCGATATCCGCACAGTGGAGGACACGGCAGTGGCTGCCGGATAGCGAGCCGGAACAGAGAGCGTGTTAGGGCGGAGCAGGGCGGGCAGCGGCGCGGTGGTCACCAGGCGTAACTTACTCACGTCGGCCGCGGCGTTGGCGTCGGCCGTAGTCCGGCCGACGGGCGCGCGCGCGGAGGATTACCCGGCGAGGCCAATCACCATCATCGTGCCGGCCGCCGCGGGGAGCCCGAGCGACTTTCCAGCACGGTTGGCATCGCAAATCCTGCCACCGCTATTGGGCCAGCCGATCGTGATCGAATACCGGCCCGGCGCCGCCGGCGCGATCGGCGCGCGCGCGGCAGCCGTGGCGGCGCCTGACGGCTACACGCTGTTCATCGGCAATTCGAGCACGCTCGCCGCCATTCCCGCAGTGTCCGCGCATGCCGGCTACGACCCGGTGAAGGATTTTGCGCCGATCGTGGAAATCATGCGCAGCTTCCAAATCCTGGTGGTCGATCCGGCTTCGCCATGGAAAAGCGTCGCCGAACTTATCGCCTACGCCAAGGCAAATCCCGGCAAACTCAATTGCGGCAATACCGGCACCGGCGGATTGCCTGATCTCGCCGCCCAACTGTTCATGATACGCACCGGCACCAAGATGACCGGCGTGTCGTATCGTGGCGGCAACCAGTCCGCGACCGCAATCCTGGGCCACGTCATCGACCTGACATTCGAGACCGGCGCGTCGCTGGCGCCGCTGATCCGCGCCGGCAAGTTGCGGGCATTGGCGGTGCAGAACGACGAACGCTCGCCGCTGTTCCCCGACGTCCCGACCATGGCCGAGGCCGGCGTGCCGAATTGCTTGGCGCAGACTTTCTTCGGCCTTGTTGCGCCCGCCGCGACGCCGGCGGCCGTCGTCACGCGCATCAATGCGGCCGTGAACGAGGGCATGCGTGCTCCGGCCATGCAGCGCCTGGTCACCAACATCAGCAGTTCGTCAAAACCGAACACGCCGGCGGAATTCGCTCAATTCATCGGCGAAAACTACCGGAAATGGGCCGAGGTCGGCCGCACGGCGCACATCACAGTCGATTGAAGCATGCATGAATGACGAACGGACTGCACTTGCCGGCAAGGTCGCTCTGATCACCGGCTCAAGCCGTGGCATCGGCCGCGGCATTGCATTGGAGCTGGCGTCGGCCGGCTGCGACGTGATGCTGACCGGGCGCGACACCAAGGCGCTGGAGAGTGTTGCCGCGGAGGTTCGCGCGCTTGGCCGCAAAGCGGCTATTCATACCGCCGACCTGACGGCGGGCGCCGAGCCGGCTCGGCTGATCGCCGTGCTGACGCACAAATTCGGCCGGCTCGATATTCTGGTCAACAATGCCGGCGGCGCGCGCCGCGGCGATTTTTTCACCCAGCCCGAAGAGGACTGGCGCGACGGCTTCGAGCTGAAATTCTTCGCCCACGTGCGACTATGCCGGCTCGCCTGGCCGTTGCTGAAGGCCGCGCAAGGCTCGGTGGTCTTCATCGAAGGCATCGGCGCCCGCGCGCCGGTCGCCGACTACATGATCGGCGCGTGTGTGATCGGCGCCGGCGTTGCCTTTATGAAGGCGCTGGCGGATTTGGGCAAACACGACGGCGTGCAGGTCAATGCCGTCAATCCCGGATCGGTCACGACCGATCGCTTTCGGCACCGGCTCGACATCATCATGAAAAAGACCGGGCTGGACGAAGCCGCGGCAATAGAGCGCCACCGCCGCGAGCTCGATATTACGAGCTTTGGCACGCCGGAGGATATTGCCGCGCTGGTGCGCTTCATCGTGTCGCCGCGCGGGCGGCTTCTTCATGGCGCGTCGCTCGACATGGACGGCGGCCAGAGCGTGCCGCTGCGCATGTCGAATTACGATTAGCGCGAGCCGGAACAGCGATGAACCAAACCAAGTCAAGCGCGCGTCACGTTCCAGTGCTGATCGTCGGCGGCGGCCCGGTCGGGCTCGCGCTCGCCGCCGAGCTCGGCTGGCGCGGCGTTGCCTGTGACCTGGTCGAGCAGGGCGACGGCGTCATTCGCACGCCGAAGATGAATGAGGTCAACGTCCGGACCATGGAGTTTTGCCGGCGTTGGGGCATTGCCGAGGCGGTGCGCGATTGTCCATTCCCCGCCGAACACTCACTCGACGTCGTGTTTGTTACGAGCTTGAGCGGCCATGAACTGGCGCGGATGCGGCGGCCGACGCGCGCGCAGCAGAAAGCCGAAAGCGAGAGCCCCGAACGCCTGCAAATCTGCTCGCAGCTTTGGTTCGATCCGATCCTGCAAGGGTTTGCGCGTTCGCACCCGACGGTCGCACTGCGCTATCGCACACGGCTTGAGGCATTCGAGCAGACCGACGGCGGCGTGACGGCCGAGCTGCACGATCTTGAAACCGGTCGGCGCAAAACTGTGAGCGCCCAATATCTCGTCGGCTGCGACGGGGCCAACAGCGCGATCCGCGATGAGCTCGGCATCGCGTTGCAAGGGCAGGGCACTCTCGGTCACCCGGTGCACCTGTATTTTCGGGCGCCCGACCTTTTGGCGCAATGCGGCCGCGAGCCTGGCGTGTTCTTTCTCGCGATCGATCGCCACGGGCTGTGGGCCAACATTCGCGTCATCGATCCTGCGAAAGGATTATGGCGGCTGATGGTGCTCGACACCGACGGCACGCAGACTCCGGACAGCGTCGACCGCGCCGCGCTGCTGCGACGGGCGGTAGGCCGGCCGATCGACGTGGAGTTGAAGGGCATCAGCATCTGGACGCGCAAGAGTGTGGTCGCCGAGCGCTACGCCAAGGGCCGCGTGTTCCTCGCCGGCGACGCGGTGCACCAGCTGTCGCCGACCGGCGCGCTCGGCATGAATACCGGCATCGGCGACGCCGTCGATCTTGGCTGGAAGCTTGCGGCGGTGTTGCAGGGCTGGGGTGGCGCCAATCTCTTGGCGTCATACGACAGCGAGCGTCGGCCGATCGGCCTGCGCAACGTGCGCATGGCGACCGAGTTTCATCTGGCGCACGGCGCGTTCACCGGGGATATGGCGGCGATCGAGGACCAGTCCGACGCGGGAGAAGCGTTACGCGGGCGCGTCGGCGCGGGACTGACCAAAAATGTTGGCCGCATGTTCCGCACCGCGGGCCTACAGCTTGGCTATCGCTACGAGGCGTCGCCGATCTGCATCGCCGATGACGCGCTGCCGCCCGACGATACAGAACGTTATCAGCCGTCGGCGCATCCCGGCTGTCGTGCGCCGCACGCGTGGTTGCGCGACGACCGCTCGATCCTTGATCTGTTCGGCCGCGGTTTTGTGCTGCTGAAATTTGGCGACGCGCAGACCGCCGCACTTGAGACGCTCGCGGCAACGTGCGGTATGCCGCTGACAGTTGCCCCTCTCGACGAACCCGATGCCGCTGCGCTTTACGGACGGAGCCTGGTGCTGGTGCGGCCCGACGGGCACGTCGCGTGGCGCGGCGATGAACTGCCTGAGAATAGCGGCGCGCTCCTCGACCGCGTGCGCGGCGCTACTTGAGCCCGCTTCGCGCCGCTGCGATCACGTCAGGAATTGCCACATCGTTCCCCGGCGCCATGATATGCGCGCCGGCAACGCCGCGTATCGTCGAAAGTTCGGCGATCAGATCGGCACAGAGGCGAATCCCCTCGCGCTCCGGCTCGGCGGCGTCTTCCATGCGCTTGACGATCGTATCGGAAATGATGGTGCCGAACAGGTGCTTCTTCATCCAGGCCGCCGACTTGGCCGAGCGCAGCGGCGTGACGCCGATCAGGATCGCGAGCTTTTGCGTGAGCCCGGCATGTTCGAGCACGCCCACATAGCGGCGCACGATCGCCGCATCCATACAGAATTGCGTCTGCGCGAACTGCGCGCCGGATTTGACCTTTGCGGCGAGTGCGTTCGGCTGCCAGCCGGCCGGCGGATCAATCGGCATGTCGGCGGCGCCGATGAAGAACGCGGCCTTGCCGCCGACCTTGCGCCCGGTGGGCAGCGTACCGTCGTCGCGCAGGCGCCGCGCGGTTTCGATCAGCGTATTGGAATTGACGTCGAACACCGGCTTGGTGTCGGGCTGGTCGCCGGCCTTTGGATCGTCGCCGGTGAGCAGCAAAAGGTTACGGATACCGAGCGCAGCGGCGCCCATCAGGTCGCCTTGGAGCGCGAGGCGGTTTCGGTCGCGGCAGGTGAGCTGCAGGATCGGCTCGATGCCCATGCCGCTTAAGATCGTGGCGGCGGCGAGCGCGCTCATGCTGGCGCGGGCGCCTGCGCCATCGGTGACATTGACCGCGTCGGCGACGCCCACAAGCCGTTCCGCCTTGCGGCGCAGATCGCCAGCGTCGCATGAGGCCGGCGGTGCGATTTCGGCGGTGATGGCAAAACGGCCGGCCCGCAGCCGTTCCTCGAACGTGCTCGGGCCGGGCGTGCTGTCGTTCATGGGTAATGTTTCGCTTTCAGGGGAGCGGCGCGGCCAGGCAACAGCACATATATACTTTGCGGTGGGGCGGCAATTGTCGCCGTCGCGACCGACGGTTAATTAGCACCCGCAGATGTAAATCTATGCCGCCGTGCCGCGTAGGTGATATGGTTCATCATGGTCAAGACCCTCGAAATAGCCCTTAGCAAGGCCGCCGCCCTTCCCGAAGCGGCACAGGAGCAGCTCGGGAGAGAGCTGTTGGACCGCATCGAGTCGCTTGAAAGCTTGCGGACCCAGATCGAGGCTGGAGTTGCCGAACTCGATGCTGGGTTGGGCGAACAGCTCGACGTGGATGAGCTCATCCAGCAGCTAAACGCAGCGCATGCCGGCTGAAGCGAGGCGCGTGGTTTGGGCGCCGCGCGCTAGGCGGGATTTGGGCGATATCTGGCGATATTATGCGCGCGTCGCCTCGCTCGAAACAGCTGACAAGCTTTTACGCGAAATCGACGCAACGGCGCATCGCCTTGCCGAAAATGCGCTCAGATGGAGGGCGCGCGATGAGATCAGGCCAGGGTTGCGGTCGGCTCTCGTGCACCCCTATGTGGTCTTTTACCGCGCCGAGAACGGGATCGTTCAGATCGTCCGTGTGTTGCACGGGCGGAGGAACTTTGCCGCCATTTTCCCCGACACCAAACGCTGATGGGCGACGGGCGCCAGGGGCAGCCGGTTGTAGTGGAGTAATGCGGTAATTGGCGGCTTTTCTGGACAGGAAAGCGCTGTGCCTTTAGAGAGTTGGCCAAGATGAGCGGCGTCAACGACATCAGATCGCATTTTCTGTCCTATTTCGCGCGCGAGGGTCACGAAATCGTGCCCTCGTCGCCGCTCGTGCCGCGCAACGACCCGACTCTGATGTTCACCAATGCCGGCATGGTGCAGTTCAAGAACGTCTTCACCGGCCTGGAAAAACGCCCCTATGTGCGCGCCACCACCGCACAGAAATGCGTGCGCGCCGGCGGCAAGCACAACGATCTCGACAATGTCGGCTATACGGCGAGGCACCACACCTTCTTCGAGATGCTCGGTAATTTTTCGTTCGGCGATTATTTCAAGGAGCGCGCCATCGAGCTCGCCTGGAATTTGGTGACCAAAGAGTACGGCGTGTCGGCGGACAAGCTAACCGCCACCGTCTATATCGACGACGACGAGGCCTTCGGGCTGTGGAAGAAAATTTCCGGACTGCCGGAGCGCCGGATTTTGCGCATCGCGGGTTCGGATAATTTCTGGGCCATGGGCGAGACCGGACCGTGCGGCCCCTGCTCGGAGATATTCTACGATCATGGCGAACACGTCTGGGGTGGCCCGCCCGGTTCGCCGGAAGCCGAGGGCGATCGCTTTACCGAAATCTGGAATCTGGTGTTCATGCAGTACGAGCAGCTTGCCGGCGGCAAGCGTCTCGATCTGCCGCGGCCGTCGATCGACACTGGCATGGGGCTCGAGCGCATGGCGGCGGTGCTGCAGGGCACCTACGACAATTATAAGATCGATCTGTTCGCCGCGTTGATCGAAGCTGTCGCCGATTTTACCGGCGTCGATCCGGAAGGCGAGCAAAAGGCCTCGCACCGTGTCATTGCCGACCATCTGCGCGCGTCCGCGTTCCTGATTGCGGATGGCGTGCTGCCGTCGAACGAAGGTCGCGGCTATGTGCTCCGCCGCATCATGCGCCGCGGCATGCGCCACGCCGAACTGCTCGGCGCCAAAGAGCCGCTGCTGTGGAAGCTCGTGCCTGTTCTCGTGCGCGAGATGGGGCAGGCCTATCCGGAGCTCATTCGCGCGCAGGCGCTGGTCACCGAGACGCTCAAGCTGGAAGAGACGCGCTTCCGCCGCACGCTGGAGCGCGGCTTGGCGATCCTTGACGAAGCCAGCAAGTCACTCAAGAAAGGTGACATGTTCGACGGCGTCACCGCGTTCACGCTTTACGACACTTTCGGTTTTCCGCTCGATCTCACGCAGGACGCATTGCGACCGCGGGGGATTGGGGTCGACCTCTCCGCATTCACCGACGCCATGGATCAGCAGCGCGCGAAGGCGCGCGCGTCGTGGGCCGGCTCGGGCGAAGCCAAAACCGCGGACTATTGGTTTCCGCTCCGTGAGAAGTACAGGGCGACTGAATTTCTTGGCTATGAGACAGAAACTAGCGAGGCCGAGGTTAAAACGATCATTCGCGGCGGCCCTGAAGTTGCGGAGCTAAGAGCCGGAGAGAGTGGAGAGGTAATCTTCAATCAAACTCCATTCTACGCGGAGTCAGGCGGCCAAGTGAGCGACACTGGTTGGTTGATTAAAGGTGCTGAAGGGCAGCTTGTTGCAAGGGTTTTGGCTGTTCACAAAGAAGCAGGAGACCTTTTCGTTCACAACGTTCGCGTTGAAAATGGCACGGTGAAAGTCGGGGATTCATTCCGACTCGAGGTTGATCACCCAATACGTGCGGATATCCGCCGTAACCATTCAGCCACGCACCTGCTGCACGAGGCGTTGCGCCAGGTGCTCGGCGATCACGTCGCGCAAAAGGGCTCGCTGGTCGCGCCCGACCGGCTGCGGTTTGATTTTTCGCACCCGAAGGCGATGTCGAACGAGGAAGTTGCGCGCGTTGAAGATATCGCCAACGATCTCGTACTGCAGAACTCACCGGTGACAACGCGGGTGATGGCGCTTGACGATGCGCGGCAGTCCGGCGCGCGCGCGCTGTTCGGCGAAAAGTACGGTGACGAGGTGCGCGTCGTCGCCATGGGTGAGGGCAGCGGCAATACCCTTGGCTGGTCGGTCGAACTGTGCGGCGGCACGCATGTCAGCCGCACCGGCGATATCGGCCTGATTTCCGTCGTGGGCGAATCCGGTGTGGCGTCCGGCGTGCGGCGGATCGAGGCGCTAACGGCCAAAGCCGCGCGCGACAATGCGAACAACTTTACGCGGCTCGCCAAGGCCACGGCGTCCGAGTTGCGCGTGCCGGTGGAAGACGTGCCGAGCCGGGTCACGGCTTTGCTTGATGAGCGCAAGCGGCTTGAGCGCGAACTGTCAGATGCCAAGAAGAAGCTTGCGATGGGCGGTGGCGCTGCTGCCGGCGGTGACGGCGCCGACGGCGTGCGTACGGTCGGCGACGTCAAGTTGATGGCGCGCGCGGTCAATGGCATCGAGCTGAAGGACCTGCGCAGCCTTGCCGACGAGGGCAAGAAAAAAGTCGGCTCCGGCGTGGTCGCCATCGTTGGCGTCACCGGCGACGGCAAGGCCGGCATCGTCGTCGGCGTCACCAACGATCTCGTGGCGCGTTTCAGCGCGGTCGATCTGGTGCGCAAGGGCGCCGAGGCGCTGGGCGGCAAGGGCGGCGGCGGGCGGCCCGACATGGCGCAGGCCGGCGGTCCCGATGGCTCGAAGGCCGATGCTGCGCTGAAAGCGATCGAAGCCGCGCTCGGCGCCTGAGCGCCCGCGCCGCTTACTCAAATCTCCACGATCATGCCGTCTTCGGCGGTCTCGAACGCGAGTTCGCCGCGCCGGGCCAGCATGTCGTTGCTCATGTGGGTCAGGATCAGTCGCTTCGGCCGGATCTGACCGAGCCGGCGTTCGAGTGCGGACAGCACCATGTGGGTCTTGACCGGCTTGTCGCGCATGTAAGCTTCGCAGATGAACAGATCGGCCTGATGTCCGATCTCGATCAGGGCATCGGTCCATTCGGTGTCGCCGGAAAAGCCGATGATCTTTCCTTCCGCCTCGAAGCGGAAACCGAGACAAGGTCCGGCGCGGTCGTCATGATCGACGTGGTAGGGCGTCACCTTGATGGCGCCGACTTGGCTGCGCCGGCCGATCTCCAATTCGCGCAGCGTCAGCGGGAAGCGCAACTGAGCGTTCGCACCCGGGAAAGCCAACTCCATCAACTGGGAAAAGCGGGCCTTCAATCCCGGCGGCCCCGCGATGGTGAGTGGCCGCTGGCGCTTACCCACGTAATTGGCTTCGAGCACGAAGAACGGCAGACCGCCGAAATGGTCGGCATGAAAGTGCGAAATGAAGATGGTGTCGATGTCGTTGCGGTCGATCGTAAGCCTGTTGAGCGCCACGAGCGACGACGCCCCGCAATCGATCAGGGCATTGATCTCTTTGCCGACGAGGTGAAAGCAGGTGTTGAACCGTCCGCCCGATCCAAACGCATCGCCGCAACCGACGAACTGCAGGTGCATGGATTCCCCTCGCGGCGCCGCGATTGGCCGTAACCCATCTTCTAGATGAAGGGAAAGAAGGACAAGACCTTGGCATCGCGTCTTGGTTCCCACGGAACCTGAATGCGCCGGGGTGGCCTCGCAAAGCGGGTCGCAAAAGACGTATAAGGTACTGGGTTATCACGATTATTTTACCTTTGCCGGGTTCACTCTGAACAGGTAGGTTTAGGCAGCGAAGGGAATTTCGAGGCTCGGGCGCCCGGTGCGCCATGATCGCACCACAAAAAGGCGCATGTTTTGAGCGGCGTTGATGGACCGAGCGGGGCGAGAGGGGACTGTCGGGTGTTGCATCGATCAAAGCTGTCCGGCGCGTTCGCGGCGCTGACGTTTGCCGTTGCGCTCTCAGGCTGCGCCAATCCCGATGTGTTGGATTCCAACGAGCGCTGGTTTTCGCGGTCGTTCGATTTGGCCAGCCGCAACGGCGGCTACACGTTCTCGGAATTGAAGGACACGGGCGAGACGAGCCGGCCCGCGGACCCTAACAGCTTGGTGAGCCCGAATGGTGCCTGTCCGCCGCCACTGGCAATGGCGGCGCCTGCTACGTCTGCCGCAGCCGGGCCGGGTGTGATGCCGAATGCAGTTCCTCCCGGAGGCGCCGCGCCGTCGCTGCTCGGCGCGCCGATCGCGCTCGGCATGACCGAATGTGATGTCGTCGATCGCGCCGGCGCGCCTGCGGCGGTACAGATCGGCACCGGTCCAAATGGCGACCGCACCGCGCTGGTCACCTACAACAGCGGTCCGCGGCCCGGCATCTATCATTTCGAACGTGGCCGCCTGACGGATATGGATCGAGTCGCGATGGCGGCGCCCGAGCCCAAGGTGATGAAGAAAAAGCCGAAGCTGGCGAAGAAGCCCAAGCAAACGCCTGTCAGCGCCGCCGCCCAACCCGAGCGCGTCTCCACGCAGTAATCGTCGCGCATCCGCTGACGTGCCACGCGGGCGATGCTCAGACTCTCGGTCGGCGGCTCGTGCGGATTCAGAATCAGGGCGGCGTTTCAGCTTGTTCCGAAACGCCGCCCCGATATCCCAGTCAAAGCGTCCGATCGTGGACGCGCGTCTTTGCCGGCCTACGCAGCTTTTGCGTAGGCGACGTCGTAGCGATCCGCGTTCATCACCTTGTTCCACGCCGTCACGAAATCCTTCGCGAATTTCTCCTTCGAGTCCGCGCACGCATAGACTTCGGCGATAGCCCGCAGCTGCGAGTGCGAACCAAAAATAAGATCGACGCGGGTGGCGGTCCATTTGGTTGATTTGGTCTTGCGGTCATGGCCTTGATACGTGTTCTCGCCGGACGCCTGCCAATCCGTGCTCATGTCGAGCAAGTTGACGAAGAAGTCGTTCGTCAGCTTGCCGGGCTGCGCCGTGAGGACCCCGTCCTTGGACCCGCCGGCATTGGCGCCGAGGACGCGTAGGCCGCCGAGCAGGACCGTCATCTCGGGGGCGGTCAGTCTCAGCAATTGCGCCCTGTCGATCAGCGCCTCTTCCGGGGACATGAGCTCCTTGCCGCGGTAGTAATTGCGGAAAGCGTCGGCCATCGGCTCGAGCGGCTTGAACGACTCGGCATCGGTTTGATCCTGGGACGCGTCCATGCGGCCCGGCGTGAAGGGCACCTTCACATCCACTCCGGCGTCCTTCGCGGCCTTCTCGACCGCCGCGTCGCCGGCGAGAACGATCAAGTCGGCAAGCGATATCTTCTTGCCGCCCGAGGCCGAGCCGTTGAACTCCTTCTGGATCGCTTCGAGCTTCTGCAGCACGGTCGCGAGTTGCTTCGGCTGGTTGATATCCCAGTCCTTCTGCGGGCTGAGACGGATACGCGCGCCGTTCGCACCGCCGCGCTTGTCGGAGCCGCGGAACGTCGAGGCGGACGCCCAGGCGGTCGAGACAAGCTGGGATACCGACAGACCGGACGCGAGGATTTTCGCCTTCAGTGCTGCAGTGTCCTTATCGTCGACCAGCGGATGATTCACGGCCGGGATCGGGTCCTGCCAGATCAGCGTCTCCTTCGGCACGAGCGGGCCGAGATAACGTTGGATCGGTCCCATATCGCGGTGCGTCAGCTTGAACCAAGCGCGTGCAAACGCGTCCGCGAACTGATCCGGATGCTCGTAGAAGCGCCGTGAGATTTTCTCGTAGGCCGGATCCATCCGCAGCGCCAGATCGGTGGTCAGCATGGTCGGTACATGCTTCTTCGACTTGTCGTGGGCGTCCGGGATCGTGGCTTCGGCGCCTTTCGCCTTCCACTGATTGGCGCCGGCCGGGCTCTTGGTCAGTTCCCACTCGAACTTGAACAGGTTTTCGAAGAAGTGGTTGCTCCACTTGGTCGGCGTTTGCGACCAGGTGACTTCCGGACCGCCGGTAATGGCGTCGCCGCCAAAGCCGGTGCCATGTTTGCTCTTCCAGCCGAGGCCTTGATCCTCGATCTGTCCGCTTTCCGGCGCCACGCCGACCAGCGACGGATCGCCGGCGCCGTGAGTCTTGCCGAAGGTATGGCCGCCGGCGATCAGCGCGACGGTCTCCTCGTCGTTCATCGCCATGCGGAAGAAGGTTTCGCGGATGTCCTTGGCCGCCCCGACTGGGTCCGGGTTGCCGTTTGGCCCTTCCGGATTGACATAGATCAGGCCCATCTGCACGGCACCGAGCGGATTCTGCAGCTGGCGTTCGCCACTGTAGCGCTCGTCTCCGAGCCACGTGCCCTCCGGGCCCCAGTAGAGTTCTTCGGGCTCCCAGACGTCGACGCGGCCACCGGCGAATCCGAACGTCTTGAAGCCCATCGAATCCAGCGCGACGTTGCCGGCGAGCACCATCAGGTCGGCCCAGGAAAGCTTGCGGCCGTATTTCTGCTTGATCGGCCACAGGAGCCGGCGCGCCTTGTCGAGGTTGGCGTTGTCCGGCCAGCTGTTGAGCGGCGCGAAGCGTTGCTGACCGGCACCGGCGCCGCCGCGGCCGTCAGCGATGCGGTAGGTGCCCGCTGAGTGCCACGCCATGCGGATCATCAGCCCGCCGTAATGGCCGAAGTCGGCCGGCCACCAGTCCTGCGATATTGTCATCAAGGCCGTGAGATCCTTGATCACGGCGTTCAGGTCGAGCGACTTGAATTCCTTGGCGTAGTCGAACTCCTTGCCCATCGGGTCAGACAGGCTGGAGTTCCGGTGCAGAACGTCGATGTTGAGTGTGTCGGGCCACCAATCGCGGTTTGTGTGGGTTTGGCTGAACGGGCACTTGCCCGCGCTGTCGGATTTTGCGTCCATCACTTTTCTCCGGTCGTGTTCTGGTTTTTGGTATACAAGGATCGCCAATTCTTGGAAAGTGTTCTGGCCCCCCGCACTATCGGAGCACCATTGATCGGACTGCAGGCGCGCGCTTGTCGGCCGCACCGGCGAACGATATAAGCCCGGCGCGGTTCCGCCTTTCTATCTAGATCCACGAAGGATGATTTGATGGCCGTCGAGCGTACTTTTTCCATTATCAAGCCCGATGCCACGGCGCGCAATCTCACCGGCGCCATCAACGCGCTGATCGAGACAGCGGCGCTGCGGATTGTCGCCCAGAAACGCGTGCGCATGACCCGCGAACAGGCTCAGACGTTCTACGCGGTTCATCGCGAGCGCCCGTTCTTCGGCGAATTGGTCGAGACAATGACGGCCGGGCCCGTCGTCGTACAGGTGCTCGAGGGCGAGAACGCGATTGCGGCGTATCGCGAACTCATGGGAGCCACCGACCCGGCCAAGGCCGCGGCTGGCACCATCCGCAAGTTCCACGCCAAGTCGATCGGCGAGAATTCCGTACACGGCTCCGACGCCGCCGCTACCGCGGAAGAGGAAATCGCGCAGTTTTTTTCCGGCAACGACATCGTCGGTTGACGCCGCGCGTTCACGTCCGTCGCGCCTTGCGCGCGAGCATGTGAAACGATCCCTGAGGCGACATGCTGCAGGCGGGCATCGGCGAATTGGCGCACGCGCCGTTCTGGGGTGCGGCGCTGGAGATTGTGCTCGTCGATCTGCTGCTCTCGGGCGACAACGCCGTGGTCATCGCCATGGCGTGCCAAGGATTGCCGCGGCGCCAGCGCAAGTGGGGTCTGATCATCGGCGCTGGCGTATCGGTGACGCTGCTCGTCGTTTTTGCCGGCGTACTCACACGGCTCATGCAACTGCCGTATGTCAGACTCGTCGGCGGTTTGGCGCTCCTCTACATCGCCGCCAAGCTACTCGCGACCGAGCAGCGAGAAGAAAGCGACATCGAAGCCTCAGGTCATCTCTGGCGCGCGGTGTGGACAATCTTTTTGGCCGATCTCGTCATGAGCTTCGACAATATCCTTGCGGTCGTTCAGGTCGCCCACGGCGACCTGGTGCTGCTTGCTGTCGGCCTTGCCGTTTCCATTCCGATCGTGATCACCGGCGCAGCGCTGTTCACCGGATTGCTCGAACGGCTGCCGATCCTGATTTGGGCCGGTTCCGCGCTGCTTGGGTGGGTCGCCGCGCAAACCATAGTCCGTGATGACGCTATCGCCGGTCTCATTTCGGGCACCGGCAGATCGGCCGAAAGCTTTGAATGGCTCGCCGGCGGCGCGGGAGCCGTACTGATCGTTACGTTTGGTGGGCTGTGGCGACGCTGGCGCTTCACAACTTCCGCCGCGCCGCGCGACTAGAGCGCTTCCCGATTGCACGAATCGGGAAGCGCTCTAGTTTTATAGATTTGGTCGCATTTTCTTCGGAAAACCGGTGGCCACTTTTCCGGAAAATGCTCTAATCGCAATGATGAAAGTTTTGTTTTGTTGATATTGGGCGCCAAGCGGTCCGCTGACAACGCCCTGTGTCATCTTGTTTTGCGCAAGATTGTCTTGCGTCAATGCGCTCCTTCTCAGCGCGCCGTGTTGGTTTCATCGGCTGCGGCGAATTTTGCCCGGCCTTCGGCCACCATACGCAACGCCTGCGGATAAATGCGATGCTCGACTTCGAGCACGCGCCGGGCGAGCGTCTCCTCGGTATCGCCTTCGCGTACCGGGACCGAGCCCTGCAGCACGATCGGCCCGGAATCCATTTCCGGCACCACGAAATGCACGGTTGCGCCGTGCTCCCGCGCCCCGGCTTCGAGCGCGCGGCGATGCGTGTGCAGGCCCTTGAACTGCGGCAGCAGCGCCGGGTGAATGTTGAGCATCCGGCCGCTCCAGCGCCGCACAAAGTCCGCAGTCAAAAGCCGCATGAAGCCAGCGAGGCAGAGCAGATCGACCCGGTGCGCGTCAAGCTGCGCATCGAGCGCTTGCTCGAAGGCTGCGCGATTTTCCTGAAATGGCCGGTGATCGACGACAGCAGTTGGAATCCCGGCCTCACGCGCATAGGCGAGCCCGGCGGCATCGGGGTTGTTCGATATGACGAGAACGATCGCGGCGGGATAATCGGCCGCCTTGGCGGCTTCGATCAGCGAGACCATGTTGGAGCCGCGGCCGGAAATGAGGACGGCGACGCGCAGTCTCTCGGCGCGCTGTTCGCTCATCCCGTCACCCGGCAAGATCGAGCTGTCCACGGAATTCGACTTTGCGATCGCCGCCGTCTTTGACCACTTCGCCGAGCCGTACAACGGTATCGCCCTTGGCGGCAAATTGTGCGCACGCCGCGTCGGCTCCGCCCGCATCTAGGATTGCGATCATGCCGATGCCGCAATTGAAAGTGCGCAGCATTTCCATCGCGTCGATCTTGCCCGCGCCGGCGAGCCATTTGAACACCGGCAGCACCGGTACACGGTCGAGTTCGACCGTGACCGAAAATCCCGGCGGCAAAACACGCGGAATGTTATCGACAAAACCGCCGCCGGTAATGTGGGCGAGTGCCTTGACGGCCTTGGTGCCGCGGATCGCGGCGAGGCAGGACTGCACATAGAGCCGCGTCGGCGTCAGCAACGCCTCGCCGAGAGTGCGTGACGGCTCGAATGGCGCCCGTGCCGTCCAAGCGAGACCGGCATCGGCAGCGACCTTGCGCACGAGCGAAAAGCCGTTTGAATGCACGCCGGATGAGGCGAGGCCGACAACGACATCCCCTGCTGCAATATCGGTCCGAGGAAGGATGTCGGCGCGTCCGACAGCGCCGACCGCAAAGCCTGCGAGATCGTATTCGCCGGGCTGGTAGAGTCCCGGCATTTCCGCCGTCTCGCCGCCGATCAGCGCGCACCGCACTTCCCGGCAGGCTCTGGCAACACCGGCAACCACCGCCGCCCCCGCGGCCGGATCGAGCTTACCGCAGGCAAAGTAGTCGAGAAAGAACAGCGGCTCGGCGCCCTGGACGACAAGATCGTTGACCGACATGGCGACGAGGTCGATGCCGATCGTGTCGTGACGCCCGGTTTCGATCGCGATCTTGACTTTGGTGCCGACGCCGTCGGTCGCCGCGACCAGAATGGGGTCCTTAAAGCCCGCGGCCGCAAGATCGAATAAGCCGCCGAAGCCGCCGATTTCGGCATCGGCGCCGGGCCGCGCGGTGCCTCGCACCAGCGGCTTGATCAATTCCACCATGCGGTTGCCGGCGTCGATATCGACGCCCGCGGCCGCGTAGCGTGCCTTATCCACGAGGGCCACCAATTCGCACAGAGGGATCGTTGCTCCCCCGGCGGGGAAGACTTGCTCGGCGCCTCGGTACGGCGGAATCGCGGGGTGTGCAAGCGCGTGCCCGGCGATATAATTGGCGGCGGAGGAAGGCCGCACCCTGAGGGCGGAGTGGGCCGCGTGGCGGGTGCGCCGAACGTGGCCGAACCCGCTGGGCGGCAGGGAAGGCGCGTGTACGGAGTCGGGGCTTGGCTTGAGTATTCCCAACCTGATTACTCTGGGGCGCATCATCCTGGTGCCGGCCGTGATTTGGGCGATCATTTCGGGAGAGATGCTCGTCGCCTTCACCTTGTTCCTTGCAGCCGGTCTCAGCGACGCCGTCGACGGCTTCATCGCCAAACGCTTCCACATGGCGAGCGAGCTTGGTGCGTATCTCGATCCGCTCGCCGACAAGGCGCTGATCGTGTCGATCTATGTGGCGCTCGGCATTGCCCGGGAACTCCCCATCTCGCTCGTCATCCTCGTGGTGTCGCGCGATATCATGATCATCTCGGGCTTCATGCTGGCATGGCTGGTCAACAAGCCGATGCAGGTGCGGCCGCATCCGGTCTCGAAATTGAATACCGTGATGCAGATCCTGCTGGCCGCGCTTGTATTGGCCGAGAAGGGCATGGTGTTCGACGCCGCCCCGGTGGAAACGACCGGCATTGCGCTGGTCGCGATCTTGACCGTGCTCTCGATTGCCTTTTATCTCGCCGAATGGTTCCGACACATGAACTCGTTCGCGGCTGGACATTGAACGGCAACGGACCGAACTGACAACCATGGCCAATCGTCCGCGCCAGCTAGCGCTCGCGCTCGACCACGCCGAAAGTTATGCGCACGACGATTTCCTGTCCGGTGCGGGTAACGCGGCCGCGCTGAAATTGATCGACAGTTGGCCCGATTGGCCGGGCAACGCGGTTGCGCTGATCGGGCCGGAAGGCTCTGGCAAGTCGCATCTTGCGTCGATCTGGGCGGCAGCTTCCGGTGCGCGGACCATGTCGGGCCGTGTGCTCGGCGAAAGCGATCTGCTGGCTTCGCTCGCGACCGGCGCGCTGGTGGTCGAGGACGCGGCCGCGGCCGACGAGCGCGCGCTGTTTCACCTGATCAATCTGGCGCGCGAAGAGGAATCATTCCTGCTGTTCACGGCGCGTGCGGCGCCCACTATCTGGCCGGCCGCCATCGCCGACCTCACCTCGCGGCTGCGTGCGCTGCCTGTCGTCACGCTGCAGGCGCCGGACGATGCGTTGCTGCGCGGCGTCATTATAAAGCTCGCCGCCGATCGCCAGCTTGAACTTGATGAAAGTGTCGTGCGTTACCTGCTCAGCCATATCGAGCGCTCGTTCGCGGCGGCGCGTGCGGCGGTCATTACGCTCGATCGTGAGGCGCTGCGACAGGGACGCCCCGTCACCCGCGCGCTTGCCGCCGAGTTGTTTCGCGGCAGCGCAATGGAGGCTTGACGTCGTGGCGCTGCGCCTCGTTAGCTGTCGGCACAAGTCATAGATTTGTTACTAAGGGAGGCGATTATCGCGCTTGAGGAGATCAGGGCGGATATGGCGGACCGTGGCCAAGCCACTGTTCTAGCAATGGAATCTGGCGCCGCGCGGCGGCTGGAGGAGGTTGCGCGTCCGGCCGACCCGGCGCTCTCGGCGAGCCCCGAACGCTTCATTAACCGCGAACTGTCGTGGCTGAACTTCAACCGCCGCGTCCTCGAGGAATCGGTTAATCGCGGGCATCCGCTGCTCGAACGGCTGAAATTCCTCTCTATTTCCGCCAACAACCTCGATGAATTCTTCATGGTCCGCGTCGCCGGCCTGGGCGCCCAGGTTCGCGCCGGGATTGCGGAAAAGAGCCCGGAAGGACTGACGCCCGCGGAGCAACTCGCCCGCATTGGCGAAGGCGTCTTGTTGCTTGTGGCCGATCAGCAGGCGCAGTGGCGTGAATTGCGTGCGGCGCTCGCCGAGGCCGGCATCGTGCTGGTCGACGGCGCCGACGTCACCAAGGCCGAGAAGGCGTGGCTCGAAGATTTCTTCCTGGCGCACGTGTTTCCGCTGCTGACGCCCCTCGCCATTGACCCCGCGCATCCGTTCCCATTCATCCCGAATCTCGGATCGACGATCGCGCTGCAACTTGCGCGCTCCAAGGACGGCAAGGCAATGAATGCGCTGATCCGCATGCCGTTGCGGATCGAGCGGTTCGTCCGGCTGCCGCAGGGCGCCGATGGCGCGCCGGTGCGGTTGATCTCGATCGAGGGCGCCACCAGCCTGTTCATCGGCAAGCTGTTTCCCGGCTATTCGGTCAAAGGGGTGGGCGCATTTCGAGTCATTCGCGACTCGGAAGTGGAAATCCTGGAAGAAGCTGAAGATCTTGTGCGGGTGTTCGAGACCGCACTCAAGCGCCGCCGCCGCGGCATCGTCATCCGGCTCGACATCGAAGCGCCGATGCCGGTGGAACTGCAGACTTTCGTGCAGCGGGCGCTCGGAGCGAGCGACCAAACCGTGTTCAAGGTGGACGGCGTTTTAGCGCTCAACGAAATGGCGCAGCTTGCCAACCTCAACCGGCCCGACCTCGAATTCGTCCCTTATACGCAGCGCTATCCCGAGCGCGTGCGCGACCATGGCGGCGACTGTTTCGCCGCCATCCGCCAGAAGGACTTCATCGTCCATCACCCCTACGAGTCGTTCGACGTGGTGGTGAATTTCCTGCAAGAGGCGGCGCGCGACCCGGACGTAGTCGCTATCAAACAGACGCTTTACCGCACCTCAGCCGATTCACCGATCATCAAGGCGCTCGCCGAGGCCGCCGAGGCCGGCAAATCGGTCACCGCAGTGGTCGAGCTCAAGGCGCGCTTCGACGAGGAGGCTAATATCCGCTGGGCGCGCGATCTCGAACGCGCCGGTGTGCAGGTCGTCTACGGCTTCATCGAGCTGAAAACCCACGCCAAGCTTTCGCTGGTGGTGCGCCGCGAGGAAGCGGCCCTTGTCTCGTACATCCACGTCGGCACTGGCAACTACCATCCGGTGACGGCGCGCATTTACACCGACCTGTCCTACTTCACCTGCGACCCCGCGATCGGGCGCGATGTCGCGCATATCTTCAATTACATCACCGGCTATGCGGATCCGGCCGGGCTCGAACGCATGGCCGTGTCGCCGTTCAATTTGCGCAAACGCATCGCCTCCCACATCGATGAGGAAATTGCCCACGCCAAGGCCGGCCGCCCCGCAGCCATCTGGATGAAGATGAACGCGTTGGTCGATCCCGACATCATCGATGCGCTCTATCGCGCCTCTGCGGCCGGCGTCTCGATCGAGCTCGTGGTGCGCGGCATCTGTTGCCTGCGGCCCGGCGTTCCCGGTCTTTCGGATAACATTCGGGCGAAATCGATTGTCGGCCGTTATCTGGAACATGGCCGTATCTATTGCTTCGGCGCCGGTCACGGCCTACCGCACCCGAAAGCCGCCGTTTACATCTCCTCGGCCGATATGATGCCGCGCAACCTCGACCGCCGGGTCGAGGCGCTTTGCCCGATCCTTAATCCGACCGTGCACGAGCAGGTGCTCGATCAGATCGTGGTGGCGAATCTGAAGGACAACGAGCAGAGCTGGCAGTTCCTGGCGGACGGCTCGACATTGCGTATCAAGCCAGCGCCGGGCGAGGAGGTTTTCAACGCCACCACATATTTCATGACCAATCCCAGCCTGTCCGGCCGCGGCAAGTCACCTAAGGATCAGGTGCCTCGGTTGCGGCGTCCGGAACGCAAATGATCTGGCACCGCAAGTGATTTGGCACCGCAAGTGATCCGGCTTGCCGAATCGGGTAATCCGGCGCGCATCGCCCGGATTGGATAGCTCTCACTCTTGGCACTCGTGGCACGATGAACCGCCGCAAAGACGACGCGCAGGGACGCCTCGATGATGGGCCGCCGATTGCCGTCGTCGATATCGGCTCCAACTCGGTACGGCTTGTGGTCTATGAGGGGCTGACCCGCAGCCCAACACCGCTGTTCAATGAGAAGGCGCTGTGCGGGCTGGGGCGGGAAGTGCAGTCGACCGGGCTGCTCGCGCCCGACGCGGTCGAACACGCGCTCTCCACGCTCAGACGTTACAGCGCGCTGTGCGCCACCATGGGCGCCAAAAAGGTGCTGGGCATTGCCACGGCCGCCTGCCGCGACGCCCGCAATGGGCGCGCTTTCGTCAGACTTGCCGAAAAAACCATCGGGGCGCCGATCGAGGTGCTCTCCGGCGGGCGTGAAGCCGAACTGACCGCACTCGGCGTCATTTCCGGCGTGCACCGGGCCGATGGTGTCGTCGGCGACCTTGGCGGTGGCTCGCTCGAACTGGTCGACGTGCACGCCACGCGCGCGCGCCACGGGCTCACCCGGCCGCTCGGCGGCCTCGCACTCGCCGACATTTCGGCTAGGTCGGTCAAGAAGGCGGAAAAATTCGTCAAGAAGACGCTGGCGGCGCTGCCCGTACTGAAGGGCTGCGAACACCGCAACTTTTACGCCGTCGGCGGCACCTGGCGATCGCTCGGTCGGCTGCACATGCGACAGACCGGTTATCCGCTGCACGTAATGCACGGCTACGCGATACCGGCCGCCGAGGCGCTGGAATTCGCCAAGCTTCTGCACCGCGTCGATGTCGAAACGCTGTCCGATATTGAAGTGGTGGCGAGCGCGCGGCGTCCTTTGCTGCCCTACGCGGCGCTGGTGCTGGAATACATCTTGCGCATCGGCAAGCCGCGGCAGGTGGTGTTTTCCGCGCTCGGCGTCCGCGAGGGGCTGCTTTATTCGCTGCTCAAGCAGCGTGAAAAGGAAAAAGACGCGCTGATCGAAGCGGCGCGCGGGCTCAATCAGCTGCGGTCGCGCTCGCCGCGCCACGGCGAAGAGCTGATCCGCTGGACCGATCGCTTCATGTCCTCGTCCGGTCTCGACGAGACCGCGGAAGAGCGCCGGCTGCGGCACGCGGCGTGCCTGCTCGCCGACATCGGCTGGCGCGCGCACCCCGATTATCGCGGCGAGCAATCGCTCAACATTATCGCCCACGGCGGCTTTTCCTCGATCGATCACGCCGGACGCGCCTATCTGGCGCTTTCGGTATTTTATCGTCACGTCGGCCTCGTCATGGATGACGAACTGTCGCCGCGGCTGCGCGAACTCGCTTCGACCCGCACGATCGATCGCGCCCGCGTGCTGGGCGCGGCGTTGCGGCTCGCCTACGTCATCTCCGCGGCGATGCCCGGCGTGCTGCCCAAGACATCGCTTGCCGTCGAGCGCCACCGATTGGCGCTCCGCCTCAAGGGCGCTTGTGCACCGCTTGCCGGCGAGCGCGTACTCGCCCGGTTGCGCTCGCTCGCCCGCCTGATCGGCCGCGAGCCGGTAATGTTGTTGGGGTGAGTTGATCTTGGCTGCTCCGGCCCAAGGCGCCGGGGGGCAGGCAGACGCGAGCGACAGCTCGTGACGACTAAGATCGGCCTTGATCCACAACGCGTCGCTGTTATCGCTCCACTGTCGCCACGCGGCCTTTCTCGATGGCGAGCGCGAGCTTGCCGTGCTTGAGCGCGAGCGCCTTGTCGCCAAACAGTTCGCGGCGCCAGCCCCTCAGTGCGGGGACTTCGGCCCTATCGCTCGCGGCAATGCGCTCGAGATCGTCGACGGTGGCGATCACCTTGGCCGCGACGTGCTGCTGCTCCGAAACCATGCGCAGCAGGACTTTCAGCAGCTCAACGACGGCGCCGCCATTCGCCGCCTGCGGTGCGCGCGGCTGCAGCGGCAGCGTTTTCAGATCGCGCGCCACGCCGCGCTCTACCGCGGCGATGATCGCTTCGCCCCATCGCGAACGCTCGAAGCCTTTGGGCAGCGAACGCAGGTGCGCGAGTTTGTCGGGACTGGTCGGCGCGTGCACGGCGATGTCGCCGATCGCGTCGTCTTTGAGAACGCGGGATCGCGGCACATCGCGGTTCTGCGCCTCGCGTTCGCGCCACGCCGCGACTTCGATCAACACGGCAAGCTCCTTCGGCTTGCGCACGCGGGTCTTGAGCCGCTGCCAGGCGTTGTCCGGCTCCATGCGATAGGTGTCGGGCGAGGTGAGCACGCCCATCTCGTCCTCGACCCAGTCGGCGCGGCCGCGCTGCTTGAGGTCGTCGACCAGCGCCAGATAAACATCGCGCAGATGCGTCACGTCGGAAATCGCGTAGCGCAGTTGCGCCTCCGACAGCGGCCGTCGCGACCAGTCGGTGAAGCGGTGCGACTTGTCGAGCGCGTCGCCGGTGATGCGGGCCACCAGCTGATCGTAGGAAATCGAGTCGCCGTAGCCGAGCACCATGGCGGCCACTTGCGTATCGAAGATCGGATGCGGGATGAGCTTCGCTGCGTGCCAAATGATTTCGATGTCCTGCCGCGCGGCATGGAACACCTTCATCACGTTTTCGTTCGCCATCAGCGCGTAGAAGGCCGAAAGATCGATGCTTGGCGCCAGCGCGTCGATGACCACGGCCTCGTCGGCGCAAGCCACCTGCGCGATGCACAGAAGCGGATAATAGGTGGTCTCGCGCAGGAACTCGGTATCGATGGTGACGAACGGATAGCCGGCCATGCGCTGGCACGCGGCGGCGAGTTCTGCCGTCGTCGTGATAGGCTGCACAGCGATTGGATTTTCGGAGTGAGACAACATTATCGCCTTGGGCTCTATCGTTCGAGTTTTTGTAGCGCGTGCGTCAGGCGGCGCGAGGTTTGATTTCCCGATCTAACCGATCTCCGTTCGCCGCTTTCGCCATCTCCAGCTCGTAGTGTGTTTGCAAATTCATCCAAAACTGTTCGCCGACGCCGAAATAGCGGGCGAGGCGCATGGCCGTGTCCGCCGTAATTCCGCGCCGGCCGCGTACGATATCGTTCAAGCGCGCGCGCGGAACCTTAACGCAACGCGAGAGCGCGTTGACGCTCATTTGCAACGGGTCGAGAAAATCCGCTTTGAGGATTTCGCCCGGGTGGACCGGGGGAATGTCTCTGCGTTGCTGCGTGTGCCGCATTGGCGAATGTCGCGGTGCCATGGCGCCCTTTCAGTGATAGTCGACGATTTCGACGTTGTACGCGTCGCCGCTGTGCCAGCTAAAGCAGATTCGCCATTGGTTGTTGATCCTGATCGAATATCGACCCTGGCGCGAGCCTGACAATTTTTCCAATCGATTGCCCGGAACGCGCCCGATTTCTTCAAGGGTTGAGACGGCATGAAGAGCAACCAGTTTTTGCAGTGCCCGTCGTTGCACATCGGATGGAAGGCGGCGGCTGGAGTGCCCAGCAAATAGTTCGGATGTTTCCCGTGATGCAAAGCTCCTGATCACGGGATAATGTAACGCTATGCATTACACATATCAAGAACGCTGCCGGTCCCCGGGCCGGTTAAACACCCCGTATTTTGCCCATATTAAGGAACTCCCAGGGGCTCGGCAGCTCGCCGACCGGCACTTCGATCAGGGTCGGTCCGTCGCGGTGGGCAAAGGCGTGACGCAGCGCCGTGCGCAGGTCCTGAGGGCTGCGCACCCGCACTGCCTCGGCGCCGAAACTTTTGCCGAAGGCTACGAAATCGGGATTGAGGAGATCGCTGCCGATCAGGTGGTTGCCGTAGCGCTCCTTCTGGATGCGCCGCACATTGCCGTATGCGCCATCGTTGAACACCACCGTGACCAGCGGAATGCGGTGCCGCATCGCGGTCGCCATCTCAGTTGCGGTGAACATGAAACCGCCGTCGCCGCAGATGGCAACGACCGGTACGTCCGGGCAGGCGTGTTGCGCGCCGAGCGCCGTGGCAAAGCCGAGCCCCAGCGGGTCCTGAAAGCCGGGCGAGATATAGGTGCGCGGCTTGTAGACCGGGTAGGCGAGGCGTGCGGCGAAGACCATCTGCGTGATGTCTTCGACGAAGATGCCATCCTCCGGCAGTTCGTCGCGGATCGCCTCCAGATAGGCGATCTGTGGCGCGATTTTTTCGAAGCGTTTGCGCCACGCCGCCTGGCGCTGCTGCATCTCGGCCTTGCGGGGCGCGCGCTTTGAGTTATGCGCCGGCAGTTCGGCGAGCAGGCTTTGCAGAATAGGCTTGGCGTCGCCGGTAAGCGCCACCGCGGGCTTGTGCAGGCGGTTGTGCTCCTGCGGGTCGGCGTCGATGCGCACGATCTTGAGGTCGCGGTCCATGCCCCATTGCCGGAATTGGATGAGCAGCCGCGTGCCGACCGCGAGCACCACGTCAGCCTCGCCCCACAGATCGCGGCCGAGCGGCAGCGTCACGCTGAACGGATCGCGGCCGTCGAGCACGCCGCGGCCGCGGCGAAAGGCGAGCACCGGCGCTTGCATCATCGCCGACAACGCCGTGACCTCTTCGGACGAATCCTGTGCACCGCCGCCGCAGATGATCAGCGGCCGCTTGGCGGCTCCAAGCAGCTTTGCGGCCTTGCGGACTGCATCGCGGTCGATCCGCGTCGCCGGAAGAGGCAGCGGCGCTTGTAGCGTCACGGGACCGGGCTTGCCCCACACGTCCATGGCGCACTCAAGCACGGCAGGCCCGGGCCGGCGGCTTCGCATGGTGCGCAGCGCGCGCGCCGTTGCGGGCGAGGCCTGCTCCGGTTTGCGGATCAGTTCGGCGTGGCCGGCGATGCGTTTGACGATGCCGGCCTGGTCGCGGATTTCGTGCAACTGGCCGAGATCGCGGCCGATGTCGGCGTTGGGAATCTGGCCGATCAGGCCGAGCACGGGCGCGTTGGTGGCGAATGCCGTCAGCAGCGCGGCGCCGGCGTTAAGCAATCCCGGCCCCGGCACCACCGCGAAGGCTTGCGGCTTGCCGGTCGCCAGTGCCGCGCCCAGCGCCATATAGGCGGCGCCCTGTTCGTGCCGTGGGTGCACCGTGCGCAGCCGGTCGGAGAACTTGAACAGCGCCTCGAACAACACATCATTCTGCACGCCGGGCAGGGCGTAGATGGTGTCGAGACCGTGCCCGATCAGCGTGGCCACGACGGCTTCGGCAGCAGTCATGGTCTCAGTCGTGGTCGTGGCTGCCTTTTTTCGTTTCTTGGGCATTCTTGCTCCCATAGCGTGGCGTCACTGTGCAGATTGGCGCGCGCCTGTCGAGGCGACGGGGCTTCCGGCAACCCTCAAGGCGCGGCAAACGCTTGACAAATCGGCGGTGGTCCTATGGTTGTGCGCCACCTTTCACCCCTTGGCGGAATTGAGCATGCATCGCTACCGCACCCATACCTGCGGCCAACTCCGCGCGAGCGACATCGGCACCGAAGTCCGGCTTTCGGGCTGGTGCCATCGTATTCGCGACCATGGCGGGGTGCTGTTTATCGACCTGCGCGACCATTACGGCCTCACCCAGGTGGTCGCCGATCCGGACAGCCCGGCCTTCAAGGTCGCCGAAACGCTGCGCGCCGAATGGGTGGTGCGGGTCGACGGCAAGGTGCGCAGGCGGCCGGACGGCACCGAGAATCCCGAACTGCCGACCGGCGCGATCGAAATCTACATTCGCGAGATCGAAGTGCTGGGGCCGGCGGCCGAATTGCCGATGCCGGTATTCGGTGATCAGGAATATCCCGAGGACATCCGGCTCAAATATCGCTTCCTCGATCTGCGCCGCGACCGCCTGCATCGCAATATCATGATGCGCGGACAGGTGATCGATTCGATCCGCCGCCGCATGAAGGAGCAGGGCTTCTTCGAATTCCAGACGCCGATTCTCACCGCCTCGTCGCCCGAGGGCGCGCGCGACTATCTGGTGCCGTCGCGGCTGCATCCGGGAAAATTCTACGCGCTGCCGCAGGCGCCGCAGCAGTTCAAGCAATTGATCATGGTATCCGGTTTCGATCGCTATTTTCAGATCGCGCCGTGCTTTCGCGACGAGGATGCGCGCGCCGACCGCTCGCCCGGCGAGTTCTATCAGCTCGATCTGGAAATGAGTTTCGTCACCCAGGACGACGTGTTCGCCGCTGTCGAGCCGGTGATTCGCGGCGTGTTCGAAGAATTTGCCGGCGGCAAATCGGTGACGCAAGAGTTTCCGCGCATTCCCTTCCGTGAGGCGATCGAGAAATACGGCACCGACAAACCCGATCTGCGCAATCCGATTGCGATGGTGAACGTGTCGGAGATTTTTCGCGGCTCGGGCTTCAAGGTGTTCGCCCGCATCCTGGAAGGCAGCGCCAAGGCTGCGGTGTGGGCGATTCCGGCACCGGGCGGCGGCTCGCGCGCATTCTGCGACCGCATGAATTCCTGGGCGCAAGGCGAGGG
>JBAQJL010000144.1:0-9291 GCA_049300295.1 Xanthobacteraceae bacterium
AATCTGATCGCGCTCGGGCGCGCGCAACCGCGGCGCCCCGCGTGCCGTAGCATTGTTTTGCGGCGCCATTTGCGCCGCAAGCCCTTCAAACAATTCCTCGCCCGCCATCAGTTGCCTCCGCAAATCAATGGTCGCAAGGAATCACATTCCAACGGCGTATGCTACAGTCTGCGTAGTCAAACATTCACACGCTCTGAGGTGCTCGGCGCGCAGCGCCGAGCCTCGAAGGGCGAGGCCGAGGCGTCCGGGCCTGCATCCTTCGAGGCCCGCGCTACGCGCGCCTCAGGATGAGGCAAACGGTCACAGCCCGCGCGTCACGTCATCGAACAATTCCTCGACCGAATAGCGCCGCGGGATAATCTTCATCTCCAGAGCATAGCTCGACATCAGATCGAGCGCGGGCTTGACCGCGTCGAAACCGAACGGCAGTGCATCGATCGTGCCGGGCTTCGGCAGGCCAGCGGCCTGTTTGCTGTCCTTGAGCATGCGGAACACTTCGCGCACCGCGCCCGGATCGGATTTCACCACCGTGTTCTTCACCACCACCATGTGATTGATCGGCACCGTGCCGTATTTTTTGTACCATTCCTTGGCGGCCGCATCGGGATCTGGAATGACGCTTTTGAGCCGCGGATCGGTCGGCAGCACGGTGCCGAAGATCGCCGCGTCGAGTTCGCCCTCGAGCAGCATCTTGGTCATGTCCTTGCCATCGGCGGCACGCTCGACGCCGGGCGGATCCTTGAACTCGGGGATGTGCGCGTCCTCGAACGTCACCCATCTGACCTTGCTGTTGTCGAGCCCGTAGTCCTTCCACAAAATCCCGCGCAGCCAGCAGCCAGTGGTCTGCGCAAACGAGCGCACGCCGATGCGCTGGCCTTCCAGCGTCTGCGGCGTCACCGTGCCGCGGTCGGAATTGTAGAGCATGGTGCCGTGCTGAAAGCGGCCCATCATGGTGGCGGGCAACAGCGTCAGCGGCTTGCCGTAAGCCTTGCCTTGCAGGTAGCTGACCACGGCCATCTCGCAGATGTCGAACTTGAGGTCTCGCACCATCATGCCGAAGGCCTTGTAGACCGGCGTGACCTCGGTCAGCCGCAGGTCGACGCGGTCGGACTTAATCTGTCCGCTCTTGAGCGCCTGGGTCTGCGGGTAGGTCCCGAAGCAGGCGTTGATGGTGTCGAGTTTTTCGGCCGTCATACTCATGGGTTTTCCTCCGCGGTCGCATCATCTTATGATCCTGCACGGGGCTAAACCAGCCCGCGCCATTCACGAGGAGTACGCCGTTCATGTCCGAGGCCGCCACGCCCCAAGCCGAAGCGCGCATTCCTGCCGCGCGGCTTGCCGCCTTTATTACCCGCGCCTTCGTGGCGGCCGGCCTACCGACCGAAGACGCCGAAATCGTCGCCGGCCTGATGACGGAGGCTGACCTGCGCGGCAGCGATACCCACGGCGTCATTCGCCTGCCGATCTATCTGCGCCGCATCCGTGCCGGCGGCGTCAACCCCAAGCCGAACATCCGCGTGGTGAGCGACCGGCCGTCGGCGGCCCTGATCGACGGCGACAACGCCATGGGCCATCTGGTGATGCGCCGCGCCACGCACCTTGCCATCGACAAAGCGAAGGCGACCGGCATCGGCTGGGTCGGCGCGCGCATGAGCAATCACGCCGGGCCGGCCGCGCTCTACGCCACGCTACCGCTGCATCACGACATGATCGGGCTTTATTTCGCGGTCGGCAGCAACAACCACCTGCCGCCGTGGGGCGGCGCCGAAAACCTGCTCGGCACCAATCCGCTGTGCGTCGCGGTGCCGGCCAAGGACGAACCGCCGATCGTGCTCGACATGGCGCCGACCGTCGCCGCCTTCGGCAAGGTGCGGCTCAAGGCGCAGCGCGGCGAACAAATGCCGGTCGGCTGGATGATCGATCGCGACGGCAAGCCGCTGACAGATCCGAAACGCGCCGACGAGGGCTATCTGCTGCCGATCGGCGACTACAAGGGCTACGGCCTGAGCCTGATCATCGGCATTCTGGCCGGTGCGCTCAACCGCGCCGCGCTCGGCCGCGACGTGGTCGACTTCGTCAAGGAGACCGGCAAGGCCACCAACACCGGGCACGCCATCGCGGCGATCGAGATCGAAGCCTTCATGCCGGCGGCGGAATTCAAACACGCGATCGATGCCGTGATCCGCGACATCCGCGATTCGAAGCGTCTGCCGGGCGTCGGGCGCATCTATCTGCCCGGCGAGCAGACCCACGCCAAGCTGCTCGATCGCCGCGCCCACGGCATCCCAATGCCGAAATCGCTGCGCGACAGCCTCGACGCAGTGGCGCGGGAAATGAATGTCGCGCTTTTGGAATAATCGTCATTCCGGGGTGCGCTGAAAAGGCGCGAACCTGGCGGTATCATTTCCTGATACGCCGCTCTTGATGGTCGTATCAGTGTGTGATACGGTGTCGTATTGTGATCAAAAGCTTCCGCGATCGGATCACCGAAGCCGTATTCAATGGCGAAAGTCCCAAGGGCTTCCCAGCCGATTTGGTCAAGGCGGCCCGGCGAAAATTGCGGTATCTAAATGCCGCGGGTGCGCTCGGAGACTTGAGGTCGCCGCCGGGCAATCGGCTTGAGGCGCTGGCGGGCGATCGCAAGGGCCAACACGCGGTCAGAATCAACGATCAATTCCGGGTGTGCTTTGTTTGGACGGCTGAGGGCCCGGCGCAAGTCGAGATTGTAGACTACCACTAAACAGGACGCGACGATGGTCAAGAAGCTCAAACCTATGCATCCCGGCGAGGTTCTCCGCGAGGAGTTCCTCCTGCCGCTTCGAATGTCCGCGGGCGCCCTTGCCAAGGCCTGCGCCCTGCCGCGCACACGGATCGAGCGAATCGCCAACGAGCAGACCGGCATTACGGCCGATACCGCGCTTCGCCTCGGCAGGGCGCTCGGCACAACGGCACAGCTTTGGCTCAACTTGCAGACGGATTATGACATTCAGATCGCAAGACGCGATCTTGGCAATACTCTCGATCGCATCAAGACCGTGAACAAACCGAAGGCAGCGTAAGGGCCAGACCCCTGATAGCTGCAGTGATGGCGGATGCAACTCGGTCGCGATTTGACAGCAATTTGCAAAAGGCTGTCTCGTGGCACACCTTTCACCCGCGCGCTGCGCCGTCAGATTGCCGCCACCGAGCCCGAAGGAGTTCTTGAAAAATGTCCACCCGTATCGAACTGACGCTGGCGTGCGGCGACTACGAAATCATGCGTGCGCTCAAAGAAGGCAGCGTTCGTCCCGACGGCATCGACCTGAAGGTCGTGACCGCGATGGATTCACCGACGCGGCACTGGCGCTTCCTGCGCGGCCAGGAGTTCGACGTCGCCGAGGTCTCATGTTCGTCCTACATCGCCGCGCGCGACAACGGCCATCCGTTTCGCGCCATTCCGGTCTTTCCGCATCGGCGGTTTCGGCACGGCTTCGCCTTCGTCAACACCGGCAAGGGGATCAAGACCGCGAAGGACCTGATCGGCAAGAAGGTCGGCGTAAAGTTTTTTCTCAACAGCGCCGCGCTGTGGCTGCGCGGCATCCTTGAGCACGAATACGGCGTGCCGTTCAAATCGATGGACTGGTACACCGAGCTGGACGAGGACGTCGCCGAAGCCGCCTTTCCGAAAGACCTTCGGCTGCAGCGCGTGCCGCAATCGAAATCGATCATCGGCATGCTGCTGGACGGCGAGCTTGACGCCATCCTGCACCCCGACATCATCAAGCCGTTGCGCGAAAAGGATCCGCGCGTCGGCCGCCTGTTTCCGAACTACAAAGCCGACGAAGCCGCCTATTTCAAAAAGACCGGCATTTATCCGATCATGCACGTGATCGGCATTAAGCAGGAGATCGTGGATAGATATCCCTGGGTGCCGGTGAACCTTTACCAGGCGCTCAACGAATCCAAGGCCATCGCCATGGAGCGGATGGAAAATCCGCGCATCGCACCGATCGTCTGGTATCGCGAAGCCTGGGAAGAGCAGGAAGAGATCTTCCAGTCCGATCCATGGGAATACGGGCTGACCGAACGCAACAAGCACAATCTCGAAACGCTGGTGGGCTATTCGTTCGAGCAGGGCTTGATCAAGCGCAAGGTTCCACTCGACGAGCTGTTTCTTCCCGTGTCACAGGGCCGCAGACGCGGCGAGGAATTCACGTTCTAGCCTGTGCGCGGATTCGATAAGTTGCGTGCAAGTCCTTGAGTGCGGGTCCTTGAGCGCAAGTCCTTTGCGCGCAAATCCCGTGCGTGAAGTCCAGTGGAGGAAACAATGAAGCGGTTTGCTATGGCGGGCACCGTGGCTGGTATGCTCGGGCTTTCGGTTGCTGCGCTTACCGCGCCGCCTGTGCGGGCTGCGGATTTTTACGCCAGCAAGACCCTTACCTTCATCGTCGGCGCCGACGCAGCCGGCGGCTATGACGTCTATGCACGGGCGATCGCCAAACACCTCGCCCATTTCATTCCCGGCGCGCCGACCGTGGTGGTGCAGAACATGCCCGGCGCCGGCAGCGGCAAGGCGGCGGCCTACGTGTACAGCATCGCGCCGAAGGACGGCACCACGATCGGCGCGCTGATGCCCGGCGCCATCATCGATCCGCTCCTCCAAAAGCACTCGACCGGCGGTTTCGACGCGACCAAGTTCACCTATCTGGGCAGCGCAGACAGCGATGCACGGATTTGCGTGACCGGGCCCTCGTCGAAGATCACGACATTCGATCAGGCGATGACCCAGAAGACCGTGATCGCGGCATCGCAGACCGGCGGCTCGACCAGCGATTATGCCTTCATGACCAAGAACGCGACCGGGGCCCATTTCGATATTGTCAATGGCTACAAGGGCACTGCCGAGATGCTCATTTCCATCGAACGCGGCGAGGCCGAGGGCATCTGCGGGATCGACTGGTCGAGCTTCAAGACCCAGCGGCCGCAATGGCTACACGACAAGACCGCTCACGTCATCATTCAGGCGGCGGCCGGGCCGAATGCCGAACTGGCGGCACTGAACGTTCCAAACGTGCTGTCGTTCGTCAAAAGCGATCTGGACAAGCGGGCCGTCTCCCTGGTCGTCGGCCAGCAGGTTTTCTCGCGGCCCTACGTGGCGCCGCCCGGGGTGCCGGCGGCGCAAGTCAAGATTTTGCGCGACGCGTTTGCCGCCGTGCTGCACGATCCGCAATTCCTCGCCGATGCGCAGAAAGCCCGGCTCAGCATCAATCCCGCAACGGCCGAGACGGTGCAGCAGACCGTCGAGAAGCTGTACGCTTCGCCGCCCGAGGTCGTGCAGCGCGCCCGCGCGCTGATCGCCGCACCGGGCGTTGCAAACTGACGCGCGAAGCGCGGGCGCTGGTTTTATGGATTTGATCGCATTTTCTTCGGAAAACCGGCGGCCACTTTTCCGGAAAGTGCTCTATAATTCCCAGTCCGTGGGCAGCACGCCCCGATTCCGGCCGAGCGTCACGTAATAGATCCACGCCTTGTTGACGAAATGATCGCGGGTGAGGCTTCCGCTGAAATCGGCGATCTCGGCGTCCGTCAAGGGCAGCACAGGACCAAGCTGGCTTGCCAGGATCATCGCTTCGGCATTCTCGATGAAGGTGACACTGTCGACCAGCACGCCCGGAACGGATTCCGCGGCGATGACTTGGCCATGGGCCCGGATCAGGAGCGCGTGCGCCGCGCCCAGCGTCGCCGCCAGCGCGCGGCCGCGCGCCGGCGTGTTGACATGACCCGGCTCCGGATGGATCGGGATGCCGTTGTTCCAGCGGATGGCATGGTTCTTAATCAGCTTCAGCCTTGCATCCTCGACCATGGTGAACACGGTGGTACGGTCGTGATGGAAATGTGCCACCGCATTGACGTCGGGCCGCGCGCGAAAGATCTCGGTATGGAGAAAGATCTCGGACGGCGGCCGCACGCCGGCCGGCCCGTCCAGCGGCTTGCCGTCGAAATCGCAGATCAGGAGGTCGTCGTGGGCGAGCTTGGCCCGCGGTTGGTCGCGCGATTGGATGATCATCGCCTCACGACCGGGAATGCGCGCGGCGACATGGCCACTGTAGCCGAGCAGACCGAGGTCATTGAGCAGCAGCGTGCAAGCAGCGACTTGGCCGCGCAGCGTCCACTCGCCGGGCTGCGCTCTTTTGCTTGTGGCCGCGACCGCATCCATTCCAAATCTCCCAATGGCTCTGCAGAGCCGATGATGGCACTCCAAACGCCGCGTGGCTATTGTGGGGCCAAGCGAGCGCGCGGCCCTTTGGCCGACGCCCCCCGGCAGCATCATGCCTGACTCGCAGGCGTGGGGGGTCTCGAACCTTCAGCCCCTGATATTAGACTTGATATGAGTGTCCAGGATGAAGCCCGCACCGCCGACGGCATTTTGAATCCGCGCAGCGAGAGCCGGCCGATCCACCGCGGGGTGGTCTTTGCGGTTGTCGCACTCACCTTGCTGATGATGTCGATCGACTCGACGATCGTTGCGACGGCGCTGCAATCGTTGCGACATGGGTTGCACACGTCGATCGACTGGGCCGGGTGGACGATCACGGTGTACGCGCTCGGCTTTGTGGTCATGCTGCCGGTCAGCGGCAAACTCAGCGAGCGGTACGGCTGCCGCAAGGTATTTCTCGGCTCCGTCGTCGCCTTCACAATAGCGTCGCTGTGCTGCGGGCTCGCTGACAATATTTATGTGCTCATCGCGTTGCGCGGGTTGCAGGCGGCCGGCGGCGCGGGCTTCACACCCTCGGCGACCGAGATCATCGTCGATTATTTCGGCGACGTCCGTGATCGCGCGGTCAGCATGTTCGGCAGTATCTTCTCGATCGGCTCGATGATTGGGCCTATCTTCGGCGGCCTGTTCGTGACGTATTGGACTTGGCGGGGCGTCTTTTTGGTCAACGTGCCAATCGGCGTCGCGGTCTTCGTGCTGGCGCTGTATTACGTGCCACCGGATCGGCCACGCAAAGCAGGTGCGCCTGCGAGCATGGACATCAGCGGCATGGCGCTGCTCGGGTGCGGTCTGCTCTCCGGCATGCTCGCTGTCAGTTATTTGGCCGCCAGAAACGCGCACGCATGGTCGTTTGAGTTCGTGATCCCGTTGGCCTTTGCGATTGTCGCGCTATGGATGTTCTTTCGTCACATCAACCGCATGGCACACCCTTTCATCGCACCGCGCCTGATTAGCGGGCCAGGCTTCGGCGCGGTCAATCTGGTCAACGGACTCTACGGCGGCGTCACCTCTGGCGTGGTGGCGCTGGTCCCGCTCTATGCAATGAACCGTTACGACATCAGCGCGCTCAGCTCCGGTACATTGCTGATCGCCCAAGGAGCGGCGGCGATCATATTCTCAACTGCCGCCGTATTCGTCTTGCGGCGCACGGGCTATCGGCGCCCGCTCTATGTCGGGGCGGCCGTTATCGTCATCGGGATGCTGCTGCTTGCCTTGAGCCCGGTCGCCGGCATGCCACCGTATGCGTGGCTCGCCGGCTCTGCTTTTCTTGTCGGACTTGGCCGCGGCGCCAACAATCCGGCCAGCCGTAACGCCGGACTGCAACTGGCGCCCGAGCACGCCTCGACCCTAGCTGCGCTGCGGACCATGTGCATGGCCATCGGAACCATCGTCACAATCTCGATCGACACGGCGATACTCGCCAGCTCCCATGACCCCGGCCGCACCCAAGCTTGGCTGTTCGCCGCCATAGCCGCGCTGTTCGTCGTGGCGCTGCCGTTGATCGCCCGCGTGCCGGAGCACCGCGGCTCGTGGTAACCGGCTTGGGAAAAACGCAGTGACGCCGCGGCGCGGGAACTGAATGTCGCGCGGAGGAGCGTCCGAAGATTTTAATTCGCTGTCGACGTTAAGATGGACCGCGGGCGTCTGACTTCGTGCCAAACTCGGCCAGTACACGGGCAAGCGCCGTCGGTTCCACCTTGATCGTCCCGGTAAACGGATAATCGACGGCCACGACGATCAGCACGTTGGAGAATATAAGGAGCGAGAGCAGAACCGTCATTGCCGTTTGCGCCCGCAAATTCTTCGTGCCGAAGAAAAATGTGAAGACAATCGTAATAAAGGCGCCGCCGAACAGAACCGGCCATATGACGGACGGGACAAGGCCTTCAGCGGCGATTAAACGCGCGCGGCGGGCTTGGGTGATGGAATCGAGCTGACGGAGAATTTCGGACTCCAATACGGCAGCCCGCGGCTGCGAGGGCGGGTACGCGAGCAAAGCCGCATAGACATCGTCGAGTGCCAGCCGGGTCGCCCGGTAACCACTCGTGACACCCTGCCCCATCGCGGGCCAATCGCGGGCGATGACTGTATTTAGATAATTGGTCATCGCATTGCGCAAGGCCGCTCCCGGCTGCGCACTCAGCCCGTTTGACAACCGGTAAATAGTCGTGGCGGCGCCGGCTTCCTGAGCCACCATCGCCTCGGCATCGTTGAACTTCTGCCAAACGACAATAATGGCAAAGGCGAGCAGAACCGCATAGAGGACGCCGACCGTCGCAAACTTGAAGCCTGCAATCTCATTGTTTGTCGTCAGGCGCTCCAGCTCGACGTAACGGCGGACGAGAACAGGTCCGAACCCGGCCAAGACCGTAGTCAGTCCAACGACGAGCATGGCCGAGAGCCAGAGTGAATGGCTTGTAAGAAAAAAAATCATCAGGAAACCATTTGGCTTTCGGTCGTAGGAAAGCTCTAACTTCGCGATTGTCGAAAACGTGCCCTTGCCGAATGATGATATATCGAAGCTGTCGTCCGCGATAGGCGCATGCGCATCGTCTATGGCGCATCGTCTATGGCGCATCGTCTATACACGCGCCCACCGACCTTTCACCGCCGCGCCTGCCGCAATTCGAAAACGTCCGCCCGCTCCGAATTGTAGGATGGGTTGAACGAAGTGAAACCCATCATTGAGCCCGGAGAGCTGCATGATGGGTTTCGCTAACGCTCAACCCATCCTACACGCTCGACCAAAAACCTTCGTACCCTCCGCACCTTAGCACAAAAAAATGCGAATCATGGCGACAATGCCATATTTGCCGCGCCGCGAATCAAACAAACAGCGAAAAAAGAATCTCGTAACATCAAAGAGATGGCTCGCGCCGACGGATTTTCTTGAATCCACACCGCCCGCCGAACTAAAAGACACCATCTCGCCTTTCGAAGGGACGTTCTTCGCGAGGACACTCCTTGGGACGGGGCGAGTGCGGTGCCCGCGGGCGGATTTGTAACCCGCTCCCGGGCGGCATCGGGCATCAGCC
>JBAQJL010000145.1:0-24127 GCA_049300295.1 Xanthobacteraceae bacterium
CGCCGGGCACGTCCCGCTCGCCCCACGCAGGCGACGGCCCCGCGCGAGGCCGGCGCGCCGATCATGGCGATCGTGTCGATCAAGAGCCAGCAGGTGACCTTCTACGATGCCGACGGCTGGATCGTCCGCGCGCCGGTGTCGACCGGCGTGACGGGACGCGAGACGCCGGCCGGGGTCTTCGCCGTCGTGGAGAAGGACAAGGACCACCACTCGAGCCTTTATGACGACGCCTGGATGCCGAACATGCTGCGCATCACCTGGAACGGCATCGCGCTCCACGGCGGGCCGCTGCCCGGCTACGCGGCCTCTCACGGCTGCGTGCGCATGCCCTACGATTTCGCCGCGAAGATGTTCGACAAGGCGCCGATGGGCATGCGGGTGATCATCTCACCGACCGACTCGGAGCCTGTTGCGTTCTCCGATCCGTCCCTGTTCGTGCCCAAGCAGCAGGCTATCGACGCTGTCCCGGCGCGCGCCGAAGCGCTCGTCCGCGAAGCGGACGAGGCCACTCAGGCGGCCACGGCCGCGAAGACTGCTCTCGCGACCGCAAAACACAAGGCGGCCGGAGCCCCGGCGGCAGTGCGCAAGCTCGACTTTGCCAAGAAACATGCCGACGCCGCGCTGGCCTATGCCGAGAAGGTGCTGGCGGCTGCCAAAACAGACCAAGCCAAGGTGAAGGCCGAGGACGCCAAGCAGAAAGCCGCCGCCAAAGCCCAGGAACTTGGCACGCAGCTCGATGCCGCCAAGGCCGACGCCAAGACGGGGCATGACGCCGTCGCGGCAGCCGAAGCAACCGCCAAGACCACGGAAGCGAAGCGGGTCGAGGCCGCCACGGCCGCGCAGGACGCGAAGCTCGCCCTTGAGCCCGTCTCGGTCTACATCAGCCGCGCAACGCAGAAGCTCTACGTGCGACGCGATACGCATAAGCACGTGCCGGACGGGGGCGAGTACTACGACTCGAGCTTTGAACTCCCGGTCACGATCAAAAATCCCGACAAGCCGCTGGGCACGCACATCTTCACGGCGGTGGCGCGCGCCGATGGCGGTCTGCGCTGGACCGAAGTCACGATCGACAGCGGCGACAATGCAAAGGACGCGCTGGACCGTGTCACCTTCCCGCAAGAGGTGGTCGATCGCATCGCGCCCACCGCAGTGCCGGGCTCCTCGATCACCATCTCGGACGAGCCGTTGAGCAGCGAAACCAACTATCGCACGGAGTTCGTCGTCGTACTCAACAACCAGCCGCAGGGCGGTTTCGCCAATCGTGCGCGTTCGCCCGGTATGCGCATCGCCCGCCGCAATACGGACGACAATGGTTTCGGCTTCAGTCGCCTGGGCGATTGGTTCTCCTCCTCATTCGGCAATCAACCCGCCTACGGCAGTCAACCCGCCTACGGCAACCAGCGCCGTCCCAGCCGCCAATCGTACGATCGGCAGCAGCAGGGATGGGGCAACAACAGCTATTAGCTGGCGTATATCCCGGCCGGTCGGGCGCTGGCTGATGGTGTGCGAATAGCGAGGTCGCAAGTGGCGAATGGGCTTTTCTCATTCGCCACTTGTGTTTCAGCGCTCGCCTTTTTCCAAAAGCTCGGGTGCCAGCAGAGCTTGCCGCGAGCACTATTTTCCGTGTTCACCTCGTCCCGCGGTCGTGGCACCATGGCCGAGTTGATTTGGTTCCAGATTCTATAACCACCATGCCACGTGAGAAATTCGCCTGGGCGGCACTGCCTGACGAGGAACTGCTCGAAGTCCGGCTCAAGGACCTCAAACTCACCATCGAGGGCACTTGGCTCGAGGACTGTCTGCTCACCCTGGACGACGAACTCGCCCAGGCCGGCTTGCGCGTGCGGCCGCATGCCTGGATATCCAGTGAGTGGTTCAGTCCGGACAGTACGCCCGGGATCGCTATTCCGTTTTATCTGGTGCATCCGCGGCTGATGCGCCTCGAACGCAAGATGATCATCGACGTGGAAGGCGGCACCTGGCGAGAGTGCATGGCGATTCTGCGCCATGAGGCCGGCCATGTCGTGCAGCACGCGTACGGGCTTTCGCGCCGCCGCATGTGGCAGCGGTTGTTCGGGGCGTCTTCGCAGCGCTATCCGCGCTATTACCGGCCGAATCCCGCCAGCCGAAATTTCGTCCAGCATCTTCGCCTTTGGTACGCGCAAAGCCATCCCGACGAGGATTTTGCCGAGACATTTGCGGTGTGGCTGCGGCCGCGTTCCAATTGGCGTACGCGTTATGCCGGATGGCCGGCGCTCAAAAAGCTTGAATATGTCGACGACTTGATGGGCGAAATCGCCAACGAGCGGCCGGGGCTACGCCGGCGTGAGCGCGTCGAGCCGCTTAGCAGGCTCAATGAGACGCTCGGTGAGCATTACCGCAAGAAGCAGGCGCTTTATGCGTTCGACGCGCCGAAAACCTACGATCGCGACCTCCACCGGCTGTTCTCGGCCGATCCCAAGCATCGCCGCTCTGAAGCGGCGTCCTCGTTTCTACGCCGCCACCGCGCCCGAATGCGCAAACTGGTGGCGCAGTGGACCGGCGAGTATCAGCTCACCCTCGACGCCGTGCTCGACGGCATGATCGCCCGCTGCCGGGAGCTTAATCTGCGTGCCGTCGGCTCCGAGCATAAGCTTGTGACAGAGTTCACCGTGCTGTTGACTGCCAAAACCATGCATGCACTGTTTGGTCCGTCGCGGCGAAGGTGGATCGCGCTATGAAGAAACTGCGTGTCCTCGTGCTCGTTCATCCGGATCTGATACCGCCGGATTCAAGCAAGGGATACAGCGAGCAGGAAATCAACGAGTGGAAGACCGAATACGATGTCGTGACGACGCTGCGGCGCGCCGGACACGATGTCCGTCCGCTCGGCGTTCACGACGAGCTGAAACCCATTCGCGAAGAAATCGAGAGCTGGAAGCCGGACGTGGTGCTCACGCTGCTGGAGCAGTTTCACGGCGAGGCGATCTACGATCAGAACGTCGCGAGCTACCTTGAACTGATGCATATCCCGTATACGGGCTGCAATCCGCGCGGACTGATGCTGGCGCGCGGCAAAGACTTGTCGAAGACGCTGGTGCATTACCATCGGATTCCGACTCCGGCCTTCGCGGTGTTTCCGAAGAACCGCAAGGCGAAGCGACCGGCGCGGCTGGCGCTGCCTTTGATCGTCAAGAGCTTGAGTGAGGACGGCTCTTACGGCATCTCGCAGGCCTCCGTCGTGGACAGCGACGACAAGCTCGTTGAGCGCGTCGGCTTCATCCATGAACGGATCGGCACGGCAGCGATCGCCGAACAGTACATCGAGGGCCGCGAGATCTATGTCGGCGTGTTCGGCAACGATCGCCTGCGCGTGTTGCCGGTCTGGGAGCTGCAGTTACAGAATCTGCCCGACCGCGATTGGCCGATCGCCACGGAGAAGGCCAAGCACGATCCCGATTATCAGGAGCGCCACAGCATCCTGCATGGTCCGGCGAAGAACTTGGCGCCTGAATTGATCGCGCGCATTCAGCGTTTCGCCAAGCGAATTTACCGCGCGCTTGAACTTGATGGCTATGCCCGCATCGATTTTCGGCTGGCTGCCGATGGCACGCCGTATTTCCTGGAGGCCAATCCCAATCCGGAGATCGCGGAAAGCCAGGAGTTTGCCGCGGCGGCGAAGCATGACGGCATCAAATATCGCGATCTCCTGCATCGCATTCTCGCGCTTGGCATGAAACGCGCCTCGGCAGCGGTGTCGGGCAGTTAGTTTAGAACTGGTACAAGGTGTCTTGCGCGGCCGGCCCTGAAGGTCGATAGTTGCGATCGTGACCAATTCGCCGGCGCAAAATGCCAATTGCGCGGCGGAAGAGCGCCGAGGCGGTTGCTTGGGAGGTCCGATGGCATACGACACCGGAAGCGACGCCAAGGTCCGGCGCCTTGGCACGGCAGAGCCCAAGAGCGAGCGCGCCGGCGCGCCGCTGCAGTACCAGCCGGGCTTCGGCAATCAGTTCGTCTCCGAAGCGGTTCCCGGCGCACTGCCGGTCGGGCAAAACTCGCCGCAACGGCCGCCGCACGGGCTTTACGCCGAGTTGATCTCCGGCACCTCGTTCACCACTGCGCGTGCCGAGAACCGGCGCACCTGGACCTACCGGATTCAGCCGTCGGTCGTGCATCAGCCCTATGCGCGCATCGACAACGGTCTCATCCGCAGCGCGCCGTTCAACGATGTCGACGCCACACCGACGCAGTTGCGCTGGAGTCCGCTGCCGATTCCGCAAAAGCCTGTCGATTTCGTCGAGGGCATGGTGACGTTCGGCGGCAATGGTGACGCCGCGACGCAGGTCGGCATGGCGGTGCATCTCTACGCCGCCAATCGCTCGATGAAGGATCGCTATTTCTACAATGCCGATGGCGAGATGCTGATCGTGCCGCAACACGGGCGGGTGCGCTTGGTCACCGAACTCGGCATCATCGAGGCCATGCCGGGCGAGATCGCCGTCATTCCGCGCGGTTTGCGGTTTCGCGCCGAACTGCCGGATGGACCGTCGCGCGGCTACGTCTGCGAAAACTACGGTGCCATGATGCGGCTGCCGGAACTCGGACCGCTCGGCTCGAATGGACTGGCTAATGCGCGCGATTTTCTCAGCCCCGTTGCCGCCTATGAGGACGATAAGAAGCCATGCATCGTCGTCGCCAAATTCCAGGGCAACCTCTGGGCGGCGGAAATGGATCATTCGCCGCTCAATGTTGTTGCCTGGCACGGCAACTTTGCGCCTTACAAATATGACCTCGCACGTTTTATGGTGATCGGTTCGGTGAGCTTCGACCATCCCGATCCATCGATCTACAGCGTGCTCACGGCGCCGTCGGATGTGGCTGGCGCCGCTAATATCGACTTTGTCATCTTCCCGCCGCGCTGGCTGGTCGGCGAGAACACGTTCCGGCCGCCCTGGTATCACCGCAACGTCATGACCGAGTTCATGGGGCTGGTGCACGGGGTCTACGACGCCAAGGCCGAAGGTTTCCTGCCTGGCGGCGCCAGCCTGCACAATTGCATGACCGCGCATGGGCCCGACGCCGAAACCTGGGACCGCGCGACCCGCGCCGAGCTCAAGCCGCACAAGATCGAGAACACCATGGCGTTCATGTTCGAAAGCCGCTTCGCCATGCGGCTCACGCGCTATGCAGTGGAGTCGTCCGAGTTGCAGCACGACTATTTCGAAGGCTGGCAAGGCCTGGAGAAACACTTCCCGGGCCAGTAATGCAGCCGCAGCAACGTGGCGCGGCTGTTGGCGGATTGACAGGAGCTGCCCGGCTTGGCTTGCTCGCGTCCCGCAAGGGACCGGCCCCGTCGTACGTGCCGGCAGAGGGTGATGACCGATAGTGTGGTGGATCAATCAACGCGCGTACGCCTCATCGAGGCCGCGCGCGCCTGCCGTATTCTCGAAATGGAAGGGCATGGCGACATGACACTCGGGCACCTGTCGGTGCGCGATGATGCCGGAGCGGGCTTCTGGATGAAGCGCAATCGCATCGGGCTCGGCGAAGTGTTGGGGCCCGATGATTTCGTCCTGGTCGACTGGGACGGCAAGCAGATCGCGGGCAGCGGCGGACGTCATTCGGAATGGCCGATCCATTCGGAGATTTTTCGCAAGCGCTCGGACGTGAACGTGGTGGTGCACGCGCACCCGCTCCACGCCAGTATCTTTTCCGCAATCACCGAACCGCTGCAGCCCTTTACGCTCGACGCCGACTATTTCGTCGAGGTGCCGCGGCACGAAGCCGACGTCGCGCTCCTGACCCAAAAGAGTGAAGGCCAGGCGCTGGCGCGATCGCTCGGCCGCAACTGGGCCGTTTTCATCGCTAATCACGGTGTGACGTTCTGCGGCACGAGCGTCGCGCATGCCATCTGTGTCGGCGTGTTTCTCGAAAAGGCATGCAGGGCGCAGCTCATCGCGCGCGCCGCCAATATGCGGCGATCGATGCCAAAGAAGGCGGTGCGCGCAAAGCGCCACCGACAGGTCATGACGACGGTCCATTGGGAGCATTGCTGGCATTATTTTTGCCGCAAGCTCGAAGCGCACGCGCGCAGTGGCGCTGCCGATGGGGCTGTCTTCGGCTAATGACGGCCGGTCGGCGCGATCCGATAATTTCAACAACACAGGAAACATGCGGTGAACGATAACTCTTCAGACAGCGCCAGACGCATCGCCGACGAGCTTGCGTCGTGTGGCGTCAAGCTTGTCGCCAGCCTTCCCGACAATTGGGTGATGGACGTCATCAACACGATCGAAAGCGACGATCGTTTCGTCCATGTTCCGGTCAATCGCGAGGAATCGGCAGTCGGCCTGTGTTCGGGCGCCTATATGGGCGCGATGGGATCGGCGGCGCTGATGGGCGCGTCCGGCTTCATGACCGTGGTGTATGCGATCACCAAGATCAACTATACCTACGAAATCCCGCTGTTCCTGATGGCGACGCTGCGCGGCGCGGTCGGCGATCACCACAAGCACCATGCTTCCAACGGGCTTTATCTGCTGCCGGTACTCGACGCGATCAACCTGCCTTACCAGATCATCGACAAGCCGGAGGATATCGGCCAGATTTCGCATTGCTATCGGCATACGCGCACTTTTGCGCGTCCGTTCGTCGTGTTGTTCACGCGCGCTCTGCTGCGAGGGGGGCACTGATGAAATACCTCGATTGCTTTCGCGCCATCGCGCGGCATCGCACTGACGAGATCGTGGTCGCATCGGCCGGCAATTCCTGCCAGGCGTGGTGGGCCGCGACGCGCGACTCGGTTGGCAGCTTCTATCTCGACGCCTCGATGAGCCTCTCCAGCATGTTTGCCTCGGGTATCGCACTGGCGCAGCCGGAACTGAAAGTCTGGGCGTTCATGGGCGACGGCGCGTTCTGCATGAATCCCGGGATGCTGATGGTGGAGCGGGAGATGAATCTGCCGAACCTGACGCATTTTCTCGTCTCAAATCGTGTCTACGGCGCGACCTCGAACGCCGGATTGCCAAACTTCAAGGACAACGACTACGCGGTCATTGCGCGCGGCATGGGGCTCGAACGCGTGTTCTCATTTTCCAGCGTCGAACAGCTGGACCACGAATTCCCGGCGCTGAAGGCCGCCAATGCGCCGGGCCACACCTTCGTCGTGCTCGAAGTGGAACCGTTCACGGACGAAGAACAAAAAATCGAACAGCCGCCGTTTGATGGCCCGGAACTGAAATTCCGCTTCGGCCGGCACGTTGAGGGCATAACCGGCGCCAGCATCTTCGGCTACCGGATATGAGTCGTCACGCCGTGGCGGTGCGGAGAGTCTACTTTCGGCGAAGGCCGCCGACGGGATGACGGGCAGGAAACATCGTCTCCATATGGAAGTGGTCACCCAGGGCATTACCAACATGGCGTGTGCTGGAACACGGCATAAAAACGCTACGGCTACGGCCTTACGCCTTACGCAGAAAATCGAAGTCGCAGCCGTCCTCAGCTTGCAGGACGCTCTGCATATAAAGCCGCGCGTAGCCGCGTTCCGGTGTCGTTGCGATGGAGCGAAAGGCGGCGCGGCGTTTGGCGAGTTCGTCGTCGCCAACCAGAAGGTCGAGGCGGCGCTGCGACACCGAAAGCTTGATGCGGTCGCCGTTCTGCACCAGCGCCAGCGGCCCGCCGATGGCGGCTTCGGGCGAGACGTGCAGCACGATGGTGCCGTAAGCCGTGCCGCTCATGCGCGCGTCTGAAATGCGCACCATGTCTTTAACGCCCGAGCGCGCGAGCTTGCCCGGAATCGGCAGATACCCGGCCTCCGGCATGGCGTAGCCGCTTTTCGGGCCGGCGTTCTGCAGCACCAGAAAGTCGTCCGCGGTCACATCGAGATCGGGTGCGTCGATGCGGGCTGCGAGATCGTCGAGCGAGGAGAACACCACGGCGCGGCCTTCGCGCTCGAACAGGCGCGGATCGGCGGCGGAGCGCTTGATGATGGCCCCATTCGGCGCGAGCGAGCCGAACAAAGCGGCGAGGCCGCCCTGTTTCTGATACGGTTCGGCGAGCGGCCGGACGATGTCGCGGTCGACCCAAGGCGCGGGCTGCGCCAGGCGCTGGCCGAGCGTTTCGCCCGTCACCGTCATGCAGTCGAGATGCAAGAGTGGCTTGAGTTCGCGCAGCACGGCGCCGATGCCGCCGCCGGAGAACAAGTCCGACATGTAATGCGCGCCGGTCGGTTTGAGATCGACCAGGATCGGCGTTTCGTCGGACAGCGCGTTGAGGCGTTCCAGCGACACCTTGATGCCGGCGCGGCCCGCGATGGCGGTGAGATGAATGAGACCGTTGGTCGAGCCGCCGATGGCGAGCAGCACGCGCAGCGCGTTCTCGACAGATTGTTCGGTGATGATGCGGCTCGGCCGTAACGCCGTGCCGATCATCGCGGCAGCGCGGCGGCCGCTTGCTTCCGCGGCGCGCAGCCGATCGGAATGCACCGCCGGAATCGCCGCGGTGCCCGGCAAGGTCATGCCGAGCGTTTCGGCGATCGCCGCCATCGTGCTCGCCGTGCCCATCACCGCGCAGCTGCCCGCTGTGGTGGCGAGATTGCCTTCGATGTCGTCGATGTCGTGCTTGGAGATTTCTCCGGCGCGGTATTTGGCCCAGAAGCGCCGGCAGTCGGTGCAGGCGCCGAGCCGCTCGCCGTGATGCGCCATCGGCAGCATCGGTCCGCCAATCAGCATGACCGCCGGCAAGTCAGCCGAGACCGCGCCCATGAGCAGTGCCGGCACCGTCTTGTCGCAGGCGCCGATCAGCACCACCGCGTCCATCGGCTGGGCGCGGATCATTTCTTCCGCGTCCATCGCCATCAGGTTGCGGAACATCATGCTCGTCGGGCTTAAGAACACTTCGCCGAGCGAGACGGTCGGGAAATCGAGCGGCAGGCCGCCTGCGGCGATGACGCCGCGTTTGACCGCCTCGACCAGTTCCGGAAAATGCCGGTGGCAGTTGTTGAAGCCGCTCGCCGACTGGGCGATGCCGACGATTGGCCGCGCCAGCATCTCGTCCGAAAGGCCCGTCGATTTGGCAAACGAGCGCCGCAGATAGAGCGAAAAATCGGCGTCGCCGTAATTGGTCAGCCCGCGCGCCAGGCCGTGCTTTTGTTGGTCCGCCAAGGTGGCCTCCGCTTCTTTCAGTCGAATGCCGTCCAACACCCGAAGCGGCGCCGGTATCGCCGGGATATAAGCCGCCTGTGGCGAATTTAGCAACGTTGGATCGAGGCGGCTCCGGCCCGCGCAACCAAAGCAGCCGCCGCCGGTTTACTTTCGGGCCACACCGCGGCACTGGTGCTCCCTACCGGCTCAAATCAGGCATTCATTGCGATGACCGACAAGCCCAGCTTCGTCTTTCTGTTCGACGTCGACAACACGCTGCTCGACAACGATCGGATTCAAGCCCATCTCCGCGAACATTTGGCGGAGCGTTACGGGACCGCCGCGCGCGACCGATACTGGGAAATCCTGCAGCAGCTGATCGACGAGCTTGGCTACACCGATTATCTCGGAGCGCTGGAGCGCTATCGCGACGAGGTGCTGCACCGCCCCGAAATCCTGCTGATGTCGAGCTGGCTGGTCGATTACCCGTTCGCCGATCGATTATTTCCGCGGGCGTTTGACGCGATAGAGCACGTTCAGCAGTGGGGACAGGCCGTAATCCTGTCCGACGGCGATGCCGTGTTTCAGCCGCGCAAGGTGGAGCGTTCGGGACTGTGGCAGGCCGTGGACGGACGCGTGCTCATCTACATCCATAAGGAGCGCGAGCTGGCTTACGTCGAGCGGCTCTACCCCGCCGAGCACTACGTGCTGATCGACGACAAGCTGCGCATCCTCGCCGCGGTGAAGAAAATCTGGGGCGAACGGGTGACCACGGTGTTTCCGAAGCAGGGTCATTATGCGCACGACCCGGCGATTTTGGCGGCATACCCGCCAGCCGACATCGAGCTCGACAGGCTCGAAGATATCTTGGCCCGCGATTTTGATGCATTGCTGAAAAACAATTAAGTCGCGCCCTCGCAAATCCCAATATGCAACGCTCGGGTCTGGAATCTGCGTAGCGGCCAGGCGAAAGCATGGTGTAGACGTACCGGCAAGACACAAGGTGTTTGGGGAGGAAATCGCTTGCTCGGCGTCCTTTACGCTGCTCTCGGCGCGTTCACATTTTCGCTCAACAACGTCACCATGCGCAGGGGGGTGGTGACGGGCAGCGTGCTGCAAGGCATGGCATTGACTGTGCCGATCGGCGGCCTGTCGTTCCTGTTGATGGCGACCGCCTTTGGTGATTTGAACCAGATCCTGATTTTCCCAGCCGCGGCTGTGGCCTGGCTGGCCGCTCAGGGCGTCGTGCATTTCGTCATCGGCCGCTTTTGCAATTACAAGTCCAACCAGTTGATGGGCGTGAATCTCGCGGCTCCCGTCATCCAGCTGCAGGTCCCGTTCGCCATGCTGCTGGCCGTGGTGACGCTGCACGAGCGATTTACGGTGCTCCAGGCTATCGGCTCGGCTTTGATGCTGGGCGGCTCCTTTACGACCCAGTCGGAAGCCGGCACCGGCAAGAAAAAGTCGGCGGCGCCGCTGTCGGCGGCGGTGGCGACGCCAGCCGGACCGGCCGAGCAGGCGCTGGCGGGACCGCACGCGGAGCGAAAGCCGGCTTTCCAGCCCCACGTGTTTTCAGGGTACATCTTCGCCTTCGCTGCGGCGGCGTGTTACGGCAGCTCGCCGCTCTTGGCGCGCCAAGCCTTCCTCAATGCGCCTGGCGTCAGTACGGTGGCGGGCGGGTGCCTCGCCTATGGGGCAGCAATGCTGGTGTTCAGTCTCGCGCTGCTCAAGCCCGGCTCCTGGCAAGATATCAAGCGCATGAAGCGCGAGAATATGCCGTGGTTTCTCGCCGCGGCCGTGCTGGTCGCTGTATCGCAGGCCCTGGTCTACGCCTCCCTTGCGATCGCGCCGCTGATGGTGGTCACGCCTATCCTCCAGCTCTCTTTGGTCTTCCGGCTGTTTCTGTCGCAATTGATCAACCGTGATTACGAGGTGATGAACACTGCAGTGTTCATCGGCGCGCTTACGGCCGTGCTCGGTTCGATGCTGGTCTCGATTACGACCAACGCGCTTGTGACAGTGCTGGCTCTGCCGCCGTGGATGGTAGCAATCCTGGATTATCGCTTGGCCGGCAATTAGCCGCCGTAATCAGGTGCCCGAAAACACGAACCGCGTCCCGACCGCGGAGTGGATCACCCTGTCGCCCAGCTCGGCCCGGGCCAGATCGTAAAAGCGGTCACCCGTGCAGTGCCCGACGATGATGTATTTCGGATCGATCGCGCGGAACTCGGCAATCGCCTTGCGGATGTAATCGTCATCGAGCGGCGGCACGATGTGAAACCCGCCAATCACGGCGAGCACTTGTTCAATGCCGGACGCGGACATCGCGGCACGCACCGTGTTGATTACGCCGCGATGGCTGCAGGAGGTGAGCACGACGAGCCCGCGTCCCTTCACGTTGTAAACGGTAGCGAGCTCGTGATCGAAGTCGTCCGGAATGTAGGTGCCGGTGTTCTTTTCAATCGGCATGTTCTCCGCGAAACAGCCGAATCCATCGAAAATACCGATGATTTCCATTGTGGGGCGCAGCGGCTTCTCGAACGAGACCTGCCCGATACGGCCGGTCGTGAATGCATGATCGGCGACGACCGCCGGCTCTGAGGCCATCATCAGTATCAATCCGGAATTGAGAACCGCCTTGCGGTCGATCGCGCCAAACTGGCCCTCGACGTTGCGGCGCACGCAGAAGGCATCTTCACCGCCGACATAAAACGGGATTTCCCTTTTCAGCGACTGGCTGTGTTTTTCGAGAAAACCGACCATGCCGCCAAAGTGGTCGTAGTGCCCGTGACTTAGAACCAGCGCGTCGAACGTGGACGGATCGATGCCAATCACCGCAATGTTGTTGTTGAGAACCTCGGGTGTAAATCCAAAGTCGACAAGGACATTGCGTTCCTCGCCGCCGCTGAAGGACTGCGCGTGAATGGCGAGACCCCACTCGGCATTCAAAAGGTGCCGGGGCGGCCGGTCAGGGTGGCTATGCCGAACGCGCCGCTCAATCGCGAGTCCATCGCGCGTCTCCTCGGGCACGAACAACTGGGTGAGATTGTCCGTCACGATGCGTACGGCGACCCGGTCAATCTCCGGGACGTCGTCGCGCAGCGTCTTTGCCGGCCGTGTTCGTGCACTGCTGGCGAGTGTGGCCATCATCGCCGTAACGAAGCCGGCTCCGCCCGCGCATAAAGGCGCCGCCGATGATGCGAGTGGCGCGGCGCAACTGCATAGACTGAAAAGCATGGCGAGCCCCTCTCAACGGTTCCCAACCTTGCAAGGCGCACAACGCGTTGTCCACTGGAATGAACACGCCGATGCTGCGAGAAGCAGCCATGGTGTTAAATCTGAGTGCAGCGATCGAGACGCCGCCGAGGCAAGCCAAAGATACCCTGTGGTCATTGCGTCATTGCGGCGGTCGCTTACTATCTCAACAATGGCTGTTTCTCGAGCTTGAATAGAAGGGCTGATGAGATGGTTCTGCCGATACTCCTGATCCTGGCCGGCCTTATGGGAGCGAGCGGCATCATGCTGGCGGCAGCGGGCGCGCATGCCGCGCCCGGGGCGGGGCTCGACGGCGCCGCCTATATGCTTCTCTTCCACGCCACGACGATTATCGGCGCGGCCGCGCTAATCCAAAACGGCATGCTGTGGCGCGGGCCAGCGCTCGTGGTCCTTGCCGTGTGGGTCTTGGGCGCCTTACTGTTCTCGGGTGACATCGCACTGCGCGCCTTCGCCGGTCATCGTCTGTTTCCAATGGCGGCGCCGTCCGGCGGCATCATTCTCATTTTGGGTTGGCTCAGCTTTGCCGGCTTGGCGATCAGCGCTTTGGTGCGCGGCTAGTGGAGCGGTTGCCCGTCATTAGCGGATCGCGGAACTGTGGTGTCGCTGGCCCGTTGAAAGCAATATTGCCCGCAAAAGGCGTTCGCGCGAGATCACACGATGAAAGCACGCATTGCATTGCTGGCGGTGGCGCTAGCCGCTGCGCTGCCGTCACCGCACGCCCTGGCGCAGCAGCCGACGGTTCTGACCTACCACGGCGACATCGGCCGGAGCGGCAATTTCGTCGTGCCGGCGCTCACCTACGACAAGGCGCGCGCGCTCCATCTTGATTCCGCGTTCGACGCACACGTGGCGGGTCATCTCTATGCTCAGCCGCTCTATTGGCGCGCCCCCGGCTCAAGCTCGGCGATGCTGCTGACCGCCTCGGAGGACAATGTCGTCCAAGCCTTCGATGCCGCAACCGGAAAAGAATTGTGGCGCCGCTCGGTCGGGCCGCCGGTGCCGCGTTCGGCTTTGCCGTGCGGCAACATCAATCCGCTTGGCATCACAGGCACGCCGGTGATCGATCCGTCCACGCAGGCGATCTATTTCGACGCGGCGGTCGATGATGCGGGCGCCCCGCGCCACGAACTGTTTGCGCTGTCGCTCAAGGACGGCAGCGTTTTGCCTGGATGGCCGGTCGATGTCGCTGGCGCCTTGCAGAAGACGGGCAAGCATTTCGATCCGCGCACGCAGAACCAGCGCACCGCGCTGACGCTGCTCGACGGCATGGTCTATGCCGGCTTCAGCGGTCATTACGGCGACTGCGGCGACTATCATGGCTGGCTGGTCGCCTTCTCGCTGCACGATCCCGGCAAGATCGTGAGCTTCGAGACAAAAGCGCGCGGCGGCGGAATCTGGGCGCCGGGCGGCTTTCCCGTCGTCGGACACGACCTGTTTTTCGCCACGGGAAATACCTTCGGCGCCCGCACCTGGAGCGACGGTGAAGCGGTGTTTCGCGCCACGCCCGATCTGCAAAGCAACGACAGCAACCGAGATTTCTTCACGCCATCCGATTGGAAGTCGCTCGACAGCAGCGACGAGGATTTGGGCGGCAGCAATCCCATTCCGCTCGACGTGTCCGGTCCAAGCGGAAGCCAAGCCCTGATCGTGGCGCTCGGCAAAGACGGCAAAGCTTATTTGCTCGACCGCAACAATCTCGGCGGTATCGGCGGTCAGTTGGCCGTACAGGCGGTGTCCGGCGACGCCATCCGCACCTCGCCGGCGGCTTACCCGGTCGGCAACGATATGATGGTGGCGTTCGAGGGACCGGGTGCGCAGTGCCCAGGCACGAGCCGCGGCGAGGGGCTGACGGTTCTGAGAGTCCATGGTGGCTCGCCACCGGCGATGACCACCGCGTGGTGCGGCGCCGTCAAGGGTCGCGGCTCGGCCATCGTGACGACGACCGACGGGCGCGCCAATCCCATCGTGTGGATGCTCGGCGCCGAAGGCGATGGCCGGCTGCACGCGTTTCGCGGTGACACTGGCGTGCCGATTGTCGCGAGCCCGCCGATGAGCGGCTTGCGACACTTCCAGACGCTGATCGCGACCCAAGACCGGCTCTATGTTGGCGCGGATGGCCGCGTTTACGCCTTCGCTTTTTGATTGCCGGACGTTTTGCGCCGGCGCGCGACACTACGTCATCTGGGGGCGGATGGCCGGCTTTCTGCTAATCTTGCGGCCACACACACCAAAACGGGATTGGGGAGCACGATGACGAAGTTTACCGCACAATCGGCGCCGTCACGCCGCAACGTTGTCAAAGGCGCAGGCGCGCTCGCCGCGGGTATGGCCGCGCCGGCTGTGCTCGGCGTACGCGCGGCCTATGCGGCCTATCCGGAGCGCCCGATCAAGTTCGTGGTGGCCAACACGCCCGGCGGTCCGTCCGATATTGTGGCGCGCATCGTCACTGCCGCGCTGCAGCAGTCGACCGGCAAGACGTTCATCGTCGATAACCGCGGCGGCGCCGGCGGCAATATCGGCATGGAATACGCCGCGCACGCCGACCCTGACGGTTACACCATCCTGCTTGCCACCAATGCCTATTCGGTCAATTACGGGCTTTATACGCATCTGCCGTACGATCCCTACAAGGACTTTGTCGGCGTCAGCGAGCTCGCCACGTCGCCGAACACGTTTGTGGTCAAGTCCGAGATGCCGGCCAAAACGATGCACGACTTCGTCGCGCTAGCGCGCGCCAACCCGGACAAATACAACTGCTCGACGCCGCCGATCGGCACGACGCCGCAGATACAGCTCGCGGTCCTGAAAATCCGCGAAACCCTGCCGCGTCTCGCCGACGTCGTGTTCAAGGGCGGTGGCGACGCGTTCGCGGCGCTGCTCTCCGGCACTGTGCAGATGAGCGCCGGTTCGTTGCCGCCGGCGGCGCCGCACATCAAGGCCGGAACGTGCCGCTGCCTTGCGGTAACCGGCGATGTCCGTTGGCCTGGCTTGCCGGACGTGCCGACAATGGAGGAGGCTGGCTACAAGGATTTCGTGTTCGCGACCGATACCGTGCTGCTGGCGCCCGCCAAAACACCGCCCGACCGGATCAAGTGGCTCGAGGCGGAGACCCTCAAGGTGCTGTCGACCTCCGCGATGAAGGATAAGCTTTATAAGGCTGGCTTCCTGGTGCGGGCGAAAGGCGCTGCCGCCGCGTGGGCGCGCGTCACCAAAGAGATTGTCATGTTTAAGGATATCATCGAAAAGGCCGGTATCCCCAAGATGTAGTGCGTGACGGCGGAGCAGAATAATCTCCATGGCGTTATTTGGAACAGTGCGCGCTGCGGCGGGCGCGGCCATCATGGTGATCGCAATTGTGGCGTCGAGTGGCGTGCGATCCGCCTGTGCAGCGCCCGCCGACTACCCGGAACGGCCGATCACGCTGGTCGTTCCCTATGAGGCCGGTGGCGGCAACGACGTTATCGCGCGGCTGGTCGCGGCGAAAATGAGCGCGGCGCTCGGCAAGCCGATCGTGGTCGAAAACCGCGGCGGCGCCGGCTCGACGATCGGCACGCGTTATGTCGCCAGGGCCAAGCCCGACGGCTACACGGTTTTGATCGCGACAAGCGCGCTCGCCATCAATCCGTCGCTCTATCCCGAAGCCGGCTATGATCCAAAAAAGGATTTTGCCCCGGTAGGCCTGATCGCAACGAGCGCAAATCTCGTCCTGGTACGGCCGTCGCTGCCGGTGCATTCGATGGCCGACCTTATCGCGCTGGCCAAGCAGCAACCGGGTAAACTGAATTTTGCTTCGACCGGGACCGGCACCAGCACGCATCTCGCCGCCGAACTGTTTGCCGCAATGGCTGGCGTGAAGATTACAGCGATTCCCTACAAGGGCGTCGCGCCTGCCGTGACCGATCTGCTCGGCGAGCATGTGGATCTGATGTTTTGTCCGACAGCGAGCGTCGTGGGTCTCGTGCGCGAGCAAAAATTACGCGCGCTCGCCGTCACCGGCGCCAAGCGGTCGTCGCTGTTTCCGCAATTGCCGACGGTCGCCGAAACCGGATTGGCCGGCTACGCGGCGGAGCTGCATTACGGCATCGTTGCGCCGGCCGGCACGCCGTCCGCGGTGATCGCCAAACTTAACACCGTGCTCAATGGTGCGCTTGCCGATGCTGACGTGCAGAAGCGGCTCGGTGTTGATGGCGCACAAACGTTGCCTGGAACACCGGAAGCCTATGCGGCCGACATCTCCGCCGAACAGGCGAAATGGTCGGCGATCCTCAAGCAGTCGGGCGTGATGGCGAAATGATATTTCGCGTTGCGCTTGTCGCGCGGCGGCATGTTCATTGCCACCTCGGTGCGACATCGCCACCGGTTTTAGGTGTCGTCCTCGGCTATCCGTGTGGACCTGACCTGAGGTAAGCTTCCCATTGGGGCCGCCGGAGATGGGGGAAATCTTGGGCGCGCAGTTCTGGCTGATCCAGACGTTTAACGGCATTTCCTACGGCGCGCTGTTGTTCCTGGTGGGCAGCGGATTGTCGCTGATTTTTGGCGTCATGCGCATCGTCAATTTGGCGCACGGCTCCTACTTTCTGCTCGGCGGTTATGTGGCGCTGTCGGTCATTTGGGCGACGGGCTCGTGGGCGCTCGCTATCCCGGTCGCGGCGGTCAGTGTCGCCGTGCTTGGCCTGGTGATGGAGCGTGTATTCCTGCGGCCGCTGGGGTTCGACCCGCTGCGGCAAGTGCTGCTCACCGTCGGGTTTGCGTTCCTGTTCCAGCAGGCCGCTCTCGATATCTGGAGCGGCAACCCGTTCGACATCAATCCGCCGGCAGAATTGTCAGGCAGCATTGTGGTCGATGGCCTGCATCTGCCGGTCTATCGCATCTTCATGATTGTTGTCGCCATCGTCATCGGGCTGACGCTGTGGCTCGTGATGGAAAAGACGCGGCTCGGCGCCACCATTCGCGCCACGGTCGACGACGCGCAGATGGCGCGCGGCGTCGGCATCAACACGTCGCTGATCTCGACACTGATCTTCGGCCTCGGCGCGCTTTTGGCGGCGCTCGGCGGCGTCATCGGCGGCGCCTTCCTCGGCGTCTATCCGGGCCTTGATTTCGAGATGCTGCCGATCGCCTTCGCGGTCGTCATCATCGGCGGCATGGGCAGTCTCGGCGGCGCCGCGATCGGGGCGCTGATCGTCGGGCTCGCCGATAATTTCGGCAAGGCGCTGTTTCCCGAAGTGTCGTACTTTACGCTCTACGCGCCGATGGCGCTGATCCTGGCGGTAAGGCCGACCGGTCTGTTCGGACGGGAATGATCAAGGGCATGACCAGCGCGCAGGTCACGGTCGCGGCCGTCGCCGTAGGGCTCGGCGTCGTTGCGCTTGTTGTTCCGCATACCAACTCATTCGTCATTCTGCTTACGACGCGGGCGTTGGCGTTTTCCATTCTGGTGATGAGCGTCGATATCCTGCTCGGCTTTACCGGGCTCGCTTCGATGGGGCAGGCGGCCTATCTCGGCATCGGCGCGTATCTCACCGCCATCCTGGCGACGCGCTATCATTTCGGCCTCGGTGACGATTTCTGGCTGGTGGTCGGCCTTGCTATGCTTGGCGGCGCAGCGCTCGCGGCGTTTTTCGGGCTGCTGGCGATGCGCGCCAGCGGCGTCTATTTTCTGATGATCACGCTCGCGCTTGGGCAGTGCGTGTGGGGGCTGGCGTATCGCTGGAATTCGCTCACCGGGGGTGACAATGGCATCAACCTGTCGCAGCGCCCGCGCTTCTTTGGCGTCGACTTCGCCAACGAGGTGGCGTTCTTCTATCTCGTGTTTGCGATCTTTCTTGCCTCGCTCTTGAGCATGTATCTGTTCGTGCGTTCGCCGTTCGGCCGCAGCCTGGTCGGCATCCGCGAGCGCGAATTGCGGATGAAGGTTCTCGGCTACAATACCTGGCTGCACAAATACATCGCCTTTATCATTGCGGGCGCCTTCGGCGGACTGTCCGGTGTGTTGTGGGCACACACCGCGGGCATTGTCAGCACCGACGACGTGGTACTGACGACTTCGGTCGATGCGCTGCTGATGGTCGTTCTCGGCGGGGCCGGGACCCTGATCGGCGGCGTAATCGGCGCCGCGATCGTATTTTTCGTGCGCGAGTATCTGAGCACGCTGGTGCACTGGTGGCAGTACGTGCTCGGCGGCATCTACGTGCTCGTGATTCTGTATCTGCCGGGCGGCCTGATGAGTATCCCCGAACGCGTACGCCAATGGCGCGTGGCGCGGTCGATGGCCGCGGCCGACGAATTGGCAACCGCGCCCAGCGTTCAAACAGCCGCAACGGGGAGCGGATAGGCCGGTCGAACACTGAGTCAAAAATCGGACAGACAAAGCCGAGACCAAAGGGAGGAAGATCATGACATCGAATGTGTTGAGGCGGGCAGCCCTTGCTCTGCTCGCGGCGGTCGCCGCACTGTCGCTGCGGCTTGCGCCAGCGGCCGCCCAGCAGGAATTGAAGATCGGCATCATCGCGCCGGTGACCGGCATCTTCGCCCAGGTTGGCACCGACATGACCAACGGCTTCAAGATGTATCTCGGTCGGACCAAGAGTACCTTTGCGGGCACCAAGATCGTTCCGATCATCGAGGACAGTCAGGGCAAGCCCGACCTCGCCGTCATCAAGGCGCGCAAGCTCATCCTGGAGGACCATGTGCAGATGATCGTCGGCGGCGTGCTCGCCACCGAGGGCTACGCGCTGGCGCCGGTTTCGACCGAACTGAAGACCGTCTATATCTCCTCGGTGACGGCGGCCGACGATCTGACCCAGCGTCAGATCGGCAAGTATCCGTATTTCATCCGCAGCAGTTGGACCAGTTCGCAGCCCATGCACCCGCTCGGCCAATGGGCTTGCGACCAAGGATATAAGAAAGTCGTCGCCATCGCCGCCGATTATGCGTTCGGCTACGAATCGGTCGGCGGCTTCCAGAAGACCTTTGAGAGTTGCGGCGGCAAGATCATTCAGAAAATCTGGCCACCGATCGGCACCAAGGATTTCGGACCCTATATTCCGACCATCAAGGCCGACGCCGACGCCGTCTTTTCGCTGATGGTCGGGCCGATGACGCTGCAATTTCCCAAGCAGCTTCGCGACTCCGGATACACCAAGCCGATCATCGGCGGCAGCGTGAGCTACGACGAGTCCTCGTTGCCGTTCATGGGCGACGAGGTGATCGGCGATGTCTCGGCGGAGCAATATAGCGCCGCGCTGCAGACGCCCGCGAACGAAGCCTTCGTGAAAACCTACCGCTCGAAATACGGCAAAGTGCCGTCGTATTTCTCCGAGAGCAATTACACGACGGCGCTGATGATCGACGACGTCATGAAGGAAACCGGCGGCAAGTGGCCCGGCGCGGAGGCGTTTATCGCCAAGATGCAGGCGCTCCACGTTGAGGCTCCGCGCGGTCCGCTTAGCTTCGACGACATGCGCAATGTGGTGCAGAACATCTATATCAAAAAGGTCGAGAAGACGAAGCTGTTCGGCTATGACAAGCCGGAGCTCTGGGACGTGGTGATCAAGACCTATCCCAATGTGAGTCAGTTCTGGACTTACGGCAAGGACGCGTTCCTCAAGCAGCCGGTCTATAGCCGCGACTATCCGCCCTGCAAGTTTTGCGAATAGCGAGGCGCGCACGCGGTGGATCGACGCGTGAGTGAACAGCCGCGAGCCGGCGGCGCACAGCCGGTGCTCGAATTGCGAGGCCTGTCGAAGACTTTCGGCGGGCTGCGGGCGGTGCGCGGGGTTTCGCTCGTTATCATGCCGGGCGACCGCAAGGCGATCATCGGCCCGAACGGCGCCGGCAAGACCACGCTGTTCAATCTCATCAGCGGGATATTTCCGGCCAGCGCCGGGCAGGTGCTGATGTATGGCCGCGACGTCACGTCGTGGCCGAGCCACCGGCGCACGGCATTCGGCATGGCACGGACTTTTCAGGTCACGAGCCTGTTCCCGAAGCTGACGGTGCTCGACAACGTGCTGTTGGCGATCAAGGGCCGCCTCGCGTCGAAATTCGTCATGTGGCGCCCGCTGTCGTCCTATCGGGACGTGTATGACAAGGCGCGCGATCTGCTGCGGCGCGCGGCCTTTCTCGATCGCAGCGATACCGAAGTGCGGTATCTGTCGCATGGCGAGCAGCGCCAGCTTGAGATCGTGGTCGGGCTCGCCAGCGACCCGGATATTCTGCTGCTCGACGAGCCGGCTGCGGGGTTGTCGTCCGGCGAGTCCGCCGAGATGGCGCGCTTCCTGCAGAAGCTCGATCGGCGAACCGCGATTCTTTTGATCGAGCACGACATGGATATCGTGTTCGATGTGGCGAGCGACATATCGGTGCTGCATTTCGGCGAAATGGTGGAGAGCGGTTCGGCCGAGCGCATCCGCTCCAGCACCAAGGTGCAGGAAATCTACCTGGGGACCGGCTGAGTTGTTATGGCAATCCTCGACGTTCAGGACGTTCACACCTATTACGGCGACGCCTACGTCTTGCAAGGGCTGTCGCTGCAGCTCGAACAGGGCCAGATCCTCGGTCTGCTCGGGCGCAACGGCGTCGGCAAGACGACGCTCGTGAACACCATCATCGGCTTCGTGCCGCCACGCCGCGGAAAAATCGTTTTCAAGGGCGCCGACATCACCGGTCATTCGTCGTTTGTCATCGTGCGCAGCGGCATGGGACTGGTGCCGCAAGGCCGCCGCGTGTTCCCGACACTGTCCGTCGAAGACAATCTGGCAGTCGCCGAACACAGCCCCAAGCGCCACGGCTGGAACCTGGAACGGGTCTATGCGCTGTTCCCGCGGCTGCGCGAGCGCAAACATCAGCGCGCCAAGACGCTGTCCGGCGGCGAGCAGCAGATGCTGGCCATCGGCCGCGGGTTGATGACAAACCCGGACTGCCTGATCATGGACGAGCCGTCGGAGGGGCTCGCGCCCATCGTCATTCAGGGCCTGTGGGAGGCGATCGCCACGCTCAAGCGGGAAGGGCTCTCGATCCTGCTGGTCGAACAAAACGCAGCGCTGGCGCTCAAGCTCGTCGATTTCGTGCATGTCATCAGCAAGGGTCGCGTGGTTTATTCGGCGCCACCCGGCGACTTGTGGGCGAACGACGAGATCAAGTCGCGCTATCTCGGGATTTGAGTCACACTGGCTGCAAGATAATTCCCGGATCTTCACTATGGAGCAGTCATGAGTGATGTTGCGCCGCCGCAGTCGGTTCATCTTGTCGGCAGTATCGGTCTCGACACGGTCGAGGAGGTGTATCGGACCGTCGGTGGGCTGCTCGGCCCATATCTGCGTCGCGTGCCCGACGGCGAAGTTGGCGGCCGCAAGCTCTGGATCAGCTGGCAATATCCGCTGCTGCGCGCCAGCGCGTATTTGCGGCCCGATCCGTCCGGCGCCATCCGGCCGACCAACCGCTTCCCGCTGCTGACTTTGGCGGAAGGTATCGCGCCCAGCGACGTGCGGTTTGGCGAACTCGGCTATGCGCGTGAGGCGCGCGCCTCGTATCTCGATTTTGTCGCGGCGCGCGACAACGGCACGCTGCCGAAAGATATCCGCTTTCAAGTCTGCCTGCCGACGCCGTTCGCGGTCGTCAGTTCGGTGGTTGTTCCCGACGTGTTGCCCGCGGTCGAAGCCGCGTATGAGCGCGCCATGATCGCCGAGGTGGCATCGCTGTGCCGGCACATCCCGCACCGCGATCTGTGCATCCAATGGGACGTCTGCAACGAAATGGTGATCTGGGACGGGCAGCCGAGCGACGCGGTGCCGTCCAACGTGTCGCGGGACGCGATCGTCGAGCGCATGCGCCGGCTGTGCGCCGCCGTGCCGGGCGATGTCGAACTGGGGCTGCATCTGTGCTACGGCGACTTCGGCGCGCGGCATTTTGTCGAGCCGAAGGACGCGGCGCGGATGGTCGAGTTCGCCAATGCGCTGACGCAATCCGCCGGACGGCGGCTCGCCTATATTCACATGCCGGTGCCGATCGGGCGCAACGACGATGCGTTCCATCGGCCATTGCGCGATCTCAAACTTGCCGACGGCACCGAGCTGTTTCTTGGCCTGGTTCATGCGAAGGATGGCATCGAGGGCGCCAAGGCGCGGATTGCGGCGGCGCGCCCCTATGCGCCGAAATTCGGCATCGCCATCGAATGCGGCATGGCGCGCGCTCGCTCCGAGGACACGGTACGGGCGCTTCTGAAAATTCACGCCGATGTGTGCGCCGGCGTCTGACCCGGCCCAAGTTCTGACCCGGCTCAAGTGACGTTCACGGAGGAATCGTGTCCCGCAATGTGTACCTTGTCGGCAGTGTGCCGATGGCTGATGCCAGTGACGTGTTTGCAACCGTCAGCGCCGCACTCGGGTCGCGGATCAAGCGTATTCCGGACGGCGAGACCGGTGAGCGCGGCGATTGGATCACGTGGCTCGAACCCGTCTTCGCCGACAATCCGGCCTTCGTGAAATCGGGTGAATTCTTTCGCGTCCATGCCAGCGGCACCGGTCGCGAGCGCTACACGCTCAAGCCGGGCATCGGCATGGAGGATGTGCAGTTTCCAAACCTGTTCTACGCCGACATAGCCGCCAAATCGTACGCCACCTTCAGGCGGCTGAAGGACAACGGCGAGATTGCGGCAGGCACAAAATTCCAGGTCGATCTGGTGCCGGCCCATTCGGTGGTCTGGCTGTTTCTGGTGGAGAAGCTGCACGCCGCGATCGATCCGATCTACAACGACGCCGTCAAGCGCGAGATCGACAAGATCGCGGCGCTCGTGCCGCACGGTGAACTTGCCATCCAGCTCGATGTCGCCTCGGCGGTGTTCGCCCGGCTCGAACGCAACGAGTCGGGGCGCTACGGGCGGACCAAGGCCGAGATGGCCGAACGCTTTGCCGCCATTGTGACCGATCTCGGCAACCGCGTGCCGGCCGGCGTCGATCTCATGTATCACCTCTGCTACGGCGACTCCGGCCATCGCCACGTGATCGAGCCCACCGACATGGGCGACATGGTCGAGTTCGCCAATCGCGTGTCGCGGCAGATCGCGCGGCCGATCCAGCTCATTCACACGCCGGTGCCGCGCAATCGCGCCGACGATGCCTATTTCGCACCGCTGCGGCGGCTCGAACTGCGCCCCGAAACCGAACTGTGTCTTGGTCTCGTCCACTATACGGACGGCATCGATGGCGCGCGGGCGCGACTCGCCGCGGCGAAAAAGTATGTGCGCGATTTTTCCATCGCCACCGAGTGCGGTTTCGGCCGCCGCGATCCGGCGACCATACCGGCCTTGCTGCGTCTGCACGCCGAGGTCGCCGACCTGGACTGATGTTGCGGTACGCGGCATCAGATTCCTCATCTTGAGGTGCGAGCGGAGCGAGCCTCGAGGGATCAGGGGAACAAGCACGCCCTCCCATTCTCGCGCTGCGCTTTTGTTCGCGCCCCGAGGTTTGCCAAAAGTTTTCACGAACGGGCCACCCTAAAAGAGGGAGGCGGAGCGCCGAAAGGCGCATACTGAGAGACCGCTCCGCGCAATCCGAGCGTTGCCGCTGGGCGGGTACACGGCGCGCGCCGCTTTTGGCGGACGCGCTCGCCTTCCGGCGCTCTACCGCGGCTCTCGCCAAGTTTTCAGGCTTGGCTCAGTCCGGTCCCGCGCTTCATGGCAGCGCCAACGGATGTCACTCCGTCCGCCACCCGGGCAGCGAGCTCCTCGC
>JBAQJL010000146.1:0-18957 GCA_049300295.1 Xanthobacteraceae bacterium
CAATTCCTCGCCCGCCATCAGTTGCCTCCGCAAATCAATGGTCGCAAGGAATCACATTCCAACGGCGTATGCTACAGTCTGCGTAGTCAAACATTCACACGCTCTGAGTGCGAGCGGAGCGAGCCTCGAAGGGCGACGGCCGCAGCGCCTCGGCCGAAATCCTTCGAGGCTCGCTTCGCTCGCACCTCATGATGACGGAAACTAAGCATGAACAATCTGAAACTCACGCTTGCCTGTGGCCGCTACGACCGCACCCAACCGCTGATCGACGGCCGTGTGCCGGTCGAAGGCGTCGATCTCACCTTCCTGCCGCTGCGCCCCGGTGAAACGTTCTGGCGCATGCTCAATCACGCGGAGTTCGACTGCTCGGAAATGTCGCTGTCGTCCTATACGATACTGCGCTCGGAAGGCGATACGCGGTTCATCGCGATCCCGGTATTTCCATCGCGCGTGTTCCGGCATTCCGCGGTCTATTTGCGCGCCGACAGCAAGATCGTGAAGCCGCAGGACCTCAAGGGCAAGCGTATCGGCGTCGCCGACTATCAGATGACGGCGGCGGTCTGGGTGCGCGGCTTTCTTTCGAGCGATTACGGTGTGCGGCCGGAGGATGTGAACTGGGTGATCGGGCGGCCGGTGCGCACGATCAAGCCGCCGGAAGGGCTGCGCGTCGAATTCATGAAACCGGACACCACGCTTGAGGCCATGCTGGAGCGCGGCGAGATCGACGCGCTGGCCACCGTGATGATTCCGCCCGCGCTTGGCACGACGATGCGCCGCCTGTTTCCCGATCACCGCCAGGTCGAGCGCGAGTATTACGAGCGCTCCCGTATCTTCCCGATCATGCACACCTTCGTGCTCAAGACCGCGCTGTATGAGGCGAACCCCTGGCTGGCGATAAGTTTCTATCGCGCCTTCACCAAGGCGCGCGACATGGCCTATTACTGGATGCATGACACCGACGCGCTCACCGTCAGTCTGCCGTGGGTGATCGATGAGCTCGAGGCGACGCGAAAAATCTTCGGGCCGCAGATCTGGGATTATTCGATCGAGGGCAGCCGGCCTACGCTCGAGGCCCTGGTGCGGCACCTCGACGAGCAGAAGCTGACGCGCCGCAAGATGAGCGTCGAGGAGTTGTTCGTGCCCAATATCGGCCCGGGGATGGGTGAATACTTGCGCGCAACCGCCGAAGACGATCGGGCTTGATCGGTCGGCTCCAACCATCCATTTATGGCGGGCGCTGTCCGGTCAGCGCCCGCCCCGCCTTCACACAGTCCACAGGTTAGAGCGATGGCCCAAGCCGACGACGCCGCAACCCGCGCCAAACGGATCCCCCTGCGGGATTTCTTTCGCAATCCGGAACAGTCCAGATTTCAGATTTCTCCCGACGGCAACGCGATCGCGTTCATGCAGCCCTACCACAACCGCATGAACGTGTTCGTGCGGCCGCGCGCCGGCGGCCCGGCCGTGCGCATCACCGGCGAAACTGAACGCGATGTCGCCGGGTATTTCTGGAAAGGCCCGCGCCGCATCGTTTATGTGAAGGACTTCAAGGGTGACGAGAATTATCATCTCGTTTCGGTCGATGCCGATGGCGGTAATCTTGTCGATCTCACACCATTCGAGAAGGTACGCGCGCAGATCATCGATGATCGGTATGACAACGACGACGAGATGCTGATCTCGCTGAACAAGCGCAATCCCGAAGTGTTCGACGTCTATCGAATCGATCTTAACACCAAGGAACTCACGCTGATCGCGGAAAACCCCGGCAACGTGACGGACTGGGTCACAGACCATGCTGGACAGATCCGGCTCGCGATCACCACCGACGGCGTCAACACTAGCATCATGCACCGCCCCGATGAAAAGTGTGCCTTTAAGACGGTGATTACGACCAACTTCCGCCAGACGATCTCGCCGCAATTCTTCGATTTTGACAACAAACTGTTGTTCGCGACATCAAATATCAATCGCGACAAGAGTGCGATCGTCCGCATCGATCCGGCGACCGCCAGGGAAGAGAGCGTCATTTTCGAGCATCCGGAAGTGGATGTCGCGGGCCTGGCCTGGTCGCGCAAGCGCAAAGTCTATACGGCGGCCTATTTCGTCACCTGGAAAGCCGAGCGCAAGTTCTTCGACGCCGTGACAGAGGCGCTGTTCAACGATCTGCAGCGCCAGCTCCCCGGCTACGAGATCGAGCTTCAGAGCGCCAACAAGGCCGAAACGCTGTTCGTCGTTGCCGCCTGGAACGACCGCACGCAGGGCACGCGCTATCTTTACGACGCGCCGGCCAAAACGCTGACCAAGCTCGCCGAGATCGCGCCATGGCTCGATGCGAGCGATCTTGCCGAGATGAAGCCCATCGCCTACCAGGCGCGTGACGGCCTCACCATCCACGGCTACCTGACGCTGCCGCGCGGCGGCGGCAAGAATCTGCCGCTGATCGTCGACGCGCATGGCGGACCGTGGGCGCGCGACGTCTGGGGTTATGACCCCGAAGTGCAGTTTCTCGTCAACCGCGGCTATGCCGTCCTGCAGGTCAATTTCCGCGGCTCGACCGGCTACGGCCGCAAATTCTGGGAGGCGAGCTTCAAGGAGTGGGGCCGCACGATGCAGGACGACGTCACCGACGGCGTCAAATACGCGATCGCGCAAGGCATCGCCGACCCGAAGCGCATTGCCATCTACGGCGGCAGCTACGGCGGCTACTGCACGCTTGCGGGTCTGGCATTCACGCCCGAGCTCTATGCCTGCGGCGTCGATTTCGTGGGCGTGTCGAACCTCTTCACCTTCCTGAAAACCATACCGCCGTACTGGAAGCCGATGCTCGACATGTTCTATGAGATGGTCGGCAATCCGGAGACCGACAAGGATTTACTGGCCGCAGCCTCGCCGGCGCTGCACGCCGATAATATCCGCGCACCGCTGCTGATTGCGCAGGGCGCGCAGGATCCGCGCGTCAACATCGAGGAATCAAACCAGATGGTCGCCGCGCTGAAGAAGCATCACATCGATGTCGAGTGTCTCGTCAAGGACAACGAGGGCCACGGCTTCCATAACGAGGAAAACCGCTTCGAATTCTACGAAGCCATGGAGCGGTTTCTGGAAAAGCACCTGCGTTGAAACCCGCGAGCGCACCTCGGCACCGACAATGCGCGCCTGGGCCCGTACGTGGCGACCCACCCGAAGCAGCCAAGGCCGCTGTTCCTCATCTACATCACCTTCTGTATTGCCGGCTTCATCAGCGGCATGCAGACGCCTACCCTATGCCGCGGTGATCACCCATTGGGTCGACCGCGAGCGCGTCAATATCGGCCGCACCATCGTCGTCACAGCGACAGGCTGCGAAGAACTTAACCACATTCCCTCGACCGTGACGCACAAGCAGTGAGCACGCGCTTCGTCGGGCGCGACAAAGCGCCCGCCAAACCGCTATTTCGACGATGCCAGTTGCTTAAAAATGCGCGGCTTTCTACAAATATCCAGGACGGAAACCGGCTTCAGGGCGGAGGATAGAATGCGCGTATTGATCAAGTCATGGCTGTTGGGCACGACGGCGCTGGCGCTGCTGACTGCAGCCGCCGACGCACCGGCCACGGCGCAGCAAAAGACCATCAAGATCGGGTTTATTTCGACATTCAGCGGCCCGGCCGCGGCGATCGGCAAGGACATGCGCAACTCGTTCGAGCTTGGCCTCGATCACGTCGGCCGTAAGCTCGGCGGCATGCCGGTCGAGGTGATCTACGAGGACGATCAGATCAAGCCCGACGTCGGCGTGCAAAAGACCAAGAAGCTGATCGAATCAGATCACGTCGACTTCATCGTCGGCTATATCTGGTCAAACGTCGCAGTGGCCTCGCTCAAGCCGCTGGTCGATTCCAAGACCATCACCGTAATAACCAACGCCGGTGCCTCCGAGCTTGCCGGCCCGATGTGCTCGCCCTACGTATTCTCCACCTCGTGGCAGAACGATCAGACGCCCGCCGCCATCGGCACCTATATGAATGAGAAGGGCGTCAAAACCGCCTTTCTGATGGGGCCGAACTACATCGCGGGCAAGGACATGCTGCATGGCGTGCAGTCGACCTTCAAAGGCAAGATCGTCGGCCAGGAGCTGACGCGGTGGCCCGACCAGCTCGATTTCTCCGCCGAACTGTCCAAGGCCCGTGAGGCCAAGCCCGACGCGATCTTCGCCTTCTATCCGGGCGGTGCCGGCATTCAGTTCATCACCCAATACGCGCAAAGCGGGCTGAAGGGACAGATCGCGCTCTACACCGCGTTCACCATCGACGATCTGTCGCTGCCACGCCTGAAAGACCTCGCCATCGGCGTCCCTGGCGCGCAGAACTGGGTCAACGACCTGCCGAATGACGCCAACAAGAAGTTTGTCGCCGACTACAAGGCGAAATTCCACACTTCGCCGTCGTTCTACGGCGCCGACACCTATGATGCGGTGGCGCTGCTCGACAGCGCCGTCACGGCGGTGCACGGCAACCTTTCCGACAAGGAAGGCATGCGCAAGGCGATGGAGAAGGCGGACATCAAGTCGGTGCGCGGCGACTTCAAGTTCGGCAACAACCATATTCCGATTCAGAGTTTCTATCTGCAGGATGCCGGCAAGAACGCCGACGGCAGCTACGCGCTGCACACCGTTTCGCTCATCGTCAAGAACGACCAGGACAAGTACCACACGCAGTGCCCGATGAAGTGAATGGGCTGCGCTGATTCGCATCCGTCATCCTGAAGGCAGCGGCACGCGTAGGGGCGGCCCTTGTGGCCGCCCTCAACTCGCCTCATCCACGGGCACCCACAAGGGGCGCCCCTACGGGCGCGGTCGTATCTCAGAGTGACGAACAGATGCTCTACTTCATCGAGCAGTGTCTCAACGGCGTGCAGCTCGGAATGCTGCTGTTTCTCCTGGCGGCCGGGCTGACGCTGATCTTCGGCATTATGGACTTGGTGAACCTGGCACACGGCTCGCTTTACATGCTGGGCGCCTATTTCGCCGCGACCTTCGCGGCCGACACCGGCAGCTTTGTGCTCGGCGCTCTGCTGGCGCTGCTCGCCACCGCCGCCGCTGGCATGGTGCTGGAAGTTATCGCCATCAGGCCGCTCTATGGCCGCCCGCACCTCGACCACGTGCTCGGCACGTTCGGCCTCATCCTGTTCTTCAACGATCTCGTCCGGCGCATCTGGGGGCCGGACGGCATGACGCTGTCGCTGCCGAGCGAGATGCTGCGCGCGGTCCAGATTCTCCCGGGGGTTTACTACCCGCTCTACCGTCTCGTCATCATCCTGGTCACGCTCGCGGTCGCCGCCCTGCTCTATCTTCTGGTGATGCGCACCCGGCTCGGCATGCTGATCCGCGCCGGCGCGTCGAACCGCGAGATGGTCGGCGCGCTCGGCATCAATATCAAGCTGCTCTACACATTGGTGTTCGGGCTTGGTGCGGCGCTTGCCGGCTTCGCCGGTCTGATGCAGGCGCCGATTCTCACCGTCCAGATCGGCATGGGCGAGAATATTCTGATCCTCGCCTTCGTAGTCATCGTCATCGGCGGCATCGGTTCGATCCGCGGCGCGTTCGTCGCCGCCCTGATCGTCGGCCTGATCGACACGCTCGGCCGCGCCTTCCTGCCGGACCTGTTGCGCGCCGTGCTCAGCACCAACGCCGCGTTGACTTTGGCGCCCGCTTTGTCGTCGATGTCGATCTACATGCTGATGGCGGCGGTGCTGGTCATCCGGCCGGAAGGTCTGTTCCCGGCGGCAAGTCGATGAAAGCCGCACGCGAGGATTCCGGCAAAGCCGGTTCCGCGTCCCGGCTCGATTCGCGCACCGCGCTGACCGCAACGATGCTGGCGTTGCTGGCGCTTGTGCCGCTCTATGCGGCGGTCACTGGCGATCCATTTGCGCTGACCTTGTTCACCCGCATTGTCATCACGGCGATCGCCGCGGTGAGCCTCGATCTCATCATGGGCTACGGCGGCATGGTGAGTTTCGGCCATGCTGCGTATCTCGGCATCGGCGGCTACGCCGTCGGCATTCTGTGGAAGGAAGGCATCGCCTCGGGTTTCGTGCAATGGCCGGCCGCCATCACGATTTCGGCGCTGTTCGCGCTCGTGGTCGGTGCGCTCAGCCTGCGCACGCGCGGCGTCTATTTCATCATGATCACCCTCGCCTTCGCGCAGATGATCTACTACGTGGCGCAAGGGCTCGACCGCTACGGCGGCGACGACGGCCTCACCATCGGCCAGCGCAGCAGCTTCGCCGGCCTCATCGATCTCAATAACAATACGCTGTTCTACTATATCTGCTTCGCCGCGCTTATCGGCAGCATCTATCTGGTGTCCCGCATCGTCAACTCGCGCTTTGGTCTGGTCATCCAGGGTGCGCGATCGAACGAGCGGCGTATGCGCGCCATCGGCTTTCCGGTGTTCCGCTACCGACTCGTCTGCTTCGTCATTGCCGGCGCGCTGTGTGGCTTTGCCGGTGCGCTCCTTGCCGATCACACCAATTTCATCAGCCCGGCGATCATGTTCTGGACGCGCTCCGGCGATCTCATGGTCATCGTGATCCTGGGCGGCCTCGGAACGCCGTTTGGCCCGGTGATCGGCGCGGTGGTCTATCTCATCCTGGAAGAGGCACTGTCGCGCGTCACCGAATATTCCGGGTTGTTCCTCGGCCCGGCGCTGCTTTTGGTCGCGATCTATTTGCGCGGCGGCATCGCGGGACTTTTCAGGCGGAGCGCGCCGTGAGTACGCCGCTGCTGCAGGTCGAAGGTCTTACCAAGCGCTTCGGCGGCGTGGTCGCCGCGGACTCGATCGCTCTCGGCCTGGCCCCCGGAGAATTTCACGCCGTAATCGGGCCAAACGGCGCCGGCAAAAGCACGCTGGTCGCGCTGCTGTGCGGCGAGATTGCGCCCGATGGCGGCAGCATCCGCTTCGACGGCGGCGACATCACCCGCTATGCCGCCGATCGAAGGAGCCGGCTCGGGCTGGCGCGCTCGTTTCAGATCACCTCGCTGTTTGCCGATTTCACCGCGCTCGACAATGTCGCGCTCGCCGTGCAGGCCCATAGCGGCCACTCGTTTTACTTCTGGCGGGACGCGCGGCGTGACGCTGCCCTGCGCGAACCGGCCATGGCTTCGCTCGCCGCCGTCGGACTGGAGGCGCGCGCCGGCACACGCGTCGACCGATTGAGCCACGGCGAACATCGCCAGCTTGAGATCGCGGTGGCGCTCGCCAGCAAGCCGCGGCTGCTTTTGCTCGACGAACCGATGGCGGGCCTTGGCCCCGACGAAACCGCCCGCATGACGGCGCTCTTACGCAAGCTCAAAGGCACCCTTACCGTCCTGTTGATCGAACACGACATGGAAACGGTGTTTGCGCTCGCCGATCGGATCACCGTCCTGGTCTATGGCTGCGTCATCGCTTCGGGCGATCCGGCAGTGATCCGGACCGATGCGGCGGTGCGCGAAGCCTATCTTGGCGAGCAGGACGCTCACGCCGATGCCTGAGCAAAACAACAAGGAAAATCTGCTCGAACTGTCCGGCATCGAAACCAGCTACGGGCAAAGCCGCGTCCTGTTCGGCATTTCGCTTTCGATCGCGGCCGGCGAAATGGTGTCGCTGATGGGCCGCAATGGCATGGGCAAGACCACGACCGTGCGCTCGATCATGGGCCTGACGCGCGCCAACGCGGGCTCGATCCGCTTCTCCGGTCAGGAAATTCGCGAACTGCCCGCCTACCGCGTCGCCAAGCTTGGTGTCGGGCTTGTGCCCGAGGGCCGGCAGGTTTTTGCCAATCTCACCGCGCGCGAAAATCTCATCGCTACCGCGGCCAATCGCGGCGGCGCGCCTGATCCGTGGACGTTGGACAAAGTTTTGGCACTGTTTCCGCGGCTTGCCGCTCGCTCAGGCAGCATGGCCAACCTGCTCTCCGGCGGCGAGCAGCAAATGCTCGCCATCGGCCGCGCGCTGATGACCAATCCGCGGCTTCTCATCCTCGACGAGGCGACCGAAGGACTGGCGCCGCTCATCCGCGAAGAAATCTGGCGCTGCCTGCAGGCGCTGCGCGCCGCCGGGCAATCGATCCTGGTCATCGACAAGAATGTCGCCGCGCTGACCCGCATCGCCGACCGGCACATTATCATCGAGCGTGGCCGCGTAGTGTGGACCGGCACCTCGGCCGAACTCGCCGCCGCCGTCGACATGCAGCACCGTTACCTCGGCGTTTGATGACGGTCCGGTGTGCAAGGAACGTTGCAAATGAGCCTGTACCGGCGTCTTCGATCGTTTGACCTGGCTGTCCTATCGATTCATCACCCAAGACGTTCGGCGATGGTGTCGCCGACACGCAAGGCATTAGCGATGATCGTCAACGTCGGATTGACCGCGCCGATCGAAGGAAAAAAGCTCGCGTCCGTCACGTAGAGATTGTCGAGTTCGTGCGCCTTGCAGGCGACATCCAGAACGGATTGCGCCGGATCGGTACCGAACCGCAGCGTACCGGCTTGATGCGCCGTGCCGCCGATGGGGATGTTCTGGCCGAGATAGAGTGAGCGGTCGAACAGATGCGGGTGGATTGCGAGCTTGTTGCAAAGATCGCTCAATTTCTGCCGCAACCGCATGTGGCCTTCCATGTTGGTCACGGCGAGGTCGAGAACGACACGGCTGCCGTCGTAGTAGATGCGGTTTCCCGGCCGTGGCAGATCCTCGGAGGTCAGCCAGAAGTCGAGCGAATGCTCGGCGATCCAATCGAAAGGCTTTTCGGGAAACCACTGCATCTGCTGCGGCAGCCCGTCGCCGCGAATCTGCACCCCATCCGACTTGCCCACCATCTGGATATGGCCGAGCGGAAATGGCCAGTCGTCCGAACCGAAGTAGAAGTCATTAAGTCCGAGCGTCTTCTGAAATTTGGTCGGGTTTGGCGTATGCGAGATCGCCAGCACGACGCTGTTGTTGTGCCGCATGTAGTTGCGCCCGACCATGCCGGAGCCGTTGGCCAGGCCGTTCGGGTGCCGATCATCGCTGGCGGACCGCAACAGCAACAGGGCCGACGACAGCGCACCGCAGGCAGCGACAACAATGTCTCCCGAATAGACGATGCGTTCGCCGGAGCGCACGACCTCGACACCGGTAATGGCGCGACCACTGGGGTTGGTCGTCAGCCTCTCGACGTAGGATTCGGTCAGCAGCGTCAGGTTGGGATAGGCAGCGAGCGCCGGATCGACGCAGATGACCTGGGCGTCCGCCTTGCCATTGGTCAGGCACGGGTAGCCATCGAACGCGTTGCAGCGGATGCACGGCGAGTGCGGCAACGCCTTGCCGTCGCGTTCGTCGAGGAGGATGCCGACCGGCAGATGAAACGGATGCTGGCCCTCGCGCTTGAGGCCGTCAAAGAGTTCGGCGATGCGCGGCTCATGCGTCAGCGGCGGGTAGGCGTAAGGGGCGCGCGACGGCGGCTCAGTCGGGTCTTCGCCGCGCAGCCCGTGGACGTGAAACAGCTCTTCTGCGGCCTGGTAATACGGTTCGAACACGTCGTATTTGACCGGCCATGCCGGGGAGATGCCGTCCGGATGCTTGATTTCTCCGAAGTCGCGCTCCCGGAGCCGCAGGAGCACCCCGCCATAGACCTTGCTGTTGCCACCGACGAAATAATGCAGGCCGGGACGAAAGGTCCGACCGTCGGAACAATACCACGTCTCGTCGGCTTGATACCGTGCGTCAACGAAGACAGCCTTGCTGTCCCAATTCTCGCGTTCGCGAGGCAAATACGTGCCCCGTTCCAGAAGTAGTATCCGTTTCCCGGTCCGCGCCAGCCGTAGCGCCATGGTGGCGCCGCCGGGGCCGGAGCCGATAATTACAACGTCGTAATGTTCGCTGCTCATCCAAAAGTCCCGTACGGCCAAAAATCCTGCCGCCACTGGGATTAAGCAATAAAGACGGAGTTGGTTCGGAATTCGAAAGACATTCCGATCGGCATTTGCAATAGCCTCGTGAAAACGCGCGACGATCAGGCGGTCCATAATGTCCACGTTCGCTATCGCCATCACGCTGGCGTCCCGCATCCTCCTTGTTCTTCTGTTCTTGCCATTCAGCGCGCTGGACAAGCTGCTGGATTTCCGCACCGCCGTCGCGCAGGCGAAGGAGGCAGCGTCCAATAAGGCCGTGGCAACATCGCTCATCCTGGCCGGTCTTTTCGTCGAAATATTCATGTCGGCCGGTGTCGTGACCGGCATTGCGGACCGGGCCTGCGCGTTCGTGCTGGCCGGCTATTGCGGCGTGACCGCACTGGTTTGGAAGCAATTCTGGCGCCCCGGCGACTTCTGGACTGACAGCAGCGGCAAGGCGCGCGTTTTGTTCTGGGATTTCTGGAAAAATCTCGCAGTAGCGGCAGGCTTTCTGTTTGTCACGTTCGGAACGACCGCATCTTCAGTCGACGCGTTTCTCAGACACCCCACCCTCTCATCGCATCCTTACAGCGTGACGCACGAGGTGCGGCCTTGAATGCCGAATCTTCTCCAATTGTCTCCTATTGGCATGTCTGGAGCGACGCCGATGGCGTGAGCCACCAGACGCGCTGCCAACTGACGGAGTTTCAAAAGGCGGCAATCCAACCGACTGCGGCGCCGCAATGGATCGGCACCAAGATCCGGCTCGATACCACCGTCTTTGTAACGGTGCTGCCGGCCGGATGGATCGGCGACTGGCATGAGAATCCGCAGCCGCAATGGATCGTTCCGCTGTCCGGTCGCTGGTATGTCGAGACCATGGATGGCATTCGCGTTGAAATGGGGCCGGGTGACTTGTCGTTCGGCGAGGACCAGAACACGCGCACGCGGGATGGCAAGAAGGGCCACCTGTCCGGAACGATCGGACCACAGCCTACGGTGCTGATGCTGGTGCAGTTCGAAACCGCGCCGACCGTCGCGTCGGCTTGCCGCTTCAGGTAACCTATGGATGGTTTCGACATCCGCTCGGCGCGCTTCTCGCATTATATTTTAAATAATGCGTCGCTGGAGATGCTCGCCGACGGCTTTCGCTGGATCGAGGGACCGGTCTGGATGGGCGATGCCAACTGCCTCCTGTTTCAAGATCTCCCCAACGACCGCACTATGCGCTGGGCCGAAGCGACCGGCGTTTCGATCTATCGTCAGCCGTCGCACTATGCAAACGGGCAGACGCGCGACCGGCAGGGGCGATTGATCGCTTGCTCGCATCGCGGCCGCTGCCTGTTGCGCACCGAGTATGACGGCCACATCACCACGCTGGTCGAGCGCCATGACGGCAAACGACTCAACTCGCCGAACGACGTGGTGGTGAAATCGGATAATTCGATCTGGTTTACCGATCCGCTCTACGGCATTTCCACCGATTACGAAGGCGGACGCCAAGTCTCGGAGCAGCCGCCCGCCGTCTATCGTTTCGACCCGTCATCAGGCGATATCAGAATCGTGGCGAACGATTTCGACGGTCCGAACGGACTGGCGTTCTCACCCGATGAGAGCCGGCTCTATATCGCCGAGACCGGCGACCAGAACCAACAAGCGCCGCGACAGTATATTCGCGCGTTCGACGTGCGTCCCGACGGCATGACGCTCTCCGGCGGCGAGGTCTTTCACAAAATTGAGCCTGGATATTCCGACGGTATGCGGGTCGACGAGGACGGCAACATCTGGAGCAGCGCGGCCGACGGCGTCCATTGCATCGGTCCGAGCGGCGAACTGCTCGGCAAAATCCTGGTGCCGTATCGGGTCGCCAATATCACCTTCGGCGGGCTCGCCAAGAACCGGTTGTTCATCGGCGCGTCGGCGACGCTCTATTCGATCTTCCTGAATTGTCGAGGCGCGCAAGTGCCATGAGTGAAGCACTGCGATTAGCCCGGATCGTTCTGATCTGCGAAGACGCGGCCTCGCTCGCCGCGTTCTATGGGCGTGCGTTCGGCTTCGCTTATTGCGACGGGCCAAAAGCGGATCCGGGGCTCGCTGAACTTATCGGCGTTGCGGGTGCAGCGGCGGAGGTGACAGTCTTGCGCCTGGGCGATGAACTCATTGCACTGGCGCAGACGCTTCCACGCGGACGCCCGTATCCCGCCGACGTGACCGGATGGAACCCGCTGTTCCAACACTTTGCCATCGTCGTTTCGGACATGGTAGCCGCCTACACGGCCCTGCAAGCGGTCGGCGGCTGGACTCCGATTTCGACCGACGGACCGCAGGTCCTGCCGCCGTCTTCCGGTGGAGTGACGGCATACAAGTTTCGCGACCCCGAGGGACATCCGCTCGAACTTCTGGCGTATCCCGCGGGGACCGTTCCCGCGCACTGGGCCGATCGAGCCAATCGAGCACGAGGTCCGTGCCTCGGAATCGATCACTCGGCGATTTCCGTCGCGGATACCGAGCGAAGCGTTGCGTTCTACGGCGGCCTGGGGCTGAAGCGGATCGCGAGTTCGCTCAATCAAGGGATCGAGCAGGAGAAGCTCGATGGTATTCGTTCGCCAATCGTCGAAGTCACCGCCATGGCGCCGGCCGCGCAGACGACGCCCGCGCAGTCGACGCCCGCACAATCGACACCCCATGTCGAGTTGCTCTGCTATCGCGGTCGCTTTCCGCGGAGCCAATCGCCCGCTCAACCAAACGATGTCGCATCGACACGGCTGGTATTCGATGTTGGAAATCCGCTCGAATGTGCGCCGTCGATTGCGCCACGTGATCCTCTTCCCTCTTACTCGGTACCGTCGCAACCTGGATCGATTTGCCTGCTACGCGATCCAGACGGTCATCTGATTAGTCTCGAAATCCCTCAAGGTGAAATATGCCGACACATGCGGTAACTCCGCCGGGCGCTCCCGGAATCCCGCCGCGCTGGACCAGCAGCGCCAAAAGCGGTGTCGGCACCGCCGCCGGCAGGGGCAGCCGTGCCTGGTTCACGATCAGCCACGGTATTCTGAATGAAATCTACGCATCGCGTCTGGACACGGCCTGCATCCGAGATTTCGGCTTCATCGTGACCGCCAAGGACTATTTCTCGGAGGAAAAGCGCGACTGCGATCACACCATCAGATCGGTGGAAGACGGTATTCCAGCGCTCCGCCTGGTGAACACGGCACGAGACGGGCGCTATCGGATCAGCAAGCTGGTCCTGTCCGATCCTGACCGTGAGGTCGTCCTTCAGGACATCGCATTTGAGGCGATGAAGGGCGTGCCCGGGGATTATGCTTTGCACGCGCTCATCGCTCCGCATCTGGTCAACGCCGGCGCCAACAACACCGCGTGGTGCGGAGACTATAAAGGACACGGCATGCTGTTCGCCGAGGGCAGAGGCATGGTGCTGGCAGTCGCCGCCTCGGTGCCGTGGATCGCGCGCTCGGTGGGCTATGTGGGTTTCTCAGACGGTTGGCAGGCACTGGCCCGGGGCGAGGGATTGCGGCAGGAGTACGTACGCGCCGAGAACGGCAATGTCGCCCTGTCTGGAACGCTCGATCTGGCCGCGGCGGACGGACGTGCGCTGCTTGCCATCGGCTTTGGTACGCAGCCGGAGGAAGCCGCCTTTCGTTCGCTCATCAGCCTGCAGCAAGGCCTGGAATCGACGCTGCGGCAATACTGCGTCGGTTGGCGCGAATGGCAAGGCAGTCTGATCCGCTTGGACGAACCTTGCGCCGAGGGAGAGCTCAACCGGTATCGGGTCAGCACCACCGTTCTGGCGACGCACAGGGATGGCGAGTCGGGAGCGATCATTGCGAGCTTGTCGATCCCATGGGGTTATTCAAAGGGCGACGACGATCTCGGCGGTTATCATCTGGTATGGCCCCGCGATCTCGTGCAAATAGCCGGGGGCCTGCTGGCCGCGGGCAGCCCCGATCAAGCCAAGGCCGTGCTTGAGTATCTGGTCGCCGTCCAGGAAGACGACGGTCATTGGCTGCAGAATTCGTGGCTGGATGGCCGCCCGTACTGGAGCGGCATCCAGCTCGACGAGACCGCTTTCCCGATCCTGCTTTACGACATGCTGCTGCGGGCCGGGGAGATCAAACAGCCTGAAATCGGCCGCCATTGCGCGATGATCGAGGCCGCCGCCGCCTATATCATCCGCAATGGACCCGCTACGCCGCAGGACCGCTGGGAAGAAGACGCGGGCTATTCGCCGTTCACCCTGGCCGCCGAGATCGCCGCACTGCTTGCGGCCGCTGACGCCATCGAAGCCGACGGCAAGCCTGCGATGGCAGACTATGCGCGTGAAGTTGCCGACGGATGGAATGAGAAGATCGAACAGTGGACCTATGCTGTCGATACGGTGCTATCGCGGCAGCTTGGCATCGAAGGCTATTACATCCGCATCGGTAGTCCATTGGGCGGAGATGCGTTGGGCGACCGTCAACTCATCCCGATCCGCAATCGCAGCGATGGCAATGCCACGCTCGAAGCCGAGTTGCTGGTCAGTCCCGATGCTCTGGCGCTGGTGCGATTTGGCCTTCGCGCGGCGGACGATCCCCGCATCGTCAACACCGTGACGGCCATCGACGCGGTGCTCAAACGCGAATTGCCGGCGGGGCCTTACTGGTATCGTTACAACGGTGACGGCTACGGCGAACACGCCGACGGCAAACCATTCGACGGCTCCGGCATTGGCCGGCTTTGGCCGTTGCTCACCGGCGAGCGCGCGCATTATGCGCTGGCCGCCGGCCGATTTGATGAGGCGCGCCGGCTTCTTCGCACGCTCGAGGCTTCCGGCAGTCCCGGTGGCCTGTTGCCGGAGCAGATCTGGGACAGCACCGATATTCCGGCGCGCGAGCTGTTTCTCGGCCGACCGTCGGGAAGCGCGATGCCGCTCGCGTGGGCACACGCCGAGCACATCAAGTTGCTCCGGTCAGTGCGCGACAAAGCGGTCTTCGACATGCCGCCACAGACGCGCAATCGCTACATTCTCAATAAGCCGCCGCCGGCTCCGGTGTGCTGGCGGCTTGCGTCGCCGATCGGAACAATAGCTCATGGCCGGCTGCTGCGCCTTGAGTTGTTGGAGCCCGCTCGTGTGCACTGGTCGGCGGACGACTGGGCAACCGTCGTCGACACCGATGCCAGACCGACCGGCCTCGGGATGCATATTCTCGATATTCCGATCGAGGAGCGTAGCCGCGAGGCCACAATCCGCTTCACGTTTTTCTGGACTTTGAAAAACATCTGGGAAGGCAAGGATTTCGAGGTTGAGATAAAGCGGACATGATCGTGGTATGCGAATCAAAACTCTAAGACAACTGCCGAGTATTTCTGGCGGGCTGCGAACGAGGCCAATCGAGGATGCGCCTGACAAGCTGGACCACTGCCGGAAATGCCATCGAGCTGCCGATGTCGCGCCAGGACATCGCCGACTATCTCGGCTTGACGATCGAGACGGTTTCGCGGACCCTGACATCGCTCGAAACCGCCGCCACGATCAATGTACCGACTTCGCGGCGGATCGTGTTGCGCAATCGCGGCGCGCTGAACCGGCTGAACGGCTGGGTTAGCGCCGTACAGTCCGACGTCGGGGCGACCGAAGACGGGGAGAATCGCGGTCATGCAAGTCCGGGACGTGATGACGAGAAACGTCATTGCCGCCAAAGCCAACGACTCCATTCTTACCGCCGCGCGGCTGATGCTGCAGAACCGGATCAGCGGCTTGCCGGTCTTGGACGCAGGCGGTGCTTTGGTCGGCGTCGTCACTGAGGGCGATTTTCTGCGTCGCGGCGAACTCGGCACCAAGAAGCGCCGGCCGAGATGGGTCGAATTCCTGCTCGGCCCCGGCAAGCTGGCGGAGGAATACGTGCATGAAACGGGTAGAAAAGTCTCCGAGGTCATGACCCCCAATCCGCACACGGTCAGCGAGGATGCCACGCTGCAAACGGTCGTCACAGAGATGGAGCGCTATCGCGTCAAACGCCTGCCTGTGATGCGCAGTGGCCAGCTGGTCGGCATCGTCAGCCGCGCCAATCTTTTACATGCGCTCGCAAGTCTTGCCCGCGAAACGCCGGCCCCGAGCGGCGACGATGCGGCGATCCGCGACCAGATCCTCGAAGCCTTGGCCAAGCAGCACTGGGCGCTCGGGGTCAATGTCGTGGTCAAGAGCGGCATTGCGGAAATCTGGGGAACCATCATGGACGAGCGCGAACGGCAGGCCACTATAGTTGCGGTCGAAAACGTTCCCGGCGTGAAGCAAGTGCACGACCATCTGGTCTGGGTCGAACCGATGTCCGGCATGGCATTTCCATCGGCCGAAGACGAAGCACGCGACGACGCCGCGGCGGCCAAGGCCTGAGAAGCGCGGCGGGTACGACCGCGTCAACGGGGCCAACCGCGGTCAGAAATATAAATGGGGAGAATCCATGGAAATCGACCTTCCGGACGTGATCGCTGAAGTCAAAGCCGCGTTCGCGCGCTATGAGCAGGCTTTGGTCTCGAAAGACGTCGATACTCTCAATACGCTGTTCCGCGACGATACCCGCACCATCCGCTACGGCGGCGCGGAAAATCTTTACGGTTACGGGCAGATCAAGGCGTTTCGCGCCGCGCGCTCGCCGGCCGACCTGGAGCGCACGCTATTCGATACCGTCATCACCACGTACGGCCGCGATTTTGCTGTGGCGTCAACGCTGTTTCGCCGTCCGACGATAGCCGGCAAGATCGGTCGCCAGATGCAGACCTGGGCGCGGTTCGCCGAAGGCTGGCGTGTCGTCGCCGCGCATGTCAGTGCTATCGCCGAATAACAGCGTGCCGTCGGCGAGCCGCATCGGATCGTGCAAGGCTTTTTCAATCGTATAAATCGTCGGTACAGTCGGCAGCATCAGCGCGCCGACGGTTCGAAACGTGCGCTCGTGGGAGAGCCAACCGGAAGAGCAGTCCGCGGTTCCATTGCCCAGGTTCGCAAAATTTTCGGAACCGCGCCTCACGCGGTGCGGTTGTCGTCTGGATAAGCGGAAACATCGCAAGGAGATGCAATGGATTTGAACACACTCGAAGGTAACTGAAGCAGACCAAAGGCAAGGAAGAGCGTTACGGTCTCGCCAAGGACACGGTGCGGGAGAACGTTGACGATTGGCTCAATCAGCAGCCCTAATCGGTGCGCGTTGGTGCTTGACTGGCTGAGTTAGAAAACCGCGTAAACGACGGCCGGATCGCCCGCGGGCCGTCCGGCCGGTTGGTCATAGGCGAACTTGTTTCATAGGCGAAGTTGCCCGCAGCAAGAGAGATGGTCATGAACCTGCAACAGAAAAAACCCGCCCCACAATCTGACCAATGGTCGGAACGCCAAACCGTGTACACACCGGTGCTGCCGGCACAAGACGCTCGGCAGGGCGCTACCGGACAAAACGTACGTTACGTGCTCGGCTTCGGTATGGTCGCGATCGTCGTCGCGTTTTTCGCCATTCATCTTGCCTATTTTGTCGACCGTGAAATATGCTGAAGCGGCTGATTGGTGGGGGAAATCGAGCGGTTTTTGGCGATAGGATTTGCCGGAAATTGGGGCTTTGGGACCGATTTTCTTGCGAATTCGAATTGGGGATTCCCACGAATCTGAAGCCGTGATTCTCTGCTGCTCGAACTGACGAGCGGAGGGGTTCGATGCGGCCACGGGAACGGCGGGAGAGCGGCGAGCAGGATTTATTTCGTTCGCGGCTCGACCAGGTCATCAACATGGATCACGCGCTGGCGCGGCTGGCGCGGACGATCGACTGGGGGTTTCTGGAAGAGAAGTTCGGGGCGGTTTACGCCGATGGCTCTGGCCGGCCACCGCTGCCGACCCGGCTGATGGCGGGGCTGGCGATCCTCAAGCACACCTACAACCTCAGCGACGAGGTGGTGTGCGAGCTGTGGATCGAAAACCCTTATTACCAATACTTCTGCGGAGAGGAATTTTTCCAGCACGAACTGCCGCTCGATCGCTCCTCGATGACCAACTGGCGCAACCGCATGGGCGAAGAGCGGCTGCGGGCGCTGTTGCAGGAGAGCCTGGCAGTCGCCACCAAGACTGGTGCAATGAAGCCTGGCGATCTCGCCCGCGTCATTGTCGATACCACGGTGCAGCCGAAGAACATTACCTTCCCGACCGACGCCAAGCTGTTGAACCGGGCCCGTGAGAAGCTGGTCAAGCTGGCCAAAAAGTGTGGCGTGGAGCTCCGGCAATCCTATACGCGGGTCGGCAAGTTTGAACTGATCCGGCATCAGCGTTACGCCCATGCCAAGCAGTTCAAACGCGCCAACAGGGCTTTGCGCAAGCTCAAGACCTATCTTGGCCGCGTGATCCGCGACATTGCCCGCAAGATCGACGGCGATCCCGGGCTCGAGACGGCGTTCGCTCGCCTGCTGAGCCTGGCGCGGCGCGTACGCGCCCAGGAGCGCGGACAGCGCGGACCGAAGGTCTACAGCCTGCATGCACCCGAAGTGGAGTGCATCGGCAAGGGCAAGGCGCACAAGCCTTACGAGTTCGGCGTCAAGGTCAGCGTGGCTACCACCCTCAAGCACAGCAAGGGCGGCCAGTTCGTCGTCCACGCGCAAGCACTGCCAGGCAATCCCTATGACGGACATACGCTGGCCGGCGTCATTCCGGCGATCGAGCAACTGGTCGGCAACACGATCGAACGGCTGCACGCCGATGCCGGATACCGCGGCCACAACGCCCCACCCGATTACAAGTTCAAAATCTACACCTCAAAGCAAAAGCGCCGGGTAACGCCACAGATCAAACGAGAGATGCGACGCCGCTCCGCCATCGAACCCGTCATCGGCCATACCAAGAACGAGCATCGAATGGACCGCAATTATCTCGCCGGCCGCCTCGGCGACGCCAACAACGCCGTCCTCGCCGCAGCCGGCTACAACTTCCGACGCCTCATCAAGTGGTTGAACGATTTTTTACGCTTCATTCTGGCGGTCCTCTTCGCCCAGTCAAAATCGCTGCCCGTCTGAAAATAGCGTTCTTCACGGAAGAC
>JBAQJL010000147.1:0-76310 GCA_049300295.1 Xanthobacteraceae bacterium
GCGCGCCACAGCCAAGCCCAAGGCGGCCTCATGAGATTGCGCGTTGGGATCGATGTTGGCGGGACATTTACCGATGTCACCGCCTTCGATGAGGACGCCGGCGCGCTCGTCGCCGTGCGCAAATATGTATCCAATCCGGCGCAGCCGGCCGCCGTCATGGAACAGATTACGCGGGACCTCGCCACTGATTTCGGCGCGGACTCGGTCGCATTGATCCTGCATGGGTCGACCGCAGCGCTCAACACCATGCTGGAAGGCAAGGGCGTCAAGGTCGGTCTGATTACCACGAGCGGCTTCCGCGATGTCTATGAGATTGGCCGTCAGTGGCGCGGCGACGAGGTGTTCAACATCTTCGCCCCGGCGCCCAAAATGCTGCTGACCCGCGACCGCATCTACGAGGTCCGCGAGCGGCTTGATCCTCGCGGCCATGTGATTGAAACAATCGATGAGGAGGACGTTGCTGCGGCGACCCACCGGCTCGTTGCTCAAGGCGTGGAAGCCGTCGCCGTCTGTTTTTTGTTCGCCTACGCCAATCCGGCGCACGAACGGGCGGCGGCGAAAATTATCCACGAGATCGCGCCGAACCTATCCGTTTCATTGTCGCACGAAGTGAATCCCGAATGGCGCGAATACGAACGCACCGCGTCGACAGTTGCGAACGCGTATATCGGCCCGCCGGTTTCGCGCTATCTGCACGAACTGGAAGCGCTGTCGCTGCGGCGATTTCCAGGCGCGCGGGCGCTGATGATGAAATCCGATGGCGGCGCCGCCAGCGCTCGGATGCTTGATCGGACGCCAATCGAAACCGTGATGTCCGGCCCGGTCGCCGGCGTCATCGGCGGCCGTTACCTTGGCGACATCAAAGGTATCGAGAACGTCATTACCTTCGATATCGGCGGCACCTCGTCCGACATGTCGGTGCTGCCGGGACAGCCCCTGTTCAAGTCGGAATTCTCGGTGGCGCGGCATCCGCTGCGAACCCGCACGGTGGATATCGAAACCATCGGCGCCGGCGGCGGCAGCATCGCCAAAGTCGATCTTGGAGTGCTCAAGGTCGGACCGCAAAGCGCCGGCGCCAGTCCGGGACCCGCCTGCTACGGCCGCGATGGCAGCGAGCCGACATTGACCGATGCTCTGGTGGTGCTTGGCCATCTCAGCCCGACGGCGCTCCTCGAAGGCGCCATGCCGATTTCTCACGCAAAGGCGCACGAGGCCGTAAACACACGTGTCGCGCAACAGCTTGGGTTTACGCCGGTTGAAGCAGCCTGGGGCATCCTCACAGTGCTGGCTACCAATGTCACAATGGCGATGCGCACCATCACCATCGAGCGCGGCTACGATCCGCGCGAGTTCACGCTGATCGCCTTTGGCGGCATGGGACCGACGATTGCCGGGCGCTTCATCGGCGAGCTTGGCATCGCCCGCATTCTGGTGCCGCGCGATCCCGGAACTTTTTCGGCCTTCGGCATGCTAGTCACCGACGTGCATCAGACCAGGAGCTTTACCCGTATCACCAGGCTCGATGCGGCGAAGCACGAGGAGCTTGAACAGACCTTTGCGTCGATGGAGCAGGCCGCACTCGCTGAATTGCTGCAAGAGCAGTTCCCGCGCGAGCACCTTTCGACGCTGCGCAGCGCCGGCATGCGCTATCGCGGCCAGTCCTACGAAGTCAGTGTTCCGGTCGCGGCGCTGCAAAGCGACGCCGATCTTGCCGCACTCGCGGAGCGCTTCCACGACGCGCACCAGCGGCGCTACGGCCACATGGCGCAATCCGAGGCAGTCGAAATCGTGAACTTTCAGGTTACTGCGGTCGGATCCATTCCCAAACCGCAAGTCCACGAACTAGCCGCGCGAGAACAACGGCCGGCGCCGCACGAAACCCGCGCCGCTTATTTCGGACCGAACGAGGAATCCGAGGTCCCAGTATTTCGCCGCTCGGCACTGCAGCCCGGCGCCGTGATCGATGGCCCCGCCATCATCGACGAAAAAACCTCGACGATCGTGCTCTATCCAGGCCAACGCGCGGTCGTTGACGGCTACCTGAACATCGAGATCGCGCTCGCCACCGCGGTGCCATAGGCCCGCGCTGGGGTCAGGTCACAAGGACATTGGAGAACTGCCAGGGATCGCGTTTGTCGATGTCTTCCTTGAACAGGCCCGGCCGATCCTTGATCGGTGTCCAGTCGGTGTAGGCACCGATCACCGGACCGAGATACGGCGTCTGCACTTCGAGGCAACGGCGAAAATCCATCTCGTCGGCCTCGACAATACCGGCATTCGGATTCTCCAGCGCCCAGACCATGCCGGCCAGCACCGCCGAGGTCACCTGCAGGCCAGTCGCGTTCTGATAAGGCGCGATCGAGCGCGCTTCATCGATCGAAAGCTGCGAGCCGTACCAATAGGCGTTCTTCTTGTGGCCGTAGAGCAGCACGCCAAGCTCGTCGATGCCGTCGACGATTTCGTGCTCGTCCAGAATGTGGATCGCCGGCTGCCGGCTGCCGGCCTGGCCGAACAGTTCGTGCAGTGACAGCACCGCGTCATTGCAGGGGTGGTAGGCGTAGTGACAGGTCGGGCGGTAGATCACTTTGCGGCCGTCGCGCAGCGTGAAAAAGTCGGCGATCGAGATCGACTCGTTGTGGGTGACCAGAAAGCCGTATTGCGCCTTGGCGGTCGGCGTCCACGAGCGCACCCGCGTGTTGGCGCCGGGCTGCGTCAGATAGATTGCGGCTTGACAGCCGACCTTGTGCTTGAAGCCGTTCTTCGGCAGCTTCTTCTCATGCATGCCCCAGCCTAGCTCGGCCGGCTGCATGCCCTCAGACAGGAAACCTTCGACCGACCAGGTGTTGACGAACGTTTCGAGCGGCTTGGGTTGCTTGGCGCGCTGGGTGTCGCGCTCGGCGATGTGAATGCCCTTGACGCCTACCTTTTTGGCCAGGCGGCCCCACTCTGCGCGGGTCTGCGGCTCTTTGAACTTGAGTTTGAGATCGCCGGCGACGTCGAGGAGCGCTTGCTTGACGAACCAGGACACCATGCCGGGATTGGCGCCACAGCACGACACGGCCGTGGTGCCGCCGGGGGTCTTGCGCCGCGCCGCCAGGACGGTCTCGCGCAACGCGTAGTTCGAGCGCTTCTCGGGTCCGAGCCTGGAATCGAAATAGAAACCGACCCACGGCTCGACCACGGTGTCGATGTAGAGCGCGCCGATCTCGCGGCAGAACTCCATGATGTCGAGCGAGGAGGTATCGACCGACAGATTGACGCAGAAGCCCTGGCCACCGCCCCCGGTGAGCAGCGGCCGCAGCAGCGTGCGGTAGTTATCGCGCGTCACCGCCTGGTGGATGAAGCGGATGCCCCGTTCGTCCAGCAGCTTGCGATCCTTGTCCTCGGGGTCGATGACTACGAAGCGGGATTTGTCATACGCAAAGTGACGCTCGATCAGCGGCAGCGTGCCTTTGCCGATCGAGCCGAAGCCGATCATGACAACGGGTCCGCTGATGCGGGCGTGAATGGGCCACTCGGTCATTCCCCTGCCTCCCAGAGCAAAGAGTTGCTTTTGCACTCAGGCAGCGCGTTTCTCAAGCTTGCGTGCACGAGAACGCCGGCTGTCGCCGCTGGCCGCGATCAGCCTGTTCAGGTCGGGCTTCGGCTGTGGCTCCCCGGTCGCGCCGATCAATCCGCTCGCACCCGTGAGTGCGCCGAGCCGCAGCTCCAACGCCAACAGGCGATCTCGCTCGAACTGTCCGGGCATCCACACGTGGCCGGTTTGTGCGGCCGTAAAGCCGAAACGGCCGTAATAGGCGGCGTCGCCGATCAGAAGGATTGCGCGGTGGCCCGCCAAGCGAGCGCGCGCGATGGCGCGGCGCACCAGCGCCGAGCCGATACCCCGGCAGCGATGATCGGGATGCACCGCGAGTGGACCCAGCAATAAGGCAGACTGCGCCGGGCCGACGGTGACGTGCCAAAGCCGGACCGTGCCGACGATTTGTCCACAGTCGATCGCAACAAGCGACAGGCCGCGCGCCGGCTGGCGGCCTTCGCGCAGCCGCTCGGACGTCTTGGCAAACCGCGCCGCGCCGTAGGCCGCGTCGAGTAGAGCTTCGCGCGCGGCGGCGTCGGATGCTTTTTCTTCCCGGATGTTGACCATGGTACCGCTCCTTTCTCCCACACCGCCGGCGCGGCCGCGCCCCGAAGGGAGAGCCGCGCCGGGGCAACAGGGGCCCGCCACGCTTGTTCAGATGTGATAGGTCCGCAGCGGCGCGAAGCCGTTGAAGGCCACCGACGCGTAGGTCGCCGTGTAGGCGCCAGTGCCTTCGATCAGGACCTTGTCGCCGATCTCAAGACTGATCGGCAGCTCGTAAGGCCGCTTCTCGTACAGCACATCGGCCGAGTCGCAGGTCGGGCCCGCAAGCACGCACGGTCCGACTTCATCGCCGTCATGCGGCGTGCGGATCGGATAGCGGATCGACTCGTCCATCGTCTCGGCGAGGCCGCCAAATTTGCCGATGTCGAGATAGACCCAGCGCACGTGGTCGTGCTCGCTCTTGTTGGAGACGAGTACCACCTCGGCCTCGATCACGCCGGCATTGCCGACCATGCCGCGGCCCGGCTCGATGATCGTCTCCGGGATGCGGTTGCCGAAGTGCTTGCGTAGCGCCCGGAAGATGGAGCGACCATAGGACTCCACCGCCGGCACGTCACGCAGGTACTTTGCCGGAAAACCGCCGCCCAGATTGACCATCGACAGATTGATGCCGCGGTCGGCGCAGGCGCGGAAAACCGCCGCCGCCGACTTCAGCGCTTCGTCCCAGGCCGCGGTGCGGCGTTGCTGCGAGCCAACGTGAAACGACACGCCGACCGCATCGAGGCCGAGCCGCTGCGCGTGTTCGAGCACATCGACCGCCATTTCGGGATCGCAGCCGAATTTCCGCGACAGCGGCCACTCGGCGCCGGCGCAGCCGAACAGGAAGCGGCAGAAGACCTTGGCGCCCGGCGCGGCCCGGCCAATCTTCTCCACCTCGGGCTTGCAGTCGACCGCGAACAGGCGGACGCCGAGCGCGTAGGCGCGCGCGATGTCCCGTTCCTTCTTGATGGTGTTGCCGAAGGAGATGCGCTCCGGCACGGCGCCGGCCGCGAGCACCATTTCGATCTCGGCGACCGAAGCGGTGTCGAAGCAGGAGCCGAGCGAGACGAGCAGCGACAGCAGCTCGGGCGCCGGGTTCGCCTTCACGGCATAGAACACCCGACTGTCCGGCAGCGCCTTGTCAAAGGCCTTGTAGTTGTCGCGCACGACGTCGAGATCGACGACGAGGCACGGACCATCGTCCAGTCCGTCATCACGGCGGCGGCGCAGGAAATCGCGGATGCGCTCGGTCATCGGAGCCGCTCCTTCATCCAGGTTCAAGGAGACACGCCGCCACCGCAGCGTGGCTCAGCATTGAAGTTTGGCCGCAGCGCTTGCGCGCGAACGACCGGCGTCAGCGGCCTTCAGTGCCTTCCGCCGACCGTGCGTTGGGGACACGGTAGGGCGTGGGGCGCTGTCGCCGAGATGCTGCCTTGGATTGGAGCGGGAATACCCGTTCCGCACGGCCGGCAAGATGGACAAGCCTCTTCGGTGCTGACCTTTGGACGGCCAACGAGACCAAAAAAGCCCGCTCCGTCGTTGCTTTGAGCCGCGTCCCCCGTTGAGCGCGGGGTGCGCCGGTTTCGCCTCCGGCTGCCGATCACGTAGTGAAGCTCCAAGCCGAGCCTCAGGCGACTGTCCGGCCTCTTGTCCGGATGCCTACCGATCGACACACGGCCACAGGCACGTGCGAATTTGGGCGAGCGGCAAATAGTCGTATCGATCCCGCATTGCAAGAAAAATCGACACGCACGGCAAAAAATTTCTCAACGCGCGCCGCGCTCCAGCGACGGCGGCATGCGCGCCGGCTGGATGACGCAGCACAGCGGCTGTGTGATAGTCGCGCGCTTCGACCGCTCCTCGCTCTCAAGGATGAGAATTCATGTCTGGCTTGCCGATGACTCTTGCCTGCGGCCTCTACGACCGCATGCTCGCCCTCTACACCGGCGAGATTCAACCCGACGGCATCGATCTGAATTTCCTGGTCATGGACAATCCGCGGGAAATCTTCGACCGCATGTCCAACCGGCTGGAATTCGACGCCTGCGAGATGTCGAGCTCCGAGCTGATCAGCCGCTACGCCGCCAACAAGCTGCCGTTCGTCGCCATCCCGGTGTTCGCTTCGCGGGTGTTCCGTCACGGCTTCATCACGGTCAACCGCAACCACGTCAAGAAACCGAAGGACCTCGAAGGCAAGCGGGTCGGCGTGCCGCTCTACACGCAAACCGCGGCGCTGTTCGTTCGTGGGCTGATGCAGCACGACCTCGGCATCGACCTGTCGAGCATCGAGTGGATCGAGGGGTCGGTGAACGAGCCGGGCTCGTACGGCAACCCGTCGGTGATGCCGCTCCTGAAGAAAATCAATCTCAAGCCGAATTCGAGCGGAAAATCGCTGAGCGACCTCTTGGCGACGGGCGAGATCGCAGGACTGATCGGCTCCACTATGCCGAACTCACTCAAGACGAGCCCCGACGTGGTGCGGCTCATTCCCGACTACCGGGCGCAGGAGAAGGACTACTACAAGCGCACCAAGATTTTCCCGATCATGCACACCATCGTTATCCGGCGGGATCTCTACGAGAAGAACCCTTTCGTGGCGACCAGCCTCTACAATGCACTCAACGCCGCCAAGGATCGCGCCTGGCAGAAAATCCGCTTCAGCGGCACGCTGCGTTACATGCTGCCGTGGCTACCCGACGACGTGAAGGAAATCGACGACGTGTTCGGCGGCGATTGCTGGCCCTATGGCGTCGAGCCGAACCGGCCGACGCTCGAGGCGCTGGTGACCTACATGGTCGAGCAGGGATTGATCCCGGAACAGATCCCAATCGAGAAGCTGTTCGTGCCGACATTCGGGTAAAACCATGCAACCCGGTGTATGCCGCTAAGCCATCACCGGGATCGCTTCGCACGAACCTTATTGACTCGCCTGCCCGATCGGCTTGTGACCGCGCGCGATTTGACGCGAGGCGGCAGTTCACCTGCCTTCTGCAGCCGTGTCATCCAATATTCCCAGGCACGTCCCATTGGCCGCGGCTGCAATTGTCGCGGTTCGGCCCGCTCGCGTTCGGCTGCGGTTAAAGCGCCGATTGTGCCGAGCATCATCGATCGCAGCTGTATTTCTGCATTGGCGTGCGAATAGACGGTGCGGAACACCAGCTCCCTTAAGCTCCTCCCGGCCACCGTCGCACCATGTCGGCGCATCAGCACCATCCAGTGCGGGCCGAGCCCTCTGGCAAGCGAATGCCCCTCCTCCGGCTTGACCACCATGAGATCGGTGTCGCCGAACTCGTCGCGACTGTCCCAGAACGGCACCACTTGGCCCATCACCGGACCCATGTGGAATACCGGTTCGAGCGCGATGCCGGTGACGCAGAACGGCAGCACCGACTGGGAATGATGATGGCAAACCGCATTCACATCCGGCCGTGCCTGATAAATGCAGCCGTGAATGACCCGTTCGCCATACATGTCGCCCTTGGGCGGCACTACTGGCTCAGAATCGAGCGTGAACTCCAGAAGATCGGAAGGCTCGATCAATTCCGGACTGCGCGAGCGCGCCAAGAGGTAGCGGTCGGGGCGATCCGGATGGCGCACGCTGACGTGCCCGAAGCCGTCGAGCACGCCCTCGTGTGCGATGATGCGGTTAGCGAGCGCAAGCTCATAGCGCGCCTCGTCGAGAGCCTTGGACATCACACCGCTTTCAGATGCGCGTCTTTGCGCTTGAACAGATCCTCATCGGCATAGCCCATGGTTTCCGGCTTGCCGCGTCCGAGCATGACCTGAAAATAGACCGCGCCAAGTGAGTCGTTCTGATAGCCGTGGATCACGCCGGCCGGGCAAGAAATGCACTCCCATGGCCCAAGCCGCGTCGTCAACCGATGGCCGGTTTCATCCTCGACGAAAACATCGAGGAAACCGTCCAGCACGAAGAAACATTCCTCGACTTCGTGGGTGTGCGCCGCATTACCCTGGCCGGGCTCGACATACATGATCGACAACGTGAAGTTGCCGGCCGGAATCACCGACGAATCGCCGTGCTTGCCCGAACCGCCGGCGCCGATGAAGCGGTGCTGCGCGCGCTTGTAGCCTTCGATTTTGGCGTCCTCAAATGCAGCCCAGTCCGGCTTCTTCTCTTTGAAGCGGCCGACATACCTTTTCATGATGTCCTCGACCGGGACGCCCTCAAGCTCCTTCGAGCGCGGATGACGAGCGACAGACATGGCTTTGCTCCTGATTGAGAAGTTGAGGCAAATCTATTCTTGCTGCGACCGCTCGTCCATCTCCGGTCATCCTGAGGTGCCCCGCGCGCAGCGCGGGCCTCGAAGCGTGACGTATCAGTGGTTGCGCGCGTCCTGGACGAGCTGCCAAACGGCGCTCGGCGACAGCGGCAAATCGCGCGGCTGGACGCCGAACGATTGCAGCGCATTCGCCACCGCGTTCGCCATACAGCCGCCGGCTGCGACGATGCCGCCCTCGCCCGCGCCCTTGGCGCCGAGCGGATTGATCGGCGACGGATGGTCCTCGGTCACGAAGCAACGCAGGTTCGGAAAATCCGAAGCGGTGGGCAGCAGATAATCGGCGAGAGAGCCGGTGAGGAACTGGCCCTGCGCATCGTATTTAAGATCCTCCAGCACCGCCCCCCCGAGTCCCTGCACCAGCGAACCGATCACTTGTCCCCGTACCGTGAGGGGATTGATGGCGCGGCCAACATCCTGCACCACGACGTAATCGACAATTTCGATACGGCCGAGCCGTGCATCGACGGTGATGTGAGCGGCATGGGTTCCGTAGCTGTAGGTGTGCTTGTGGTTGAGAAAGGCACCCTCCGCGGTAAGACCGGCGAATTCCTTGAGCGGCAGGGTGATACCGTCGCCGATGACCCTGTCGACGTCGAGTGTGACTTTGGCCTCGGCGCAGCCGAGCCGCTTGCCTGCCGCCTGGCGCAAGAGCGCCATAAACTTTTCCGTGGCGTCGAGCACCGCCGAACCGCCCATCACCACCGAACGCGAATGATAGGCGCCGTAGCCGTCGCTCACGATGCCGGTCGAGCCATGATAAACATGCCGGATACGCTCGATCGGCACCTCAAGTGCGTCGGCGGCAATCTGGGCGTAGATCGTCTCGACGCCCTGCCCAACCGACGCCGTGCCCATGTAGACCGTTATGGTGTCGTCGTCATTAACTTCCAGTCGCGCGCTTTCCTTGGGACCGGCCGCGCCGCCCTCGATGAAGCACGAGACGCCGATGCCGTGATACTTGCCATCGATCAGCTTGCCGCCGAGCTTTGAGACGTCGGCGTAGTTGAATTCTCTCAGGCAACGGTCAAGCGTTGCTTGGTAGTCGCCCGAGTCGGTCTCGTCATGGGCGTTGGTGGGCTGCGCGGTTGCAAACTTATAGGGATGCTCGGCCTTGCCGATCAGGTTGCGCCGGCGCAGTTCAATGCGGTCGATATTGAGATCGGCAGCGACCATGTCGAGCAGCCGCTCCATGTAGAAGCAGCCTTCGAAGCGACCCGGCCCGCGGTAGGTACCAACCGGCGTTTTGTTGGTCATCCACAGGTGCGAGTCGACCTTGTGGTGCGGGACACGATACGGCCCTGTCACGAACTGCGGCGCATTGCGCGCGCCGACCGCACCGTTGGTGCGCATGTACGCGCCCATGTCGGTATGGACCTCGCCGCGCAGCGCGATGATTGTGCCGTCGCGCTGGCAAGCGATTTCCAGATCGGCCTCGGTTTCGCGGGCGTGGTTCATCGCCATCAAGTTCTCGCGACGATCCTCGATCCACTTCACCGGCCGGTTCACGTGCATGGCGGCAAACGGGATCAGAAAGTCTTCTGGATAGAACTCGCCGCGCGCGCCGTAGCCGCCGCCCACGTCGTTCTCGATCATCTCGATGGCGGATTCCGGCAGCCCAATCTGCTTCGCCAGGATGCGGCGATTGAAGAACGGCACTTTCGCGGCACCCGACACGGTGAGCTTGTTGTTGGTCGCATCCCACTCGGCCAACACGCCGCGCGGCTCCATGGTGAGGCCGTAGTGGCGACCGGTCCGCAGGCTTTCGCGGCGCGAATAGGGCGCTTCTTTGAATGCCGCGTCGGCATCGCCCTTGCGTGCCTCGAACGTGAGAGAGCGGTTGGTGCCGGTGACCTCGAATAGCACGCTTTGATTTTTTGATGCCGCCTGCCACGTGGCGACCGCAGGCAATTCCTCAATCTCGACTTGGATCCGCTCAAGCGCGTCCTCGCCAACAGCGACGCTCGAGGCCAGCACCACCGCAATCGGCTCGCCGACGTAGCGCACTTTCTGGTAGGCGATGACCGGCTGCTCGTAGGGTTGGAATTCAGGCAACGGCTGCAGCCGCATCGGGACGATCGGCACGCCGGAGTGATAATCCTTCGACGTCATGTCCTTCGCGGTGATGACGGCGTGGACGCCATCGATTTTCAGCGCGCCGGAGGCATCGACGGAGCGCAACCGGCCATGCGCCACGGAACTGCGAAGGATCACCGCATAGAGCAGGCCGGCTACCTGGAGATCGTCTACGTACGTGCCGCGTCCGCGCAGGAAGCGTAGATCTTCGCGGCGCTCGATCGACGCGCCGATGAAGGTATTTTTCATCGCGCCGATCTCTTGCCTGACGTTGCACCCCGCACGGCGCCAGTCATGGCACGGCTTTCTTGTACGCGGAGCGTGCGTCGAGCACCGCTTCGACGATGGAGATGTAGCCCGTGCAGCGGCACAGGTTGCCGGAGAGCACTTCGCGGACGCGATCGGCATCACAGTCAGGCTCTTCGCTGAGCAGCGCGTGCGCGGTGGTGATCATGCCGGGCGTACAGAACCCGCATTGCAGCGCATGATGTTTGCGAAACGATGTCTGCAGCGGCGTCAGGCCTTCGTCGCGCGACAAGCCCTCGACAGTCACAACCTTGGCGCCGTCGGCCTGCACCGCCAGCATGAGGCAGGATCGCACTGCCCTGCTGTCGACCAGCACCGTGCAGGCGCCGCACACGCCATGCTCGCACCCCACATGCGTGCCGGTCAGCCGCAGATGATGACGCAGGCAATCGGCCAGCGTCAGCCGCGGTTCGACTTCGACCTCGACCAGTTTGCCGTTGACTTCGAACTTGATCGTCATAAATTTCAAACTCTATGCGCCGGCGGCTTTGAGCGCGCGCTCAACCATGACGCCGACCAGCGCCTTGCGATAGGCGCCACTGGCATGGATATCGTCGCGCGGATCGACAGCAGCGGATGCGGCGGCTTCCGCCTTAGCGATCACAGCCTCGCTGATTTTCTGACCGTTGAGGACGGCTTCAACACTCGGCAGCCGAAGAGGCCGGTCGCCGACGCCGATGACGCCGACGTGAGCATTGCGCGCCGTGCCGTTATCGTCGTCATAGAAGACCGCCGCCGCCGCAAGAGCAAAATCGCCGCGACGGCGGGCGAATTCCTGAAAGCCTAAACGGCGCTTGCTTGGCCAAAGCGGGAGACGAATCTCGGTGATGATTTCGTCGGACGTGAGCGCCGTCATCAGTGGGCCTTGAAAGAAATCATCGGCAGCAATAACGCGCGAGCCGGACTTGCCGATCACAGCGATCTGCGCGTCGCAGGTCACTGCGATGCCGGGCATCTCGGCGGCCGGATCGGCATGCGCCACACTGCCACCAACCGTACCGCGGTTGCGAATCTGATAGTGAGCAACGTGTTCAACTGCAGCGACCAGCAGCGGATGCGCCGTGAGCAGCCGCGCATCCTCGAGAATATCCCGCCAGCGCACCATGGCGCCGAGCACGACGCCATCCTGGGTGATCTTGATTTGACGCAATACTTCAAGCTTGCGCAAATCTACCAGCAGCGAAGGCGACGCGACGCGGAACGCCAACATCGGCACCAGGCTCTGACCGCCGGCGAGCGGCTTCGCCTCGCCATCATGCGCGGCCAGTAACGCAACAGCTTCGGAAATGCTGGTTGGACAGGCGTATTCGAAGGGGGGCAGTTTCATCGGGCGCGTCCGCTTCGAACCGCTGGAAGGGGCGTATTTCCCCGATTTTCTAGCATCGGGCCGCTTTGCCGGTCAATGTATTGCAAACCGCGCGGCCCCGATGCATTGCAGGGCGTCACGATGCGGATGCGATGGTTGTTATCGCGGGGTCCACGATGAATCTTATCTCGCTTCTGTTTGGTATCGCCTCGCTCGTTTGCGGCCTCATCGCTGCAGCGCAATGGTACCGCGCCAGCAAAATCGTGGTGAAACCAAACCTGTTCGAGCTTTCGGATGACGTTCACGAAACGGATTTCAATTGGGAGCTTATCAGGGCGATCATGATGGCGGGACGAGAGACGAGCACGCTGAACAAAATCGCTGCGCTCTGGACCGCGGCCGCCGTACTCCTTGGCGGCGCAACAAGCCTGCTGACAGCGCTGACGCAGCATTAGGGGTTGACGGGTAGGCCGGCTTTGGTGCGCGCCGCGTCGCGGATGAGCTGCCAGACCTGGGGCGGCGACAGCGGCAATTCGCGCGGCTGCACGCCAAACGAGGTCAGTGCAACCGCCACCGCATTCGCGACAACGCCGCCGACCGGGATGATGCCACCTTCGCCGGCCCCCTTAACGCCGAGCGGGTTGAGCGGCGACGGCTTGTCTTCGAGCGCAATGGCGCGGATCTGCGGAAAATCGCTCGCGGTCGGCATCAAATAGTCGGCGAACGAACCGGTGAGCAGCTGACCGTCGTCGTCATAGATAAAATGCTCGAGGAACGTGCCACCCAGACCCTGCACGACCGCGCCGACGCACTGGCCATGCAGGGTCAACGGATTGACGATGCGACCGACATCCTCGACAGCTACGTAGTCGATCAGTTCAACGTGTCCGGTCCTCGCATCGACCGCCACATAGGCGGCATGTGCGCCATATGAGTAAGTCCGCTTGTCACTCGCAAAAGTGCCGTCGGCGGTGAGCCCGGCGAATTCTTTCAATTCGATGGTGACGCGAGTTGGTCCAATAGCCACGCCTTGGTCGATCGTGATGCTGTTTGGCTCGCAGCCCAAACGTTTGGCCGCGCCCTCGCGGATCAGAGCGCGCAATTTGCTGGCGGCGTCCATAATGGCGTTGCCGCCCATGACGATGGAGCGCGACGAGAATGAGCCGTAACCCTGGGTGACGTAATCGGTCGAGCCGTGCAGCACCTGATTGATGCGGGTCATCGGCAGTTCCAACGCGTCCGCGGCAATTTGCGCAAACACCGTCTCGACGCCTTGGCCGACCGAAGAAGAGCCGACATAAAGCGATATCGAGCCATCAGGCTCAACAACGAGCCGCACGTTTTCGCGCGGCCCGGTGCCGCCGCCCTCAAGGTAGCAGCCGACCGCGATGCCACGATAACGCCCGTCGACGAGTTTGCCGTTCTGCTCGCTGCGCTCCGCCCATCCGATCTCATCGACGCAGCGATCGAGCGTTTTCTGATAATCGCCGCTGTCGCACTCGCTCTCGATGTCGAGCTCCAGTACGGTCGGCAGCGGATACGGCATTTCCTGTTCGCGGATCAGATTGCGCCGCCTAAACTCGAGACGGTCGATGCCGAGATCCGCAGCCGCCATGTCGAACATCCGTTCGCGGCAGAAATCGGATTCGAAGCGGCCCGGTCCGCGATAGGTACCGACCGGAGTTTTGTTGGTAACCACGAGCGTCACATCGACCCGCACGCCGGGAATGCGGTAAGGGCCCGACATCACTTGTGAGATATTGCGCGCCGCCGTGGCGCCATTGGTGCGCACGTAAGCGCCGATATCGGTGAAGGCGACGCAGCGAAGACCGCGGACTGTGCCGTCGCGGTCGCATGCAATCTCGAGGTCGCATTCCATGTCGCGCGCATGATTGAGCGACGTAAGGTTTTCGCGCCGGTCCTCGGTCCACTTGATCGGACGGCACATCAGCCGCGCTGCGAACGGGACCAGAAAGTCCTCCGGATAAAACTCACCGCGCGCGCCGAAGCCGCCGCCGACATCGTATTCGACCATGCCCACCGATTTTTCCGGCAGCCCCATCATCTCGGCCAGAGCGCGCCGGTTGGTGAACGGCACCTTGCAGACGCCTTTCACCGTGATGCGCTCCTGCACGGCGTCCCATTCGGCCAACAACCCGCGCGGCTCCATCGGCACCGCAGCGTGACGTTGCACGCGGAAATGCTCACGGCGCGTGTAGAACGCGTTTGCAAACGCTGCCTCTGCGTCGCCGCGCACCGCCGTAATGGTGTCGGGCAGATTGGTGCCGACGGTCTCGAACAGGATCACATCTTCCTTGCGGGCTCTGTCGCGATCCGCTACCGCCGGCAGCAGCTCGATGTCGACCTCGATCGCCTCCAGCGCATCCTCGGCCAGAGCTGGGGTATCGGCGATGACGACAGCGAGCGGCTCACCAACGTATCGCACCTTGCCATTTGCAATCACCGGCTGCTCGTAACGCCGGATTTTCGGCGTCGGATCGTGACGCAACGGAATGGTCGGCACCTTGCCGATGTCGGCCGCGGTAATGACCGCATGGACGCCAGGGCGCGCCAGGGCCGCTGCGGTATCGATCGAGCGGATGCGACCATGCGCGGCCGAGCTGCGCAAGATTGCCGCATGAAGCATCCGTTCGCTATGCAGATCGTCGACATACTGTCCGCGTCCGGTGAGAAAGCGCAAATCCTCCAGCCGCTCGATCGGGCTGCCGACGAACAGATTGCTTGCGCGCTGTGTGGCCGTGCTCATATCACGATGCTCGTTTCCAGATTCATCAGGGCGCGCGCAACGCTGAGCGCGGCAAGGGCCGATGTTTTGGGGTTGGTTCGCGACGGCTTGCCTTGCAATTGAATGGCGAAGCGGCCGGCGGCGCCTTCGGCTTCGATCTCATGGACGTTGCCGGGCGCGTCGGGATCGGCGACCAGCTCCACTTCCGTCGCATCGAAGCCAAGCCCTGCAAGCGCGACGGCCGCCGCCACATTGGCGTTTTGCGGATAAAGCAGCGCCGCTTCACCTGCAGTGCCGCGATAGAGCACGGTGCGGCTCTTCAGGCTGTCGAGATCCGCGACCTTTTCGGCCGGCGAGCCGCGCCATGCCGCCGGCGGCTTGCGCGAGCGGTAGCGCACTGCGTTGAGGCGTCCAAGCCGCATCGCCGCGATGGCGTCGATGCCGCCGATGGCCCCTGCGGGTAGCAAAATGCGCCCGCCGCTTTGCGCCGCACCCTTGAGCGCGTCGAGTAATTTCGGCTCGGCCAGCGCCCCGATCGAGATCACCAGCAGATCCGTCCCGCGCCGCAGAACCTCGGGGCCATGCTCCATGATGGCGCTTTGCCCGGCGACCTCCGCAACGACGGTCGGCTTCCGTGCCAGCAATTCATCAAGCGACTCGACAATCTCGATTCCTGGCAGAGCAGCACGCGCCTTGGCGGAGCGTCCCGGCCGACACAGCGCACCGGCAAATTTCACCTCGCCACCAGCGTTGCGTATCGCCGCAACGGCGTCCTGCGCAATACCGCCATAACCGATCAGCCCGACCGAAGCCGTCACAGTCGCATGCTCGTGAACTTCCACTGCGACAGCTCTTCCATCGGGTAGCGCACACCCTTGCGGCCGAAACCTGACGCGCCGACGCCGTCGAATGGATAAGTGTCGAGCCGGAAACGGATTGCGTCGTTGATCCAGAGCGACCCGACATGCAGCTTGCGCGACACCTTGGCGGTGTCGAGGCTCTCGGTGAGGCAGGCGCCTTGAAGGCCGAATTCCGAGGAATTCGCAAGCGCAAGCGAGGCGATGGTCTGGTCGATCGGCGACACCAGGGGTGAAAACGCCGCTCCGCCAGCAGCCGCGGTGCCACCGAACCAAGGCAACAGGCGTGCATTCTCATTCATGATGTGCCTCCACTACCGAAACTTAAGCGCGCGCCGCTTCGATCAAAGCAAACAACCGGGCCGGCGTCATTGGATATTCACCGATGGTCACGCCGAGTGGCGAGAGGGCATGCTCGACGGCCGCGACAATCGCCCCCGCCGCGGGCACGCAGCCGGATTCGCCAACGCCTTTGACGCCGAGCGGATTGAGCGGCGATGGCGACTGCAAAAAATGTAATTCGATATTCGGCACCTCGGTCGCACTCGGCAGCAGGTAATCGGCAAATGTCGTGGTCAACGGCTGGGCGTCTTCGCTGTAGCCCATCCACTCGTACAGCGCGTTGCCGATCGCATGCGCGGTGCCCCCGATAAGCTGGCCCTCGACGATCATCGGATTGATCAGTTTGCCGGAATCGTTGACCACGACGTAGCGCAGGATGCGCACCTGGGCGGTTTCGATATCGACCTCAACTTCAACGGTATGACAGCCCATCCCATAGGTCAGCGCATCGGGCAAAAAGCTCTGCAGGCTTTCCAGGCCCGGCTCGAATTTGCCAGGCATCGAATAACCCGGCACGCCGGAAACAGCCTCAGCCACTTCGCGCAGCGACAGTCCACTGCCGGGCGCCCCGACCACTTCGACGCGGCCGTCGCGGAGCTCAAGATCCTCGACACCGGTCTCCAGCAGATGCGCGGCCACGGCCAGCACCTTTTCGCGCACGGCGACCGCCGCGAGATGTACGGATGACCCCGCTGTTACCGTCTGCCGGCTGGCGAAGCCGCCCTGCCCGTAAGGAATAACCGCGGTGTCGCCGGCGACAACCGTGACGTTATCGGCCGGGACGACGAATTGCTCGGCGCAGATTTGCGCCAGCGCCGTGCGAATGCCCTGCCCCATTGGCATGGCGCCGGTGTAGACCGAGATGCGCCCGGACCGGCCGACCCGGACGATGCCGGACTCGAACGGCCCGCGTCCGGTACCTTTCACGCCGCTGCCAATGCCGATGCCGAGGTAGCGTCCTTGCTCGTGCGCGCGGCGCTGGCGCTCGGCAAAGCCGGCGTAGTCGATCGCCTTGATCGCCATGTCAACGCAGCGCGGGAAATCGCCGCTGTCATAAGCGACCGGCGAGCCGGATCGCGTTTTCAGCGGTGTGACGTAGGGCATCTTCTCCGCAGGCACGAGATTGCGCCGCCGCACTTCGATGCGATCGAGCTTGAGTTCGCGTGCGATGGCGTCGAGCATCCGCTCCATCGCAAAGGCCGCTTCCGGGTAGCCGGCGCCGCGCACCGGCATGGTGGCGACTTTGTTGGTCTCGACCACCCTGACCCGCAGGTCATAGGCCGGCACGATGTACGGACCGGGCACCCCGGTAGACGCGTTGTACGGCAGGTTGAGACCCTGCGGCGTGTAGGCGCCCTGATCGTGGATGAGGTCGCCGCGCACACCGAGCACCTTGCCCTCGCCGTCGAACGCGACTTCGAGATCCCAATACTGATCGCGCTCCTGCACGGCCGCGCAAAAATGCTCGCGGCGGTCTTCGACCCACTTGAGCGGGCGGCGCAACCGCAGGCAGGCGGCGGCAAGCGCGACCTCCTCGGGATACAATACGAATTTAGCGCCAAAGCCGCCGCCGACATCAGGCGCCACGACGCGTATGCGGTTTTCGTCGAGTCGCAACAGCCGCATCAGAAACGCCCGCACCTCGTGGGCGAGCTGGGTCGACGACCACAAAGTCAGCCGATCCTCGTTGGAGTCATAAACCGCGAGTGCGCCGCGGCCTTCCATCGAGTGCGCGCCGCCGCGATGTTGCTTGAGGTTGACGCGGGCGCGATGCGGCGCGCGAGCAAACGCCGCGGCGGCATCGCCATAAGCCTGGCGAAGCTCGATGAGCAAATTAGTCGACTTTTTACGATGGGCAAGCGGCGCGCCTGGACGCAGCGCTGCGCGGCAATCCGAAATGGCCGGCAGCACCTCGAAGTCGACATCGACCAGCGCGGCCGCGTCCTCGGCGATAGCCCGCGACCGCGCGATGACGACCGCGATTGCCTCACCAACGAACACGACTTCGTCCTTGGCCAGGACGAATGGCGCGACGTCGGCCGGCAGCTGATCCGTCCGAAATTGCAGCGGCAGCCGCTCCGCCGTCAGCAGCGGCGCAAGGTCGGTGTGCGTGAGTACCGCGTGCACGCCCGGCAGCCGCATAGCCGCGTCGGTATTGACGCCCCGAATGCCAGCGTGCGCGTGCGGACTGCGTACGAACGCCACCTCCAGCATGCCGGCAAATTTGAGATCGTCGATGAAACGACCGTCGCCGCGCAGCAGCGGCCCGTCTTCGAGCCGCAGCACTCTGTGTCCGACCGTGTGGGTATCAGTCACGCCGTAAATCACCTTGCCATGAATAACCAGGGAAGCTGACGGTGCTCACGATTGCAGCCATTCTTCAAAGCGCCGCTGGACGGCTTTGAGGTTATCGGCCCACCAATCGAAATTGACGATGTGCGAAACCTTTTCGTTTGCCGGATAAGAGGGCATGAGCTTGGCAATCTTGTCTTCGAGCAGCGCAATAGCCTTGGGATTCTGGGGCGCATAGTAGAGCAGCCGCGCGAACACCGCCTGATATTCTGCGCGACCCACGAAGTCGAGAAATTTCATCCCGCCAATCGGATTAGGGCAGCCCGTCGGTACGAACCAGCCTTCGCCGTGGCCCGAAAAGATTGCTCCGTTCCAGACCAGCGCGAATGGCGCGTTGTGGTCGAGAATAGATTGGGTGGCGCGCCCGTTGGTCATGTGAATGAGGTCGACCTCATCCTGCTCCATCAATTGCTGCGACTGCGAGTTGTCGCTCCACCATGTCTTAACGTGCGGCTTGATCCGATCGAGGCTGCGAAACGCGCGATCAATGTCGAGGGGGTAGAATTCGGATTCGCTCACGCCGTCGGCTTTCACCGCCGCCTCGATCGTCCACAACGCATCCCGTCGCAGCGCGCGGCGGCCAGGAAATTTCTCGACATTCCAGAAATCGGTCCAAGAGTTTGGGTGCTCGGCGCCAGGCCATTTCTTGGTGCTGTAGGTGACGTTCATCGACTGTGACTCACCGCCGACGACGTTAGGTCGCCGCAGCTGAACATCCGACAGCGCCGATTTGTCGATCAGACTCCAGTCGAGCGGCGTGAGCATGCCGGATCGCTGCGCGATGATGACCTCAACGCCCGAAGTCGTCACGGCATCGATCTGCTGTGCGTGCGCCTGATGCATCGCGACGAGTTTGCCGAAATTGTACGGCTCCTGATAACGCACCGGGATGCCAGTCTTCTTGGTGAACGGGTCGCCGAAAGCCGCCATGATGGCTTTCTTCCAGGCGCCCCCATAGGTGAAATAAGTCATCGGCTTGGTATCGGCCGACGCGGAAAGCGTAGCGAACGGCGCAAGCAATGCTGAGCCTGCCGCTGCCCTGCCGAGTGCGCGGAGAAACTCGCGGCGATCCTGTCCGCGAGTCTCCAACAGAACGCCGCGCAGGTGCGAACAGGCCTCGTCAACGTCACCCGGAGGCTGATTGCTCATCGACGCACTCTCCTCAGCACCGCTTCCGTCATGTCGACCGAAAGCCATCCTGGACCCTCAGCGGCCGAACCGCCAGTCATCCACCCGACTTGCTCGGCCGCGGCTTGGACCGCGGGCCCATCGGCTCGGGCTGGAATGGACCATCGCGCATTTCGAGATAGGCTTTGAGACCCTTGGAGCGCTGGGCCTCGAACAGGCGTTCGCGATCCTCGTTGTGGGACGAGTGAACGAGAGCGCTCAGTGCCCCCTCGACCAACAGCGCCGAATGCACGCCGGCCGCCTGCATGCCGAGCATCGCAATGGCCTTGTTGATGCGGATCGACGGTTCCGGCACCAGCGCAATGCGCTTGGCCAGCGCGCGTGCACGCGTCATCAATTCGTCATGCGGCACCACCTCGTTGACCATGCCGATACGCAGCGCCTCGTGCGCATCGAAGTGATCGCCCGTCAGCGCCCAGCGATTGGCTGCCTTCCAGCCGCACAAGTGGGTGAACAGATAGGAGGAGTTCGACACGTGACGAACCTCCGGCTGGGCGAACACCGCCTTGTCGGACGCGATCGTGATGTCGGCGGCAAGCTGGTACCAGAATCCGCCGCCCATGGCCCAGCCATTCACCGCCGCTATAACCGGCTTGCCGAGCCGCCACATATGCTCCCATTGCGCTACATGTTTGCCGTCGTGCCGCTGCCAATATTCAATGAACTCGGCGTGCGACTTGCCTTTGGGATCCGAATGGCGCTCGCCGGAGGCCGGCGCAGACGTCTGGTCATAGCCCGCGCAGAACGCCGCGCCGGCCCCGGTGAGGATAATGGCGCGGACACCGCGATCCGCATCGGCCTCGTCCATCGCCTGATAAATTTCCGCCTCGAGGCTGCGCGATAGCGCGTTCATGCGATCCGGACGATTGAGTGTGATAGTCGCGACCTTCTCATCGACGCTGTAGAGCAAATCCTGATAGCTCATTCCTGACCCTTTCTTTGTTCGTTCGTGGTTTTAGGATGCCGCACTATCGGCAACATGCGCTGCATCCTGCTGCAACGCTTCGACCGCAATATCGACAGCGACGACGCCCTCTCCGCGCGGCTTGACGATGACCGGATTGAGATCGATGGCGCGGAATCGGCCGGCATACGCCAGCGCGAATTGGCCGAGGCGTACCAGAAGATCCGCAAGCGCCTCGACGTCGCCTACCTGGCGGCCGCGCGCGCCGGTGAGGAGCTTGGCGCCTTTGACTGCGTGGACCATCGCGAGCGCCTCGTCGTGCGACAAGGGCGCAACCTCGGTCCGCACATCGTTGAAGATTTCAACAAAGACGCCGCCGAGACCGAAGCAGATCGCTGAGCCGAATAGAGGGTCGTCGATCGCGCCGGCGTAAACTTCCGCAATGCCGCCGACCATAGGCTGCATCAGCACGGTCGCAGCCGAAGGAAATCCCGCGCTGCGCGCATGGCCGATGACCTCCCGGTAGGCCTCGCCGATGTCGGCAGCACCGCAGTTGAGCCGCACGCAGCCCACGTCGCTCTTGTGCAGGAGTCCCGGCACTTCGGCTTTCACAACCACCGGCACGCCAAGGCGCCGTTGCACCGCGATTGCCTCCTGCTCAGAACTGGCGAGTGCGGTGGCGACAATGGGGATGCCATGATCAAGCAGCGTCTCCCTGATTGCCATGAAGCCGGCATTCGCAAAGTCCAGCCCGGTCTCTGCCCGCACTGCACCCTCGGCAGGCGCCGCACCGCGCGACCAATAAGCCCGCCGGATCGGCAGATAGCGTAGCGCACGCATGGCATTCGTGGTGCCGAGCAGGACTGGCACGTTGGCTCCGTGCAGCGTACTGATCAGCTCGGCATCAAGGGGGCCGCCCAGCGGCGTGTACTGAAAAGCAGCGAATGTGCGGCCCGAGCTGCGGGCGGCATCCGCAATATGGGATGCGAGCCGCCGCATGCTTTCGTTGCCCCCGGCGCGTACGCTGACACTCGCGGCGATAACCGGGCGGCGGCGCTCGCCGACCAGCGCGTCGAAGATTTTCGGCATCAGCGCCGGATCGTCGTACATTGCGCCTGTACCATCGAGCGGATTGGTGACGCTGCCAAAATCGGGCTGTACGGCGCGCAGACGATCTTTTGTTTGCGGCTCGAATTGCGCCAACGGCAATCCAGCCTCCTCCAGCACATCGGTTGAGATTGCGGCGCCGCCGCCACTGCCGGACACCACAATCACATCATCCGAAATTTCGAGATCGCGCGGCGCGGTGGCGAAAATCTCGATCGTTTCGACAAATTCGTCAAAGCCGCGCACCTGAACGATGCCGTGGCGGCGCAAAAACGCCGCCAGCACCTCGCTATTGCTCGCGAGCGCGCCGGTGTGCGAGCGGATCATCACCTGGCCTGCAGCCGAGCGACCAGCTTGAAACAGCAGCAGCGATTTTTGTTGCGCATGCGCCTTGCGGGCGGTGGCGGCGAGTTTTTGCGGATTTTTCAGCGCCTCGATGACAATTGCGACGACCTGAATGTCAGGATCGTCGACAAAATGATCGATGAAATCTTCGATGGTCGCGCCCAGTTGATTACCGCAGGAAACGAAATAGGCGAAGCCAAGCTGACGGTCCGCCATCAGCGGCGTGAATGCGGTCGCGCCGAGCCCGCCGCTCTGCGACACGATGGCGACTGAGCCTGGGCGTAACGGCTTCGCGATCGGGCCGCTGAACGCTGCCACGCGGTCTTTAACATTGATATAGCCGAAGCAGTTGGGCCCACAGATGCACATGCCCTTGGCGGCGAGAGCTTTCAGACGCAGCGCGCGCGCTTCGCCGAATCCACCCTCGCCGAATCCAGCCGCCAGCGCCACGGCGGCCGGAATACCTTTGGCGTGCGCTTCTTCAAGTACGTCGCACGTAGCGTCGGCGCCCACGGCCGCGAGGATGCTATCGACTCCAGCGGGCAGATCGGCGACGCTGGCGTAACATTTGAAGCCGTGCACCTCCTGGTAGCGCGGATTCACCGGCAGGATTTGCCCTGAAAAGCCGCAGTCCCGCAGATTGGCGATGACGCTGGCGCCCCGCCCGCCGCGTTGCGAAGCGCCAACAACCGCAATCGCTTGTGGCGCGAGCAGCGATTTCATCGGATTCATGCAATTTTCCGTTTCTTATTCTGATTGAGGATGCCAGCCCCTTACGATTGCAGCCAAAGCTGGAAGCGCTTCTGCATCGCTGGCAGGTTCTTCTCCCACCACGAGAAATCCACCATGTGGGCGATTTTCAGGTTTTCCGGGTAGGTCGGCATGAGCTTGGCAATCTCGGGCTCGAGGAAGTTATAGGCCTTCGGATTTTGTGGGCCGTAATAAATCAGGCGAGCGAATGTCGCCTGATATTCGGCACGTCCGACGATATCGAGAAATTTCATTGCGCCTTGCGGATTGGGACAGCCGACCGGCGCCAGCCAAGCTTGATTGCCACCCTCGCAGATCGCTTCGTTCCACACCATCGCAAACGGCGCGTGATGATGCAGGATGGTTTCGGTGGCGCGGCCGTTCATCGCAGCGATGATGTCGACCTCCTCCTGCTCCATCAATTGCTGGCTCATCGAATTGTCGGACCACCAAGCCTTGATGTGCGGCTTGATACGATCGAGACTGCGGAATGCGCGCTCGACATCGATCGGATAAAATTCGCTGTCCTTGACGCCGTCAGCTTTCAGAGCCGCTTCGATCGTCCACAACTGATCGGTCCGCATCGACCGGCGGCCGGGAAACTTCTCGACGTTCCAGAAATCCGCCCACGTCTTCGGATGGTCGTCACCCGGCCATTTCTTGGTGTTGTAGCAGATCACGTAGGATAGCGAGTGACCGCCGATAGCATTGCCGTAACGCAGCTGCGCCGGATCGAGCGCCGAGCGGTCAATGACATTGAAATCGAGCGGCATGATCATCTTCATGCTCTCGGCCTGATAAATCTCCTCACCCTGGACGGAAACCGCGTCGATCTGCATCGCATTCGCCTCGTGCATGGCGCGGAGCTTCGCGAACACGTAGGGCGCCTGGTACACCATCGGAATGCCGGTCTTCTTCGTGAACGGGTCGCCGAAAGCCTTGGTGGCGGCCTTTTGCCAATCGCCGCCGAACACGAAGGCCGTAACCGGGAGCGCCGCCGCGTCAGCACCAGCGAATACGCCGAACAGTCCCGACAGCGCGGAACCGCCAAGTGCGCCACCGAGCGCACGGATGAATTCCCGGCGGCCGAAGCCGCGCGTTTCATCCAACACCGCACGCAGGCGGGCGCAGGTCTCATCGGTCCCTAAGTCCTGCCGCCGTATGGTCATCGCCTGAACTCCTGTTTTAGCCGTTGCGCCGCCGCGCCAGCGCCTGTGCGGTCGAGACGCTCACGAAGGTCAAAATCGCGAGCCCAATGAGAATTGCGGAAGCGGCCGCGATCGTCGGGTCAGAAGTCGCCTGCACGTCGGACCAGATTTTCACCGTGACCGGCTTGCCGACACCGCCGAGCACAAACATAGCGATGAGCAGCTCATGCGCCGAATGCACGAAAGCCAGGATCGCGCCGATGATGATGCCCGGCGAAATGATCGGCAGGGTGATCCGCGCGATCGCCCACAACGGATGAGCGCCATGAATGATCGCGGCGCGCTCCAGATTGCGATCGGCGCTGCGCAGACTCGCCGCCGTGTTGATGACGACGAAGGGCATGCCGCTGACCGCATGGGCGCAGGCCAGCCCGACGATCGAGTTGTTCAACCCCAGTGGAACAAAGAACAGATAGGTCGAGATCGCGGTGACGATCGGCGGCGTCCCCAGGGCGCAGAGGATCAGCGCACTCAGAAGGGCCTTCGCGGGGACCACATAGCGCACCAGTGCGAACGCCGCCGGCACCCCCAGCAGGGTCGCCAGCAGCGCCGTGAGGCTGCCGACCTTGAGCGTCACCATGAAGGCTGAGACCCATTCCGGATCGCCGGCGATCGCCCGGTACCAGCGCAACGACAGGCCGGGCGGCGGAAATTCCAGGAAATTTCCCGCGCTGAACGAAATCGCCAACACGACGATGACCGGAAAGATCATATAGGCGACAATCGCTGTGGTGGCAGCTCCCAACACAATCCGATCTGCGATGGGAGTCATGCGTCGGAACCTCCCCACAGCCGATCGAGACTGAAATAGCGGTTGTAGATCGCGGCGATCAGCGTGGTGATGACCAGCAGTATGAAACCTGCCGCGCTCGCCTGTCCCCACTTGAGCAGTTCGCTCGCCTCCACCATGATGGTCTGCGCAACCATGGTCTGGCGTGGGCTGCCAAGCAGCGCCGGAGTCACGTAAAACCCGAGCGACAGCACGAAGACCAGAAGCGCCGCGCCATAGACGCCTGGCAGGCTCAGGGGAAAGAACACGGTACGAAATGCGTTCCAGCCGCTAGCGCCATGGATTTTTGCCGCTGAGATCAGCGTGCGGTCGATACGCAGCATCGCGCCGATCAACACCACAATGGTCAACGGCAGCAGAATCTGCACCATCCCGACAAGCACGGCGAACTCGCTGTAGAGCAGTGGAAGCGGCGCGTGGACGATGCCGAGCTTTCGGAGCAACCCGTTGATCAACCCGTGATCGCCCAGCAGGATCAGCCAGGAAAATGTGCGGACAATGATATCGACCCAGTATGGAATGAACACGAACATCAGGAGCAGCCCACGCCAGACGCCGCGAGTGATGGTCAGCGTATAGGCCATCGGATAGGCGAGAAGCAGCGCGAGAACCGTCGCGATACTGGCGCTTTCCAGCGTGGTGAGCATGACCTTGGTGTAGAGCGGCGAACTGAACACGATCCAATACGCCTTGAACGAGTAGCCCTCAGTGGCAAGACTGCGCCAGCACATCAGGACGAGCGGCAGCAAAAAGAACACGGCGATCCAGGTCAGCGCCGGCAGCAGCAATAGCGCCGGCATGGCGCGTTGCGGTTGGGCGGCTTGCGCTCGCGGCGCCGTGTGCTCAGCGATCGCGGTCATGGCGCCGCGTTGCTCCCACCCGCGACATCGTCACTTGCCGGCAACAGCCGCGCGGCGCCGCCCTTCCAGGTCAGGACGATCTGCTGCCCAACCTCAAAGGAGGCACCGTCTTCACGCGCAACTCTCGCCTTGAGCAGGTCGCCGCCGACCGCGATGGCCAGCTTGAAGACATCACCGTGAAAGCTGCGTTCTTTGAGGACGCCAACAATCCGCTCGCCTTGCATCGGAGTTTCTTGCGCACTTTTCGTCAACGGACGGACCGCCATGTCTTCGGGGCGGATCAGAAGGAAGGCATGGTCGCCGGCGGAGGCCGCAAACGCCGGCGGCGAGGCGTGGATGATAGCGCCGTCGCCGGTCTTCACGGTCCAACGATCGCCGACCACGCCTATGATCGTCACATCGATCAGATTGGAGTCGCCGATGAAGTCGGCCACGAAAGCGTTGGTCGGCGTCTCGTACAACGCATTTGGCGGCCCGATCTGGGCGATGCGCGCGCGATGCATGACCACAACCAGATCGGACATGGTCAAGGCTTCCGACTGATCGTGGGTGACATAAACGACCGTGGTACCGACACTGCGGTGGATGCGCCTGATCTCCGTTTGCATCTGCTCGCGCAATTTCTTGTCGAGCGCGCCAAGCGGCTCATCCATCAACAGGAGCCGGGGCCGCGACACCAGCGCCCGCGCCATGGCGACGCGCTGCTGCTGCCCGCCTGAAAGCTGGCGCGGATAGCGCGTCTGCAGATGCGAAAGCTGCACCAGCGCCAGCATTTCGGCGATGCGCTTTTTCGCCTCGTCGCGTGTGAGTTTGCTGCGCATACGCAGCGGAAACCCGACGTTGTCCGCCACCGTCATGTGCGGAAACAACGAATAGGACTGAAACACCATGCCGATGTTACGCTTGTGCGGTGGAACGTCTGCAACCGAACGATTATCGATGAGAATGTCGCCCCGATCGGGCGTCAAAAAACCGGCGATCAAATTGAGCGTGGTGGTTTTGCCGGACCCGCTCGGCCCCAACAACGACACGAATGCGCCGGCCGGTACATCGAGCGAGACGTCATCTACAGCCGCAACCTCGCCGTAGGACTTGTAGAGATTGCGCAGCCGAACCTGGGCCCCACTCGCGGTATCGGCGGATCGGTCATACGCGACGGCAACCTCAAGAGAGACAGCAGGCAAGAAAACTTGTTCGATGATCCGCCCGCATCGCGGAAAAATCAATTGGCCCTGACCGCGCAGCCGATCCGCCCGCTCCGCACATCAGGGTTGCAGGGCTAAGTGGCACAGCGATCAAGCAAAACAATACCGCGTGTGCACCGCGCGCGAGTTCTGCTAGGCTTAGGACGGAGTCCGGGCGCCCAAAAGGCGCCGCCCACGAGCTGGAGGAAGCCATGGCGAAGCCGACCCCGCGTAAGGATCAGAGCGCCAAAAACGGCAACAAGAACGGTCACAAAAACGGCAACAGCCGCCCACGCGTCACCGAACTGCCGAAGATCACCACCACGACCGATACGCGCGAGATTCTGGCGCACGCCGCCAAGGAGGCGCGGCGCGACGATTATTTCATCGTCGACGTCGACGCCCACGTCACCGAAACGGCGTTCTGGCCGGACGTCATCGACCGCATGGAGAGCGACGTCTATAAACAGATGGCGCGCGCATTCAAGGAGCGCGGCGGCGCGCCGGGGCTGCTCAATACCTCACCCGGCATGCTTTATCAGGACGTGTTCGGCCGCATTCCGCATCAGCAGCGCCTTGGCGAGGACACGCCGGGCGGCCGCACCCACAAGCAGGTCACGCTGGTGCAGCGCGCCATGAACTCGCTCGGCATCGATTACATGGTCGTGTTTCCGACGCCGATGCTGGTGCTTGGCATGCACCCGCAGGCCGAAGTTGAGGTCGTCGTCGGCAACGCCTTCAACAAGTGGCTGACTGAGGAGGTGCTGCCGCAAGAGCCACGCATGAAGGCGATGCTCTATCTGCCGTTCAATCATCCCGAGGCCTGCGTCAAGGCGGTCGAGATGTACGCCGATAATCCGAGCGTGATCGGCTTTTCGGTCACCTCGACGCGGTTCCGCGCCGTCAATCACGACAGCTATATGCCGCTCTATTCGGCCATCCAGGCCACCCGCAAGCCGTTGGCATTCCACTCCGGCTTCCACTGGGGCGACCAGTCAATGCAGCAATGCAACCGCTTTATCTCCATGCACGCGATCTCGTTTGTCTACTACAACATCATTCACATGACGAACTGGATCATCAACGGCATGCCGGAGCGCTTCCCGAAGCTCAAGGTGATCTGGATCGAAAGCGGGCTGGCCTGGATTCCGTTTTTGATGCAGCGGCTCGATTCCGAATACATGATGCGCTCCTCCGAAGCGCCGCTGCTCAAACGCCGGCCGAGCGACTACATGCGCGAGATGTACTATTCGAGCCAGCCGCTGGAACGCTCCAATCTGGAGCTGACAGAGGCGACCTTCAAAGCCATGAAGGCCGACACGCAATTACTGTTCGCCTCGGACTGGCCGCACTGGGACTTCGACCTGCCCAGCTCGATCACCACGCTGCCGTTCCTCGACGAGCAAGCCAAGCGCAACATTCTCGGCCTCAACGCGGCGCGCCTTTTCAATTTTGAAGTGCCGAAGCACAAGTTGATAAAGGCCAAGCCGAAGCCGGCATCCGTTCGCGAGCCGGTGACGGCGTGATCCGCAATGGCCAAGGCGTTTCGGCGTAAGACGGCAAGAAAGACGGTAAAGCGCACCGCGAAGCCGGTGCGTAATCGCGTGGGCGCAAAAATCATGGACTTTTGCGCCGAGGCACGCGACGCGCTCAAGCGCGGCGAGCCTGACGCGATCTCTGACAAGACGCTGCAGCAGGTGCTCACTGCGGCCGTGAAGGTTTATGCCGCCAAGGTGGAGCGGCGCGGGCATGACGTGGCGCCGTTTCCACACAATACGGTAACGGCCACCGAAACGGTCGTGACCGCCTGCGGCATGATCCGCGCCGCCGACCTCAATATGTTCGACGTGGCGATCTGGTTTCATCGCCCGCCGGGGATCGAGTAGCGCACTTGCGCGCACGGAAATGATGGAGAACGTTATGGATGAAATCTCGGTCGGGAAACTCGCCGATATTCCGGATGGAGATTACCGCGTTTTCGCAGTGGATGAATTCGAAGTTGGCATCTTCCGGACCGGCAGCAAGGTACTGGCCTACGAGAATAGCTGCCCGCACGCCGGCGGCCCGATCTGCCAGGGCAAGATCTTCAACAAGGTCGAGGAAATCATCACACCCGACAAGAAAAGCGCTGGACTGCGCTTCGGCAAGTCACGGCACATCGTCTGTCCCTGGCATGGCTACGAATATGATCTCGCCACAGGCTGCCATCCGGGCGACCCTTCGGTACGGCTTACCCCGGTCAAGGTTTCGGTCCGCGAGGGGCAGATTTACATCAGTTTGCCGGAGTGACATGTGCGCCCACGCGGCGCACCAAGGTCACGCGTGTTCTTGTAGCATCCCGGCCGCGAGCTTCTCCGCCACCATGATGGTTGGGATGTTGGTGTTGCCGCGCGGTGGCGTCGGCATGATAGACGCATCGATGACGCGCAGACCCGTCACACCATGCACGCGGCCGGCCGGATCGGTTACCGCTTCGGGATCGCCCGGAGCGCCCATGCGGCAAGTGCCGACCGGGTGAAACGTGCCGGCGACGTTCTGCCGAATATGCTCGGCGAGCGCATCGTCATTCGAGGCGAGAGCCGCTAGATCGACGCGGCGGTCGGCGAGTGTCGCAAAAATCGGCCCCGCGAGCGGCGGCGCCAGATCGACCAGCGCCGCGACCGCTGCACTTTTGATCTTGTTTGCGGGTGTGATCCGATTGAGCCGCCGCAGGCGATCGGAGAATTTCACCGGAAAAGTCAAACTCGTCATGCCACGCACCGCTTCATGTGCCAAAATATCGACGCAGCGGCGGAAGCCTTGCATGAAGCGCTGCAGATCGAGGTCGTGGCCGGTGAAATTGAACTCGACCAGCGGATGTGTCGCCGGATCGGCGGAGACGAGCGAGACGCGGCCGCGCGCCATCGGCTTGAGCAGCGACGGCGCCAGATTGGCCACTTGCGCGCCGAGCGGGCTCCAAGACGTCTTGCACTGCACGTTGATATACATGTCGAGTGGCGGCGCGCCCGGCAGGTTCGACGAATAACGAAAACACGTCAGCGGATGCGGGCGGATTCTCTCCGCCTGACGCGCGCCAAGCTTCTGCAATAGCCCGAGAAAAAGAATAGCGTGGTTGGCGAGGTTTTTGCCCACGCCCGGCAGGTCGGCGCGCACCTCGATGCCGTGCTGACGCAGTTCGCGCGCCGCACCGATTCCGGCGCGCTGCAAAAATGCCGGCGAGTGTATGCCGCCGAGTGAGACGACAATCTCGCGTCCGCGGAATTCTTTTTCTTCACCGCCAATTCGCACCTTGACGCCGACCGCGCGGCGTCCGTCGAAAATGAGGCTGGTCGCAAATGCCTGTGAAACGATTGTCAGATTGTCGCGGCGGCGGGTCGGCGCATCCAGATAGCAGATCGCCGCCGAGCCGCGTCGTTGGGGCCAATTGCTCATTGGCACCGCGCCATAGCCGTCGCGAAAATCCGCGTTCATGTCGGCGATGAAGGGAATCTGCCGCTCCTGCGCAAAAATCTGCACAGCCTTGGACAGCGGCGCCCAATCTTCGATCGCGGTGCGCCGGATCGGCACAGGGCCGTCCTGGCCGTGCAGCGCGCCGCCGAAATCGAGATCGTTCTCCAGCTTGCGAAAGAATGGCAGGACGTCTTCCCAGCCCCAACCGTCAGCACCGAGTGTTTGCCACTCGGCGTAATCGTGCGGCGTGCCGCGATAAGCGACCATGCCCATCACGGACGAACCGCCGCCGATCACACGGCCTTGCGAGAAACCGGTCAGTGGAGAATTGTCGCGGCGCCGCCAGTGCACTTTCAGCCCGGGCCAAAAATAGGCGTCGTTGTAGTAGGAGCGCGGATAGGTATCGAGAATGTCTTCCGGCTCGGCGCCGGGCGCCGCATCACGACCGGCTTCGAGCAGAAGAACACGCGTGCCGGAGCGCGCTGACAGCCGGTTTGCCAGCACACAGCCGGCCGCGCCACCGCCGACGATAATGACATCAAAAGTATCGGTCATGGCTCTGCGGACCGTCTCACCGTCACGCTTCGAACAACCGCTGCACGAGGCGCCGCGCCAACACGCCAGCGACGCGGCGGCGATAGTGGCCCGGCGTGAACGTTGTCTTCATCGCCATGATCTGATCGCGCACCAGCGCTTCAAGATCTCGGAAGACACGATCGTCGAGCGGGCCGCCGCACACCGCCGCGGTGCCTGCGAGCCGCACCGGCCGCGGATTAGTGCCGGTGAAGGCGACGCGCAGGTCTGCGAGCGTGTCGCCATCACGGCGCAGCGCCACGGCGACGCCGGCCACCGGATATTCGATCGAGCGGCGAATGCGGATCTTGTCGTAGGCGGAGCGCAGGCCGAGCGTATTGTTCGCCCGCACCGCCGCGACGAATTCGCCCGCACCTAGCGACAAGAAATATTTGCCGTCGCCTTGCGTCTCCGTCACCGGCACGTCCTGGCGCGCGTAGCCGATATAGAGATCGGCGAGGGGCATCGTGCGCCGCCCGTTCGGGCCCGCAATGTCGATCTCGGCGTCGAGCGTGAGCAGTGCCGGCGCCAAGTCACCCGAGAAAGTGGCGAAGCAAACCCCTCGACTCTTCGGTGCCACGTGGCAGATCGCGCCTGTGGTCTTCAGGCAATGGTGATTGGCACCGCGCCACCATTCGCTCTGATTGTAGTAGATACAGCGCGTGTCGAGACAGAGATTGCCGCCAACAGTTCCCATGGCGCGGTGTGTGGGTCCGGCGATATGCGCGGCCGCTTGCGCCACCACCGGATAGTACCGCAACACGTCGGGATGCGCGGCAAGATCAGCAAGCGTGACGGCCGCCCCGATTTCAAGCCCGTGCGCATCCGCCCTGACAGTACCCAGCTCCGACACACCGTTAACATCGATCAGCACCGGCGGCGCCACGATGCCGCGCCTGATATTGACGACGAGGTCGGTGCCGCCGCCAAGGAGACGGCTTTCGGCATGACGCGTGCGTGCAGCAATCAGTTCGTCGAGCGTGCGCGGGCGAAGGAGATCGAATTGCGGCAGCGCGTCCATCAGCCGCCCCCGTTTTGCTTGCGGCCGTCCTCGCGCGCCCGCTTCTCCAGCGCCGCAAAGACGCGATCCGGCGTCACTGGCAGATCGTTAAAGCGCAGCCCTGTCGCATCGGCAATCGCGTTGGTCAGCGCCGGCAGAAACGCGGCAAGCGAGCCCTCACCGGCTTCCTTTGCGCCGAACGGACCGTGCGGATCGATGCTCTCGACAATACCGACTTCGATCGGCGGCGAATCCTGAATTGTCGGTACGCGATAGTCGAGCATATTGGCGGTGAGCATGAGGCCTTCGTGATAAGCCGCCTCCTCGCTCATGGCCTGGCCCATGCCCATCCACACCGAACCTTGCACCTGGCCCTCGACCGTGAGCCGGTTAAGCGCGCGGCCACAGTCATGCGCCACCCACACCTTGTCGACGGTGACGACGCCGGTGTCTTCGTCGACGCTGACCTCGACCACCTGCGCCGCGTAGCTGTAGCCCATGGTACCGCCGATCGCGGACCCGCGATATTTCTTGCCGCCGTGGGATTCGGGAATTGTCGAATAGTTGCCGGTGACCGTGATGGTGCCGGTGTCTCTCAGCGCTTCGGTGACGACTTCGCTGAAAGTCAGACCCTTGTCCTGCGCGCCGGCGCGATAGAGTTCGCCAAGGCACTCGATCTCGCCGGGCTTGGCGTCGAGTTTTCGCGCCGCTGCGGCAATCAGCACGGCCTTGAGATTGTTCGCTGCATCGATGGCCGCATTGCCCACCATGAAGGTCACGCGCGACGAATAGGAACCGTTATCCTTCGGCACCACGTCGCTGTCGCCGGTAACGATGCGGATGCGGGACAGATCGAGCCCCAAAACCTCGGCGACGCTCTGCACCAGTACGGTCGATGAACCCTGGCCGATCTCGGCTGCACCGGTGAGCAACACGATCGAGCCATCGAAATCGAGTTTGAGCTTGATGGTGGCGTGCGGCTCGCCGGTCCAATTCACCGGTCTGGACGCGCCGCTGATATAATGCGAACAGGCGAAGCCGAGACCTTTTTTGATACCGCTGAGACTGGGCAATTTGCCCTTACGCTCCTTCCAGCCGCTCGCTTTCTCAACCCAATCGAGGCATTCGGGAAGACCGTAACTGTTCACCATCAGATCGTTATCGGTGAAGGTCGGCGCTTTCAGCAGGTTGGTGCGGCGCACCGCGATGGGATCGAGTCCCATCTCGCTTGCCATCTGATCGAGCAGGCTTTCGAACGCGAAGCGCACATCGACCGTGCCATGGCCGCGGAACGCGCCGCACGGCGGCGTGTTGGTGAGCACGCGCTTGCCGATGTACTTGACGTTGTGCAGATCGTAGATGGCGTAGAGCATCGAGCCGGCATAGAGGATCGTCACCACGCCATAGCCCGAATGGGCGCCGCCGCGTTGGGTACACTCACATTCGACGCCGGCGATGCGGCCGTCGTTGCGCAGGCCGAGCTTGAGGCGGATATCGGTTTCCGGCCGGCCGCGGTGCGTGATGAAAGTTTCCTCGCGATTGACCACGAGGCGCACGCAGCCGCCGGCCTTGCGGGCCAACAGCGCGGCGATCAGTTCGACGTTGAGTGTTTCGGTGCGGCAGCCGAAGCCACCGCCAACATGCGGCTTGATCACGCGGATGCGCGACATGTCCATGCCGAGAATCTGCGAAAGCATCAAGTGCACGTAATACGGCACCTGCGTCGAGGCATGAACGGTGATACGGTCGCGCACGGCATCGTAGTCGGCAAGCGCCGCATGCATCTCCATCTGGTTCTGGCACACTTCGGCGCAATTGTAGGTGCCTTCACGCACCAGATCCGCGCCCGCAAAGGCCGCCGCAACATCGCCCAGCTCAAAGAAAACATCGCGTTCGATGTTATGGGCGCGACGCTCGTGAATGTTGATGGCGTCGGGCGCCAGCGCCGCGCGCGCGGTATGATATGCGGGAAGCTGGCGTACTTTCAGCTTGATACGCCGCAGCGCCTCCTTGGCGGTGGCGTCGTCGACGGCGGCGACGGCCGCAACCGGCTCGCCGCAATAGCGGACCTTGTCGCGGGCCAGCGGATGTTCGGTGCGGGCGATCGGCAGCACGCCAAAAGTCTTGTCGCAATCGGCGCCCGTGACAATCGCCTTCACACCGGGCAGCTTCGCCGCCTCGGTCACATCGACTTCGAGGATCTCGGCGTGCGAGTATGGGCTGCGAAAAATGTACCCGGCGAGCGCGCCCGGCACCACCAGATCGGCGGTGAATTTAGCACGGCCGGAAACCTTTTCCGGGCCGTCGATCATCGGCACGTAGTCGCCGATATTATGCGCGGGCATGATCTGGTTCACGGCGCCATCCCCTCGGCACACAGCGCCGCCGCGTGCTTTACCGCCTCGATGATTTTTACATAGCCGGTGCAGCGGCAGATGTTGCTGCCGAGCGCATCGCGAATCTCATCGTCGCTAGGGCGCGGATTGCGACGCAACAATCCAGCCGACGCCATGATGAATCCCGGCGTGCAATAGCCGCATTGCGAGCCGAGTTTTTCGTGGAACCCGCGCTGGACCGCGGAGAGGCGGCCGTCGACAGCAAGCGCTTCGACCGTATCGACGCGGCGGCCATCGACCGTTGCGGCCAGCGTCAGGCACGCCAAGCGCGAACAATCGTCGACCAGCACCGTGCAAGCGCCGCATTCACCGCCGTCGCACCCGGTCTTCGTTCCGGTAAGTCCGGCGGCCTCCCGCAAATAGTCCAGCAGCAAGAGATTGTCAGGCACTGCGTCGGTGCGGGTGCGGCCATTGAGCGTGAGCGAAAGAATGCGCGCCATAGCTCTACTCAATTGGCTCGAATGACTGGCGAGTGATGGTTTCTTTGTTTGGCGCTTTCCATATCAGCATCTGTGCTTGCCTTCAAATCGGCCGCCGCCCGCAACCGGGCGGTTGAGCGGCACGACAGGCGGGGGCCCTCGACGGTCAGGCTCGGGCCTTCCATAATGACGGGGATAATAAAGCCAGGGGACCGGGTTCCGTGCGAATTTTGTCGTTCCAGTCGGGTCTTCACGACGCGTCGGCAGCCGCATTCGAGGATTACCGGCTAGTAGCTGCTGTTCAGGAGGAGCGGCTGCGGCGCGAGAAGGGCTGGGGCAATGACGTGCCTTGGCTTGCCATTGACGAAGTGCTGCGCATCGCCGGATGGTCGCGCAACGAGGTTGACGTGATCGCCGCGATCCGCGGCGTCTTCCCACTGCACTATTTCTCGTTCCCGCTGCCGCGCGACGTTTACTATGCGGTGCGTAAGCATTTAGGCCGCGAGCGGCTCGATCGCGATCTATCCAACGCCATCACGCGCAGCGGCACCGGCGAAGACCGGCTGTTCCGCAGCGACCGGTTTCTTGCCGTAAACGGCTTTCGCGCCGACACCGAGCTTCACTTTGTCAACCATCACGAGGCGCACGCGCTGGCGGCCCTGTTCTTCACCGATTGGGACGACGCGCTGATCTATACGGCCGATGGTGTCGGCGACAACGTCAGCTACAGCATCCGGAAACTCCAAAACGGCCAGCTCGATTGTCTATTTGGCGGCGACGAATGGCTGAAGGCCAAACGCGCGCCACGCAACAGTCTGGCCACGGCTTACGGCCATGCCACGAAGGCGGCTGGGTTTCGCATGTGGCGTCACGAGGGCAAACTCACCGGACTGTCCGCGCGGGGCGAGCCAAGGCTCCGCGAGGCGCTAGGCCGACATTTTCGCCTTGGCAACGATGGTTTGATCGCGTGCGACTTCACCAGTTGGCGCGTGATGGAGAAAGGCATCGAGGCGATCTGTCAGGGACAGAACCGCGAAACGATCGCGGCGTCAATTCAGCAATTGGCGGAGGATCTGATCTCGGGCGCGGTCGGGCATTGGCTGTCGCGGACTAAAGCCCGGCGACTCGGCCTTGCCGGTGGGTTGTTTGCCAATGTGCGGCTCAACAGGCTTTTGGCCGAGACCTTGCCAGTCGAAGAGGTCTTTATCTTTCCCGCTATGGGCGATGATGGCTTAGCGGTGGGCGCGGCGCTCTGCTACCTGCGCGACCACGACGGCCTCGCAACCTGGCTCCGACAACGCCGTCGCCTCGACAATGTTTATTTGGGCCAGGACTTCGATTCGCGCATTGACGCCGTTCTGGCAGCGGATTCCGACGTCCGGCAATTGCCCGGCGATCCGATCGAACTCGCTACCGCCTTGGTGGAAGGTGGCGCCGCCGGGGCGGTGTTTGTCGGGCGTATGGAATACGGCCCGCGCGCGCTCGGTGCCCGCAGCATCATTGCCAATCCCACCGATTCGACAATTAACGATCGGCTTAATGAGCGCCTCGACCGTTCGGAATTCATGCCGTTTGCCCCCTACGTGTTGGAAGAGGACGCCGAGCGCGTGTTCGAGATCGGGCCGGTTAACCGCTACGCCGCCCGCTTCATGACCATCACTTGTGCGGTGCGGCCGGAATGGCGGGAGCGTATTCCCGCGGTGGTCCATATAGACGGTACGGCGCGGCCGCAGATCGTTCGCGAGGCCGATAACCCGTTGTTTGCTGGCATTTTGCGCCGATTTCGCGACCGCACTGGAATACCGGTCCTGATCAATACCAGCTTCAACGTGCACGAGGAGCCGATTGTTAACAGGCCGGAAGAATGCCGCCGGGCCCTTGTCGATGGCCGGGTCGACTTTGTGGTAACAAAGCGCGGGGTCTACGTCACCGCTCGGGGACTGGAAGCGGCACGCACGGCAACCGGCGCACGAAACAGCCGGCCTGCGTTTACCGCAGCAGAAAACTTGCGTTGACGCCGACACGTCCGCATTCTTGAGTACGCCGCTATCGGGGGCGAACGGCTCGCACATGTCTAAGACCAGCCTGGCACTGAATAACCTGCGCGGGTACGCCATTATCATCGTCTTGGCGTTTCATTCTTCCATTGCCTACGTGAGCCATCAGCCGCCTGCCGCGCTAACCTTCGACCAACCGCCCTATGCCTGGATCGCCAATCCGATCGTCGACAGCGATCGGTGGCTTGGCTTCGACATCTTCTGCGCCTTCACGTTTCTCTACATGATGCAGCTGATGTTTTTTCTGTCTGGCCTGTTCGTATGGCCGAGCCTGAGACGAAAGAGCGCAGTCGTGTTTCTGTATGACCGTTTCGTGCGGCTTGGCGTACCGTTTGCGCTGGGCGTCTATCTGCTGATGCCGGTCGGCTATTTCGCGGTTTACCGTCAGACCGCGGTCGATCCGAGCTGGTCGGCTTACTGGCCGCACCTCACTGCACTGCCGTTCTGGCCGGCAGGACCGCTGTGGTTCCTCTGGATTCTGCTGCTATTCAACGTCGCTGCATCCGTCCTGAGCTGGATTGCCCCGGGCGCCGTCGACTTTCTGGTGCGGAAGGCCGCCAAATCTACCCCTAACTGGCTGTTTGCTGCGCTTGCCGGCCTGACCGCGCTGGTTACGCTCGCCATGTCTGGATTTTTCACGCCATGGCAGTGGATCGACCATGGGCCATTTTCGTTTCAGCCGTTCCTGCTGCCGCAATATGCGATTTACTTCTTGTTCGGTCTCATCGTCGGGGCGCAAGGGCTTGAGCGCGGCCTGTTTGGCGCCGAGGGCACGCTGGCAAGGCGCTGGGGACGCTGGTGCACCGGAGCGATCGCTTCATTCGTTGTATGGATTACGTCGACGGCGCTGATCGTCACCGGACATGGCGTGCCGGGACTGCAGATCGTCGCCAATCTTGGCCAAGCCATGTTCGCGGCGACCGCGTGCTTCGCCGCTGCGGCAACATTCTTGCGCTTTGGCGCCAGGCCTTGGCCGTCCTTCGACAGCATTTCCGAGAATTCCTACGGCATTTATCTGTTCCACTATGTCTTTATTCTTTGGGCGCAATACCTCCTCCTCAACATCGCAATGCCTGCCATCGCCAAAGGCGTGGTGGTGTTCGGCGTCACGCTCGTTCTGAGCTGGGCCGTCACCGCCGCGGCCTGCGCGGTTCCGCTCGGCGCACGCGTGCTGCGCGGGCAACGGCGCACGGCTATCGCTGCAGCGCGCACAACGGCCGGCAGCAGCACCGTGAAGCAGGGCGGCAGCTAAGTACGCAGATCGCGGATGGGTGGCGCCTTCACGCTCGACTCGAATTCCCGCGCCAAGATCCCAACGTCGAGCATCACCACCCGCGGCGAAATCTCGAACATGCGTTTGATCTCGCGCTCCACTTCGGCCGCAGCAGCTGCCGGATCGGCCTACCGCCGAATCTCGATGGAAACGCGCAATTCTTCGAGATCGCCCACGGTTACGGCTTCGCACTTAAAGTCGTTGATCGGCGCCATGCGAGGGATGCCCCGCCTCGCTTTCCGCGGCATCACTGTGGATGGAAGCGCTGAATGATTTCGCGGGGAATCGGCTGCGATTTCAGTTTCGAAGGATCGGCCGGATCGCGCCCTGCCCAGACGCGCGTTTCCTGGCCCTCGACGGCGAGCGTACCGCTCACAAACAGCTGATGACCAACGTCAAAACTCGAGCGGCGAAACGCAATGACCTGGGAGGCCAATTCGACACGGTCGCCAAACCGAGCGGGGGCGATAAACTTGGCGCCGGCATCAACCAGGGGCAGCGAGTCGATGCCGAACGCGGCGGCGAGTTCGGGTGGCCGCACGCCCAGCGCCGCTTCAAACAGGCTCCAGGTGCCCCAGTCGAAATATTCAAAGAAACGGCTATTAAAAACGATGCCTGCAGGGTCACAGTGCGACCATTCGATTGCAAATTGCCGCCGGTTGAGAAAATTCGCCATTGCGCGTCCCGCGTAACGCCCGGAATTCCAACGATCAAACGCGTCTGTGGCGTTATGTCAAACCAGCAACCCGCCGCAATCTTTGCCTATGAATGCATCATCGACCGGGGCGCGATTCAAGCGGGTCGCCTAAATATTAGGCAGATAATGGTGCGCCCGGATTCAAAATAGGCGCGGCAATCGCGTGGATCCTCGCTCTGCGCATAAAATATCATAAAATCAATAGCTTAGATTCCTTTGGCGCTTGGCACGCTCCTTGCGATTTCTGTGCGAAGCGGGACGGCGCCGGGCCGGGCCGCACGTCAACCAGAGGACAACGCCATGCCCTACGACTGGACAAAGCCTGGTCTGCTCACACGCCGCCGCTGGCTCGCCAGTGCGGCGAGCTTTGCAGCCGCCACGGTCACCGCAGGAGCCGCTTCGGCCGCCGACACTATCAAGGTCGGCATTCTGCATTCCCTTTCCGGCACCATGGCCATCAGCGAGACGACGCTGAAGGACGTGATGCTCATGCTCATCGATGAGCAGAACAAAAAGGGCGGTCTGCTCGGCAAGAAGCTCGAAGCCGTCGTCGTCGATCCGGCCTCGAACTGGCCGCTGTTCGCCGAAAAGGCCCGCGAGCTGATCAGCAAGGACAGGGTTGCGGCGGTATTCGGCTGCTGGACGTCGGTGTCGCGCAAGTCGGTGCTGCCGGTGTTCAAGGAGCTCAACAATATCCTGTTTTACCCGGTGCAATTCGAGGGCGAAGAAGGCGAGCGCAACGTGTTCTACACCGGCGCCGCGCCCAATCAGCAAGCCATTCCGGCGGTCGACTACCTGGCGAGCAAAGACGGCGGCTCAGTAAAGCGCTGGGTGCTTGAAGGTACCGACTACGTCTATCCGCGCACCACCAACAAGATTCTCGAGGCGTACCTAAAGGACGTGCTCAAGGTGGCGCCCGACGACATCATGATCAACTACACGCCGTTCGGCTTCTCCGACTGGCAGACCGAGGTATCGAAGATCAAGGCATTCGGCTCTGCCGGCAAGAAGACGGCCGTCGTGTCGACGATTAACGGCGACGCCAACGTGCCGTTCTACAAAGAGCTCGGCAACCAGGGCATCAAGGCCACGGAGATCCCCGTTGTGGCGTTTTCGGTCGGCGAAGAGGAATTGGCCGGTCTCGACGCCAAACCGCTGGTCGGTCACTTGGCCGCGTGGAATTATTTCGAATCGATCAAAACGCCCGCCAACACCGAGTTCATCAAGGCCTGGCACGCCTTCACCAAAAATCCGAAACGCACCACCAACGACCCGATGGAAGCGCATTACATCGGCTTCAACATGTGGGTGAAGGCGGTGGAGCAGGTGAAGACCACCGACCCCGACAAAGTTATCGCCGCATTGCCGGGCATCAAGCAGGCTAACCTCACCGCCGGCGTCTCGACGATGCTCCCCAATCACTACATCACCAAGCCGGTCTTCATCGGCGAAATCCGCGCCGACGGTCAGTTCGACGTGGTGTGGAAAACCAAGGGCCTGGTACCAGGTGAGGCCTGGTCGCCGTACTTGCCGGGCTCGAAGGATTTGGTCGCCGATTGGGTCACGCTCAACTGCGGCAACTACAACAAGACGACCAAGAAATGCGGTAGCGGAGGCTAATCTTCGCGATAATCGCATAACGATAATGGCGTGAAGGCGGTTTCCCATCGCTTTCACGCAGCAGTGCCGGGGAAATTTTGCGATGCGTTTTGGCCGAGCATGTCTCGCTGCTCTGCTATTGGTCCTGAGTCTTTGCCTCGGGCACGCCAGCGCGCGTGTCGCGACGCTTGACGAGGCCCTGACATCCTTCACCGCTGACGATTTCGACCAGACCCAAGCTGGCATCAATGCGGTCGCCGCGAGCGGCAGCCCGCGCGCAGAAATCATTTTGCGCGCGTTGCAAAACAGCCAGCTTATGTTCAGCGCCACGCAAAAGAAGGTCTACATTCAGGACGACGCAGGCAAGCTGTTTAACGCTGCAAGCGGCGCACCGAGGGCAGGCGCGCCGCCTGACGATCTCGACACTGTCCGCATCAACAACCGGCTGCGCGGGACCATCGACGCGGCGCTGGGCACGCTAACACTGCTCTCCAGGAACCCGGATACGCGCTACAAAGCCGCGCAAGCCGTGTTCAAATCCCACGAGGCAAGTGCCCTGCCGACGCTCGATAAAGCCATCGCGGAGGAGACTGAAGCCGGCGTCAAGCGCGCGCTCGAACAGGCCCGCGCCGCCATCGTGCTCAACACAGCCGGAGTGACGGATGCGCAGAAACTTGACGCCATCGCGACCCTCCGCGATCGCGGCGATCAGGACGCGCTGGCGCTGCTTGCAGACATTCCCAAACGTGAATCGCCCAGGGTCGCGCAGGCCGCGACTGCGGCGATTGCGGCGATCCAGACGCGGCTTGCCGAATGGGGCGCAGTGCAGAACGCCTGGTACGGGATTTCGCTCGGCTCGGTACTGTTGCTCGCCGCCATCGGGCTCGCCATTACCTTCGGTGTGATGGGCGTCATCAACATGGCGCACGGCGAAATGGTCATGCTTGGCGCCTATGTGACCTTCGTCGTGCAGGACGCGATACGCGCGCACGATCCGGCGCTGCTGGATTACTCACTGGCCGTCGCCATTCCGCTCGCATTCCTGTTCTCGGGCGGCGTCGGCATCCTGATCGAGCGCAGCATCATCCGATTTCTATACGGGCGGCCGCTGGAGACGCTGCTGGCAACTTGGGGCCTGTCGCTGGTGCTGCAACAAGCCGTGCGCACCGTATTCGGACCGACCAACCGCGAGGTCAGCAACCCGTCGTTCATGAGCGGCGCCTTCGAACTTGGCGGCATCACTATTACCTATAACCGGCTGTGGATCATCTGCTTTGCGCTCGCGGTTTTTGTGGCGTTGATCGGTCTGTTGCGTTTCACCCGGCTCGGACTGGAAATGCGCGCGGTGACGCAGAACCGCGCCATGGCGGCGTCAATGGGCATCCGCACCGGCCGCATCGATGCGCTGACCTTCGGCCTCGGATCCGGAATCGCCGGAATCGCCGGCGTTGCGCTGTCGCAGATCGACAATGTCAGCCCCAATCTCGGTCAGGGTTATATCATCGACAGCTTCATGGTCGTGGTGTTCGGCGGCGTTGGCAATCTGTGGGGCACTTTCGTCGGTTCATTCTTGCTCGGCATCGCCAATAAATTCCTCGAACCGTATGCGGGCGCGGTGCTCGGCAAGATCACGATCCTGGTGCTGATCATTCTGTTCATCCAGAAGCGGCCGCGGGGCTTGTTCGCCCTCAAGGGCCGGGCGGTTGAGGCCTAATGGGCGCGATAATGGGCGCGGGGCCGCACCTGCTCATCCGCTCACTCGACCGCGGTGCGATGCTATTCCTCACCGCCACGGCGGCGATCGCAATCGCGGTGCCGTTTCTCAACCTCGCCATTCCTTCGTCGTCGGCATTTCATCTCTCGACATATCTGGTGGCGCTGTTCGGCAAGTATGCCTGCTACGCGCTGCTTGCCTTGTCGATCGATCTGATCTGGGGTTTCTGCGGCATCCTCTCGCTCGGCCACGGCGCATTCTTTGCGCTCGGCGGCTACGCCATGGGCATGTATCTGATGCGCCAGATCGGCACCCGCGGCGTCTACGCCAATCCGATTCTGCCCGACTTCATGGTGTTCCTGAACTGGAAGGAACTGCCGCTCGCCTGGTACGGCTTCCAGCATTTTGCCTACGCCGCGCTTATGATCGTGCTGGTACCGGGTGTGCTTTCCTTTGTGTTCGGCTGGTTCGCGTTTCGCAGCCGCGTTACCGGCGTTTATCTGTCGATCATCACCCAGGCGCTGACCTATGCGCTGATGCTCGGATTTTTCCGCAACGACTTCGGCTTTGGCGGCAACAATGGCCTCACCGACTTCAAGGACATTCTGGGCTTCAACGTGCAGGCAGAGACAACCCGCGCAGCATTATTCTCGATCACCTGTCTGGCAGTGATCGCGGGCTTTCTCGTGTGCCGCGCCATCGTGGCCTCAAAGTTCGGCAAGGTCCTGGTGGCGATCCGCGACGCCGAGGCACGGACCCGTTTTCTCGGTTACCGCGTGGAATCCTACAAGCTGTTCGTCTTCACCTTGTCGGCCGCCATGGCGGGCATTGCCGGCGCGCTTTATGTGCCGCAGGTCGGCATCATCAATCCCAGCGAATTCACCCCAGGCAATTCGATTGAGGCCGTCATCTGGGTGGCGGTTGGCGGACGCGGAACACTCACCGGCGCGGTCATTGGCGCGGTCCTGGTCAACTACGCCAAGACCTATTTCACCTCCGGAATTCTCGCACCCTATTGGCTCTACATGCTCGGCGGCCTGTTCATCGCCGTGACGCTGCTGCTGCCACGCGGCATTGTCGGCAGCCTGCATCATTGGACCGCACTGCGTCGCGATCGCGCTTCGGCAGCCGCCGAAGAAGGCGTCACCGAAGCGCTGCCGGCGGAATGAGGATCAGCCGATGAAGCTGCAGGAACGGCTGGAGAAGAAAGAAAAGGAGGCGATGGAAGCCTTCGAGCGCACACTGCTGTTCATCGAGAACGTGACGGTGTCGTTCGACGGCTTTCGAGCGCTCAACAATCTGTCGTTCACGATCGAGCCGGGCGAGATGCGCGCCATCATCGGTCCCAACGGCGCCGGCAAGACCACGATGATGGACGTCGTCACCGGCAAGACCAGGCCGGACAAAGGTTCGGTCATCTTCGATCAGCGACACGATCTTTCCCGCCTCGATGAAACGCAGATCGCGCTCCTTGGCATCGGGCGAAAATTCCAGAAGCCGACTGTGTTCGACAGTCATACCGTGTTCGACAACATCGAGCTTGCGCTCAAGGCCGACCGGCGCGCGCGCGCGACGCTGTTGTGGCGCGAAACCGAACGCGAAAAGCGCAACGTCGACGAGATACTGAAAATCGTCCGGCTGTCGGCGGTGTGCAATCGGCTTGCCGGCAGTCTGTCGCACGGCCAGAAGCAATGGCTCGAAATCGGCATGCTGCTGGCGCAGGATCCGAAGCTCCTTCTGGTCGACGAACCGGCCGCCGGCATGACCGATGCGGAGACGCAGCAGACCGCCGAACTCCTCAAAGAGATCAATCGGGAACATACCGTCGTCGTGGTCGAGCACGACATGGCGTTTGTCCGCGACCTTGGCGTCAGGGTTACCTGCCTGCATGAAGGCGCGGTGCTCGCCGAGGGGTCGATCGACGAGGTGTCGGAGAATGAGCGGGTGGTCGAGGTATATTTGGGGCGCTGAAACATGCTCGATGTAAAAGCCATCGATCTGCATTACGGCGCCGCGCGGGCGCTGCGCGCCGTGTCGCTTAAGGCGGAGCCCGGCAAGGTAACTTGCGTGCTCGGCCGCAACGGCGTCGGCAAAACGAGCCTGCTCGATGCGCTTGCCGGACAGCATTCCGTCAGCCGCGGCACCATTACCTGGGAAGGTCGCGATATCACCGCGCTGCGGCCGCCGGAACGCGCGCGGCGCGGCGTTTCCTATGTGCCGCAGGGCCGGGAAATCTTTCCGCTGTTGAGCGTCGAGGAGAATCTGAAGACCGGCTTTGCGCCGTTGCCGCGTGCCGAGCGCAGCGTGCCGGACGACGTGTTCACCCTTTTTCCCGTCCTCAAAGACATGCTGCGGCGCCGCGGCGGCGATCTCTCGGGCGGCCAGCAGCAGCAACTCGCCATCGGACGCGCGCTGGTAATGCGGCCGCGGCTGCTTTTGCTCGATGAGCCGACCGAAGGCATACAGCCGTCGATCATCAAGGATATCGGACGCGCCATTTCCTATCTGCGCTCGCTCGGCAAGATCGCCATCGTGCTGGTCGAGCAGTACCTCGACTTCGCCCGCGAGCTGGGCGATCATTTCGCCGTCATGGAGCGCGGCGCCATCGTCTACTCGTGCGAGCGCGCTAATCTTGACGAAGGCGCGCTGCGACGCGCAATGGCGATTTGATACGGCGATTCGACGATGCCAGCATCGAGTTCGGCTGCCGCACTGCGCGACCAGATCTTCGCCGCCAATCGCGCTACCGGGCGCATTGCGCTGTCGGTTGCGGCCAAGCACGGCGTGAGCCGGCGTGCGCGGGTGCACGAAGCGGGCTCGCTGCGCGTGCGCTTTCCCAATAGTCACAACGAAGGCGCGCTCGACGCTGTGATTGTCAACACCGCGGGCGGCATGACCGGCGGCGACCGGTTCGAGCTCGATTTTGAGCTCGACGCTGGCGCGCGGCTTTCGGTCACGACTTCCGCAGCCGAAAAGATCTATAGGTCTCTCGGACCCGACACGAATGTCGGCGTCAAGCTCACGATCGCCGCCAGCGCGGCGCTCGCCTGGCTGCCGCAGGAAACGATCTTGTTCGATCAAGTGCGGCTCCGCCGTACCATCGACGTCGAACTTGCCGGCGACGCTCAGCTCCTGCTCGCCGAAGCAACCGTGTTTGGCCGAGCCGCCATGGGCGAAACGTTGAGCTTTGGGCACCTGTTCGACCGCTGGCGCGTGCGACTCGACGGAACGCTGATCTTTGCCGAGACCACGCGGATTGACGGCGGCATCGCAGAGCAGCTCGCCGCCAGGGCGACAGCGGCGGGCGCCGCGGCAATTGCCGGCATCCTGAAAATCCCCGGGGACGAGGCGGCGGTTGCAGCCGTGAACGCCATGCAGCAGAATTTTAACGGCGAAGTCGGCGCTTCGGCCTGGAACGGCCTGGCGTTGGCGCGCCTCGTTGCGCGCGACGGCGCGGCGCTGCGGCACGATCTGGCCGCGATCGTGTCGGCTTGGAGCAATGCGCCGCTGCCGCGGCTTTGGCTGAATTGAGGAAGCCCACCGATGCGTCTCACTCCGCGCGAAAAGGATAAGCTCTTGATCGCCATGGCGGCGATGGTGGCGCGGCGCCGGCTCGAGCGCGGCGTCAAACTCAACCATCCGGAATCGGTCGCGCTCATTTCCGATTTTATCGTCGAAGGCGCGCGCGACGGCAAAAGCGTCGCCACGCTGATGGAACAGGGCGCCCACGTCTTGACCCGCGCACAGGTGATGGACGGTATCGCCGAAATGATCCCCGAAATTCAGGTCGAGGCGACATTTCCGGACGGCACGAAACTCGTCACGGTTCATGAGCCGATTCGATGAGCGCGCGCGTCGCAATTCCATTGCGTCATGCCCGCGCTCGTCGCGGGCATCCACGTCTTCCTTTCTTTGCGGCAGAAAGACGTGGATGGCCGGGACAAGCCCGGCCATGACGGCTGAGAGAGGCCCGGCATGATCCCCGGCGAATATTTCATCCAGAACGGCGATATCGAACTCAACAAGGGCCGCAAGACGGTTTCGCTGAGTGTTGCCAACAGCGGCGACCGGCCGATTCAGGTCGGCTCGCACTACCATTTCTTTGAGACCAATCCGGCGCTGCGTTTCGATCGCAGGAAGGCGCGCGGCATGCGACTCGATATCGCGGCCGGTACCGCGGTACGGTTTGAGCCAGGTCAGACGCGCGAGGTGACACTCGTGGCGCTCGGCGGCACGCGCACAGTCTATGGATTTCGCCAGGAAGTGATGGGGAAGCTGAAGCGGTGACGAGGTGCCGAAAATATCAGCGCTGCTAGCCGCCGCTGGGAACCAGGGTCCAACCATCCTTCGCACGACGGGGGTAGCGGCTTGCGCAACCGGACCGGCCCGACCTCGCTGGGGATAATACTGGGGATTTCCCGCGCCGGGAGAAGCGAAAGACAGTTTTCCAACAACATCATGAACACTTAGAACGCGTCGGAGAAAATCATGCCAGCACGTATCAGCCGCTCCGTTTATGCCGACATGTTCGGGCCGACGACTGGCGACCGCGTGCGGCTCGCCGATACCGATCTGATTATCGAAGTGGAAAAGGATTGTTGCACTTACGGCGAGGAGGTGAAGTTCGGCGGCGGTAAGGTGATACGCGACGGCATGGGGCAGTCGCAAATTACCAACAAACAAGGCGCGGCCGACACCGTCATCACCAACGCGCTCATTCTCGATCACTGGGGCATCGTCAAAGCCGATGTCGGCATCAAGGCCGGGATGATTTCCGCGATCGGCAAGGCCGGCAATCCCGACATCCAGCCCAACGTGACGATCATCATCGGCCCGGGCACCGAGATTATCGCCGGCGAAGGCAAGATTCTCACGGCCGGCGGCTTCGATACGCATATTCATTTCATCTGCCCGCAGCAGGTCGAGGAAGCGCTGATGTCGGGCGTCACTTCCATGCTCGGCGGCGGCACCGGGCCGGCGCATGGCACATTCGCGACCACATGCACGCCCGGTCCGTTTCATATCGGGCGCATGATCCAGGCTGCCGACGAATTCCCGGTCAATCTCGGCTTTGCCGGCAAAGGCAATGCCTCGCGGCCGGCGGCGCTCGAGGAAATGATCAAAGCCGGCGCCTGTGCACTCAAGCTGCATGAGGATTGGGGCACAACCCCGGCGGCGATCGATTGTTGTCTCGCGGTCGCGGACGATTATGACGTGCAGGTTATGATCCACACCGACACGCTCAACGAATCGGGCTTCGTTGAGGACACCATCAAGGCGTTCAAGGGACGCACCATTCACGCCTTCCACACCGAAGGCGCCGGCGGCGGCCACGCACCCGACATCATCAAGGTGGCGGGACTGAAAAACGTGCTGCCGTCGTCGACCAATCCGACGCGGCCCTACACGCGAAATACCATCGACGAGCATCTCGACATGCTGATGGTATGCCATCACCTCGACCCGTCGATCGCCGAGGATCTGGCGTTCGCCGAAAGCCGCATCCGCAAGGAAACCATCGCGGCCGAGGATATTCTGCACGATCTCGGCGCGCTTTCGATGATGTCGTCGGACAGCCAGGCGATGGGCCGCGTCGGCGAGGTGATCATCCGCACCTGGCAGACCGCCGACAAGATGCGCAAGCAGCGCGGCAGGCTGCCGCAGGACAAAAACGACAACGATAATTTCCGCGCCAAGCGCTACATCGCCAAATACACGATCAATCCCGCCATCGCGCACGGGGTGGCGAAACTCATCGGCTCGGTGGAAAAGGGCAAGCTCGCCGATCTGGTGCTGTGGTCTCCGGCCTTCTTCGGCGTCAAGCCGGATTGCGTGATCAAAGGCGGCTCCATCGTCGCTGCACCGATGGGCGATCCCAATGCATCGATCCCGACGCCGCAGCCGGTGCATTACCGGCTGATGTTCGGCGCTTATGGCCGCGCCCGCACCGCCTCCTCGGTGGTATTTGCCTCGAAGGCGGCCGTTGCTGCCGGGTTGCGCAAAAAGCTCGGTATCGAGAAGGAACTTTTCGCAGTGCAAAATACGCGAGGAAAAATTTCCAAAAAAAGCATGATCCACAACGATGCTACTCCCGACATCGAGGTCGATCCCGAAACCTATGAGGTGCGCGCCGACGGGGAACTGCTGACCTGCGCACCGGCGGACGTGTTGCCGATGGCACAGCGGTATTTTCTGTTTTGAATAAAATGCGGCCGGCCGCGTAGGCCCTGGCACCGACCGGATGCTTTGAGGATAAACACCTATCGCTTTGACACTGCTGCATGGTCTCGCTACGGCGGACCGTGACATCATCATGACATCGCCGCCGGGGTCCTTGACGCTGGGCGGGCGAAGCCCCAAGCTAACGACATGGCGGCGGATTATTCGACGTCGGCGGTCACTGTCGGGGGCTGCCGCATTCGGCTGATGCGCGGTGGCAGCGGCGAACCGCTCCTGTATTTGCACGGCGCAAGCGGTGCGAACTGGTTGCCATTTCTGCAGAAGCTGACAAAGACCTTCGACGTCATCGCACCGGAACATCCCGGCTTCGGCGAATCTGATTCGCCGGCGTGGCTCGATAACACCCACGATCTTGCCTATTTCTACCTCGATGCGCTCGATGCGCTGCAATTGTCCGGCGTGCACCTTGTCGGCAACTCGCTGGGCGGCTGGATCGCGGCGGAAATGGCGGTGCGCTCGACGCAGCGCCTGGCGTCGCTGACGCTGGCCGGCTCGGCCGGACTCTATGTTCCGGATGTCTCGCAGGTCGATTCGTTTCTGATCTCCGAGGAACAGCGGTTGACCAACTTTTTCTACGATCAGAGCAAAGCCAAAGAGATGATCGGTCGCGTTCTGCACCCCGACATGGAAGACACGGCGCTGAAGAACCGGCAGACGGCCGCCAAACTTTCCTGGCAGCCGCGCAGCCACGATCCGCATCTTGCCAAATGGCTGCATCGTATCGATGTACCCACCCTGTTGATCTGGGGCGACACCGACCGGCTGTTCCCGAAGGAACATGCGCAAGCCTGGCAGACGGCCATTCCCGGCGCCGAGCTTGTGACCATTCCGAAATGCGGGCACGTGCCGCAGATCGAACAGCCCGACGCGTTCAATGCCGCGCTCGAAGAGTTTATCGGCGGGCGGCGGCAGCAACGCAAGACGGCCTGAGGACTCAGCATGAAATTCTTCAACTTTCATCTGATGCCGTACGCACATGCCGATCTCAAGGCGATCGCCGAACACGGCTCGGCCTGGGTGACGTATTCCAACAGCCATTACGATCCGGAGAAAGGCGCCGAACTCTATCACGACTATCTGGACCAGATGGAGTTCGCCGATCAGCTCGGCTTCGATGGCGTCTGCCTCAACGAACACCATCAGACCGCGTACGGCCTGATGCCGGCGCCGGGCGTGATCGCCGGCGCGCTGGCGCGCAACGTCAAGCGGGCCAAGATCGCGATCCTCGGCCGCGCGCTGCCGCTCGTCAACAATCCGCTGACGATCGCCGAAGAATACGCGATGCTCGACAACATCACGAAGGGCCGGATCATCGCCGGCTTCGTGCGCGGCATCGGCGCCGAATATCACTCCTCGGGCGTCAATCCGGCGGAATCTCAGGAGCGATTCGCCGAGGCGCACGATCTGATCGTGCGGGCGTGGACCGAGACTGGTCCGTTCGTCTATTCGGGCAAACATTATCAGTTGCGCTACGTCAACACCTGGCCACGGCCCTATCAGACGCCGCATCCGCCGATCTGGATTCCGTCGCAAGGCTCGGCCTCCACCATCCGCTGGGCGGCGAAGATGCGCTACACCTATGCCCAGACGCTGTCGCCGATCGCCGCAGTGGCGCGATTCTTCCAGCTCTATCGCGACGAAGCGGCAAAGGCCGGCTACGAGGCTTCGCCCGATCAGCTTGCCTGGTCGAACACGATCTACGTCGGCGAGACCGACAAGAAGGCGATCAAGGAAGCCAAGCCGCATCTCGAAGCCCTGGTGAATTATTTCCTTAAGATGCCGACCGAGATGCTGCTGCCACCGGGCTATACCGACACCGCTTCGATGAAGCGCGTGCGCGCCGTGAAGGTCACCGGCAAATCGCAGACGCTCGAAGAGCTGATGGCTGCCGGCGTCGTCATTGTCGGCAGCCCGGAAACCGTGCGCGAAAAGCTCGCCGAATATCAGGACCTCGCCGGTTTCAACACCTCGCTGACCAAAACCCAGTTCGGCACGCTGCCCAACGAAATGGCGCGCGCCAACATGACGGCGATCGCCGAAGAGATCATCCCGGCGTTCCGCGACCGCGAGCCGAGCGCGACAGCCCGCCAGGCGGCGGAGTGATTCACCTCTCCCCGCGCGCGGAGAGAGGTGACAAAAGATTCCCGCTCTCGCGGCGCGCTTTTTGTTCGCGCCCGAGCTATGTGGCACGCCGTTCTCTAAAACGACGCCGCCTCTCGGCCTTCGTCTGATGCCCCGGAGTGGAAAAGCCAGAGCACCACGATCGGACGCGGCGCAAGACCAGTTGCAAATCTTTCAGACTCGCTTCCGGCAATCAAAGGAAGCAGAACGCCGACAGACGCGGTCGCACCTGCTGCACCGTGAGGCGCAGCGCGCACCCTGCAGGGCGCGCTCGCCTGTCGGCGTTCCACGGCGGCTCTGCCCCTGGGACTCACGCATCCCAAGGTGCAACCCGGACCAGGTTTCGCGGAGCAGGCGCCTGTAGGTGGCGGGGGTATCCCGCCGGCGTTCGCCCCGGTTCCAGCGAGCACCTCGCATGCCGGTCATAATGCCGGCAGACATGATGTCCGAGCCGCCCGAGCGCAGAGGGGACGAACCCTCCGCCCGCGGGCACCGCACTCGCTCCCGCCAGTCGGAGTCACCGCCTGACGTCCTTGCACGAAGAGCGAGAGGACAGCGCTTTTACGGATTTTGCGACTATTGTCAAGTTTAGTCGCGATGACAAGGACTATGCTACTGATTCAACGGTATTTTTCCATGTCGCCGGTTCTATCCGCGAACCCCACCTGACACGCTTTTCGTGCGAATCAAGCGGGCATTAACCATTTCGGCGCACCCTAAGGCTGTGTGACGCCAATTCGGATGACCGCAAGTCCGCCACACCCGCGCCTCATTATCTTCCTCGGATAGGGTTAAGGTGTACGTGTCGGAAGTCGGGGATCTAACGCTAGGGAAGTGACTCGGGGGAAACCGCGGCGGGGCGGTTCGGGACAATTTGAAGATCTGGCAGTTAAGCTGCGTTGTCGGCGCCTTGACGGCGTTGATCGTTGCCGGGTTTTGGCAGCTCGCGAGCGAGCGGCCAGCCATGGCGGCGACGCGGCCGAGTGCGCGCATTGAGGCAGCGTTCAGCGCTGTATCGCTCAATACCACGACGATCCTCGCCAAGTTCAATCCTCCTCCCGCCCAAGCCGGCGCTGCCAAACCCAATCCTGCCACTTACAGTCTTGCGTCGGTGCCGCAGCCCCGCGCCGAAGACGAGCCGCGTAACACCATCGCGCCGAATCTGCTGGTCGCCGCAGCCTTCAAGGCGGCATGGCCCGACGCGCTGTCGACGTCCGCCGATCAGGCGGAACTCTCACACGGCCGCGTGCTGGCCTATGCGGACGCCACCGGTTCGATCCCGCCGATCCGGGACGACGCGCCAGCGCTGCCAAACATTCACACCAGTCGCGCGCCGGCGCCGACCGGCCAGCCGGCGCCAACCGGCTCGACGGCCTGGGCCAATCAGGAATTGCCTTACCTCAAATATTACGTCTATTCCGAACTGCCGCCGCCGAAGAAGCCGCCGGCGATCGCGCTTTCAGCGCTGAGCGACGTTCCGCTCGGCACTCCGGTTGAAGAAATCACGCGCGCTGCCGATTCGTTTGGACTAGACGAGAATTTCCTCAAAGCGGTCGCCAAGATCGAATCCGATTTCAATCCCAAGAACCGCACCGGCTCCTATATCGGCCTGTTCCAGCTCAGCAAAGGCGAGTTCAAGCATTTCGGCGCAGGGGCAGGCGAGATTACCAATTCGCGCGACAACGCTATTGCGGCCGCCTACAAATTCGTCATCGAAGCCGAGATGTTCGAATACGTGACGCACAAGCGGCCGACTATCGCCGATCTTTATCTGATTCATCAGCAGGGCTGGCAGGGCGCCGCCGAACACATCAGCCATCCGGATTGGGTCGCCTGGAGATCGATGTGCGCCACTGACGAAGGCCGGCAGAAGGGCGAACACTGGTGCAAGAAGGCCATCTGGGGCAACACGCTGCCGGCCATCAAAAAAGAATGGAAGAGTGTTGACCGCCTGACCTCGGCGGGGTTTGTCGCGATGTGGCGCAGCCGCATCGATACGCTCTATGCCCGCTACGCCGACGCGAGCACGCAGCAGGCACAAGCGAAGCAGTGATATTGTTTATTGAAGGTCGAGCGATCGGACACGTGGGTCGGCTTGAAAACCAGGCGCGAACCATGTTATTCTAGTCAGTATGACTAGATTAGCCAAATCGAAGGCACCGAAGCCCCCCAAACCTCGTCGGCGGCCGCGCGATGGGCGGCCCGGCCGCTGGCTTCTGCAAGATGCAAAGGCGCGTTTCAGCGAACTTGTCCGGCGCGTGCGCGCCGAAGGGCCGCAGCACGTCACCGTTCACGGACGCGATGAGGTTGTCGTCATTGCCGCCGAAGAATTGCGCCGCCTGCAAGGCGATCTCAGCGGCGCGGCTCTCGTCGCCGCTCTCCAGGCCTCGCCGTATCGCGAACTTGACATTGAACCGAGGCGCTCGCGCTTGCCGGTACGCGGCGTCGGGCTGTGACAGGCTGGCTGCTCGACACCAACATTCTCTCGGAGTTGCGTCGCCCCAGGCCGGCGGAGAAGGTGGTTGCCTTCGTCGCCTCGCAGCCGCTTGAGAGTCTAAACGTCAGTTCGGTCACGCTCGCGGAAATCCGCTTCGGTATCGAACTCGTCGCCGACGCCGGGCGGCGAGCGGAACTCGACGATTGGCTCACCCACAAGATACGGCCGCTGTTCGCCCGACGGGTGCTGCCGGTCAGCGAAGATATCATGTTCAAATGGCGGCTCTTGGTCGAAGAGGGGCGCAAGAACGGTCACACCTATTCACAACCCGATCTCATCATCGCGGCAACGGCACTCGAACACGGGCTGACCGTCGTATCGAGAGATACCGCCGATTACGAGAGGGCACGGGTGGCGGTTCTCGATCCGTGGAAGACGTAGAACAATGATTCAACGATTTCGTGGAGGGCGTAACTTTCATTTTTGGTTGGTCGTTCCAAATAGGGAACGGTCACTGCCCCGGCGGCTTCGCGGCGAACTGTGAGCCACGCACGCAGAGGCGGCCGCGCGGGTCCTGCCAGAGCTTTTCCGTCGTGTGCAGGTGGCCGATGGCGCGCGCCACTGTGTTGAAATCGAAGCTTGCGAATTTTTCCGCGATGTCGGTGTAGTAGAGCGGCTCCTTGGCGATCACATCCAAGATTTCTTTCGCCAGCTTGGCGATCGCCTTCTCGTCGCCGCGCGCGCCTGCCGCATCTTTCTTGCCGTTGACGTAATCGTCGATCTTGGCGCTTCCCGCATAGGCGTAGGTGATGCGCTCATAATATTCGCGTGGAATGCCCTCCGGAATAGTGGCGTCGATGCCGACTTTGGCGCCGGTCGGCACCACGCCGTAGCCCTGCGGCAGGCTCGGATCGAGCGGTTTCGCCCGCGCATTGGAAACGATCATCACATCGCGGTCGCCCTGCACGCGCGTGGCAATCGCCCACTCGACTTCGCCAGGATCGTTGACGTCGATGTCGTCATCAACCACGACGACGTGTTTGAGATCCATCACGGATAACGCAGCAAGCAGCGCGTTCTTGCCTTCGCCCGGCTGTTTCTTGATCGAGATCACCGCGTGCCAAAACGCGCAGCCGCCGAGCGTGACGTTGATGTCTTTCACTTGCACGCCGGCGGTGCGCAGCGCCTGGCGGATCGCGGCGTAGCGCGTCGGCGCCGCCAGCCAGGTATTCTCCCACGGCATGTGCAGATTGTAGTAGATCGCATCTTTGCGCATCGCGATCGCCTTGATGCGCACCAGCGGGTTCCAGTGCAGCCCGCCCATAAGCCGGGTGAACTCGCCGAAGCGACCTTCGGGCCAGGTCCAGCCGGTCGGCAACACCTCGGCTTCAAGCACGATCTCGGCGTCGGCGATGTAGGGCACGTCGACGGTCGCGCACGGCGCCAGCGCCACAGCCTCGCCGCGCAGACCGCCGGCGATTGCCATCTCGTCAACGCCGAGCGGCGCGCGAAAGCCGGAGCCCGTGATTTCGAACGGGTGGGTGCCGATCGAGATGGAAATCGGCAGCGGTTCGTTGCGGGCGAGTGCGCGCTGCACGAACATCCGCATGTTGTTGGGCGTCACCAGATCAATGCCGGTGAGCGCCTTTTCCTTGACGATGAAGCGGTAGATGCCGGAGTTGAAGCCAAGCTCGGGATCGCGTGCGATGACGACACCGGCGGTGATCATCGGGCCGCCGTCGTAGATCGACGACATCGGGATCGGCAGTTTGAACAGATCGACCTCGTCGCCTGTCAGCGTCACCTCGCGGGTCGGCGAGCCGTTGACGTGCCTGGGCGGGATTGGCTTGGCGATGGCTTGGGCGAGCTTCTGCTCGATCTCGCCGAAGTTCTCGCAGCCGAGCGCCATGGTGGCGCGCTCGCGCGTGCGGATGACGCCGGAGACGACCGGCACGCCGTAACCGATGACATTATGGAAGAACAGCGCGGTCTCGGCCTGATCGACCAGAGTGGCGATGTGGCGGATATCGACCGGCTGGGTGAGATCGACGAGCTCGCGATTGTCCCGCAGACGGTCGAGGAATTGACGGAAGTTTTCTTGCATTTCACGCAGCAGCCAATACTGCTTTTTTGATCGCTTGAGGCAGGGCTATCGAGCGGAAAAACGTTTTTGGATAAAGATAGTCGTCTCCCGATTCATCAACGACCCGCGTAAGACCATGCTTTTCAGCAGCCAGGTCGCGAAGCGCAAGATAAATCTTCCGCTTCTCAAGTGACGCCGAGTAGCCTTGATTGTTAACGCATACCACGAATTGTTTTGACTGTTGTCTCGGCATTTCTTCTCGCTTCACAAGAGGTGCTTGATCTTGAACTCCCTGCGCCCGATACCGGTCGCCTCGTACCAGTGTAGTTCAGCAAGATGGATGGAACCATCGCCTAGCCGGACACGAGCAATTCCCTTGCGTTTGCGCCATCTACCTCGCCCATACACCTTTCGCAAACGTGCAACCTCGCGGATTCCAGACCCCGACGCAAAGGTCCCGATTTCCGAGAGTTCGCCCAGAATCTCAAACCTCATACACGGACTCTGTCAAGGACGTGCTAGGAGATCAATGCCGCAAGTGCAATTACTAAAGAAGATCGCAATGCGAGCCCAATCACAATGAAAGCCTTAGTTCTCCGCCAGCACGGCACCCTCGACAACCTCGAAGTGGTCGAAGACTACCCGACCCCGAAGGCGACTGACGGCCATGTCGTCATCCGCGTGCGCGCGGCGTCGTTTAATTACCATGACGTGTTCACGGTGCGCGGCATGCCGGGCATCAAGGTGCCGCTGCCGGTCATCATCGGCCTCGACATGGCGGGCGAGATCGCCGAACTGGGCGCTGGCGTCACCGGCTGGAGGGCAGGCGACCGTGTGCTGGTCAACCCGGTCAACAAGCGTAAGGGCCTGATGGGCGAAATGCTCGACGGCGGCATGGCCGAATATTGCCTTGTCGCCGCCGATCAGCTGGTGCGTATGCCCGACGCGGTGAGCTATGAGGACGCCGCAGCGCTGCCGGTCGCCTACGGCACGGCGCACCGCATGCTGATCACCCACAAGACGGTGGCGGCGGGCGAGCGCGTGCTGGTGCTCGGCGCCTCGGGCGGCGTCGGCACCGGCTGCGTGCTGCTGGCAAAAATGCTCGGCGCCGAGGTCATCGCCTGCGCTTCGAGCGACGAAAAGCTCGCACGCTTGAAGGCGCTCGGCGCCGACCAGGTGATCGACTACACCAAGACCGACTGGTCGAAATGGGCGATCGAGACATACGGCAAGCCGCAGCGGCGGTCTTACGACGGCGGCGTCGACGTGGTGATCAATTTCACCGGCGGCGACACCTGGCTGCCCTCGCTGCGCTGCCTCAAGCGCGGCGGCAAGCTTCTGGTCTGTGGCGCCACGGCCGGCTACGACCCGAAAGAGGATCTGCGCTACGTCTGGAGTTTCGAGCTGAAGATCATCGGCTCCAACTCGTTCTACGACGACGATCTGGCGGCGCTGATGCAACTCATCGGCGACGGCAAGATCAAGCCGACGATCGACAAGGTGCTGCCGCTTGCCGAGGCGCGCGAGGGCCTGCGGCTGATCGCCGACCGCGAGGTGATCGGCAAGGTGGTGGTGACGCCGTGACGTATTCGGATTGAAAAACATGCCCAACGACCTGACCATCGAACAAATCCAGGCGCTCGTCACCCGAGCGCCGTTTCATCAATGGCTAGGGCTGACCGTCGTCGAGGTGACCGACGACGGCATCGAGATCAGAGCAAGGTGGCGGGAGGAATGGGTCGTCAACATCGAGCGTGGCTACACCCATGGCGGAATCATCGCGGCGCTGATCGATCTGGCCGCCGACTGGGCGATGGTGAAACAAACCGGCCGCGGCGTGCCGACCATCGATCTGCGCGTCGACTATCACCGGCCAACGATCCGCAGCGATCTCATCGCCCGCGGCAAGGTGGTTCGCCCCAGCGGGCAATTTTCCACCAGCGAGGCGCGCATCTTCGACCTCGACGGAAAGCTCGTCGCCAGCGGCCGCGGCACCTATTTCACCGCGCCGCCAAAACCCGCATAATCACCGTGGGCGGAAATAATCAGGGGCAAGGGGAGTAACCGATGCGACTTTTGTTTGGGCTGGCGCTTGCCGGCGCGCTGTCGGCCGCAGCCTACGCGGCCGACAATCCGGATTGGGCCTATCCGCCGATCAAAGTGCCAAAGCCGGCTGATGCGACGGTCATCAAGACAGTACCCGGCAGCAGCCAGAAATATTCGCTGGCGCAGATCGACGATCCGTTCAATCCGCCGGACTGGTTTCCCAACGAGCACCCGCCGATGCCGCAGGTCGTGGCCCATGGCGGGCCGAAGCCCGCAGGACGCGCCTGCGCGTTGTGCCATCAGCCGACCGGCGACGGCCATCCGGAGTCCGCCAATCTCGCCGGCCTGCCGGCGGATTACATGCGCCGCCAGGTTGGACTGTTCAAATCCGGGCAGCGCGCCGGCGGCGCGGCAGGCGCGATGATCGGCATCGCCCAGGTCATTTCCGAGGCCGATGTGCTGGAAGCGGTGAACTATTATTCGAAGCTCAAGCCGCACGCGGGTTATGGCAAGGTCGTCGAGACCGACACCGTGCCAAAGAGTTTTGTTGGCGACGGCGGCATGCGGTTGCCCGCCAAAGACGGCGGCACCGAGCCGGTCGGCGACCGCATCATCCCGCTGCCGCAGGACGCCGCCGAAGCCGTGCTGCGCGATCCGCATTCCGGCTTCGTCTATCTGGTGCCGCCCGGCAGCGTCGACGAGGGCAAGGCGCTTGTCACCACCGGGGGCAACGGCAAGAGCGTGCCATGCGGCGTATGTCACGGCCCCAAGCTCGAAGGCTCGGGCGAGATTCCGCCGATCGCCGGGCGCACCGCGACCTATCTGTTCCGCCAGCTCAACGATATCCACGACAACACCCGCAAGGGACCGGGCGCTGCGATGATGCGGCCCGTGGTCGCGAAGCTGACGCAGCATGACATGATCGCGATCGCCGCCTATGTGCAAACCCTAGCGCCGTGACGGCAGGCTTCCGTAATCTCGGCGATCTGATCCCGCGCGATCGCGATCTGTCCAAGATCGCGATCGTCGATCTCGGTGGCGAGCAAGGCCCGCGCGAGCTTTCCTTCGCGCAGATCGACGCGATGGGCAACGGCGTTGCGCGGGCGCTCGAACGTCGCGGCCTGCGGCGCGGCGACCGCGTCGCGATCCTTTCCGCCAACCGTGCCGAATATATCGCAGCCTATTACGGCATCATGCGCTCAGGCTTCGTCGCGGTGCCGGTCAATTTCAAATTCCCGCGCGAGACTATCCATTTCATCCTGCGCGATGCCGGCGCCAAGCTCGTGTTCTGCGACGCGACGCGCGCGGCGGATTGCCCGGATGATATCGCCCGCGTGATATTCGGTGCGCAGTTTGATGCCTTCCTCAACCATGGGCCGTTCGATGCCGTCGTGCCCGCCGAGAATGAGCCGGCGATGTTTCTCTACACTTCCGGTTCGACCGGCACGCCCAAAGGCGTCGTGCTATCGCATCAGAGTCACATCTGGGTCGTCGAGACGCGGCTCGCGCCCGGCCTCGATCGCCATCGTTACCTGATAGCGGCGCCGCTCTACCACATGAACGCACTAGCGCTAGCGAAACTCGCCTGCGCGGCGCACGCCACCATCGTGCTGCTGCCGCAGTTTTCCGCCCGCTCCTACATCGAGGCGATCGGCCGTTACCGCTGCACCTGGCTCACCGCGGTGCCGCCGATGATCGCCATGATGCTGCGCGAGCACGACCTGATGGCGACGACCGATTTCTCCAGCGTTGCTTTCGTGCGCATGGGCTCGGCGCCGGTCAGCGCAAGTCTGATGGCGTCGCTGCACGCCGCCCTGCCGCGGGCGGCGGTGACTAACGCTTACGGCACCACTGAAGCTGGGCCCGTCGTATTCGGCCCGCATCCGCGCGGCTTGCCGCAGCCGGAGCTTTCGGTCGGCTATCCGCATCCCAAAGTGTCGCTGCGACTTAACGACGGCGGCAATCGCAATGCCGACCAGGGCGTGCTGGAAATGAAGTGCCCGGCGCTGATGCTCGGCTATCACAACTGGCCGGATGCCGATCAGCCGATTACCGCGGACGGCTACTACATCACCGGCGATGTATTCCGCCGCGACGTCGACGGTTTCTATTATTTCGTCGGCCGCACCGACGACATGTTCGTCTCCGGTGGCGAGAACATCTATCCGGCCGATGTCGAGCGCATGCTGGAGCGCCACCCCGGCATCGCTCAGGCCGCCGTGGTGCCGATCGACGACGAGATCAAATGGCAGAAGCCGGTCGCCTTCGTGATCCGCAAACCGGGCCAGACGCTGAGCGAAAACGACGTGAAGCAATACGCGCTCAAACACGCGCCGGCCTATCAGCACCCACGCTTTGTCTGGTTCGTCGACGACCTGCCGCTCGCTTCGACCAACAAGCTCGATCGCGGCGCGCTGATGCGGATGGCGGCGGAGCGGATGGCGAAGGCGTAATCCCTCGTCATTGCGAGGAGTGAAGCGACGAAGCAATCCAGGGCAGCCTCTCAGCAAATGCAAGCCGCCCTGGATTGCTTCGCTTTGCTCGCAATGACGAAATTATTCAAGTCGGCGCCGCATTCACCGTCTTTCCCGGCCACTTGCACAGATCGGCGATGATGCATTTCTCGCACAGCGGCCGGCGCGCCACGCAGGTGTAGCGGCCGTGCAGGATGAGCCAATGGTGGGCGTGCAGCAGATACTTCTCCGGCACGACCTTCATCAGCTTCAATTCAACGTCGAGCGGCGTCTTGCCGACGGCGAGACCGGTTCGGTTGCCGACGCGGAAAATGTGGGTGTCGACCGCGATTGTCGGCTCGCCGAAAGCGACGTTGAGCACCACGTTGGCGGTCTTACGGCCGACGCCGGGCAGCGCTTCTAGCGCCGCGCGGTCGCGCGGCACTTGGCCGCCGTGCAGTTCGATGAGCTGCTGTGAGAGCGCGATGACGTTTTTCGCCTTGGTGCGGAATAGCCCGATGGTCTTGATCAGGTCGCGGACCTTAGCCTCGCCGAGCTTGACCATTTCCTCTGGCGTATCGGCGAGCGCGAACAGCGCCGGCGTCGCCTTGTTGACGCCCGCATCGGTCGCCTGCGCCGACAGCACGACTGAAACCAGAAGCGTGAACGGGCTGGTGTGCTGCAGCTCCGTATTCGGCTCCGGGTTGGCAGCGGCGAAGCGGCGGAACGCTTCCTCGATCTCGGCTTTAGTCCATTGCGGTAGCGCGCCCTTGGCCGCCCCGGCGTCGGCCTTGGTCCGCGCTTTGACGGGCTTGAGCCGCGCCGCCTTGCCCTTGCGGGCCGCCCGCAACCGCAGCTTGACGGACTTCTTGATGGTTTTTTTACGGGCCATATTTCCCTATACTGAGGCCCATGAGCGAGAACAACAGCGGCCATACCGTCGCGCCCGTCGATCCCACGATCTTTTCCGCGGTGATCACACCGCACCGCTCGCTGTCGCCGCGCGGTTTTCTCATCCTCATGCTCTGTCTCGGCGCCGTGAGCTTTGTGTCCGGCGTGGTGTTCGTTTCCATGGGCGCGTGGCCGGTCTGCGGCTTCTTTGGGCTCGACGTATTGCTTGTTTATGTGGCGTTCCGCGCCAATTTCCGCGCCGCGCGCGCCTATGAGGTGGTCACCATCACGGCTTCGGAATTGACCGTGCGCAAGGTGAGCCAGCGCGGCGGCGTGCGTGAGTGGACGCTCAATCCGCTGTGGGTGCGGCTCGAGCGCATCGTGCACGAGGAGTTTGGCATCGAGCGGCTGTTTCTGGTTTCTCAGGGCGGCCGGCTGTCGATTGCCGGGTGTCTCGGCGCGCACGAGAAGAAGAGCCTTGCCAAGGCGCTGTCGGCGGCTTTAGGCGAAGCCAAACGCGGGCCGACCCGGACGGTGTTTGAATAGGCGAATAGCGACAGAAATCGGGTGGGTTGTCCCCTGGACGCAGCCTAAATGGGAGACAGAATGATGGAGGCTCCCATGCTGTCACCCGATCGCATTGCCAACCCGATGCCGCTCGCCGCCGCCGCCGCCGATTATAACGTGGTGCGCAAGGCCATCGGCCACATCCGCGGCCATTGGCGCGAGCAGCCTGAAATTGAAACCATCGCCGAGGCGGCCGGCGTCACGCCGACCGAGCTGCATCATCTATTCCGCCGCTGGGCCGGGCTGACGCCGAAGGCATTCCTGCAAGCGCTCACGCTCGACGGCGCGCGCCAGCTGTTGCGCGACTCGGCGAGCGTGCTTGACGCCACCTACGAAGTCGGTCTCTCCGGCCCCGGCCGCCTGCACGATCTGTTTGTCACCCACGAGGCGATGTCGCCGGGCGAATGGAAATCCGGCGGCGAAGGCTTGACCATCCAGTTCGGCTTTCACCCCTCCCCATTTGGCAGTGCGCTGGTGATGGCGACCGACCGGGGGCTCGCCGGTCTCGCCTTCGCGGACCCGGGCGAGGAACGCGCCGCGCTGACCGACATGAAGTGCCGCTGGCCGAAGGCGAACTACGTCGAGGACAGCGCCCGCACAGCGGCGATCGCGCGGCGCATTTTCGATCCGGCGCAATGGAGCGCGCAACAGCCGCTGCGCGTCGTGCTCATCGGCACCGATTGGGAGGTGCGGGTGTGGGAGGCGCTGCTGGAAATTCCGATGGGCCGGCTTGCGACCTATTCGGGGATTGCCTGCAAGCTCGCCGCACCAAAAGCCGCGCGCGCCGTCGGCGCGGCGGTGGGCAAGAATCCGGTGTCGTTCGTGGTGCCATGCCATCGTGTCGTCGGCAAGGCCGGCGATCTCACTGGCTACCACTGGGGCATTACAAGAAAGCGCGCCATGCTGGGCTGGGAGGCCGGCAAGGTGGCGGCGTAGGCCGATTGACGCTTTAGCCCCGATCCGTAATACCCCCTTCGGCGTTGTCTCAGCAGGACAGCGCAAGCAAAGGGACACGACATGCAGCAGCGTCGGCCGGTGATGCTGGTGGTTCTGGACGGCTGGGGCTGGCGCGAGGATCGCGCCGACAATGCAGTGCGCCAGGCCAAAACGCCGACCTTCGACCGCCTGTGGCAAACGGGGCCGCACGGGTTTCTGCGCACCTCCGGCAAGGACGTCGGCCTGCCGGACGGGCAGATGGGTAATTCCGAAGTCGGGCATCTCAATATCGGCGCTGGCCGCGTCGTGATGCAGGATCTGCCGCGCATCGACGCGGCGATCGCAAGCGCCGAGATCGAGCGTGCACCGGCGCTCCTCGACCTGATCAAAAAACTTAAAGCAAGCGGCGGCACCTGCCATCTGATCGGCCTGGTATCACCTGGCGGCGTGCATTCGCATCAACGTCATGGCGCGGCGCTGGCCAAAATTCTCGACCGCGCCGGCATACCGACGCTGGTGCATGCCATTACGGACGGCCGCGATACGCCGCCGCAATCGGCCGGCGACGACATCAAGCGGCTCATCGCCGCGCTGCCGAAATCTGTGACGATCGCGAGCGTATCCGGGCGCTACTACGCGATGGATCGCGACAAGCGCTGGGATCGCGTCGAGAAGGCCTATAACGCCATGGTCGCAGCCGATGGGCCGCGCTTCGCCGATGCGCCCGCGGTGGTGGCCGACGCCTACGTCGACAAAAAGTTCGATGAGTTCATTGTGCCCGCCGCGGTCGGCGATTATCGCGGCATGAAAGATGGCGACGGCATCCTGTGCTTCAACTTCCGGTCCGATCGGGTGCGCGAGATTCTATCCGCGATGCTGGACGAAAAGTTCTCCGGCTTTGAACGCAAGCGCACGGTGCGCTTCGCCGCAGCCGTCGGCATGGCGCAGTACAGCAGCGAGCTCGACAAGCTGATGCAGACGATCTTTCCGCCGCAGAGTCTGGAGCACGTCCTCGGCGAGGTCGTTGCCGAGGCCGGCCGCAAGCAATTGCGCATGGCGGAAACGGAGAAATACGCGCACGTCACCTATTTTCTCAACGGCGGCCGCGAGGAGCCCTACGAGGGGGAGGATCGCATCATGGTGCCGTCGCCCAAGGTTGCGACCTACGATCTGCAGCCGGAAATGTCGGCGCCTGAACTAGCCGACAAGGCGGTCGGCGCCATCAGCTCCGGCAAATACGACCTGATCGTGCTCAACTTCGCCAATCCCGACATGGTCGGCCATACCGGCAGCCTGCCGGCGGCCATCAAGGCGGTGGAAACGGTCGATGCCGGTCTCGGCCGCATCGTCGACGCCGTACAAAAATCCGGCGGCGCTCTCCTGGTCACCGCCGACCACGGCAATTGCGAGATGATGCGCGATCCGGAAACCGGCGGCCCGCATACCGCGCACACCACCAACCCGGTGCCGCTTCTGCTGGTCGGCGCACGCAACCGCACGCTCGATGCCGAAGGCCGCCTTGCCGATATCGCGCCGACATTGCTTGAGCTGATGGAATTGCCGAAGCCGAAGGAAATGACCGGAACGTCGTTATTGCGGGCGGATTGAGGCAGCGAAGCTGCGCTGTCAGAACTGATTGTACGACGCGATCACGGCGCCGAGGTCGGGAAACCAAAGCATGAAATTCAGCGCCGCCAGCACCGCGATGATGAAGAGCGAAACGAGCGTCAGGCCATCCTGATCGATTACCGGCAGCGTGAACCTGCGCTCACCCGCACTACTCAATCGAGCGCCGAAGCGGCCTGATTTTGCCGCGGATTTTAGATCGTATTTCGCAGTCGTCCTTGCGCTCCGATCAACATCCTGACGATCACGAGCCGACATTGACGCCTCCTTGCGACTGAGAGTGATTTGCCACATCGCAACGAGTCTGCCCGATCGACCGCGACACCAACTATGTCGCGCGTCACAGCGAGTGACGGGCATGAACCGCGGCTTTCGTTCTGATAGGCGCCACGAAGGCTTGATTGCTACACGCAATGATTTAATCTGCTCGACGCACAACTCATAGCCTCGGGCGCGTGAGGACCAATGAAACGGATCGTCATTCTGATTGACGGCACCTGGAATAAGGAAGCCGGCACGGGAGATACCAATGTCGCCCGGCTCGACTGCAACAAGCAAATCGCCAAATTCATCAAATCGGCCGCCGCGGACGGCACCGTGCAACAAGTCTTTTATCATCCCGGCGTCGGGGCCGAAGGAGATTTGGTGCGGAGGATTCTTGGGGGCGCGATCGGCCTTGGACTGAAGCAGATCATCAAAGACGCCTACGAGGACGTGGTGAAACACTATGCGGAAGGCGACGAGATCTATCTGTGGGGATTTTCGCGCGGCTCGTATGCGGTCCGCGCGCTGGCCGGATTGATCGGGGCCTCGGGCATTCAGCGCCGCATCGACAATGGGCTGTTCGAGCTGGCGTGGCAGCACTACCGCTTGCAGCCGCTTGCACGGCAGCATCCGGAGACCGCAGGCGCCGGAGACAAGACGACCATCGAACATTTCCGCGCTGCGCAAAACGATTTTCATCGAACGCGCACCATCAAATGCGTAGCGGTGTGGGATACGGTGGGCTCCTACGGCATTCCTGCCGGCTTCGGGCTCGCCGCGTTGGCCCGATACTTCACACTCTTCACGCTGGGATTTCACGATACGAGCTTCGGAGACTACGTCGAAGTCGGCGTGCATGCCCTCGGGATCGACGAGCACCGGCGGCCGTTTGTCCCGACTTTCTGGACCATCGCGAAAGGGCAGCAACCTCGGGGTCATGTCGAACAAACCTGGTTTGCCGGGGCGCATTGCAATGTAGGCGGCGGATACCCCGACAGCGGACTGTCGGATATGGCGCTCATCTGGACGATCGCGCGGGTGCAGGCGTTGACGAAGCTGGAGTTCGACGCTGCCGCCATCAAGGCCCACACCGCACCCAAAGCCGCCGGCAGCGTGATCGATTCCACCAAGGGCTGGTGGCTCGATCATCTTTTGCCGCACTACCGGACCGTTTTGTCTCCCGATGCCATCTGCCACGGTTATTTATTCAGCAGCCGAAACGCAATGGAAGAACACATCAACGAACGAGTGCACTGGAGCGTGATCGAGAAACACCGCAACCCTGCAGCCTACAACCCGCCGAATCTGCCGCCAAATATTCCACCCGATAAAATCGCGGCCATCACCGCCGAAGAGCAGGCCCTGGCCTAGGGGCAGAAAACAGCGGTGCGACGCCACCAAATTATCATAGTTCCGGAGTCAAACTTTGAGCGCAATTAAACGCACGGATCGCCAAACTTGGCGCTCATTGTCATCGATTCGATAAAGGTAGTTTCCTGCTGTAATTCGGTGGAGGGGATCATGTTGAAAATCTCCGGCCCGGTCGGGGCTGCTTTATTTGTTGCGACGATTCTGGTGTCGGGCGCCGGCACTGGCATTTCGATCGACAGCGCCCGCGCGGACGCCTGTCTTGCGGCACCGAAGATAGCCGCGCCGGGCGGGCAGCATTGGTACTTTCACGTCGACCGCGCGACGCGGCGGAAATGCTGGTATCTGCACGCCGCGGGGCAACTGCGCCATCGCGCAGCTCTTAGGCATCATGCTGTGGCAGCCGCCGATGCGGAAGCCAAGCCCGCGCCCGAAACCCAGATCGCTGCGGCACCGGCTGCAGCGCTTGCGGCACCCGCGGCAACGCCCGCCCCGATGCCTGGCAATGGTGCTGGCGACACTCCGCCCGCGCCGCATGTCACCATGCTTGCCGTCAAGACAGCCACGCCCTTTGTCGACACGACGGTATTGCCCCAACACAACACATCTGAAAAACCGCCGGCGCCGCTGTTGCCGCAAACACTGCCGCGCGACGCGGATACGCCGGTCATGGCCGCCACAGGTCCTGCCGCCACAGGTCCTGCTGACAACGCCAATAGACACGAGCCACAAGGCAAAGCGGACGCCGCATACGATGCGCCTGCGCAAGCCGCCGACGCCGCAAGGATGAGAACGGCGCAAGAGTTTATTCTGCTGGCGCTCGTGCTCGGCCTCGCGGCGTCGCTAACGGCGATCGTCAGCAAGATTGTCGGCATTTATCGCCGGCCGAGAATTTCAGATGACCCGGATGCGGCGTGGCTGACCTATCGATCCACACGGCGGCTCGAAGCGGAAACCGGACGTGGCGAACAGGACGTTCCATTCGTCGATCCTCAAGATCACTATGGACTGGCCGATCTGCATGCGCAGGAATGGCTCGACCGATCCGCGCCGGCGCAGAGCCAAACATCGACGGCGCCGCCGCGCATCGCGGATTTCACCCAGCCGGACTCGCCGCGAGCGGGCCTGACCGATATCGAAATGGCGCTGCGCGCGCTGCGGCAAGCCCGTCAACGTGGGGCCGCGTAGTCGCTGCTGTGATTGTTTTCCAGCGGGTTCGCTGAAATCCGCGACGGAGCCTGAAAGCAATCCTTTCAAATAAGTTAAAGACGGGTTGAATGGCGGAACTGCCGATGGCGCCGCAGTAGAAACTTTAAATCAAGATTTAGCCGTATTGTAAGAGGCACTTAACCGCGGTCATGCGACTTCAAGGAAAACGCCATGCACGCCCGATGGTGGAATGCGGCTGGACTGCTCATCGTCGGCCTGCTCGGCATCGGAGCTGTCGTTTCCAGCGGCGCGATCGCCGAAACCAAGCACGACAAACCGCCGCCCAAGCGCGCCGTCCAGCATCCACGCGTGGCGCCACGTTCATTTGCGGTCCAGCACCGCGGACTTCCCAACCAGCAGCCAAACGTCGGCAACCGCATCAGGCAGGGAAGCTTTGTGCGACCGGGAATCGGCGCCGCGCTCGGCCCTCACGGCAACGGCACAGGATTACGCGCATTCGGCCCAGGGGCGCGCAACCCAACGGGTGCGCTCGGCAACGGCCGGAACGTGGGAGCGCTTGGCGGACGCAATCTCGCCCTCGCCAATGGCAGGACCGGCGCCATCGGGGGACGCGGACAATTTGGCAATTTGGGTAACAGAGGCGGGTTCGGCGCCCGCGGGCGATTTGCGAGCTTCGGCAATAGAGGCGCATTCGGCGCCCGTGGGCGGCAGTTCGGGGCGCTTTCGCGGAACAGAAATGTGAGCGGCCTCGGCAACCGGCTGCGCGGCGGCAATGGCGCGCCGCCCGGCACGCGTCTGATCGACATGCGGGTCATGCCGCTGCCGCCCGGCACAGGCCTGCCGCCGGTCGGCGAAACTCGCTTCGCGACGCGCCAGGTTGTGCTGCAGTTCGGAGCTGAAGTGACGCCGCAGCAAGTGACCGCCACCGCGCAACGCTTCGGCCTTACCGTCGTATCGCAACAAAACATCGGCGCGCTGCGCCGCACCCTTTACACGCTCCGCATCAATAACGGTCAGTCGGTGCCGGACGTGATTCGCGAAGTTCAGGGCGCCGGACTTAATGCGGCGGCACAGCCCGACTACACCTATAGCCTGATGCAGGATCGCGGCAGCCCCGCTGCCGATCTCGGCGATCCGGCGCAATACATCGTGCAGAAATTCGACCTTGCCGCCGTGCATCGGATTTCCGAGGGCAACGACGTCGTCATCGCGTTGATCGATTCACGCGTCGATCTCAAGCAACCGGATTTCGCCGACAGAATCGTCGACAGTTTTGACGCCGGCTGCGGCCCGAACGCGCCGCCCGATACGCACGGCACCGGCATGGCGGGAGCGATCGCGTCGCATATCGGGCTGCTTGGCATCGCGCCGAATGCCAAGATCATGGCGATTTGCGCGTTCGGCGGCACCGGCGCCTCGGCCGAGGCCACATCGGCCAATATCATTCGCGGTCTCGATTACGCGATCCAACACGATGCCAAGATCATCAACATGAGTTTTGCCGGACCACAGGATCCGGCGCTCGCCCAGGAACTGCAAGTCGCGCGCGAGAAGGGCATTCTCATAATCGCAGCCGCAGGCAATGCCGGACCTCAATCGCCCCCGCTCTACCCGGGCGCCGATCCGAATGTCCTGGCCGTCACCGCAACCGACGCGCATGACCGCTTGTTCACCGGCGCCAATCAGGGCGACTACATCGCGGTAGCGGCGCCCGGCGTGAATGTCCTGGTGCCTGCGCCGGGTGCCAATGTGCAATATACGACTGGCACTTCGGTGGCGAGCGCGAACGTCAGCGGCGTTGCGGCTTTGCTGCTCGCCGCGCAGCCGACGCGAACGCCCGAGGACATTCGCGACCTCCTGGTGCAAACGGCGAAGCATCTCGGTTCGGAAGGCACGAACCCGCAGTTCGGCGCCGGGTTGGTCGATCCGCTCAAGGCGGTGAACTCCGCGCCCGAACTCGTGAGTCAGAAGTCCACGCCCGCGGCTGACACGCCGCACGTGCTGATGGCCCACTGATCGACCAGAATCGCGGCGATCACGCGCAACTCACAGTCTCACGCAGACTTGCAGTCAGGCCGACTTGGCGGCGCGCGTATACGCCTGATCAATCAGGCGGACGGCCCGCAGGCAATCCAGCACGCCGATCGGCGGGGCTTTGCCCTGTTGCCAATGATCGAGCGCATCGCGGAGCGTGGTGAAATACGGCGCGGTGACGTCGCTGCCCGGCAGCATCTCGTCGCCGGCCGCAGTCGCGAGTTTTAGGACGCCGTCCTTCATGGTGAGAATGGCATCGCGGCCGGCGAGCTTCCACTCGCCGTCGGTGCCGTCACGCGGAAAGCCATTGCCGACCTCGACGGTGCCGAGCACGCCGCTTTGTGAGCGCAGTGTCACCGAGGCGTAATCCTCGACTGCGAGCTTATGCGCGCGACGGCTGATCTGTGCTCCGGTCACCTGCGCGTCCTCGCCGGTGAGATGCAAAAACATGTCGAGCCCGTGGGAGCCGAGATTGCGCAGGCAACCGCCGCCCGCTTCGGCGGGATCGAACATCCACGGACAGTCCCAGGCTTTGTAGCGCGCGGGGCCGGGCCGGTTGATGCGCACATAGACATGCGACAGCGGGCCGATGCGCCCAGCCGCCATCAGTTCGCGGGCGCGTCGCGCAAACGGCCCATAGCGCTGCGCCAGCGGGACGGCGACGAATGCGTTGCGCTTCGCCGCCTTTTCGGCCACCGGCTCCAATTGGGCGGCGTTCAGCCCCATCGGCTTTTCCATCAGAAACGGATAGCCGGCGTCGAGCAAATCGTGCGCGATGGCCGCCATCTGGCTGTGGCGCCCGAGCGCGACGACGAAATCCGGGCGCAACTCGGCCAGCATTTTCTTGTAGTCGGTAAATGTCGGCGGGTTTTTCACCTCGGCCGCGCGCTTGGCGACGAGCGCGGGATCGGAGTCCTGGATGCCGACCAGCTCGACGTCCGGCATGGCGAGGAGATGGCGCAGATAGGCCGCGTCGTTGAGCGCATGCCAATGGCTCACTTCGACGGCGGCGATACGGATGGTCATAAGCGTCCCCCGATAATTAGCCGGCACACGTTACCGCATAAGCTTACGAGCCATGAGGCCGGCCGCCACGAAGCAAAATATGCCCAGCGCAAAAAGAACGAGCGGCCCAACCGCGCGCGGAGCACCGAGCGGGGGCGCCGTCGCCGCGAGTTCACGCGCGCCCAACAGCACGACAACGCCCAAGACGATGAGCGCAACGATAATGATCCTTTGTTTGAGTGTGACCTGCGGCATTCCGCCTGCCCGTCTTACGAGTCGCCGAGGCCCAGAACATCCGTCATCGAATAAAGCCCCGGCTTCTGGCCACGCGCCCAGAGCGCTGCGTGCAGCGCACCGCGGGCGAAGATCATGCGGTCCTCGGCGCGGTGGGTGAGTTCGACGCGCTCGGCCGGCCCGGCAAAGATGACGCTGTGCTCGCCCACCACAGTGCCGCCGCGCAGCGACGCGAAGCCGATGTCGCCGGCAAGGCGCGCGCCGGTGATGCCGTCGCGCCCGCGCGCGGAATGTTGATCGAGGTCGACGCCGCGGCCGGCGGCGGCCGCGCGGCCGAGCATGAGCGCGGTACCGGATGGCGCGTCGATCTTCTTGTTGTGATGCATCTCGACGATTTCAATATCGTAAGCATCGTCGAGCGTCTTGGCGACGCGCTTGGTCAGCGCGACCAGGAGATTGACGCCCATGCTGAAATTGCCGGCCTTGACGATTGTCGCGCGGCTCGCCGCCTTGGCGATGATTTTCTCCTCTTCGGCCGAATAGCCGGTGGTGCCGATGATATGGACGAGGCCGGCGGCGGCAGTCAGCTCGGAGAAGACAAGCGTCGCGGCGGGAATCGTGAACTCGACCAGCCCGTCGGCGCCTTTGAGTGCAGTCGCAACGTCGCTCGTGATTTTTATGCCGTTTGGTCCGAGGCCGGCGATCTCGCCGACGTCGCGGCCGATCACCGCCGAACCTTCGGCTTCCACGGCGCCGGCCAGCGTCAAACCCTTGCTCGCCGCAACCGCGTGAATGAGCGTGCGGCCCATGCGCCCGCCCGCGCCGGCAATCACGATCCGCATGTCGGCCATAGGATTTTCTCCCGGTTAATGCGGATATAGCGGGGCTTTGCGGAGGAAGAAAGCTTTAGAACCTCGGTCCGTCATAGCCCTCGACGATGACGAGATCGAGTTCGGCATTGCCGTCGCGGAATTTCTTGGCGGCCTGATATTCGTCCGAGCGATAGCAGGCGAGCGCTACCTCGTAGCTCGGAAATTCCAGCACCACGGTGCGGCTTCGCGCCTTGCCTTCGGTGACTTCCTGATTGCCGCCACGGATCAGATAGCGGCCGCCAAACCGGCCGATCGGCGGCTGGTCGGCCGCCATGTAACGCTTGTAGCTTTCGAAATCGGTCACATCGCTATGCCCGATCCAATACCCTTTGCGCACCGTCGGGGCTGGAGGTAACGCACCCTGCGGCGGCTGTGGTTGTGGGCCGTCGAATCCCTCGGCGATAATGAAATCGCATTGCGAGTGTGCGAGTCGCAACGGACGTGCGCGCTGATATTCGCCAGAACGGTAGCAGGCGAATCGCGGCGGCGTAGTCGGGAAATTCGCGCAGCACGTTGCGCGAACGCTGATGACCCTCGACGACCTCTGTCCTGCCGGCGCGCACCAGCGCCACGCCATGATACTTCTCATGCGCCGGCGGCGTCGCCGCCGTGTAGTCTTTGTAACCGTCGAGATTCCTGACGTCGATGTGCGGGATCCAATAGCCCTTGGGCATCGCTTGCTCCTAAAGGATCGAAAACTCGTCATTGCGAGCCAGCGAAGCAATCCAAGGCGACACACATTGCATGCGCGGCCGAAGATTGCTTCGTCGCTTCATTACGGCTGCGGGCCGTCGTAGCCCTCGATGACGATCAGATCGACCGTCGAATGCGGCTGCCGGCGCTGGATATTCTCCTGATACTCGGGCGAGCGGTAGCAGGCCATCGCTGTCGCGTAATCGGCAAATTCGATCACCACGTTGCGCGAGCGCGCGCCGCCTTCCATGCCCTCGTGTTTGCCGCCGCGCACCACGTAGCGTCCGCCGAATTTCTTGAAGATCGCCGCGTTGGCTTCCGCGTAGGGCTTAAAGCCGTCTTCATTCTTTACGTCGACGCGCGCGACCCAATAACCCCTCGCCATGTGAGCTCTCCCTTTTCAGTTCTCTGCTTGTGAAATTTCCTCGACGATCGCCTGTGCGGCCGCCTTCGGATCGGCAGCGGCGATGATCGGCCGTCCGACCACCAGATAATCGGCGCCGGCGCCAATCGCCCGCGCCGGTGTCATGATGCGCTTCTGGTCGCCCGCATCGGCGCCCGCTGGCCGAATGCCCGGCGTCACCAGCGCGAGCTCGTTGCCCACGATTGGACGCACCTTCACGGCCTCGGCGGCCGAGCACACAAGGCCATCGACGCCAATGTCGCGCGCCTGCGCGGCGCGCGCGGCGACAAGCTCGGCCACCGGCGCGCGATAACCGGCCGCTGCCAGATCGGCATCGTCATAGGAGGTGAGCACCGTGACGGCGAGAATGCGCAAATCGCCTTGCCGCGCCTCAACCGCAGCCTTCATGGTCTGCGGGTAAGCATGCACGGTGAGAAAACTCGCACCGAGCCGCGCGACGCTGCGCACGCCTTCGGCGACCGTGTTGCCGATGTCGTGGAGTTTGAGATCGAGAAACACGCGCTTGCCGGCGTCCGCCAGCATCGGCGCATAGGCAAGCCCGCCGGCGAGCGCGAGCTGATAACCGATCTTGTAGAACACGACGGCGTCACCGAGCCGCGCCACCAGAGCCTGCGCCGCCTCGACCGACGGGACGTCGAGCGCAACGATCAAACGCTGGCGCGGCTCAAGGGGCATCGCTCTAATCCCCCCGCGCCAGCGCGCGCGTCACCTCGACCATGCGGCGGGCCAGCGCCTTGAGCGCCGCGGCGGCGCGTTCGTCCTTGAGATTGTCCATGTCATCGAACGCGTCCGCCGCATTGGCGACGCTGACCTGTTCCGGAATAACCAGCGCCCCGCATCCGAGTTCAAGAATGTGGCGCAGCGCCATCAGCGAGCGCATGCCTCCGCCCGCGCCGCCTGAGGCGGCCCCGATGGCGAAGACGCGGTCCTTGAAAGCCGAATAGTTCGCTTCGCCGCGCACGCGCGCACGCGACACCCAGTCGATCGTATTTTTCAAGAGCGGCGTCACCGACGCGGTGTATTCGGGGCTGGTGACGAAGACGCCTTGATGCGCAGCCATCATGCGCTGCAATTGCAACGCACGGGGCGGCAATCCATCGGCCGCCATTGTGTCGGCATCGAACAGCGGCAGCGGGTAATCCTGCAAGGAAATTTGCGTCACCTCGGCATCGGCCAGCACGAGCTCCTTGGCGGCAAGCGCGGCGAGCCGCGCATTGTGCGAGCCGGTGCGCAGCGAACCGGGGATGACGAGGATTTTGGGAGCAGGCATTACAGGTATCAGGAATCAGCGGTCAGGGATCAGGAGCTTGCTTATTCCTATCGTATCCTGATTCCTGATGCCTGATTCCCTGTCAACCTGCCCGCCGGTACACCCACACCCGCGCCGGAGGGATGTTCATCCAGATGCGTTCGGAAGCTTCCACCGCGAACCCGCCGAGCCGCTTTGGCAGCGGCGCCGCCACCGAATAGGTGAACTGCACGAACGGCGCGCCCGGGGCCATCAGGTCGATGGCATCGCGGATCAGCCGCAAGCGCTCCTTGATGGGCTTTGTTACCAGCGGCAGGCCGGAGACGACGGCGGTTGCCGGCTGGATGAGCAGCGTCTCCAGCAGCCGGCGCAGGCTATATGCATCGCCCTGTACGACGGTGGCGTCGGGGTAGCGCTCCCGTAGAATTCGGCAAAAGCTCGGGTTGAATTCGACGAGCACCAAGCGCGATGGCGAGACGCCGGCTTCCAGCAGGGCCTCGGTGACCGGGCCGGTCCCCGGCCCCAACTCGACAACGGGCCCGTCGCTGTTTGGGTCGACGTAACGCGCCATCGCCCGGCACAATATCTTCCCGGATGGCGTCACTGCGCCGATCGACAGCGGCCGTTTCAGCCACGAGCGAATAAAGCGCACTTCATCGTCAAGCCGAATGCCTTTTTTGCGCTCGAACTGGCGAATTCGCTCTTCGATTCTCTTGCCGATGCCGTCGCGCTTTTCCTCGAACAGCCGGAAATGACGTCCGATCTTGCGCTCGATAAGATATTTTTTGGCTTCCAGGAGCCGCATCTGCCGCTCGATCGTACGCTCGAAATTCTGCAAGGCCGGCAGAGACATAGCTGCTCACACGACAAAATCTTGCCGTTTTTAAAACATTTGCGGGGCAAAGACCAGCAGGGCTTTCAGGCGGAGTTGGCGCGGCCACCCAGACCATCGATGAATTCCTTGACCTTGCCGAAGAAGCCCGAGGATTCCGGCTGCGTCTCATGCGACGACAGCTTGTCGAATTCGGCCAGCAGTTCGCGCTGCCGTTTGGTCAGCTTCTGCGGGGTCTCAACCACAACCTGCACGTACATGTCGCCGCTCTGCCTCGAGCGCAGTACCGGCATTCCTTTGCCGGGAAGGCGGAAGCGCCGGCCGGACTGCGTGCCTTCGGGCACTTTGACCCGCGTCTTGGCGCCGTCGATGGTCGGGACCTCAAACTCTCCGCCGACCGACGCCGTCACCATCGAGATCGGGACGCGGCAATGCAGGTCGGCGGCTTCGCGCTGAAAGAACGGATGCGCGCCGATCGACAGGAAAATGTAGAGATCGCCCGTTGGGCCGCCGCGCACGCCGGCCTCGCCTTCTCCGGCGAGACGGATACGCGTGCCGTCCTCGACACCGGGAGGGATGGTCACCGACAACGTGCGCTCTCGCGTCACGCGTCCGGAGCCGGAGCAGGACGCGCACGGGCTGTCGATCACCTGCCCGCGGCCCTGACAATTCGGACAGGTGCGCTCCAGCGTAAAGAAGCCTTGGGCGTGGCGAACCTTGCCCTGCCCGGCGCACATCGGACAGACCTTCGGCTTGGAGCCGGTCTTGGCGCCAGAACCCGAGCACGCATCGCAGGTCACCGACGTCGGAATGCGGATCTGCGCCGCCTTGCCGACGAACGCTTCCTGCAAGCTGATCTCCATGTTGTAGCGTAGATCGGCGCCACGCTCTTGCCGGGTGCCGCGGCCGCGGCGGCCTCCGCCCATGCCGAACAGATCGTCGAAGATGTCGGAAAACGTTGTGGCGAAATCGGCGCCGAAGCCGGCCGTCGGCCCACCCCCCATGCCGTGCTCGAAAGCGGCGTGGCCAAAGCGGTCATAAGCGGCGCGTTTATTAGGGTCTTTGAGGACTTCGTAGGCCTCGTTGATTTCCTTGAATCGATGCTCGGCGGTGTGGTCGCCCGGATGGCGGTCCGGATGACACTGCATCGCCTGCTTACGGAACGCGGTTTTGATTTCGGTATCGCTCGCGGTCCGCTCGATTGAGAGGCTTTCGTAGTAGCAACGCTTGGCCATCACTCCCCACCCAATGATGCCCAACCTACCGCCATTCCGGGACGTGCCCAAGAGCCTGCCCAAGAGCGTGTTGACGCGGCCGATCCGGGCTCGACGGCCTCACATGCACCGTCCAATAGACACACCCCCGGGGAATGCCCGGGGGTGACGATATCGGCAGCACGTTGCGGCATCAAACCTCTCGCCGGCTTAGGCGGATTTCTTGTTCTTCTTATCGTCGTCGACTTCAGTAAACTCAGCGTCAACGACGTCGTCCTTCTTGCCTTCAGTGGCGCCGCCGTCGCTGCCACCGCTGTCCGGCTGCTGGTCGCCGGACTGTTTGTACATTGCCTCGCCGAGCTTCATCGAGGCCTGCGCCAGTGCGTTGGCTTTCGCCGTGATCGCCTCGGCATCGGTCCCTTTGAGAGCCTCCTTGAGGTCCGCGAGCCCGTTCTCGATGGCGCGGCGCTCCGCGTCGCCGACCTTCGAGCCGTGTTCGGAGAGCGCCTTCTCGGTCGAATGGACCAGCGCTTCGGCGTGGTTCTTGGCTTCGACCGCCGCCTTGCGCTTCTTGTCCTCTTCGGCGTGAGCCTCGGCATCCTTGACCATCTTCTGGATGTCGCCCTCGGACAGACCGCCGGAAGCTTGGATGCGGATCTGCTGCTCCTTGCCGGTGCCCTTATCCTTGGCAGACACGTTGACGATACCGTTGGCGTCGATGTCGAACGTGACCTCGACTTGCGGCACGCCGCGCGGCGCCGGCGGGAGACCGACCAGATCGAACTGGCCGAGCATTTTGTTGTCGGACGCCATCTCGCGCTCGCCCTGGAACACGCGGATCGTGACCGCGGTCTGGCCATCCTCCGCCGTGGAGAACACCTGGCTCTTCTTGGTCGGGATCGTGGTGTTGCGATCGATCAGCCGGGTAAACACGCCGCCCAACGTCTCGATGCCGAGCGACAGCGGCGTCACGTCGAGCAGCAGCACGTCCTTGACGTCGCCTTGCAGCACGCCAGCCTGGATCGCGGCACCCACTGCCACGACTTCGTCTGGATTGACGCCCTTGTGGGGCTCTTTGCCGAACAGCTGCTTCACGACTTCCTGGACCTTCGGCATGCGCGTCATGCCGCCGACCAGGACAACTTCATTGATTTCGGCTGCGGACAGCCCCGCATCCTTGATCGCCTGGCGGCACGGCTCAATCGTTTTCTGCACCAGATCGTCGACCAGCGCCTCGAACTTGGCGCGGGTGAGCTTCATGGTCAGATGCTTCGGCCCGGATGCGTCGGCCGTGATGAACGGCAGATTGATCTCGGTCTGCGTCGTCGAAGACAGTTCGATCTTGGCCTTCTCGGCCGCCTCCTTGAGGCGCTGCAGCGCGAGCTTGTCGCGGCGCAGGTCGATGCCCTGCTCCTTCTGGAATTCGTCGGCCAGATAGCTGACCAGCCGCATGTCGAAATCTTCGCCGCCCAGGAAGGTGTCGCCGTTGGTCGACTTCACCTCGAAGACGCCGTCGCCGATTTCCAGAATCGAGACGTCGAACGTACCGCCGCCAAGGTCATAGACCGCGATCGTGCCGGTCTTGCTCTTGTCGAGCCCATAGGCGAGCGCGGCAGCGGTCGGCTCGTTGATGA
>JBAQJL010000148.1:0-23400 GCA_049300295.1 Xanthobacteraceae bacterium
GGATACAACCAGTTGTCCAAGATCATCATGGGTGTAAAGTTCAAGGACGGAATCGAGATCGTCAGATTGCACGCTCAAACCGCTGCCGCCTGACCCCGTCCGTCACCAAGATTCGGCGATAGCTCAAAAGGCCGGCCTTTCAACCAGAAATAAGTGCCGCAGCCCAGTACCACAATACTAAAAAGAGGAGCGCTTCCGTTCATGACGGCGAGTTCGCCTGGAGGGTATTTTGCAGCGTCGGCCATGGGAATACCGACTGCCGTTAAATTGAGAAATCGGGATGGAATTCCCATAAGCCGCGCGGTCAACAAATGGACCAGCTCGTGGATTTCGATCGAAAATACCAGCGCCACCGCCGCAACGAGCGCTTTTAAAGGCAGATCGAATTTGGATTTAGACGCTTCGGGCATTGAAGGGATCTTATCCGTGGGATCGTTTGGCCAGCTTGTTAGTTGGAGTCTCGGTTCGCTACGAACTCATGAACCGGCTATTGTTGATCTGTGTTCGCGGGCACTATACCTTGACGCTGTGCGCTCCTGCGTCGGGCAAATCGTCACCCCAGCGCGATCGCGGGCAACCGGGAGCCCGTATCCGAGCCGCGGCTCCAACCCTCCCTCCTCGCTAGGCTGTGGCCAGGCTCAACGCTGACCTCGCACTCCGCATAATTGCGGTGCAAATTCGACTCTGTCGGTTTCCCTTAAGGGATAAGTAAGAGCGCATCACCTCGTCAGCCACTCCAACAGATCGCGCATCACCGTTTGCTTCACGGTCGAGGCCTTGTAGGCGATGACAAATTGCTCGACGCCGAACGATTTGCCCAGATCGACGGCGCGGATGCCGTCGGCTTCGACCTGATCGAGACAAAGGGTGTGCACGATCGCCGGCCCCGATTCGCGTTTCACCAGATCGATCGCGGTATGGCAGGTCGGGCATTCGAGGTAATTGACCGACGGTTTCAGTTGCGGCGACCGGCCAAGCCGCGTGCGCACCGTGGCGCTGCGCGGCGCGACCAGAAGCCGGTCGCCGACCGCACTCAACGGCGCTTCCGGATTGGGCCGGTCGCGCTCGTTGAAGATGATCGACATGGTCGAGGTGGCGACGGTGCGAAACCGCAGGCCCTTCGGCCGCCGCAGAAATGCGCCGATGGAGAAATCGGCTGTCCCTTTCTGCACCGCAGTCATCGACTCGGTGCCGCGGTGAATCTTGATCGTCGTTGTGATCTTGCGATGCTGCGCCGAGAACGAATTGATCTTAGGCATGAACAGCCAAGCATAATCGCCGCCGAGCGAAATGTTGACGTGGCCGGAATGGCTGCCGCGTTCGCCGAGCCGGGTCAGCGCCCGCTCGGTCATGTCGAGAATTTGCGTGACGTCGGCGGCAAAGCGCTCGCCTTCCGGCGTGATGACAAGCTTGCTCGGGGTGCGGCGGAACAGTTCGACGCCGAGCAGTTCTTCCAGGCGTTTTAGCTGCGTCGAGATGGCGGAGACGGTGAGGTTGAGCCGCGTGGCCGCAACCTGCAGGGTGCCGTTGCGCGCGACGATCTCGAACGCGCGCAGCTTGGCAAGATCGAGGTCGTGGACCTTGGCGGGCATCCTTTTACCCTCACCCAGAGGTGCTCGGCGCGTACGCGCCGAGCCTCGAAGGGCGAGGCCCGGGCGCTCGGGCCTCATCCTTCGAGGGCCGCGCGTTGCGCGGCCGCCTCAGGATGAGGTCAAAGGAGGTTAAAGGAAATCTGACCTGGATTTCAAGTTATTCAATTGACTTAAACCATATTCGGCCCGATTTAAAACTCAACCATTGGACCACTCGGGAGATTGCCATGAAGACGTTGCGGCTTGAGACGACGGCGCCGTTCCAGGGATTGGCGGAAGTCGTCGCCTACGAGGAGGGCTTGTTCGACAAGGAAGGTCTCAAGATCGAATGGGCCGACCGCGAAAAAGGCGTCGACAAGACGCCGCAGCTCAATGTCACCGACGTCACCGGCAAGGGCGTCAACCGTTACGCCAGCCACGGCAAGCTGCTCGAAGAGGGTAAGGCCGATCTCTACAACGCCTGCGAATGGGGCAACTACTGCCGCGTCGAGAGCACCAAGGTCGGCAGCCGGCAGATCGGCCGCCGCTCGATCGTCACCTTCGCGGCGCTGGTAGTGCGCGGCGATTCGCCGGTGCAGACGCCGCAGCAATTCGCCGGCCGGCAGGTCGGCGTGCCGTTCTTCTTCGGCACCCATTATCTGACCTTGCAGATGCTGGAAGGTTTTGTGCCGCGCGAAGAGATCAAGCTCGGCCGCGTGCCGAACGGCTCGCCCTTTCGCTTCAACTTGTTGATGACCGGACAGATCGAAGCCACCACGCTGACCGAGCCGTACATCTCACTCGCCGAGAAGAAGGGCTGCCGGCTGATCATCTCGGCATTCCATCACGGCACCGAGGTCGCCTCCGACCGCGTCGATGCCGAGACCTACAGCGCGTTCAACCGCGCGGTGCGCGAAGCCGTGCGCCGCATCAACGCCAACAAGCGCGCGTATCTCCACTATTTCATCGACTACTACAAAGCGAAGGACCCGGAGATCGCCAAGCTTTCGATCGACGACCTGCGCGAAAGCCGCATCTACGTCGTCGATCCGGCGCCGATTCCGGAGGCCGAACTGCAGCGCACCTACGACTGGATGCGCAGCTGGGGTTTCTTGGATGAAACACCGGAAGCGCTCAACCTCATCAACACGCACGTGCAGCAGCACGGCTATTCCGGCGGCCAGCCCGCGCCGGCGCAGTAAGACCGGCGATACTTCGGTTCCGGCTCGTCATACCCGGCCTCGTGCTGCCTCGTGCCGGGCATCCACGCCTTAAATGCGGACGTGCTTGACAGCATCCATGACGCAGCGAATTGTTCTGCTGCACATTATTCCATGACACGGAGACGAGCATGGCGCGCGCTGAGGCGACGGTAGGGACACATCAGGGCCACAGCTATCGCGGCCTGCGCGGCTGGCTCGAGCAGGTCGACAAGCTCGGCGAGCTGGAGCGCGTGTCGGGCGCAAGCTGGGACGCCGAGATGGGCGGTCTCACGCAGATGCTCACCGAAAACAGCCGCGGTAACGCGCCGGCGCTGCTGTTCGATGACGTGCCGGGCTATCCAAAAGGCTACCGCACGCTGTACGGCCAGCTCTCCTCAATCAGGCGCATCGCGCTCACGCTCGGGCTGCCGCTCGAATACCAGCGCAAGGTCGACATCGTGCAGCGCTATCACGAGCGCATGGCCGAGATGAAGCCGCTCAAGCCGCGCTTCGTCAACGACGGCCCGGTCTTCGAAAATGTCATCGAGGGCGACAACATCGACGTGCTGAAATTTCCGGTGCCGCGCCATCACGAGGCCGACAAGTCGCGCTTCATCGGCACCGCTTGCGCGGTCGTCACCAAGGATCCGGACGACGGCTGGTTCAATCTCGGCGCCTACCGCAGCCAAGTCTATGACGGCAAAACCGTCGGCTGTCAGATCACCGAAGGCAAACACGGCCGCATCCACCGCGACAAATATTTTGCCCGCGGCGAACCAATGAAGGTCGTGATCCTGTGCGGACAGGACCCGCTGTTGTTCATGCTGTCGTCAAGCCCGCTGCCGGAAGTCAGCGAATACGACATCGCCGGCGGCTTGCGCGGCGAGCCGATCGACGTGGTGCGCGGGCCATTCACCGGCTTCCCGATCCCGGCCGATTGTGAAATCGCCATCGAGGGCGAGACAGTGCCGGGGAAAACAAGGCCCGAAGGCCCGTTCGGCGAGTGGATGGGCTATTATTCCGATGACACGCAGGAACGGCCTTATGTCAACGTGAAGACCATCCTGCACCGCAACGACCCGATCCTGACCTGCGCGCCGCAGCATAAGCCGGTGGATGAGACCGGCCTGCTCAAAGGCATCGCCGGCGCATCGCAAATCTGGCGCTCACTCGACGCCTGCGGCATCCCGGAAGTGCTTGGCGTCTGGAACCACGAAGCCGGGCCGGCGACACGCTTTACCGCGATCCAGCTGCGCCAGCGCTATCCCGGCCATGCGCGCCAGGCGCTGCATGTCGCCTGCGCCTGCCAGGGCGGCGCCTATGCGGGCAAATGGACGGTGGTGGTGGACGAAGACATCGATGCCGGCGATCTCGACCAGGTGTTGTGGGCGATGTGCACGCGGTTCGATCCCAAGGCCGATATCGACATCGTGCAGAAGGCGTGGGCGTCAAAGCGCGATCCATTGTTCCTACCGGGCAATTTCAACAACCGCATCCTGATCGACGCCTGCATTCCCTACGACATGAAACTGAAAAACACCTTTCCGGAGACTGTCGACGTCAGCGGCGATCTGCGCGCGAAACTGCGAACGAAATTTCCGAAGCTGTTTCATTGAATCGCCATTCCGGGTCGGCCCAAGGGGCCGAGCCCGGAATCACCCTGCACGTTCGCTGTTCGTCGATTAATGCGCTTGCCGCGCCAGCGCCTGCTGACGCTTCGGCGGGAAGGCAGCATCGACCTTGCTGCCGCGCAACAGCGCCAGCGCTGTTTGCAGGGCGGTATCATCTTGCGGCTTAGGGGGCACGTACGCCTGCGAGCCTCTTTCTTCCTTGCCCTGCGCGTGGAAATGCCCGGGGAGGCTCGCCTCACTGACTTCGGCCTCGCTGCCTTGCAGTTCCTTCGGCACGTTTTGCAGCACGGTGATATCCGGCGTAATGCCCTCGGCCTGAATCGACCGGCCGGACGGCGTAAAATACTTCGCCGTCGTGAGCCGGAGCGCGCCGTTGCCGGTGCCCAGCGGCATGATCGTCTGAACCGAACCTTTGCCGAACGAGCGTGTGCCGAGAATCGTTGCGCGCTTTTGGTCCTGCAAGGCGCCGGAAACAATTTCCGAGGCCGAGGCCGAGCCGCCGTTGATCAAGACGATAAGCGGCTTGCCGTGGGTCAGATCGCCCGCTGTGGGTTTGGCAAAGAATCGTTCGTCATCGTTGGGTTCACGGCCGCGCGTCGATACGATCTCGCCCTCGCTCATGAAGTCGTTCACGACTTCGACAGCCTGATCGAGCAAGCCGCCCGGATTGTTGCGCAGGTCGAGGATATAGCCCTTCATTTTGTCGGCTGGAATTTTCGCCGACAGCTCGGCGATCGCGCTCTTCAGTTCGTCGTTCGTCAGCTCGTTGAATTCTTTGATGCGGAGATAGCCGACATTGCCGCCTTCGGCGCTGGAGCTGACGGGATGGACCTTGATGATTTCCCGCGTCAGGGTCACGATGATCGGCTGTACGGCATTCTTCCGTTGGATGTTGAGGGTCACTTTAGAACCGACTGCCCCGCGCAATTGGGCGACGACTTTGTCGAGCGGAACGTCTTTAATCGGCTTGCCATCGATCTGCATAATAATGTCGCCGGCGAGGATGCCCGCCTTCGACGCTGGCGTGCCGTCGATCGGCGAAATCACTTTGACGAGGTTGTTGTCCGTCGTGACTTCCATGCCAAGGCCGCCGAACTGGCCGGTCGTGTCGACCTGCATTTCCTCGAAGTCCTTGGGATCCATGTAATTCGAATGGGGGTCGAGGCCGCCCACCATCCGGCCGAGGGCCGATTGAATGAGTTTGTCGGAATCGGGCTTGTCCACGTAGTCCTGGCGCACGGCCTCGAACACTTTGCCGAACAGCTCAAGCTCATGATACGTGGTCGCTGCGTCGGCCGACGGCGAGGCGGTCGCCCTGGAGATCGTCACCCGGGAGAGCCAGGGCGCCACGCCCGGCGAGGTCGCAAGCAGCGCCAAAGCGGCGCCGGTCGCGACGCTGATCGTGACGTAATAAAGACTTTTCATGGGTATCTATGCTCCTAGCGGCCCGCAATAGTCCGCCATTGTGGCGCGCCGGGGGCATTGAGTGCCGTCCCGGAGCGCGACCAATCGCCCACGAGACCGCAATGCCACGCTATCTCTCCGCAAACAACTGCCGCCCCACAGTATTGAACCGGGCGCGGATTACACAGCGCGCGCGGCGCGTTCGCTGCCCATCGCGTATTTCCTCATGCGTCGCATGCACAGGCCTGACGTGCGCAACGCGCTCGATTGCGCTGCCGCGACTTGCTATGGATGCCGCCTGACTTTGCGGGGCTTAGCGGGGATCCCAATCATGCAAAAAGGCACATTCGCCTGGCCAAAGGGCCAGCGCGTCGCCGTCGCGGTGACGGTGATGCTCGAACAATGGTCGGAAGGCAAAGCGCCGCCATGGGGCGTGCAGGGCACTGGACTGAAGCCCGGCACGCTCGACCGCGGCCGGATCGCGTGGGGCACCTACGGCGGCACCGCCGGCGTGTGGCGGATCATGAATCTGCTCAGCGAAAACGGCGTACGCGGCACGTTCTGTGTCAACGCCCGGTGCGCCGAGATCTGGCCCGACGCCGCCAAGGCGATCGTCAAGCAAGGCCACGACATTGCCGGGCACGGCTATCTGCAGGACCACCTGCTCGCCTACATGACGCCGGAAGAGGAAAAAGACAGCATCAAACAATCGCTCGCCATCCTGGAGAAGATTTCCGGCACGCGGCCCCGTGGCTGGATCAGCCCGGTGCTAGCCTGGACCGAGCACACTACCGAGAATCTCGCCGCCGAGGGCCTAGCCTGGCACGGCGACTCGCTCGACATCGACCTGCCGCGCGCCAAGAGCACGAAGAGCGGACCCATCGCCATGATTCCGGCGAGCGACTTCACCGACAGCCGTGTATCGCATTCCAGCCCGACCACGCTGTGGGACGTCTACAAGGACACATTCGACTATTTGTATCTGCGCGAAGCGCCGGCTCTCCTCGGCCTGACGCTGCACTGCCATTTCGGCGGCCGGCCGCTGGTGTGCGCGGTGTTCGACAGAATTCTGAAATATTTCGCCCAGTTCCCCGATGTGTGGTTCGCCTCGCACAACGAGATCGCGCGCTGGGTCATCGATCAGAACATCGAGGCTGAGACGCACGCGAAGCGGCTGCTTACGGGACAGGCCGCTTCATGAATCTGCGGCTGGCGCATTACCGCAACCGGTTCACGATGTTCCGGATCTACTACGCGCTCGGCGCCGGGTTGATCAAGGATCACGGCATCGATTGGACGGTGATCGAGGTGCCCGACCCGCCGAGCCGCGAACTGGAAGAGTGTCTGATTCGCGGCGACGTCGATCTCGCCAACGTGTATCTGCCGAATTTTCTGGAGCGGCGGCTCGCCGGCGCGCCGATCGTCGGGCTGTGTACGGAGTGGAAATCGACCGGCAAAGGCAACGGCCTGTTCGTGCGGCGCGGGGCGTTCGCACAGCCCAACGAGCTTGAGGGCAAGACGATCGCGACCCACCAGGGCCGTCACGCTATTCATCAGTATCTGCTCAAGCATTCCTACGGCGTCGATCCGCAGCGCCTGCAATGGGCGGCGAGCCCGCAGGAAACCCTGCTCAGCATCCTGCGCCGCGGCGATGCCGACGCGGTGGTGCTGCTCGATCAGTTCTTCTTCCACGGCGAACAAGAAAGCGACGCGCAGTGCCTCTACACCGACGGCGATGCCTGGAAGCTGCTCACCGGCTTTGACGAGATGATCAAACACATGGTGGCCGCGAACCAATCGCTGCTGCAAAATAATCCGGGTCTGCGCGAACCGCTGCTCGACGCGTTTCGCAAATCCTTCGCCTACAGCGAGCGCAACATCGAGGAGGTCGCCGACATCTTCATCAAATCGTACGGCGGCGACCGCGAGACGCTGTTGATCTCGGCGCGCTACCCGCGCATGGAGTTCACCTTTACGGAGAACGAGCGGCGGCTGGCGCAGCGGCAGATGGACATGTTCGTCGAGGTCGGCCGCCTGTCCCGCAGCGTCCCGGTTGAAAGCTTTTTCGCGGCGTGAAGAGATATTTCGGTCCGCCGCTCAGCGTCCTTTCTTGGTCACCATCAGTTTGCGAACGTAATCGAAGACTTGCGGAGACGCCTTCGACAGCTTGTCGATGGCGCTGTTGATGTCCGCTGCACTCACGGGCTCAATGGGAACCTTCAGTTTCGCGGCGTCGGCGAGATAATCCGGGTCGCGCGATGTCGCCATGAAAGCCTGCTGCAGGGCGGCGGCGCGGTCGGCCGGCACGCCCGGCGGCGCCACAAACGGCCACGCCATGCTCAGCAAGGGAGACTCGGTGAACTCGATCAGCTCGCGCGCCGCGGCATTAGGCGCCAGTTCCCGCGCCGTCGGCACGTTGGGAAACTGCGGATAGCGCGTCTTGCGCGCGTACACCAACAGCAAGCGATAATCGCTTTCGGGTTCGAGCCATTGCGGCCGGGTGGCGCGCACCGATGACAATTCCACTGTGCGCCCGGCAATCTCGGCGTTCTCCATGGCGAGAAACAGCGCCGCCGAATCGCGGTAGCCAAGTATTAGCTTCATTTGGATGCCGAGGGCGTCCTGCAAAATCTTGGGCACGTCGGCGCTGCCGGAGCCCTCGGCCGTTCCGCCGACAACGAGCCGCGGGCCGTCGGCACGCCGCGCATCGGCCAGCGTCTTGACCGGCGAATCCTTGCGCACGATCAGCACGTAGGCGTCGTCGGAAAAGTCGGATGACGAACCGATCCAAGTGAATTTGCGCGGATCGAACCGCACGTTACCATCACCGCCGACAAGAGCGATCAGTGGCAGGTTGCGGGCAATGATGCCGAACTGGGTGCCGTCCGCAGGAGCGCGATTATAGAGATAGTTTGCCAGCAGCAGGCTGCCGGCACCCGGCATGTTCTGCACGACAAAGGCCGGATGGCCGGCAACGTGCTTGCCCATATGGCGGGCAAGCAACCGGCCCATGACATCGAAGCCGCCACCGGGACCGTAGCCGACGAACAGGGTGATGACCTTGCCGCGATAAAAATCCGCAACCGCGTGCGGATCGGCTTGCGCCGACATAATGCAAACGACCGCGAGCCATAGGCCGATCACAACTTTCCGCACGTCCGTCTCCGCTGCAGCATCGACCGGCCTGCAATTGAGTCATAGAAGGCCCGCCGAAACAAGGCGCATTAGCGCGCAGACGCGCCGCCGATTTGCACAGCTTCGATGCAGCCGTGCGACCGGCGCGCAGTAGACGGCGCCAACGCTCTATCATTAGTGTTTGTGCGGACGCCTGCGCGATCGAAGGCTGCATTCATGTCTCAATCCAAACTCATCCATCTCGCCGCCGACCTGTCGCACTACCACACCGATTATCTCTGGAAGTTGCCCGGTTCCTGGGAAGGCTATCCGTATTACTCGAGCCCGGAATTTTACGAAGACATCGCGCGCACCGCGGCGCGCGGCGTCATGGACATGCTGTTCTTCGGCGACTCCGGTGGCACACCGGAGGATTACGGCGGCAACCATCACGCCGCGGTGCGCTACGGCACCAAATGGCCGCGCCACGACATGATGCCGATGATCCCCTGCATGTCGCGGGTAGCTGAAGGCATCGGCTTCGGCATCACCATGTCGACCACCTACCATCACCCGTTTCACATCGCACGCGTCTTCAACGGACTCGACCACGTCACCAAGGGCCGCATCGCCTGGAACGCCGTGACCTCGCGCTCGAAGAACGAGGCCGCGAATTACGGCTACAAGAATATGATCGAGCACGACGTGCGCTACGAGCGCGCGCAGGAGCATCTTCAGGTCTGCCGCATGCTGTGGGACAGCATCGAACCGGATGCGATCGTCCTCGATCGGCAAAACGGGATTTTCGGCGATCCCGCCAAGGTGCATCTGCTCAATTTCGAGGGCGAATATTACAGCGTTCGCGGTCCCCTGCCCGCGCTGCCATCGCCGCAACGCCGCCCGGTGATCATTCAGGCCGGCCAGTCCGGACCGGGCATGGATCTCGCCGCGCATTACGCCGACCTGCAATTTTCCACGCGGCGCACCCTGCCGAGCATGAAAGCGCACCGCACAGAGCTTGACGGCCGGCTCGCCAAGTTCGGGCGCAAGCCGCAGGACTGCGGTATCCTGTGGTCGGTGCGCGTTCAGGTCGCGGGCTCGGACGCCGAGGCCCAGGCGATGGAAGAGCATTATCTGGATTCAATTCCGCCGGAAGCCGGCCTGATCGAATTGTCGTCGATGTATGGGCTCGACTTCTCCCGCTTCCGTCGCGATACGCGATTGTCCGACGTCGCCACCGAAGTCAAAGCGCAGAATGTGCACTGGGGCAGCTTCGAGGAGATTCTGAAAACGACCGATCCCAGCCTCACCGTCGAGCAATTCGGCCGGCGTTTTATGACCGAGCGCATTCTCGTCGCCGGCGGTACGCCGAAACAGATCGCCGACAAGCTCGAACAATGGCATTTCGAAACCGGCGCCAATGGCGGCTTCATGCTGGCGCGCGGCTTTTCAGCACCCGGCAACCTGCAGGAATTTGTCGATCACGTGGTGCCCGAACTGCAGCGCCGCGGGCTGACCAAAAAACAATATGCCGGCACGACGTTGCGCGAGAACTTGTTGCATTAGACTTGTCGGAGATCAGATCGAGCCGTCATCGCGAGCCAACGGACCCGCGCGAAGTCGCGCGGTCCGATGACAGGCTCCGCGAAGCAATCCAATCCCTTTGCGCCGCGCTGGATTGCTTCGTCGCCCTTCGGGCTCCTCGCAATGACGCATTTCCTGGCTCATTTGCCCGGCACGGCTGACGGCGGGGACGCAGGCGCGGCGGCGGGTGCCGGCGGCAACGGTGCGGCAGGCGCCGGAGCGCCCGGTTTTGGCAGCCCGCTGTAAACGGCGGGCGGTATCACGACCATGACGAATTCCGCCGGTGTCTGGTCCGGCCCATAAGGCCCGCCGACCTGATGCGACACGGGTGGCAGGCTCTTGAGATAGTCGACGATCGCCAGTGCGTCGGACTTAGTCAGGTTGGCGTAAGCGTGCCAGGGCATGACTGGCGCGAGAATGCGGCCGCCGGGGACCTTACCCGTCGTGAATGCGGTCACGATCTGCTCGTCAGTCCAGCTGCCGAGACCGGTCTTTTTATCCGGCGTCAGGTTCGGCCCGACGAAAACTCCGAGCCCGGGAATGGCAAAACCGACATCCGACCCACCGAGGAATCTGGTCATGTCCGGCTTGCCAAAGAAACTGCCCGGCGTGTGACAGTCCGTGCAGCTGCCGAAGGCAACCAGATATTTTCCTCGCTCCACGGCCGAACGGGCGGACCTCGTCGGCGCACCATGCTTGATGGCACCGTACTCGCGATGATTCATGGCCGCCGTAGCGCCATACAACGGCAGTGCGAGGCAGGCACCCGCGGCGAGTGCAGCGAACGTGAATTGCGCTGTACGGCTCGTTTTCACGACAGTCTCCCCTGAGATAGCCCCGGCCGTGCGATGAGGTTTGCGTTGACGGTTTGAGGCGTCAGCGCGAAACATCACATGCATCATCTTGAGTCGTCAACGCGGCAGCACGACGCGCGAATGTTTCTTCGCCGTGCGCAGCTACTTTGCCGCCGCGATCGGTTCCATTCCGCTGTCTCGAATGGCCGAGGCGGCACCGGCGGAACAAAGAAACCCGATCAGCCGCTTGGAACTTTCAATCGCCTTAGACATGGCGACGATCGCGGCCGAAAAAGTTTGCACGAATTGAATCTCCGGCGCGATGGCGCCGGCAAACGCGACGCCCGGCGCGACCAGGATCTCGCTCACCGGCATGACCGCAAGGTCCACCTCGCCAGCAGCGACCATGCGGGTCGCGTCGCTGCCGCGCGGCGCCAGCTTGGTGCGGACCTTGTCGGCGATGCCGAGCCGCGGGAACAGATCGGTCGTCATCCAAATGCCGCTCGTGCTCGCCGGCATGGCGATGGTGTCCGCTTTCAGGAGAAGTCGCTTGAAAGCTTCGACGGTGCGCACATCGGGCTTCGCCGTGCCGGCGCGTATCGCCACGCCGAGCGGAACTTGGGCAAGGTCGACGCCTGTTCCAGCGACGATTTTGTTCGCGGCGATCAGGTCGCCGAGGCCCTCCCGGGAGAGGATCACGACGTCGGCATGCACGCCGCGCGCAAGCTGCGCGGCAATCGTTTGCGGCCCCGCGCCCTGCGATGCTCCCGATCCGGTGCTCACATCGATGCCACTCGTGCGCTTGAATTCCGGCAGCAGCCGCTCATACGCGCCAGAAAAACCGCCCGACATCAGAACATTCAACTGCGCCGGCTCGTTTGTCATGGTCACACCGTTCTTTCACTGGCTTATCGCGGTGCCAACCCGCCCCGCTCCGTTCTTGCATTCAACTATAGCACGCGCACGCATTGCTGCGACGCGAGATCGTGGACGCGAGCGGGTCTCGACTGGTCTTAGCCGCGGAATTATCTGCTGGTAATCCCTGCCGCCTCGGCCGCCCTGCGATAGATCGGCAGGTCGGCCTGAATCGCGGCAGCGAGAGCCTCGGGCGTGCTGTTGGTGGCGTCGAGGCTCAGATTGGCCATTTTTTGTTTGATACCAGGTTCGGCGCATATGACGGCGAGCGCCTTCGACAGCCGCTCGACGATCGGCCGCGGCGTGCCTGTCGGCGCGAAATAGCCGTTCCAGGCGGTCATGACAAAGCCCGGTACGGTCTCGGAAACGGTCGGCACGTCCGGAAATTGCGGCATGCGTTTCGGTGTCGATACCGCTAGAAGCCGCACTTCGCCGGAACGGACCGAACCGACAACGTCCGAGACGTTGCCGAAGAACAACTGGATCGTGCCGGCGACCAGTGCGAGGATCGCAGGCGGCGCCGCCGTATAAGGCACGCCGACAAGTTTGAGGTCTTCTCGCGCCGCAAACGCAGCCGGCGAAAGGTCGCTGCTCGATCCGCGACCGACCGAGCTGTAGTTGATCTTGCCGGGGTTGGCGCGCGCATAGTCGATGAAATCGCGCAGCGTACGCACCGGCAGGTCGCGGTTGACGGCAAACGCCATGCCGTTGACGGCCGTCATGCTGATCGGCGTCAAATCCTTGATCGGATCATAGTTGAGTTTCTGCATCAGCGGCACGACGGAAAACTCGGCGCCGCCGGCGTGATAAAGCGTGTAGCCGTCCGCCGGAGAGCGCACGACGTATTCGGTGCCGATGGCACCGCTGGCGCCCGGGTGCGTTTCGACGATGAAGCGCTGGCCGAGCATCGCACCGAGCCGGTCTGCCGTGATGCGCGCCAGCACATCCGAGATGCCGCCGGGGCCGTAGGGCACCACGATTTTGACTGTGTGAACGGGCCAAGTCTGCGCAACAGCGCGTGGCGCTTGAAACGCCGACAACGCCGCCGCGAGCGAAAGCAAAGTCGAAGCGGCGATGCCGCGGCATGACTCGCGCATGGAAATCTTCGCCCCCTCGTCGCTTTGCCAGATTTTGTAAAGCAAGTTGCAGACCAACAACCGTCCGTCAGACGAAGGTTTCGTCAACGGTGCGCGCGTTGCCGCCGCGTCGTTTTGCGCGCCGCGCGGGAGGGCAATTTCCTGACCGATTTCCATTTTTTGGCTGGCCGTCGTCGCCAAACGCTCGCAGTCGCAGCCGAGCCGGCCACTTATTGCCCCGCCCGGCGGGTCCACTGTCGCCGGAATATCACATTGTCCCACAGAAAGGAGCGCGGCGGCGCCGCTCCGGCGCACCGCTGTTGATATTCACCCATGCGTGGGGCAGCATGCTTATGGTTAACGTGATCGCCTGGGCCGGAAAAGATACCGAAGCCGGCACAAAGTGACCGAGTTCGGCTGCGTTTAGCGGGACGCGGCCAGAGTGATTTGTAGCTAGCGTAGCATCTGCGTTTGGTCGGGGTTCGTTAGCGGCGGGTTTTCACAGTGCAGGCGTTGGCCCATGCGGTGTTGCGTGGCGTTGGCTGGGTACGGCGCGTCGTCCGCGCACGCCCGATCGCCACGACCGCTTTAACTGCATCGAGTTTGGCATTCTTTCTGTCCGCCTGTGCGCTCGGCCCGAATTACACGCCGGCGGCGGCGCCGGTGCCCGCAAAATTCAAGGAATTGAAAGGCTGGAAGCTTGCCAGGCCAAGCGATGCGCTTGACCGTGGCGATTGGTGGAACGTCTATCGCGACAAGCGACTCGCCGTCCTGATGCGGCAAGTCGAGATCTCGAATCAGAACGTCGCCGTGCAGGCCGCGGCTTATGAGCAGGCCCGCGCTCTCATTAGAGAAGCGCAGGCCTCACTGTTTCCGATGCTCACCGGCACTTACACGGCCACGCGATCGCGGCGCGGGCCGAACGTCAGCGGCGGCGGTGGATCGGGCTTCGGCGCCGGAGGCGGAGGCGGAGGTGGCGGCGGCACCTATTCGACGACCTACGAGCCGGCGCTTAATGGAAGCTGGGACCTCGACGTCTGGGGCAAGATCAGGCGGCAGATCGAGTCCAACACCGCTGCGGCGCAGGCCAGCGCCGCCGACCTCGCCAACGTCAAGCTATCCCAGCAGGCCTTGCTCGCCACCGCCTATTTCAATTTGCGCGCGGCGGACGCGCTGCACGATCTGCTCGCCCGCACGGTCACGGAATACAAGCGCACACTGCAGATCGTCCAGAATCAGTACAACGCAGGCTATTCGGTCACGAGCGGCGACGTAGCGACGGCGCAGGCCCAGGTCGAATCCGCGCAAGCGCAGGAAATCAATTCCGGTGTGCTGCGGGCGCAATACGAACACGCCATCGCCATGCTCACCGGCCGGCCGCCCGCCGAACTGACCGTTGGCCATGACGCCCTGATCGGTATGCCGCCGCGGGTTCCCGTGACTATTCCCTCGACGCTCCTCGAACGACGGCCCGATATCGCGCAGGCTGAACGCACCATGCAGGAAGAGAATGCGCTCATCGGCGTCGCCGAGGCGGCTTTCTTTCCGGACATCAGCCTGTCCGGCGTCCTGCAATGGATCGGCAAGAACCCGCTGCCGTTCAGTGCCGCCAACGAAGTCTGGTCGCTCGGCGCCGCCGCGTCCGAACCGATCTTCGACGGCGGCCTGCACTCCGCACAACTTGATGCAGCGCGGGCAGCCTATTGGCAAAGCGTCGCCACCTATCGCCAGGCCGTGCTCGCCGCGTTCCAAGGCGTCGAGGATCAACTCGCCGCCCTCCGTCTCTTGTCGCAACAGCTTGCGGTCCAGGAATCCGCGGTGAAAAACGCCCGCATCGCAGTCAATGTGTATTTGAATCAGTTCCAGGCCGGCACGGTGGCGTTCACCACGGTGGTGACCGCGGAGGTGACGCTGCTGGGCGACGAGGAAGCCGCATTGACCACCCGGCAGGACCTGTTCCAGGCGAGCGTTACCCTGATCGAGAACCTCGGCGGCACCTGGGATACGACGCTGTTGCCGACCCAGAAGGAACTCCAGCAGTCGTTCTCACTGCTGCCGCAACTGCCCACACAATAAGCCGTACTGCGGCGGCTCCGAAGCGACGAATTCCGTCCAAACCCTTGATTTCTAGGCGGATTCCTACGAGACTGGTGTCCGGGGAGCGATTTGGCGGCGGACGTGCCTGCTATTTTTTCAGTCCAAAATTGGGCCGCCTTTGAACCTCACCGCCGGAAATGTTGGCAAAGATTCATTAGGAGTACCCCTCCGGCTCACATTATATGGCGCCACCTGCTGGCTGAATGAACGCGCAAGATGGACGAGCGAACGCGCACCACCAACGATGACTTGACGCCGGACTTGGCGCCGAGCCTGCGGCGAACCGCGCCCGAGCCGACCGTCAAGGCGCGCCGGTTCACCGCCACCCGCATCGGCATCGGGCTGATCGTCGTCGCGCTGCTCGCGCTCGGCGCCTATCAGATCGCGCGGTGGGTGACGGCGGCCAAGGCGCCGACCGGACGCGTGGCAGTGAGCGCGACGCAATCCGTCGGCGCTTCGACGGTCGTGACCAATAACGTTCCGGTCGTGGTCAACGCGCTCGGCACCGTGACGCCGATCGCCACCGTCACGGTGCAGTCCCAGATCAGCGGTTATCTCACCAAGGTCGCTTTCACCGAGGGCCAGCCGGTGCAGAAGGGCCAATTGCTGGCGCAGATCGATGACCGCCCTTATTTGATCTTGAAAGCCCAGTACGAGGGCCAGCTTGCGCACGATCAAGGCCTGCTCAGTCAGGCGCAAATGGACCTCAAGCGCTATCAGACGCTGGCGGCACAAAATTCGATCGCCAAGCAGCAGGCCGAGGATCAGGTCTTCATCGTGCAGCAATACCAAGGCACCGTGAAACAGGATCAGAGCCTGATCGACGCCCAGGCGCTAAACATCGCGTACTGTCACATCGCCTCTCCGGTCACCGGCCGGATCGGGCTGCGCTTGGTTGATCCGGGCAATTACGTGCAGTCGAGCAGCGTGACCGGGCTCGCCGTCGTCACCGAACTGCAGCCGATTACCGTGATCTTCGCGATTCCCGAAGATGATCTGCCGGATATCATGCCGCAATTGAACGCCGGCACCAAACTGCAGGTCACCATCTTCGACCGCACCAATGTCAAAAAGCTTGCCGTCGGCATGGTCATCGCCGTCGACAGTCAGATCAATACAACCACTGGCACCGTCAACGTGCGCGCGCAGTTTGATAATAAGGACAATGCGCTGTTTCCCAATCAGTTCGTCAACGCTCAGCTTCTGGTGAATACGTTGCAGAATGCGCTGACGGTTCCGACCGCGGCGATCCAGCGCGGCGCACCGGGTGCCACGCCAGGCGGCGCGCTGGGCACTTATGTTTATCTGGTCAACGCCAACAACACCGTCTCGGTGCGCCAGATCACCGTCGGTCCGACCTACGTGGCTCCGCACGGCGCCAGCATGACGACTGTGGAAACCGGGCTTGCGGCCGCCGACAAGGTCGTCACCGATGGCGCCGACCGGCTGCGCGACGGCCTTCACGTCAACGTCAGCAGCGTCGACGGCAAACAAGTCGCGCCGGCGGCCGCTCCCGCAGGAGGCACCGGACAAAAGGGCAAAGGCGGCGGCCGTTCGCACCGGCAGGGCGGCGGCTCAGCAGGCCAGTAGCGGGCAGCGGACGGCTGCCGACATCCGCATCCAGGCGCAACGATGACTCGATGAGATGAACGTCTCCGAACCCTTCATCCTGCGTCCGGTCGCCACCACGCTTTTCATGGTGGCGATCATGCTGTCCGGCATCATCGCCTACACGTTCCTGCCGCTGTCGACGCTCCCCGAAGTCGATTACCCGACCATCCAGGTACAGACGCTTTATCCGGGCGCGAGCCCGGAAGTGATGACCTCGTCGGTTACCGCGCCGCTCGAGCGTCAGTTCGGCCAGATGCCCGGATTGAACCAGATGACGTCGGCGAGTTCCGCGGGCGCCTCCGTGATCACGCTGCAGTTCAGTCTCGATCTCTCGCTCGACGTCGCCGAGCAAGAGGTGCAGGCCTCGATCAATGCCGCCGGCAATCTGCTGCCGAGCGACCTGCCGACGCCCCCGATCTACGCCAAGGTCAATCCGGCGGACGCGCCGATCCTGACCATCGCGGTAACATCGAAAACGCTGCCGCTGACGACGCTCGAAGATATGAGCGAAACCAGCCTCGCCCAGAAGATCTCGCAGCTCAATGGCGTCGGACTGGTCAGCATCAGCGGCGGGCAGCGGCCGGCGGTGCGCATCCAGCTCAATCCGCAATCGCTCGCCGCCTACGGGATTGCCATCGACGACATCCGCACCACGATCGGCACCCTGAACGTCAACACGCCGAAGGGCAATTTCGACGGTGCCGCGCAGGCCTCAACCATCAATGCCAACGATCAGCTCACCAGCGCCGATCAGTATCGCAATCTGATCATCGCCTATCGTAACGGCGGTCCGGTGCGGCTGTCGGACGTCGCCAGCATCGTCAGCGGACCGGAAAACACCAAGCTCGGCGCCTGGTACGACACCACGCCGGCGATCGTCCTGTCGGTGCAGCGCCAGCCCGGCGCCAACATCATCCAGGTGGTCGACCGCATCCAGTCGCTCTTGCCGGCGCTGCGCGCGACGCTCCCGGCCGCCGTCGACCTCACCGTCATCAGCAACCGGACCGTCACGATCCGCGCCTCGGTCGCCGACGTGGAATTCGAACTGGCGCTCGCGGTCGTCCTGGTGGTGATCGTGATTTTCGTGTTCCTGCGCACGCTGCCGGGCACGATCATTCCGAGCCTGTCGGTGCCGCTGTCGCTGGGCGGTACGTTTGGCGCCATGTACCTGCTCGGCTTTTCGCTCGACAATCTGTCCCTGATGGCGCTGACCATCGCGACCGGGTTCGTGGTCGACGACGCCATCGTCATGATCGAGAACATCGCGCGCTATGTCGAAGGCGGCATGTCGCCGCTCGATGCGGCGCTGCGCGGCTCCGAGCAAATCGGCTTCACCATCATTTCGCTGACCATCTCGCTGATCGCGGTGCTGATTCCGCTGTTGTTCATGGGCGACGTGGTCGGCCGGCTGTTTCACGAATTCGCCATCACGCTCGCCATCACCATCGTGATTTCGGCGGTCGTGTCGCTGACGCTCGTGCCGATGATGTGCGCCAGGCTGATCCGGCACCGCCCGCAATCCGAGCGCGGCGCCTTCGATGTGAGCGCCGAGAACGCTTTCAATGTCATGATCGCCGGTTACGGCCGCGCGCTGAACTGGGTGCTGGACCGTCAGCCCCTGACGTTGCTGGTCGCGATACTGACGCTCGTGTTCACCGTTCTGCTCTATTACGAGATTCCCAAGGGCTTCTTCCCGGTGCAGGACACCGGCCTCATTCAGGCCATCACCGAAGCGTCGCAGAGCGTCTCCTATCAGCAGATGTCGGTGCTGCAGAACCAGCTCGCCGAGGCGGTGCTCAAGGATCCGGATGTCGTCAACCTGAGTTCCTATGTGGGCGTCGACGGGACCAACCAGACGCTCAACACGGGGCGGTTTCTGATCTCGCTCAAGCCGCACGACGAGCGCAACCTGTCGGCGAGCACGATCATCCAGCGGCTGCAGCGTGAGGTCGCCGGCGTGACGGGCATCACCCTCTACATGCAGCCGGTGCAGGACCTGACGATCGATTCGACGATCACCCGCGCGCCTTTCAATTTCGTGCTCGAAGACGCCAACCCTACCGAATTCGCCACTTGGGTGCCGAAACTGGTCGATCGCCTGAACCGGCAGCCGCAGCTGTCCGGCGTCGTCAGCGATCTGCAGCAGCAGGGGCTGGCGGTCGATCTCGTGATCGATCGCGCCACCGCCAGCCGCTTCGGCATCACGCCGGCCACCGTCGACAACGCGCTTTACGATGCGTTCGGCCAGCGCATCGTCTCGACCATCTACACGCAATCCAACCAGTATCGTGTCGTCCTCGAACTTGACCCTGCGCTGCAGCGCTCGCTCGCCGGATTGTCGAGCATCTATCTGCCGTCGTCGTCGTCCGCCACCAACGGTCAGGTGCCGCTATCGGCGATCACCCATATCGAGCAGCGCACCGGACCCCTGGTGGTGACCCATTACGGCCAGTTCCCCGCGACCACGATTTCGTTCAATACCAGTCCGGGCTACTCGATCGACACGGCGATTGCCGCGATCCAGCAGAGCGAAACCGATATCGGCCTGCCCAAGAGCTTCATCACCGCGTTCCAAGGCACAGCCGCGGCGTTTCAATCCTCGCTGAGCAACGAAGTGTTTCTGTTCCTCGCCGCCATCGTGGCGATGTACATCGTGCTGGGCGTGCTCTACGAGAGCTTCGTTCACCCGATTACCATTCTATCGACCCTGCCGTCCGCCGGCGTCGGCGCGCTGCTGTCGATGATGGCGCTTGGCTACGATCTCAACGTCATTTCGATCATCGGCATCATTCTCTTGATCGGCATCGTCAAGAAGAACGGCATCATGATGATCGACTTCGCGCTCGAAGCCGAGCGCGTCGAGGGCTTGCCGCCGCGCGAGGCGATCTATCAGGCGTGCCTATTGCGCTTCCGGCCGATCATGATGACCACGATGGCGGCCATTCTCGGTGCGTTGCCGTTGCTCCTCGGCACGGGCACCGGTTCGGAACTGCGCCAGCCGCTTGGCCTTGTCCTCGTCGGCGGACTGATCCTCAGTCAGTTGCTCACGCTGTTCACGACGCCCGTCATTTATCTCTATTTCGATCGGTTGGCCGTACGTCTGACCGGACGCCCCGCCGCCGGTCCCTTGGCCCGCGGTGAGCCGGCCGAATGAATATTTCGGCCCCCTTCATCGCCCGGCCGGTGGCGACAACGCTGCTGACACTCGGCATCGCCTTTGCCGGAATGCTGGGTTTTTCCCGATTGCCGGTGGCGCCGCTGCCGCAGGTCGACTACCCAACGATTTCGGTCAGCGCCCAGCTGCCCGGCGCCAGCCCTATGACCGTCGCCACCAGCGTTGCCGCGCCGCTGGAGCGCCATCTCGGGCAGATCGCCGATGTCAGCGAGATGACGTCGCAGAGCGGCATCGGCCAGGTCCGCATCACGCTGCAGTTCGACCTCAACCGCGACATCGACGGCGCCGCCCGCGACGTGCAGGCAGCAATCAATGCGGCGCGCGCGGATCTGCCGTCGTCGCTGCGGACCAATCCGACCTACCGCAAGGTCAATCCGGCCGACGCGCCGATCCTCATCCTGGCGCTGACCTCGGATACGCTCACCCAGGGCCAGATGTACGACGCGGCCAGCAACGTGCTGGCGCAGCGGCTGTCGCAGCTATCCGGCATCGGCCAAGTCATTATCGGCGGCTCGACGCTGCCGGCAGTGCGCGTCGATCTCAATCCGCAGGCGCTGTTCAAATACGGCATCGGACTGGAAGACGTGCGCGCGGCGCTCGCCTCGGCCAACGCCAACAGCCCCAAGGGCTCGATCGACAACGGCACGCAACGCTATCAGCTCTACACCAACGACCAGGCGAGCAAGGCGGCGGATTACTTGCCGCTCGTCATCGCCTATCGTAACGGCGCCGCGGTGCAACTTTCCGACGTCGCCCACGTCTTCGATTCCGTCGAGGACGTGCGCAATTTGGGCCTCTCGAGCGGCAAGCCCTCGGTACTCGTCATCCTGTTCCGCCAGCCCGGCGGCAACATCATCGATACCATCGATGGCGTGAAAGCCGAATTGCCGAACCTAGAAGCGGCGATGCCGGGCGATATGCATGTCGACATCGCCATCGACCGCTCGACCACGATCCGCACCTCGCTCCACGACACGGAAGCCACGCTGGTGATCGCCGTCATCCTCGTCACCATGGTGGTTTATCTGTTTCTCCGCGATCTCCGCGCCACGCTGATCCCGAGCGTCGCGGTGCCGGTTTCGCTGCTCGGTACGTTTGGCGCGATGTATCTGTTGGGTTACAGCCTCGATATTCTGTCGCTGATGGCGCTGACCATCGCGACCGGTTTCGTTGTCGACGACGCCATTGTGGTTCTGGAAAACATCTCGCGTCACCTCGACGAGGGCGTGCCTCGCATGGAGGCCGCTTTGCGCGGCGCGCGCGAGGTCGGATTCACGGTGTTGTCGATCAGCCTGTCGCTGGTCGCGGTATTCACGCCAATCCTGCTGCTGGGCGGCATTCTCGGCCGGCTGTTCCGCGAATTCACGCTGACGCTGTCGCTCGCGATCGTAATTTCGCTGTGCATCTCGCTGACCACGACCCCGATGCTGTCGGCGCTGTTTCTGCGCCCGCGGCCGCGCGAGCACGCGCAGCGGCGCAACAGGTTTTTTAACCGTGTGCTCGAAGGCTATGAGTACTCGCTGGCTTGGGCGTTGCGCCACAGCCGGATCGTGTTCGTGATCTTTCTGTCGGCAATCGCGCTCAACTTTCTGTTCGCGTACATCATTCCCAAAGGCTACTTCCCGCAGGAAGATACCGGGCGTCTGATCGGAGCGTTGCAGGCCGATCAGAGCGTATCGTTCCAGGCGATGACGCAGAAACTGCGGCAGATGATGGCGATCGTGCAGGCCGATCCGGCGGTCGACCACGTCGTCGGTTACACCGGGGTAGGCAGCGGCGGCGGCTTCGGCCAGATCAATACCGGTTCGGTGTTCGTCTCGCTCAAGCCGAACACTCAGCGGCCGCCGATTGATCAAGTGATCGCCCGGCTGCGGCCGCAGCTCGCGCGCGTCCCCGGCGGGCGCCTGTTTCTTATTCCGGTGCAGGATATCCGCGCCGGCGGCCGGCAGAGCAACGCGCAATATCAATACACGCTGCAGTCGGACAGTCCCGATGATCTGGAAGCGTGGACGCCGAAGCTGGTTCAGGCATTGGAACGCAGCCCCCTGCTCGCCGACGTCAATTCCGATCAGCAGCAAAAGGGCCTGGAAACCGATCTGGTGATTGATCGCGACACCGCGTCCCGACTGGGTATCACGCCGGCGCAGATCGACAACACGCTCTACGATGCGTTCGGGCAGCGGCAGGTGTCGGTTATCTACAGCGCCATCAATCAATATCACGTCATCATGGAGATCGATCCGCGCTACACCCACGACCCGCAGTCGCTCGACGATATCTATGTCTCGACGTCGGGCGGCGGCGCCTCGGGCACGGCGACGTCGAACCTGCCGGCCGGCAACGTGACCGTATCGGCCGCCGGCAACGCCGCCAGTGCGGCCGCGGCCGCGGCCGCCGCGGCCAACAACAACTCCGCGCGCAATGCCGCCATCAATGCGCTTGCCAACACCGGCAAGGGCGCGACGTCGTCAGGCGCGGCGGTGAGCACCACCAAGGAAACGATGGTGCCGCTGTCCGCGGTCAGCCACTACCGGCCCGGCAACACCCCGCTCGCGGTCCGGCACCAAGGGTTGTTCGTTGCCTCAACGATCTCGTTCAACCTGCCGCCTGGCGCTACGCTCGGCGAAGCCTCCGCGGTGATCGACAACGCGGTGAACGAGATTCACATGCCGGCGTCGATCCACGGCAACCTCGCCGGCACCGCGCAGCTATTCGCCCAGTCGGCGAACAACGAGATCGTGCTGATCCTGGCGGCGATTGCCGCGGTCTACATCGTGCTTGGCATCCTCTACGAAAGCTATGTGCATCCAATCACCATCCTGTCGACGCTGCCGTCGGCCGGCGTTGGCGCCTTTCTGGCGCTGATGCTGTTCCATACCCAATTCGACATCATCGGCACCATCGGCGTCATTCTGCTGATCGGCATCGTCAAGAAGAATGCGATCATGATGATCGACTTCGCCATCGATGCGAAGCGGTCGCGGAACTTGAGCGCATACGACGCGATCTATCAGGCCTGCCTGTTACGCTTCCGCCCGATCATGATGACGACCTCGGCGGCGATCCTGGGCGCCGTGCCGCTGGCGGTGAGCTTCGGCTCCGGCAGTGAAATCCGCCGCCCGCTCGGCATCTCGATCGTGGGCGGTCTGATCATCAGCCAGCTGCTGACGCTCTACACCACCCCGGTGCTGTATCTTTATCTGGATCGGCTCGGCCAGTGGACCGA
>JBAQJL010000149.1:0-80227 GCA_049300295.1 Xanthobacteraceae bacterium
GAGTGCTCCTCGTGAGGTTGCAACACTCCAATCGTCGAACTCACGAAGCTCTCATCAAATCCCCTGTCGGCCTTCGCTCCAGACTAGACCGGCCCGCAGCCTCCCTCCCGCGAAGCGGGTTCGTTCCTTGACCCAAGGCGGACATGAGTAGAAATTCTCACCATGGGCATTATGCGGCTGGTCAGCGTACGCGCGCGCGGCTCACACAGGCTGCGGATTCCGCTTCAAGAACCGCCCGAGATGATCTTGCCATCGGCCATCATCGAATCGCCTGGCTTCATGCCGGCAGGACAGCTGCCGACATAGCTGGAATCGACGATCATGACGGTCTCCGAGTTGCCCGCACCCGAATGCATTTCCATGTGTGAGCCAGTGTCACCCTGAAACGTATAGAGGAGCTTCGTGACCCGGCCCGCATTCGGGCCTTTGGCGCAGCTGCTCTCCTCGACAATGGAATTCGACGAAGGCTTGGTGACCGTCGAGGTGCAATTGTTTCTCTTTCGGATCTCCTGGCCAGTCGCCTTCATCGAGTTCGTGAGCGCCTGCGAGTGGCAGATCTTGATCGACATATCGATTACTGTCTTGCCGTGCTGGATCTGCTTGGTGTGCGTTGTCCAGAGACCGTCCCTCATCGGCGGCGGCGTGAACTCGTCGGCCGCCGCAAGTCCAGTGTACGTTGATAAAGCCACCATGAGTAACGACAATTTAAGTTTCATGTTGATTCCTTCACCGAGGCGCTGGTTATTGTTCTCGAAGCGTTGCGTGTGCCGCTCGACTCTAACATGCGATTTTGGTGGGGCATACTCTGGCTCACTTCGTGTCCATGTACAGAGTCGGCCCTGCAAAACCTGTTTAAGCGCAAACCGACTGACAAGCGAGCGGCCAATTCCGGAAGCGCGGAGCCGCTCGGTCCAGTCGGCTGGCGCAAGAAGCGGAAGGCTGTCGCGCTCGACGCCTGATCTTCGGCAACAAAAATCAGACAACAAAGCGCCGGCAGAAATGTCGGGGTTTTTCTTTCCGTAATGCTGCGCTGCATGAGTCCGTTGTTGGCACGTCGCGACTGATCGCACCTTGGTGGTCGACCGTTGCTTTCGCATATAACGGACGTGATTAGAGCGCCGAACCGGATTGACCAAGATCAAATCCACGAACCATTATCCCCTTACACCCACCGCGACGCAGTGCGAGGGCTACGCTCGCCGCTCCCGCGCACATACCCCAGCGCGTTATTTGAGGCGGTCGCTGATCTTGTCGAGTCCGGCTTTGGCGCAGGCTTCGTCCTTGTCGCCGCCGGGGGCGCCACCGACCCCGATCGCCGCAATCGCTTCGCTGTCGGCTTTGATGCGGAACGCGCCTGGCTGAATGATCACATGGGGTACCTTGACGATCCCGCCAGGTGACCTCGGCGGTTCGCCTATGCCGATGACACCGATTGGATTCGGAAAACTGATTGCAGCAGAAACCGGGAAATGGGCCAACGTGACCCGGGCGGCCAACATCAAGGCTGAGTGAGCGACCCATGTCGCCTTCGGGTCATTCACGATCCCAGGAGCCAGAGCCTCGGGCGCTTCCATGTCCGCTGTTCTCCAAACCCGACCGCGTCGGCCGCGTTACCGCCGTTGTTGTTCAAACAACGCCCGCAATCCCTCGCGATAGGTCGGATGGCGCAAAGCCACGCCAAGCTCGCGCTTGAGCTTGTCGTTGTTGACGCGGCGGCATTCCTGCCAGAAGCTTTTGGCGAGCGGCGACATTGCAGCTTCAGCCTGCTCGTAAGGGATTTCGGGCGGCGGCGGCACGCCGAGAAGCTGCGCCGCGAACGCGAGCGGCTCGCCCGCCGGCGTCGGCTCATCGTCCGCGATATTGAAAATGCCGGAAGCGCGCAGCGCCAACGCGGCGTCGATCGCCTGCGCGATGTCCTCGACATGGATGCGATTGAACACCTGCCCGGGCTTGACGACGCGCCGCGCGTTGCCGCGCGCCACCTGGGTCAGCGCGCTACGCCCAGGTCCGTAAATGCCGGCAAGGCGGAGCACGGCAACCGCAATACCGCGGCGCTCGCCGAAATCCTGCCAGCCGCGCTCGGCGTTAAGCCGCCCGCTGCCGCGCGTCGAATCGGGCGCCAGCGGTGTCGTCTCGTCCACCCACGCGCCGCCGCGGTCGCCATAGACGCCGACCGTCGACAGATACACGATCGCCTTGAGATGCGGCGCGTAGGCCAGTGCTTTGCTGCAGGTGCGCAGCACCGGATCGCCATGTTCGTCCTGCGGAATCGACACCAGCGCCGCATCGGCCTCGCCGACCGCCTGCAGCAGTTCCGGCGTGGCCGATTGGCCGTCGAACACCCGCGCCTTGAGTCGTCCGGCGAACTGGCCGTTCAACACCGTGGCGCGTTCGGCGCCGCGCACGGTGCCGATGATGCGTGCAAAGGTATCGCCAAACATGCCGATATACTGTTCGGCCGAATAGCCGAGACCGAAACACACAAGTGTGGACATCGAAAGTTCATCCGCCCCCGCGGAGCGCAGCGCAGCGGGGGAGGGGGACCGCCCGAAGGGCGGTGGAGGGGGCGTCTGATGCCACGTAACAAAAGCGCCGTCGGTCGATCGCCAAACTCTCACTCATGCGTCTTTACCTCTCCGCTGATCGCGTCCGTTACTCAGAAGCCCCCTCCACCGCGCTGCGCGCGGTCCCCCTCCCCCGCTTCGCGGGGGCGGATGCGAGCGCCGCCGTCCATTCGGCGGCAACATCAGGATCGGACTCTACGGCACGGCGCGTTCTGGCGCAGTCAACAAGTCGCGAGCGCGCCAGGCGACCGAGCGCCCAGATCGCGGCGCCGCGAATAAGCGGGGAAGCATCGTCCAACAGCCGTTCGGCTTCGGGCGCCAATGTGGCCTCGCCGGAATTGCCGATCGCGATCAGCACATTGCGCAAGAATCGCACGCGCCCGGTGCGCTTGACCGGACTCTTGGCAAACAGCGTGCGGAACTCTGCCTCGTCGAGCCGCGCAAGTTCGGCAAGCTGCGGCGCACGCAGCGCCTCGCGCGCCGCGAGCTTCGTTTGCCGCCCGGCCTTGGCGAATTTGTTCCACGGACACACCGCCAGACAATCGTCGCAGCCATAGATGCGGTTGCCGATGAGCGGGCGCAGTTCTAGCGGGATCGGTCCCTTGTGCTCGATGGTCAGATAAGAAATGCAGCGGCGCGCATCGAGCCGATACGGCGCCGGAAATGCCGCCGTCGGGCAAATGTCGAGGCAGGCGCGGCAGGCGCCGCAATGATCGCTCTCCGGCGCGTCGGGCGGCAGGTCGAGCGTGGTGAAGATGGCGCCGAGAAACAGCCACGAGCCAAATTCGCGCGACACCAAATTGGTGTGCTTGCCCTGCCAGCCAATGCCGGCGGCTGCGGCGAGCGGCTTTTCCATCACCGGCGCGGTGTCGACGAAAACCTTGATCTCGCCGCCGGCTGTATCGATCAGCCAGCGGCCGACCGCCTTGAGCCGCGATTTCACCACGTCGTGGTAATCGTCGCCGCGGGCATACACCGAGATGCCGCCGCGCATTCGGTCTTTCAGAATCGCCAGCGGATCAAGCTGCGGCCCATAATTGATGCCGAGCATGACGATCGAGCGCGCCTGCGGCCACAGCGCACGTGGATCGCCGCGCCACGCGGCCTTCGTTTCCATCCACGCCATATCGCCGTGCGCGCCGGCGTCAAGGAACGCGCGCAGGCGCTCCGCCGCGAGCGGGATCGCGTTCGGCCGTGCAATGCCAACGGCGTCAAAGCCCTGCGCGCGCGCGAATGCCTCAAGCGCCGCCTTCAACGCGGGCGGGTCTAAAAGTCGAGATTGGCGTAGCTTGCCGACGGTGCGAGACCGGGCAGCGTGTCGTTGAGCAGCGTTCGGAACGACGGCCGCGACTTGATCCTCGCGTACCACGACTTGGCGCTCTCGTCTTCCTGCCACGGCACATCGCCCAGATAATCGGCCGCCGACAAATGCGCCGCCGCGGCCAGGTCCGCAAAGGTCAGTCTTTCGCCGGTGAGCCAGTCGCGGTTACGGACCAGCCAGCCGATATAGGCCAAATGATACTTGATGTTGCTGCGGGCGGCACGCAACGCGTCGGTTTCCGGCGAACCGCCGCCCTGCGTCACCGGGATGAAGCGCTTATAGATGCGCTCCATGACGATCGGACCGCTCACCTCATTGAAAAACTTGTCGTTGAACCAGCTCATCAGCCGGCGCACCTCGATACGCTCATGCGGATCGACCGGCATGAGCCGCGGCCGCGGTACCCGCGAACCGTGCACTTCATCGAGATATTCGGCGATGATAGCGGCCTGGGGAACCGGCGGCGCGCCGTCTTCGAGCAGAACCGGCGTGGTTCCCGCAGGATTGAGCTTGAGAAATTCCGTACGCCGCTCCCAGGGGCGTTCTTCGACCAGCCGCGACGCCAGCGACAGCTCGTCGAGCGCCAGACGCACGAAGCGTGAATGCGGACAGAATGGATGATGAATGAGCGTCAGCATGCCGTTGTGAGCATGTGTGGCGGCCCCCCGCGGCCAAGAAACGGACAAGAGACGGACAGGTGACGGGATCGAATATCGGGACGGTTAGTATTTCGTTACTGTACAGGCAACCGCCCGGGCGACGGCATTTTGGGCACGGCACGGCTAGGAGGGAGATGCGCCGCTCCCGCTGGCTGTGACCTCGATATCCGGATCGAATTGGCCGGTTTTGCGAAAACGCCACAGGTAAGTCGGCACGATGGCCTCGATCGTTTCCGGGACGATACCGAGCGCTTCGAGTGTGCGCCCCTCACGCCGCGCCTCGTCCGAGACAACGTTGTCGCCCTTGAGCATCTCGACCTGGTCGGGCGTAATCGGCGGCTTCGGCAAGAACTGCGCGAACCCTGCCTGCAGGCGCAAGACCCCGAACGGTACCGGGACCAGCAGCCGGCGGCGGCGGATGGTGGCCAGAACGAATTCCATCAATTCACGAAACGTGTATACGTCCGGCCCGCCGAGTTCGTAGGTCGTGCCCGGCTTGGTGCTGCCATCGACCGCGAGCGCGATCGCCTCGGCGGCATCGCCCGCATAAACCGGCTGAAACCGCGTGTGCCCGCCGCCAGGGAGCGGCAGCGCCGGAGCGATACGCGCCAGCGCGGCGAAGCGGTTGAAGAAGTCGTCTTCGGGACCGAACAGGATCGACGGCCGCATGATGACCGACTCGGGCTGCGCGGCGCGCACCCGGCGTTCGCCTTCAGCCTTGCTACGCGCATAGTCCGCCGCCGAATTCGGATCGGCGATGGCCGAGACGTGGACCAGCGGGGCGCCGGCCGACTTTGCCGCGAGCGCCACCGTTTCGGCGCCGGCGGCCTGGACCGCATCGAAGCGCTGCTGGCCGCGTTCGAACAGAATTCCAACCAGATTGACCGCGGCGTCCGCATCGCGCATCGCCGCGGCGACGGACTGCGGGTAGCGAATATTGGCTTGCACCGTATTGATCTGGCCGACCCTGCCCATCGGGCGGAGATAGCCGGTGAGCTCCGGACGGCGCACCGCAACACGGATGCGGTAGCCGCGATTCGCGAGCGCGCGCACCACGTGACGGCCCAAAAACCCCGAGCCGCCAAACACGGTGACGAGCGTTTCGGCCTTGTTTTTCACGGTCATCGGCGGCGGAATACAGCAACGCCTGCGCGCTGTATAGAGGCAAAGTCCGTTCGATTGACAAGGATAAAACCGCTCCGTACCTATCCGGATAATGCCCAGGTGGCGGAATTGGTAGACGCACTAGTTTCAGGTACTAGCGGGTAACACCGTGGAGGTTCGAGTCCTCTCCTGGGCACCATTATTTGCAGACGCATGAGGCGAGATCAAACGGGCGCAAAGTGCGGAGTACTGATGCCCTGTAAGGCCTGCGAAAAGGTCGAAGACGTAACCGACGACGGTGGGTTGTACATCGTCAGAGAATGTGACCAATGCGGCCGCAAGATCAAGATCCGAGAGCCGGGAAAGCACGGCATTGGCGTCAAAATCCGCAAAGGCGACCAGGTAGTGATGCCTGCCGAATGGCTAGCGATTTCGGCCAACCCACTTAAATCGCGAGGGCATCTGTCGAAGCATGGTGTGGGATGGTTCGCTCAGCTTGTCTTCACGAATGACTTGGGGCGCCAAAAGGATTTGCTATCCGTCATAGCCCAAATGGACGACCAATACGGCGAGGTGCTGAAAGGCTCCCCCTTGCTGGCCGAGTACAACATCGAGGATGCAGAACAGTCCGAGGCCGTATTCAACAAGCTCAAGGCCAATCAGGATTCGCCGGAGTGGTGGTTATACGTCGCAGGCAGTTACCTCTCCATCAGCAAGGACGCCATCGAGAAGGGCGACGCTCAGCTCGCGGCATGGGCCATGGCTTGCGCCGAGAGGTACCGCGCCCTGTACGTTTTCAAGGTCAACTTCGAAGAAGTCGTCTGGATGGGACAATCCGCAAAGCGGCTGACGGACCTTCTTACCTTATGGGACGCGAACAAAGCCAATAGCGATGAGGGATTCTGGCAAATCCAGTTTCAGGCCCATTCCCTCGCCTTATCGCAACTCTTCTCGGTACCGGTGACTTTGATCGATGACAAGGCTTATGTGGGTGGTCAAGGGATCGACCGTCGGGACGCCCGCTTCGTAGATTTTCTGTTCTCGGGCGGGAGCGGCAGCGAGGCCATTCTGGTCGAGATCAAGACCCCCGTCACGCCGCTCATGTTGAAGACGCCATATCGCACCAACGTCTTTGTCCCTTCGTCACACCTCTCGGGCAGTGTAGTTCAGATTGCCGACTATCGAGTTACGCTAAGCCATGAACTTGCGGTCTTGACTCAAGGCAAGTACGAGCTTTCGGCGTTCCATCCCAGATGCGTCGTGATTATTGGCAACTCCGCACAACTCGATACAGACCAGAAGCGGCGTTCGTTCGAGCTGTTTCGGTCTAATCTGTCGAACGTGGAAGTAGTGACATTCGACGAGGTGTTTCGGAAAGTCGAACACCTTGCGTCACTTTTCAATCTTGTGCGGACCAACGCATCGACCATCACGTCTTGATCGACGGCCGAAAATCTGAAGCAATATCCGCGGCTGATACGCTTGCTCGCCATTCCTCTCCTGGGCACTACAGCCACCAACAATCGAATAGGCGCTTGAAGGTTCAGCGCCGTGCCGAACCCTCGACCGTCACCCAGCCGCCGATCTTGACGCACGCGTCGGTGCCTGGGACGTTGACGAAGCCCGGCCCGAAGGCGGCACACGCCTTGAGCTGCGCAGCCTCTTTCGACTTTGCCGCCTTCGCTGGCGGCGACCACTTGGTCGGCGGCACCGGGCCGCTCAGAGTTTGAGCGACGGCACCGCAGGTCGCCACGGCAAAGAGCAGCGCCGCAGCAATCGCAACGCGCGCGGCGTGGCCCGATACAGAGCCATTACGGTGAGCCATGCAGCAAGCCATGACGGCGAACCCTCAGCCGCGGTCCCCTGGCAGGGAGCCGCCTGGACGACGGCGTTGATTACCACATTTCGGCGCTTTTGACCTGCCATTTCGGTTGCGATATTCAGGGACCGCATGACCATTCGCATTCATCGCGGCGACCTGCCGGATCTGGCGCACTACGCGTCGGTCCAGTCCATTGCCATCGACACCGAGACGATGGGTCTCAGTCTGGCGCGCGACCGCCTGTGTCTGGTGCAGCTTTCGCCGGGCGACGGCTCGGCGGACGTGGTGCAGATCCCGGCACAGGCGGCCGACGCGCCAAATCTGAAACGCCTCCTCGCCGACGCAAACGTGCTCAAGATTTTTCACTTCGCGCGGTTCGATCTCGGCATGCTGCTAAAGAACCTGGGCGTGATGCCAAGCCCGGTCTATTGCACCAAGATCGCGTCGCGGCTGACGCGCACCTATACGGACAAGCATGGGCTGAAGGACCTGGTTCGCGAAGTCCTGGGACACGATCTGTCCAAACAACAGCAATCGTCCGACTGGGGCGCGGCCGCACTGACCGATGCACAGGTTTCCTATGCGGCGAGCGACGTGTTCTATCTGCACGCGCTCAGGGAAAAACTCGATGTGATGCTGGCGCGCGAGGGCCGCGATAAGCTCGCTGCGGCCTGCTTCCGCTTCCTGCCGGACCGGGTGCGGCTCGACCTCGCGGGTTTCGCCGAGGAAGATATCTTTGCGCATTCGTAAACGCCGCCGCTTCGCCAATTTGGCCGCAAGGCCAAGCCGTTAGGCTGGCGGCGGCAGCGCCCGAACGGCCCCGCGCGGGCCACATTCGCAGGCGACTATTGGGCTGCGGGACCGTAGAATGGCGGCGCGGGCCGAATCGGGGCAATGGCCCAAGGAACCGGCCCAAGGCACAGGCCCAAGCACAGGCCCAAGGGACAATCGCTTGACGAGCATCTCCTTCGCCGGCGCGGAGCGGGGGGCCGGCTATCCGGCACGTTCGCGCGGCGGCGACCACGAGCGGATCTATCGGCGCGCGCTGCGCCATAGCCGGTTCGTGCGCTGGATGCGCGCTGTACTGATTCTCGCCGTCAGCCTCGTCGTGCTGGCAGTGGGGGCCGACAATTATTGGCCGACCGGAGGGCTTCGGATGCCGGGGGAGATCGGCAATCTGGTGATCAAGGGCACCAAGATCACAATGCAGCAGCCCCGGCTCACCGGTTACACCAGCGACGCACGTCCCTATGAATTTACCGCCGACACCGCCCAGCAGGACATTACCAAACCGGACTTCGTCGAGTTGCAGCAGATCCACGCCAAAATCGCGATGGCCGACAAGAGCATTGTGCACCTGTGGGCCGATACCGGCCACTACAACATGAAGACCGATATGCTGGACCTGAAAGACAACATTCACCTCGTGTCGTCGACCGGTTACGAGGCGCGGTTGAGCACGGCGACAGTCGACGTTGGCAAGGGCGATGTGGTTTCCAACACGCCCGTATGGGTGAAGCTGCTCGACGGCGATCTCAACGCTAAGCATCTGGAAATCGTCGACAAGGGCGACACACTGCGCTTTACCGACGTGACCATGGTGCTGCAGTCCGGCAAGCCACAGACGAAAGCGGGTCGGCAATGAGGCGAGGACTTTGGCTGGGCATATTAGGATCAGCGGCGCTGTTGGTTGCAACGGCGGCCATGGCGCAAGGACCGCGGCCCCCCTTCGGGGGGGCTGGTGACCAAAGCAAGGGTCAGCCGATCCAGATCGACGCCAAATCGCTCGAAGTCCACGACCGGAACAAACAGGCGACCTTCACGGGCAGCGTAAAGGTGGTGCAGGGCGACACTACGATGACCTGTAACAAGCTGGTCGTGTTCTACGGTCAGCAGCTTGGCATCGGCGAAAAGCCGGTGGTCACGGCCCGGACCACAACGCCAACCGCAACCGACGCCCCGCCCGACGCCCAGAGCATTCGCCGGATCGAAGCACATGGCGATGTGACCGTGCTGACCAAGGATCAGACCGCGAGCGGCGACCTCGGCGTCTACGATGTGATCGCAAAGACGATTACGCTGACCGGCAATGTCGTCGTGACGCAGGGCAAGAACGTTATTCACGGCGGCCGTGTCGTCGTGGACACCGTGACGGGAAACGCACACGTCGAACCCGCACCCGGCATTCGGGATGGACGCGTGCGCGCGCTGATCATCCCGAGCAAGGACAGCAAAGGGGGGCAGACCAATTACATGACGATTGGGCCCGGCCCGAGCCAGAATCGGTGACGAGAAACCTGTTGGGCCTTCGCCGAGTCGTGTAGGAGTTCCGGAGCCATGCACCTTCAACTTTCCCTGCCTCGACCAGGGGAACTTGGGCGCACGCAAAGCTGATTGCGACCGGAAGCTGACTGCGACCGGAAGCTGACTGCGACCCAAAGCTGACTGCGACCCAAAGCTGACTGCGACCGGAAACCGAGTGAGACCGGAAGCTGACTGCGACCCGAAGCTGACTGGACCGGCGTGTTGAACATTTTCTCATATTTCCGCCGCACGGCGCCGGCGCACCGCAAGCTTGTCCCCGAAGGCGAGGCCATCGGGCTGGCGTCGATGGGTGGCGTCATCAACGGCTCCTATGTCGACATTGCGAGCGTGCCGGCGAGAACAAAAAAGTCCGGCAGCAAACCACCGCCACCGCCGCCGCAACAAGAGCGTCAAGAGTTCAGGGACCGCAACGAGCGTGACACCCGGCAGGTGCCGCCGCCGCTGGAACGTGGTGAAGCACGGCCGGTCGCTCGGCCGCTCCCGCGCGGCGAAGGCATTGTCGCGGCGCCAACCGCCCAACAAGGGGTACTGTCCGTCCACGGCGTGGAAAAGAGTTTCGTCGGGCGCAAGGTCGTCAAGACGGTCAGTCTCTACCTGCGCAAGGGCGAGGCCGTGGGTTTGCTGGGTCCGAATGGCGCCGGCAAAACGACCGTGTTCTACATGATCACCGGCCTGATCACCGCGGACCGCGGGCGCATCGAACTCGACGGTCACGACGTCACCAAGCTGCCGATGTACCAGCGGGCTCGCCTTGGCATCGGCTATCTGCCGCAGGAAGCCTCGATCTTCCGCGGCCTCAATGTCGAGCAGAACATTCGTGCGGTGCTCGAAGTCGTCGAGCCCGACGCCAAGCGGCGCGAGCGCGACCTCGATGCCCTGCTTGAGGAGTTCAACATCACCCGGCTGCGCAAGACCCCCTCCATTGCGCTTTCCGGCGGCGAACGCCGGCGTGTCGAAATCGCCCGCTCGCTCGCCACCCGCCCGAATTACATGCTGCTCGACGAACCGTTCGCTGGTATCGATCCCATTGCGGTCGGCGACATCCAGGCGCTGGTGCGGCACCTGACCAACCGCGGCATCGGCGTGTTGATTACCGACCACAACGTGCGCGAGACGCTCGGCCTTACCGATCGCGCCTACATCATTTATTCGGGCGAAGTGCTGATGGAGGGCCGGCCCGACGACATCGTCAATAATCCTGACGTGCGGCGGCTTTACCTCGGCGAGGAATTCCGGCTTTAAGCCTAGTCGAAATCGATTGACGACAGGCCCTCGGACCTGCTGTACAAGGGAGTGACAAGCAAGAATCGGACCAATTTTACCATCCATGGCGCTTTCGCAACGACTGCAGCTTCGGCAGAGCCAAGCGCTGGTGATGACCCCGCAGCTGATGCAGGCCATCAAGCTGCTACAGCTGTCCAATCTTGACCTTGTCTCCTACGTAGAAGCCGAACTCGAGAGCAATCCCCTCTTGGATCGCGGGACCGAGACCGAGGCCCCCGCTGCCGAGGGAGCCCCCGCAGCCGAGGGAGTCCATGAGGCCGAGGGAGCCCAGGAGGCCGATCCACCCGTCATGAATGGCGAGGCCTGGGCCGCAGGCGGCAGCGAGGACAGCCCTGCCCGCGACGACCATCAGCACCCGTCGTCCGACAGCGCCGGGGATGACTCCGAACCGGCCCGCCCCCCCAGCAATGCCGACCTTCCGGGGGCCTACTCGGACTGGGCCAGCGTCGGATCGGGAGGCCGCCAGGACGGCGACTACAATTTGGAAGCGTTTGTCTCCGCCGAAACCACGCTGGCGGACGTGCTGCGCGAGCAGCTTGCGCTCGCCATCCTCGATCCACGGCGGCGCATGATCGGACAATACCTCATCGATATGGTCGACGAAGCCGGATATCTCACGGGCGACCTCGATGCTGCGGCCGAAAAACTCGGCACCAGCGTCGCCGAGATCGAGGCGGTGCTCGGCATCCTGCAGTCGTTCGATCCGCCCGGCGTATTCGCGCGCGATCTCGCCGAATGCCTCGCGATTCAGCTTGCGGAACTCGATCGTTTCGATCCCGCCATGCAGGCGCTGGTCGCGCGGCTCGATCTCTTGGCGCGGCGCGAATTTTCCGCCTTGAAGAAGATATGCGGCGTCGGCGACGAAGATCTGGCCGAGATGATTGCGGAAATCCGCAAGCTCAATCCGAAGCCGGGGCTCGCTTTCGGTTCGGCGCCGCTCCAGCCGATCGTGCCGGACGTATTTGTGCGCCCGGCGCCCGACGGCGCCTGGCTCGTCGAGCTCAATTCCGACACGCTGCCCAAGGTCCTGGTCAATCAGAGATACTATTCGCAGGTTTCCGCGAGCACGCGTCGCGACAGCGAGAAATCGTATCTCTCCGAATGCCTTCAGACCGCAACATGGCTGGTGCGTGCACTCGACCAGCGCGCCCGTACCATCCTCAAGGTCTCGAACGAAATCGTCCGCCAGCAAGACGCATTCTTCGCCCATGGCGTCGAACAGCTGCGCCCGCTCAATCTGAAAACGGTCGCGGAAGCCATCGGCATGCACGAGTCGACGGTGTCGCGCGTCACCGCCAACAAATATATGGCGACCACTCGCGGTATTTTCGAATTGAAATATTTTTTCACATCGGCAATCGCCGCCGCGCATGGCGGCGAGGCGCACTCAGCCGAAGCGGTCCGTCATCGCATCAGACAACTGATCGACGCCGAGAACGCCACCGATGTATTGTCCGACGATACGATCGTCGTGAAACTTCGCGAAGCCGGGATCGACATCGCGCGGCGAACGGTCGCAAAATATCGCGAGGCGTTGCGCATCCCCTCCTCCGTGCAGCGACGGCGCGAAAAACAGGTCGTCACGGCCTCGTAAGCTCTCCGAAGACCTACGGGTCTCTACGGAGTCGCGGCGCGTTGACTCCGTCGTTGCCAGTACCTAGGTCGAGTCAAGCGTCACAATGCTTGCACCGGAGGCTTGGCATGACATTTCGCGTCTCGGGAAAGAACCTCGACGTGGGTGACGCGTTGCGCGAGCGTGTGAGCGAGCGCATCGCCGAAGCCATGGGCAAATATTTCGATGGCGGCTATTCCGGACACGCCACGCTCGAGCGGGAGGGATTCGGGTTCCGCACCGAATGCGCCATCCATCTCGACTCGAAAATCACCTTGCACGCCGAAGGCTTGGCGGCTGACCCTTACGCCAGCGCCGATCAGGCGGCGCTGCGCATCGAGAAGCGGCTGCGCCGCTATCACCGCCGGCTGAAGGATCATCGTCCTGAACGGCTCGACGGCCGCGAAACGTTCGACGCCGCAAGCTACATTATCGCGGCGCCGGCCGACGATGAAAGCGGCGCGGACGGCGATGCTTTCACGCCGGCCATCATCGCCGAGTCAACGACGGCCTTGAAGTTGCTGTCGGTCAGCGATGCGGTAACGGAACTCGACATGACCGGAGCTCCCGTTGTGGTTTTCCGGCATGCCGCTCATGGCGGAATCAGCGTGGTTTATCGGCGCCGCGACGGCCATTTCGGATGGATCGACCCGCAGCCGTCGGGCGCTGGGAATGCCCATTGACGGGGCCGCGGACGGTCCCTATGGTCCGCCGCCTTTGGAGCATGATCGCCGAGCGCGCGGAATCTGGAAAGATCATGCCGATGCAAGTAGCCAAAAACCAACCGATCTCAGCCCGATAGGCTTTAAGGCGAAAGCCGCCGGTGCGGCCGTCCTGTTTTCAGGTTCCCTTCATGCCCCTTATCGATCTCGTTGCGTCGAACGCGATTCTCCCGGCGCTCAAGGTCAACAGCAAAAAGCAGGTGCTGCACGAACTTGCAGCGCGTGCCACCGTGCTCACGGGGCAAAATGAGCGCGCCATCTTCGATATCTTGATGCAGCGCGAAAAGCTCGGCTCGACCGCGGTCGGCAACGGCATCGCGATTCCGCATGGCAAAATGCCGAACCTGACGCGGCTATTTGGATTGTTTGCACGTCTCGACCGGCCGGTGGATTTCGAGGCGCTGGACGGACAGCCGGTCGATCTGGTTTTTCTGTTGCTGGCGCCGGAGGGCGCGGGCGCCGATCACCTCAAGGCGCTGGCGCGCGTGGCGCGGCTCTTGCGCGACCCCGCCATTGCCCACAACCTGCGCGCCTCGCACGATGCCGAAGCGCTGTATGCCGTACTGGCCATGCCTTCGGCTAGCGCCGCATAGCTGTCAGGAATCAGAAAGGGGCCCGCAGGCCCCTTTTATTTTGAAGTCTGTGATCCCTGATTCCTGATTACTGATCCCTGGTCAGTGGACACTGACCATTTCCAGCTCCTGACTCCAGGCATTGGCAATGGCCGCCTCGCGGCTGTCAGTCAGCATGATCGGCGTGCCATCGGCCGCGTGCAGTGCAAAAAGCTTCAAACCCGGCGCGATCTCCGGCGCTTGCGGGAACAGCGCCGGGACATCCTCGGACCGGATGGTTTTCACGTACGCGATCTCTCCGTCGCCCATTTGGGCGAGCGCTTCGGGAGAAATCGCGTCTATTTCCTGTGACGTACGGTTCATTTGGTTGGTCATGGCCCTCGACTCCTTATGTTCAACGCTGTCGAGTCCTACTGGGTTTCATTAATCGCACTCATTGATTGCAATCGATTTAACAAGCCGTTCGGGTTGCGGACGCGCCAGATCAATCGACAGCAAACCATTCTTTAAGTCCGCACCCAACACTTCCATACCATCCGCCAACACGAAGATACGCTGGAACTGGCGGGCAGCGATGCCGCGATGGATGTATTGCTTGGCCTTATCGTCATGCTGGCGGCCACGGATAACGAGTTGGCTCTCCTCTGTTGAGACATCGAGCTGGTCGCGGGTGAACCCCGCCACCGCCAAGGTAATTCGCAACCGCTCGGGACTGTTCCCGTCACGAGCAATTCGCTCGATATTATAAGGAGGATAGCCATCTGCCGCCTTCCCGACCCGATCGAGCACGCGCTCAATCTCATCGAAGCCAAGCAGGAAGGGACTTGAGAGCGACGAAACCCTGGACATGGTTTCAAAGTCCTTATGAAGCGACTTTGGCGGGGCCCTTGCGGCACCCCAAGGCCGAACGGAATTCCCCGTCCAGCCTGCGTTAATATGGCGCTGCACAACCGTGGCTTCAAGCAACGCCGGCTGGGCGTCTTGTGCGGTGCGGATTCGAGATAGCTGCCAAAAGGCTGACTTGGCAGCGGGCGCATCAGGCAGCCGAAGGCGAAAGGGCGCGTCGCATCGAGGCCCGCAGCCGTTCGGTGGCCGCCGCATCGGCAATGAAGGTCTCCGGGTCGAGCATGACCCCATAGCGGTCCCTGGCTGCCGCCACCGAGATGTAACCCTGCCGGGCATCTTCCTCGACCGCGGCGATCGGCCGGTCGAGCGGCGAGCCGTGGCCGCCGCCGCCCCCAGAGCGCATGCGGAAGGCGTCGCCGGGCTCCAGATACGCCACCAGGACTTTGGCGTTCGGGAAATCGGTTTTCCACTTGCTGCCGGTGCGCACCGCGACTTCATTGCCGGTCGCCTCGCCGCCGCCCTCCAAGCCCCATGGCTTGCAATGGGCGCGCTCGACGTGGCTGTTGAACGTCATAGGCACGCGTGCGCGCACGACGCGCTCGAGGCCGAGGCCACCGCGATAGCGGCCGGCGCCGCCGGAATCAGCGATCAAGGAGTAGCGCTCGACCACCAGCGGAAACTTCACCTCCGATTGCTCGCTCGGCGAATTGTGAGTGTCGCCATCGTTGATACATACAGTCGCCGACACACCGTCTTCGCTGCGCTTGGCGCCCCAGCCGCCGCCCAGCGGGCCGAAATTGGCCAGGAAAAACTCCGAGGTCTTGGTGTTGATGCCGTGCGTCGCGGCAATCACCAGATCGGCGTGGTGCCCGGCGATCACCCGGTCGGGAATGACCGGCGCGAGCGCCTTGAACACCGTGTCGACGATGGTCATCGGATAAGTCATCCACCAGCGCATTGGCGCCGGCCGCACGGCGCTCACCACGCGGCCGGGCGGAACGATGGCCTTGAGACTTCGGAACGAGCCATCGTTGATCGGATAATCCGTCGGTGATGTGAGACATTTGTACGCCACCTGCGAACACGCGTAGCCGGTGGTGATGCCGGAATTGAACGAGCCGCGAACCTGGCGTGCGACATCGGTGAGATCGACCGTCATCTCCTCGCCCTTGACGGTGACGCGCACCTTGATCGGCACCTTCTTGCCGATTTCGATGCCGTCGTCGTCCATGTACGACTCGGCTTCGTAGACGCCGTCCGGGATCGACTTGGTGCGCGCTCGCGCCATGGTCTCCGAGTGATCCATGATGGCGCTGATGGCGCCCTGCACTTGATCGCGTCCATAGCGGTCGACGAGTTCAAGGAAGCGCCGCTCGCCGGTCTTCACCGCAGTGATCTGCGCGCGCAGATCGCCCATCGCCCGGCTCGGCAGCCGCATGTTCTGCTTGATGATCTCGATCAGCGTTTCGTTCGGCGTGCCGCGATCGTGCAGTTTCAGGATCGGGATTTGCAAGCCTTCGGAATAGATATCGGTCGTAATGCCGCCCAGCGTGCCGCCGATGTCGAGCCAATGCGCCATGCAGCATGAGAAACCGACCAGCACCCCCTTATGGAAGATCGGCAACGTCAAGGTCACGTGGTTGAGGTGGCTGCCAGTCAAATAGGAATCGTTGGTGACGTAGATGTCGCCGGGCCTCATGGCCTTGCGTCCGAAATGCCGGATTTTCGCCTTCACGGTCTCCGCCATGCCGCGGATGAACATTGGCAGGCCGATACCGATCGACACGGTCTCGCCTTCGGGCGTGAACAGGCCGGTGGTGAAATCGAGCGCCTCATAGATGATGATGTTGTAGGCGGTGCGCATGAGGTTGGTTTTCATTTCCTCAGTCACCGCGATCACGCCGTTGCGTACGATCTCGGTGACGACCGCGTCGGTGTTGCGGCGCGCGCGCGATTTCGCCTTGCCTCTCGGTGCCATTATTTTCGCTTCCGGTTAGACGGCTGCCGGCTTTGCCCTGCCGAAGCGGCCGATTGAGTTGTAAAGCATCGTTGTCGCGACGGCATAGTCACTCGGCGAGGCCAAATTCGGTGAAACCGTCCAAGTTCAGCTTGACTTGCCGGCCGAACAGAGCGTCCCTGAAGCATCGCGAATCGGCGAGGGGGGCGGCTGATGCTCGACGCGAGCAAATACGCGCAACATTTTCCGGACGAGCGCCATCTGGCCGAAACGCCGGCCGCGAAACCGGCCGATTGCCGGCTGATCGCTCCGCCAGCCTCCCTGTTGGCGGCTCTCGTCCGCCTCGAACGCGAGTTTGCCGAAATTCTGCGAATGCAACAGAACGAGTCGACCAGCCGCCCGGAATAACCGCGCGGCCGCCCGTCGATCAAACCGATTGGGCCGGGACGAAACATCAGCCGGCAAGCCGTATCGCCAGGTTGCCGAACGCGTCGACCTCCAGCACATCTCCGGGCAGAAGTAGCGTCGTCGAGGCGTATTCCTCGATCAGCGCCGGACCAGTGATGCGGTTGCCGGCGAGTAGCGAGGGCCGCCAAAACACCGGCGTTGGCCGGAAGCGCCCGCCGAAAAAAACCTTGCGCTTGCCGTCGGCCGCGGCCGCCGGCGGCGCCTTGCGGCCGCGGGTAATCTTGCGTTGCGGCGGCTTGCGCATGAGGCCAGTCACGGTCGAGCGCAGGCTGACGATCTCGGCGCGCTCCGCCGGCGCCGATGTGCCATAGCGCTGTTCATGCATGGCGTCGAAATGCCGCTTGATGGCCTTGCGGTCGCCGCTGCGGTTGAACACGCTCATCGGCAGATCGACGGTCACGGCGTGCTCCTGGCCGACATAGCGCATGTCGGCCGCGCGCTTGACCACGACGCGTTGCGGCGTCACCGACGCGTCGGCGATCGCCTCGCGTCCCTGCTGCTCCAGCGCCTCATAGACACTTTCGATCTCTTCGAACGACGCGTCTTCAAGCGGCGTGAACCAGGTGCGCACGAAATCGTAGCGCAGATCAGCAAACAACATACCGTAAGCGGAGAACACGCCGGGCGCAAACGGCACGATGACGTTGCGCATGCCGATCTCACGCGCCACCTCGACCGCATGCAACGGCCCGGCACCCCCGTAGGCGACCAGCACGAAATCGCCGGCGTCGAAGCCACGTTCGGTGGTGACGCCCTTGACCGCATACGACATCGCGGTCGCCGCGATGCGCAAAATGCCGTCGGCGGCCTCGACGGCGCTCAAGCCCAGCGGATCGCCGATCCGCTCCTTCAGCGCACGCTCAGCGGCAGCAACATCGAGCTTCATTTCACCGCCGAGAAACCGCTCCGCATTCAGGCGTCCGAGGACGAGGTTGGCGTCCGTGACCGTCGGCTCGCGGCCGCCGAGCCCGTAACAGGCCGGCCCGGGCGAAGCCCCGGCGCTCTGCGGACCAACCCGAAGCGCCTCCTCGTCGACCCGCGCGATCGAACCACCGCCGGTGCCGACTTCGAAAATATCCATCATGGCGATCTGCACCGGCAGCGCCTGTTCGTAGCCGCCGATCAGCGCCGTCCCGGTAGTCAGTGCTTCGCCGTGATAGATGACACCGGCCTTGGCGGTGGTGCCGCCCATGTCAAAGGCGATGGCATTGTCGATGCCCAGCATATGGCAGAGCGCTTGCGTGCCGATGACGCCGGCCGCCGGACCGGATTCGAGCATGCGCACGCATTGGTCCTGGGCCTGCACGGCCTCGTAGAGCCCCCCAGTCGATTGCACCACGAGGAACGAGCCGGAGAAACCCGCCGCGCGCATATGCGCGTCGATCTCGCCGATATAGCGGCGCACTTTCGGCCCCACATAGGCGTTAGCCGCCACGGTCGAGCAGCGCTCGAACTCGCGATATTCCTGCGACAGCTCGTTCGACGCAGAGACAAACATCGCCGGGTGATTTTTTTCGAGTATCGCCTTGGCGCGCTGCTCATGATCAGCGTTGGCGTAGCAGTTGAGAAACAAAATAGCGCAGGCCTCGATGCCGAGTTTCTCCAGCTTGGCGCCAAGCGCCGCGATCTCCTGATCGTCGAGCGGGGTGTCGATCTCGCCGTCCGCGAGCATCCGCTCGTGGACTTCGAAACGCAGCGCCCGTTCGATCAACGGCACGTGCTTGCGGAAAAACAAGTTATAGGCGTCCGGCCGGTTGATGCGTCCGATCTCGTAGATGTCCCGGAAACCTTCCGTGATGAGCAGCGCCGTGCGCGCACCGGTGCGCTCCAGCATTGTGTTGATGGCAATCGTGGAGCCGTGCAGAAACAGCGCCGCCGAACGATAGTCGCTGCCAGCCTTGGCGACGCCCGCGGAAATACCTTCGACCAGATGCGCCGGCGTCGACAGCGCCTTGCCGAACGTAAGCTGGCCGGTTTTTTCGTCGAAGACGGCAATGTCCGTAAACGTACCGCCGATATCCGCGGCAAGCCGCAGCCGTCCCCGCGCCGACACTCGCTGCACCATGCTGCCTTGGCCCCTTCCCCTTACGCGTCGAGCACGACGTAATCATCTTCGACGCGGACAGGGAAGGTCTCCGCCACGTATGGCCCTTCGACCAGCGTTGCGCCCGGCGCAACCGAAACGGCGAATTGCCGCGCGCGGACGCGATCGGGCTCGCACCAGGACTTGCCGGTGCGCAAGTCAAACTCCCAGCCGTGCCAGGGACAGCGGACAATTTCGCCGCGGCGCGAGTAGCGGTAGCAGCCCGGTTCGCTCGCTTCGAGCAGCCCCACCAGAGTGCCGTTGACCAGGCTACCACCTTGATGCGGACAGCGGTTGGCAAGCGCAAAAAACTCGCCATTGACGTTGAAGACCACGATCGGCCGGCCTCTGATGTCGACCAGCTTGCGGGAGCCTGCGGGAAACTCCTTCAGCGGAGCGATCACATGCCTTGCCATGCAGGTCTCTTGCCGTGCACGCCGCCTAGGCTGCCGCCGCGGCGAGACGGCCGTAGGTGGCGAGTGCGTTATCGCGCTTGATCTTCGTGTGCAGCCGCTGGGGAATGCCGCGCGGCATGATCTCGTCGCCGTCGAATTGCCAATGCGGAAAGTCCGAAGAGAATAACAGCATGTCATCGGATTGCAGCTGATCGACCAGGCGGGCGATCGATTCCGGTTCATTCGGTCCGTCGAACGGCTGGATTGTCAACCGCACATGGTCGCGCACGATCTCATAGGGCGGACGCTCGACCCACGGCACTTCGGCGCGTACACCGCGCCAAAATTTGGTCAGCCGCCACAGAAAGGCCGGCAGCCACGTGACGCCGGATTCAATCAGCACCACCTTGAGCGCGGGATATTTGGCGAAAACACCCTCGCACACCAGGCTCGCGACCTGCGCCTGAAAGCCTTGCGCCTGCGCGCAATAATCCTCGGCGTACCACGACGGCCAGCCGAGCGAGGTGACCGGATGCCGATAGCTCGATCCGGCGTGAATACCGATCGGCAGATTGTGGCGTTGCGCGGCCTCGAATACCGGCCAGTATTCCCGCCGGCCGAGCGGCGCCTCGCCCATGGCAAGAACCAGCACCTGGACGAAGCGACTATCCGGAGCGCAGCGCTCGATCTCGGCGACCGCGTAATCGGTGTTCTGCATCGGCACGACGATCGAAGCGCGCAGCCGTGGATCGCGATCGAGCCACTCCTTGGCGACCCAATCATTGATCGCCTTGGCGAACGCCGCCGCCATGTCCTCGCTGAACAGAAGCTGCACGCCGTAAAGGCAATTGCAGATCGCGATATCGATATTCCAGCGATCGAGCGCTTGCGCGCGCAACGTATCGACGTTGTCGGCTGGCTGGCCGGACTTGCCGCGCCAGTCAGCGCGCGCCGTCAGCGGCGCATTCGGCGGATAGTTGATCGACTCCAGGGAATTCAGGCCGCGGTCGATGACGCTGTCGCGCCATTGGTCGTCGAGATAAGGCAAGAGCGCCTGCATGCTAGGCACGTTGGCGTGCACATCGCAATCGATCGTCGACCAGGATGCGGCCATGACGTTATCTTTACCGCACGCGCAGCGGTCCCGGCAGGGCGCGCTCGGCCTTAGCGGCCCATTGGGCCTCGTGCCGGCCGACGACGACGGTGAGAATCCAAATGACAATAACGGCGCCGATACCGAACACGACCCAACCGCTCGGACCCGAGAAGAGCCACCACGAGTGTGCCAGTCGCGCGAATTGGACACCGAAGGTGTACCCGCCGATGCCGAACGCGGTCGCCCACAGGGTTACGCCGATAGCGCTCGACAGCACGAAGCGCCGCCACGGCATCCGATTGGCGCCGGCGAGCACGCCGGCGATGGCGCGCATCACGGGTATGAACTGCGCGATGATGATGATCGCGGCACCATGTTTGAGAAACAAATATTGACCGAGCTTGACCCTCGTTTCGGTGATGCGAACATAAGGACCGTACCGCAGCAGCAGCCAGTGCCCGAAGCGCCAGCCGATCGCGTAGCCGACGATGCGGCCAACGAGCGACGCCACCGCCGCTGTCGCGATGACTGCGACGATGTTGAGTTCGTGCGTCCTGCCCGCGATAACCGACCCGACAATCAGGGCCGTCTCGCCGGGCAGCGGAATGCACATGCTCTCCAGCCCGATGAAGCCGGCGACGACGAGCAAACCATACGCGTGAATGAGATGAGCAACAGAATGCATAGACTGGGTACCCGGCGAGCAATGTCTTATACTGAATTTATGGAAGATGAGAACTCCTTAGCGTAGTTAAAGCGACCGTTTGGCAGCGCGACATAGCGCCGTCGCACGGTCCCGGCGGCCAGACCAGCACCCCCGTTCGGGGGATTCCTCACGCGAACGCGGCAAAGGCCGCCCGGTTGCAACGCCATGTACAAGGATCTGCGCGAATTCATCGATCTCGTCGACCGGCTTGGGGCATTGCGCCGCATCGACGGCGCCGACCCACGCTTCGAGATCGGGGGCATTACCGAGGTGGCGGCCGGCCGGCCCGATTGCCCTGCGCTTCTGTTCGATAGCATCAAGGGATTCCGGCCCGGTATGCGGGTATTTACGAACGCCACCACCAATGTCCAACGGGCGGCGCTGGCGCTGGGTCTGGAGCCCGGACTGCGGCCACTCGACGCACTCAAAGCGTGGATGGAAAAAAGAAAGAATTTAAGATCGTTGCCTCCGGTTACCGTCGGCAACGCCGAATTTTTACAGAACACGCTGTCCGGCTCCGATGTCGATATCGCGCGCTTTCCGGCGCCGACTTGGCACATACGGGACGGCGGACCTTACATCGGCTCGGGCTCGGTTGTGATCATGCGTGACCCGGACACCGGCTGGATCAATGCATCGATCTACCGGGTCCAGGTCCACGGGCGGGACAAAGTCACCGTGCAGTTTGACCACGGCGGGCGGCACGGCGCGATCATCGCAAGAAAATATTGGGATCGCGGCGAGAGCTGCCCGGTGGCTGTGGTGCACGGCGAGGATCCGGCCTTGTTCATCGCCGGTTTCGAATACCTGCCCGACGGCAGTTCGGAATATGGCTTTGCCGGCGCGATCAAGGGCACCCCGATTGAAGTCTGCGCCGGTCCGCAGACCGGACTGCCGCTGCCCGCTCATGCCGAGATGGTATTTGAAGGCCAATTGCTGCCGATGAAAGACGTGACCCTTCCAGAAGGCCCGTTCGGCGAATTCACCGGCTATTACGCCGCCGAGGCGCGCCCCGGCCCGGTGATGCAGGTGACGGCGATCCATTTTCGAGACGATCCCATTCTTTTAGGTTCGCCGCCGATGAAGCCGCCGCGCTTTCATTTCGGCCTGCCGTTCCGCGCGGCGACGATCTGGAGCAACCTCGAAGCAGCTGGAGTCACCGACGTCACCGGCGCCTGGCAGCACGTCTCACAGCTGATGACCGTGGTGGCGCTGCGCCAGCGTTACGACGGACATGCCAAGCGCGCCGGGCTCGTTGCCGCGGCGCACAGTTACATGGCGCGGCTCGTCGTCGTCGTCGACGAAGACGTTGATCCATCCAACCTTGCCGACGTGATGTGGGCGGTGACGACGCGCTGCGAGCCTGCCGACAACATCGACATCATTCGCCAGGCGTGGAGCTCCGCGCTCGACCCGCGCATCCCGCCCGCCGACAAGGAGCGCGGCGTCACCTCCAACTCGAAGGCCATCATCGAGGCCTGCAAGCCGTTTCCCTGGCGCGACAAGTTTCCGCCCGCTTCGGCGCTCTCCGTCGAGGAGGCGCGCGAGATCGAGGACAATTGGGGGGCCTTGTTGTGATTAGGGTCCAGAGGAACAGACCCGCCATTCATCCGGGCGAAATTCTCGCCGAAGAACTTGAGGAGATTGCGGTTACACCGAGCGAGTTGGCACGGCAATTATCTGTTCCCGCCAACCGCATTACTCAGATATTGCACGGCAGGCGCGCAATCACCGAGGATACCGCACTGCGGCTAGGCCATTGGTTCGGCACCAGCGCTCAGTTCTGGCTCAATCTGCAAAGCGCCTACGATATTCGTGTTGCGGAAAAAGCCGCGGGCGCGGAGATTAAGCGTCTGCCGAAGCGCGCGTCATAGAACTTAAGCGCTACTGCACCGCATTCGCTGATTCGAGGCTGTCGATCAGCGACGACCTATACAAGAACTTTTTGTGCAGCGCGATGTCCTCAGACGTGCGCCGCAGATCGTCGAGATGCTTACGGCGGACCGCGGGATCTTTCTCTTCCAACTTGCGCTTGTTCTCGATCGTCTGCGCCTGCACGTAATCGACCTGCGCCGTGCGGCGCTGGCGCGTGTAGCGGTCGAGCAGGCTCGCGTCGGCGCGGCCGAACCAGACGTCGGCGAGCTTGTCGGCCAGATTGACCGCGTCGTGGATGCCGCCGTTCATGCCCATGCCGCCGATCGGATTGTTGACATGGGCGCAGTCGCCGGCGAGCAAAACGCGGCCTTTGTTGAAGGTTTCGGCGACGCGCTGATGCACCGCGTAGAGCGCGTAATAGGGAATTTCGTAATCGCCGCTCTTTTGATGGATGCGCTGCAGGCGCCGCTGGATGCTCGCCATGCTCAGCGCCTGTTCGTCGGTTTCCGATTCAGGAATCGGCAATACGCCGCGCCAGATTCCGGGCGGGCCGTAGCCTTTGACCTTGAACAGGTTGAGCCATTCGTCCGGATCGAAGAAATAATTGCGGGTGCAAAGACCTTGGTTAGTCGCACCGAAATCGAAGCTGGTGCCGATCTTGATGAACCGCTCCGGCCAGGTGAAGCCCTCGAACACGATGCCGGCAAGCTTGCGCACCGCGCTCGAACCGCCATCGGCGCCGATGAGATATTGGCCGCGCAGCGTCTCATTCTCGCCGTCGGCGTTCTGGATCGTCGCCTCGACGAAATCCTCGCTCTGCGTCAGCCCGACAAGCTTCGCCGAGAAGCGGACCTCGCCGCGGCCGCTCGCCCTGATGTGAGGCAAAGCGGCGTGCACGAGCTTGTACTGCTCCCACTGCACCACGTACGGGTGTGGCACTTCGCCCTTGAGCAGACTGATATCGAACACCGCAATCAGTTCGCCGGTCTCGCGGTTGCGGAAATGAAACAGCGGCGCCTGCATGCCGCCGGAAGGCGCATCGGAAAGCATCTCCGCTTCCAGGCCGAGATCGACCAGCATCTCGACTGTCGGCGTATGGATCGTTGCCGCGCGCTGATCCTCGGCGGCGTCGGGCAATTGCTCGATCAGCGTGACCGGGATGCCCTTTTTGACCAGAGCCAAGGTCATGACGGCGCCGACCGGCCCGCAACCCGAAATGATCACGCGATTGTCGTTGTTCACACTTGTCATCTGCGATGACCTCAGCCGTCATTGCGAGCCGACGGACCCGCGCGAAGTCGCGCGGTCCGATGACAGGCTCCGCGAAGCAATCCAGCTTTTTCGCGCAAGCCCGCTGGATTGCTTCGTCGCTTCGCTCCTCGCAATGACGAGTTAATCATCGTACGGCTCACACCTTCGAAATATCGAACACCGAGGGGTGAAACAGTTCCTCGATCTTGACCTTGCGGTCCGCCAGCCCCTGCTCGTGCAGATACTGGGCCAGCGCTTCGATGTCCGGCCGGTTCTCGTCGATGCCGTATTTCCAGAAATCGTCGCCCATGATGGCGGCGGTTTCGTGGGTCTCGGCTTCGAGCCACGGCAGGGTGACCATCAGCGCGTTGACGTCGCGCAGGTCGATCATCGCCAGCGCCTTGGCCTCGCAGAACGCCTTGTAGATACTGGTCGCCAGCCACGGATATTTCTCGGCGAGCGATTTGCGGATGCCTATCAGGTGCATGATCGGAAACAGCTTGGTCTTCTTGTAGTAGGCGACTTCCGCCTTGCGGGTGTCGGGAAACAGCCGCGTGATATGCGGCTCACCGGCAAGGAACGAGGATGGCGCACGCGCGGTGAACAGCGCATCGAGTTCGCCGTCACGCAGCATCCCGACCAGCGTCTTGTCGTGCGGGATCGCTTTCAGGTCGAGGCCCGGGATCGGCTTTAACGGCGTGCGTTCCTCGCGGCCGGCCTGCTCCTGGCCACCGCTGCGCCAATGACTCTCCGACGGCTTCACGCCGTATTCATGCTGCATCATGCCGCGCATCCAGACCACCGCGGTGATCTGATATTCCGGCACGCCGATGCGCTTGCCGCGCAGGTCCTCCGGCTTCTCGATGCCGGCGCCCTTGCGGACGTAGATGCCGGAATGGCGGAAGATGCGCGACACGAACGCCGGCACGCCGATATAGCCGGCAGTGCCGGCCGAAACCGTGCGGATGTAGCTGGAAAACGAAATCTCCGAGACGTCGAATTCCTGGAATTTAAACGCGCGGTGGAAAATCTCCTCCGGATACATCGGCAGATAGGTGACGTCACAGCCCTCGACTTTTACCCGCCCATCGCGGATCGCGCGCGTGCGATCATAATTTCCGCACGCAATCGTTATTGGCACATCACCCATTGTAACTCCTCGCTCCGATCGTCATGGCCGGGCTTGTCCCGGCCATCCACGACTTCCTGTTCGAGCCACTAAGACGTGGATGCCCGCGACAAGCGCGGGCATGACGGAGCCTATGTCCTTCCGCGGAGCTTGTGAAGCGCGGCGCAGCAAGGCTGCGATGCGCGGCGAATTGCATTAATGTGCGCTGAACCTGCACAGAGTTGCGTCATCAGGAGAGTCTGCCATGACAGTCGATGGATTGACGAGTGTTGCAAGCAGCTTCAGTCCGAAGGAAACACTCGATCGCCTGGAAGCGCAGATCAAAGCCAAAGGCCTGACGGTGTTCGCGTGGATCGATCATGCGGCCGGCGCAGCGGCGGCCGGCATGGCGCTGCGCCCCACCGAGGTCGTGCTGTTCGGCAATGCGCGCGGCGGCACGCCCTTGATGGCGGACAAGCAGACGGCCGGCATCGACCTGCCGCTGAAATGTCTGGTCTGGCAGGACGAGGCCGGCAAGACGTGGCTGTCCTACAACGAACCGGACTGGATCGCCCATCGTCACGGCCTCGGCGCCGCGAGCGACGCGCCGCGTCACGCCATGACGGGGCTGCTCGCCGCATTGGCGAAGGCGGCGACTTCGGCGTGACGGAATGGCGGCCGCCGCTGTCGTAGGGGCAGGCCTTGTGCCTGCCCTCGGGCGGCCACGAGGGCCGCCCCTACGAATCGCGGAGGGGCGCGCTTGTTGTCCCTCCCGGCGCGCGATAGCCTCCGCGCCCAAGGAGAAAACCATGAATTCGACCGTGATCGGTGGCGCCATGCTGCCGCATGCGCCCCAGTTCTTCACCATGCCGGACACCGAGGACAAGGCGCTGGTCGCCAAGGTGCGCGAAGTCGCCGCCGATGTCGGCAAGCGCCTGCGCGCGCTCGACCCGGATCTCTGGATCATTTTCTCCAACGATCACGCCGAGCAGTTCTTTCACACCACCGCCCCGCCCTTCACCATCCACGTCGGCGGCGAGGCGACCGGCGATTTCGCCGGGCGGAAATTCCACTGGAAAATTCCGAGCGAGATCGGTTTCGAGCTGGTGCGCCAGCTTTACCGGCAGAATTTCGATCCCGCTTTCACCTCGACCGCCAAGATCGATTACGCCATCGGCATTCCGCTCACGCACTTGGGCCATACCGGGCCGGTGCTGCCGATCTATGTGAACGCCTATCTGCCGCCGCAACCGACCATGGAGCGCTGCTATCAGTTCGGCCAGGCCATCGCCCGCACCGTCACCGCGCTGGGGCTCAAGACCGTCATCCTGTCGAGTGGCGGCATGTCGCATTTCCCCGGCACCGACCGCTATTCCAATCCGGAGCTCGCCTGGGACAGGCGCGTGCTGGAAAAACTCGCCGCCGGCAATCTGAAATCGCTGATCGGCTACGACGAGAACGAACTCGACGACACCGGCAACATCGAGCTGCGCTGCTGGGCCTGCGCGGCCGGCGCGCTCGGCGAACGCAAGCCCGACGTGGTTTCGATGGACCCGAGCTGGCATCACAACTACGCCTCGCTCGCCTGGATCGGCGGCGGCGCCGAACAGCACCGTGAGGCGCACTACCCTTCGATCAAGCCCGAACTGGTCGAGCTCACTTCGGCGCTGCACGGCCTCGCCCACGACGCCGACATGCGCGCACAATATATTAAAGACGCCGCCGCTTTCGCCGACCGCTTCACCCTGCCGCCCGAGCAGCGCGACGCGCTGATCAAGCTCGACCTGCCGACCATCGTCAAAATGGGCGCGCACCCGCTGGTGCCGTTCCTCGCGCAATTGCAGATGAAGCACGCGCGGCAGGGTTAGGCCATCATTGCGAGGAGCGCAGCGACGAAGCAATCCAGTGCGGCTTGCGATGGCCGTGAAGCTGCTCTGGATTGCTTCGCTTCGCTCGCAATGACGCCGGCAAGTTAGCCCGAATTGAATGGAACGAAATCCCGGATCGACCTCGCGGTTGCCCCGGATTTCGCTGACGCTCAATCCGGGCTACGGTGCCGAACTCGGACCGCTCAGGCCTATTGAGAAGGGAATCGTAGTTATGGAAGATCGCGGCTGGGGCGGAGACCATGTTGGTAAGCTAAGTCGGCTGCAGACCGCCGTCAGGACTCTGGTCATAGGTTACGGAACCGTGGCCCAACGTCTAGAAAAAGCAACGTACCCCCTCATGACGCTGCTCGAGCGCGATTTTCCCGAGCACTTGCGCAATCGTGCCCGACCCCTTCTTGAACTTCGGAGCAAATATGTCTTCCACGCCGGGGATAAAAGTTATTTCCATCAAGTCAAGCCGAGCGATAGGCTTAACTTCGTCACCAATCTGCTTGCGCTGTACGAAGCTTGCCTGATTGATCTCGGTCGCGCTTGGCCCGCGTGGGATTTCATGTATCCAACCGGCGACGGAACCAAAGCAAGCAAGCGTAGGGTAACGCCGCGAACGTAGCTTGGATGAGCAACGCGATATCCGGGGTTCAATCCGCGACACGCTCTCCCGCATGTCGCTGCGCTCACGCGGGCTGCTTGCTGCGCTCAGCCCACCTGCACGCGCCAATGCCGCCCGACGCCGATCAAATCGTCGGCAATGCTTATCGGATTGTTGATGATAGATGCCGAAAACGGCCACTGCCGAGCCTACATGATGCCGGCGATCTTTACCCAGATAGTGCCTTGAATTATAGACGATACGGGGCGGCGGCATGCGGCAGTCATGCAGCAGGGAGGCTATCCATGAAACCGCTCCGATCTGTGCTCCTCGGAATCGTGATTGTTTCGACCATCGTGTCGTCGGCCGTTGCGCCGGCATTCGCATTGGGCGGCTGCGGACCAAACCGGCATCGTAACAGTGTGACGGGCCACTGCGTCTTCGGCGGTCAGAATCAATCCTGGTGCCTGCGGCATACCGGTCATACCGCGGTTCGCGCGCCGAATGGCAACATGGTCTGCATCCGGTAATTCGGCGTGGACCTACGGCAAGCGTAGGGTAGGCAAGGGTGCCAACGGGTCCGCGCGAAGCGCGGCCCGATGACAGGCTCCGTGCCGCGCCCACGCGTCCTGATAAACGGCGAAAAACAGTGTAGGCTTCGCGGAGCCTCGAAGGGCGACGCCCCGGGCGCTCGGGCTGCATCCTTCGAGGCCCGCGCTACGCGCGGGCGAGTCATCTGCGCGAACCAAACGAATGCGTGGCAAACCAAACGTAGCACGTGGCACACCCGCAACAACGATCGCCCTAACCTCGTAGCCTGCATTGGCCTCAGAGCACGTATGAACGGCCGCCCTGTCGTTGATTCGATACCTGTGCGGGACTAAGGTTCCGCGAGCCATTTGCCGGTCAATCAAGCCGTCGGAGAACAGAATGAAAAAGCTGGTTTTGGAAACCACCGCGCCGTTCCAGGGTCTTCCCGAAATCGTGGCCTATGATGAAGGCCTGTTCGCCAAGGAAGGCCTCGACATCGAGTGGGCCGATCGCGAAATCGGCGTCGAGAAGAAGATTGAGGTCAACGTCACCTCGCCCAAGGGCGTCGATCCGTTCGCCAGCCACGGCAAGCTGCTCGAGCAGGGCAAGGCCGACATGTACAACGCCTGCGAATGGGGCAACTACTGCCGCGTCCAGGACACCGACCAGAACAGCCGCCAGCTCGGCCGCCGCGCCATCATCGCCTACTCGGCGCTCGTGGTTCGACCTGACTCGCCCGTTTACACGCCGCAGCAGATGGCCAATCGGCTGATCGGGCTGCCGTTCTATTTCGGCACGCACTACATCGCCCTGCACATGCTGGAAGGCTTCGTGCCGCGCGAGCTGATCAAGGTTTGCCGGGCCCCGAACGGCTCGCGCTATCGGCTCGATGCACTGCTGAACGGCGAGATCGAAGCCACCACGCTGACCGAACCGCACATCACGCTCGCCGAGAAGATGGGCTGCCGCACCATCTGCTCGGCCTTCTTCCACGGCACCGAGGTTGCCTCGAACCGGGTCGACGCCGAGACCTACGCCGCCTTCAACCGCGCGGTGCGCGAGGCGGTGAAGCGCATCAACGCCAACAAGAAGGCGTACATGCATTACTTCATCGACTACTACGCCAAGAAGGATCCGCAGATCGCCGCGCTCAAGGTCGAGGATTTGCGCGAGAGCCGGCTCGTGGTTTGCGATCCGGCGCCGATTCCGGCCGAGGAGATGCAGCGCACCTACGACTGGCTCAAGAGCTGGGGCATGCTGGAAGAGACCGCCTCGCCGCTGCAACTGGTCAATGCGCAGTTGCAGAGCGAAGCGCACCGGACCGCGGCGGAGTAGGGGTCCGTACGAGAAGACTGTCATCACCCGCGAAAGCGGGTGATCCAGTAAGTATCGAACGGATTTGGCCTAGGCGAGTAGTCTGGGGCTACTGGATGCCCCGCCTTCGCGGGGCATGACAGTTTTGACAGACCGGGATTCTCTAGACATGCGCAACGGACACGGCGACGACATTGCCAAGCTGATCGAGCCCGGGCGCGTGCACCGTCGCGTCTATACCGATCCCGACCTGTTCGAACTGGAAATGGAGCGGATCTTCGGCCGCGCTTGGCTGTTTGTCGGTCACACCAGCCAAGTGCCCAACCCGGGCGACTACATCACCAGCGAACTCGGCCGCCAGCCGGTGATCATGACGCGGCACAGCGACGGCTCGATCCATGTGCTGCTCAACCGCTGCACCCACCGCGGCGCCAAGGTCGTCAACGAGCGCCGCGGCCACGCCCAGCGGCTGGTGTGCTGCTATCACGGCTGGGCTTACGATACCGACGGCAAGCTCGCCACGGTTCCGGTGCCCGAGGGCTGCGGCGCGGACTTCGACAAGGATGCGCTCGGACTCGCGCGTGCGCCGCGCGTCGGCGAATATCGCGGCTTCGTGTTCGCAAGCCTCGCCGACAAGGGCCCGAGTTTCGAGGACCATATCGGGCCGATGAAGGGCAACATTGACGATCTGGTCGATCGTGCGCCCGACGGCACGCTTTCGCTCGACGCCGGCATGCACCGCTATGTCTACAACGGCAACTGGAAGCTCCAGGTCGAGAACGTGCTGGATTCGTATCATGTGCCGTTCGGCCACGCCTCCACGGTCAACCGGCAGGGCGTGCAGTTCGCCCGCCGCGAGGGCGATCAGAAGGGCGCCGCGGTCATCGAGACCGAGAAGAAACAAACCGCGGCGTCATGGAAAGACCGCAAGAGCTTTAATGCCGGCAACGGCCACGGCTGGACCAGCAACACGACGCTCGACGATGGCAAACGATCGAGCCCGGTGTTCGACGAATACAAGCGCGTGCTGGCCGAAAAGGTCGGCGCCGAGCGCGCGGCCGAGATCCTGACGCCGCGGCTGCACAATTCGCTGATCTATCCGAACATGTCGATCATGGGGTTGAACATCCACGTGCGGGTCATCAAGCCGATCGCTGTCGACCGCACCGAAGTCAATATTTATCCGATCAGACTTTCCGGCGCGCCCGAGGACATGAATTTCGCCAACATCCGCCTGCTCAACGTCACCCATTCGGCCGCCTCGTTCGTGCAGACCGACGATCTGGAATCGTTCGTGCGCGCGCAGAAGGGCTTGCAGAGCCACTTGACCGACTGGGTCGACATCTCGCGCGGGCTTGGCGCCGAGGAGCCCGACACCGCCACCAATGCCACGCGCGGGCTTGCGACTCACGAGATGGTGGTGCGCGCACAATACAAGGCCTGGCTCGGTTACATGGACGAGGCCGCGTGATGGCGCTAGCGACCCGCAGGCTCGCGGTCGCCGCCGGCATCGACCGCGGCCCGTTCGAGGATTTTCTGATCGACGAGGCGCGTCTGCTCGACGAGCGGCGCTTCCGTGACTGGACGGCGCTGTTCGCCGAAGACGGAACCTATTGGGTGCCGTCCGTGCCCGATCAGAAGAGCCCGTTCGATCAAGCCTCGCTGTTCTATGACGACCACGATCTGATGAAGACGCGGATCGATCGGCTCGAACATCCGCGCATCCATGTGCAGACGCCGCCGTCGCGCACCGCGCATATCGTCGGCAACGTCGTGATCGAGCATGTCGACGACGGCAAGGGCGAATTCCGCGTCGGCTCCACGTTCATCATGGTCGAATACCGCGACGACGCGCAGCGGCTGTTCGCCGGGCGGCAACGTCATCATCTGCGGCGCCATGGCGAGACGTTTCGCATCGTGCAGAAGCGGGTCGATCTGATCAATTGCGATGCGGCGTTCGAGGCCATGGCGGTGCCGATTTAGGGCGAGGAGCGAATGAGCCGCATTGGCGCACCATGGCGTCCAGCCTTGCTTGTCGCCGTTGCGTTGCTGTTGGACGCCTGCACCGGGCACCATTCAGGCCTCGGCGGTCATGACGGCGGCGCGGGCGGGATTCACGCTTTTCCAGACAACTACAAGTCCGACATTCTTGCCGCCATGCACGCCTATCTGAACGATCCGAGCGGGATTCGCGACGCCAGCATTTCAACGCCGGTCCTCAAGGATGTCTCAGGCAGCGGCAGCCGCTACGTGGTCTGCCTGCGCTTCAACGGCAAACACGCCAACGGCGCCTATGCGGGCGATGAGCAGATCGCGGCCATTTTCCTCGCCGGCCGGTTCGACGAATTTCTCGACGCCAAAGCCTCACGCGAGCCGTGCGCCGGCGCGGCCTATACGCCGTTTCCCGAACTTGAGCAGCTCAAGCGGTAACCGTTCAGGCGCGCTCCTGCCGGCTGAAATAGACCGATGTGCCCGAGCCGACGAGACCCGCGGCGATGATGGCAAAAACGCCGGCAACGCCGGTCGCCGTCGCGACCAGGCTGGCGAGGAATGGCACCGCGGCCTGCCCGAGACGATTGCCGGTGATGCGCAGCGACATCACTGTGCCCATCGCTGCGGGCGATGCGAGATCGACCACGTTGGTCAGGCTGAGCGTCGTCGCGATGCCCAACGCGAAACCGAGAAAGGTCATCGCCGCGTACATCACCGCCAGGTGGATCGGCAAGGCGAAGCAGGCAAAGCCAACGCCCGCGGCCGCCATGGTGATGAGCGTCAATGCCTGACGCTCGATCAGGCGCAGTATGCGCGTGTAGGACAGGCGCGAGAACAACGATGCCACCGAGCGCACAGTGAGCAACGCGCCGATGTTGCGCACATCGATGTTCTGTTCGGTGCCGAGCAGCGGCAAATAGATCGTCAGCAAATCCTGCGACGTAATGGTGATGACGCTGGCGACGAGCACCGCCATCAGGCCGCTCTGGCGCATCAGCGCACGCACCGGCACCACCCCGCTGCTCCGGCCCCGCTGCTTGTGCCCGGGCGCCGGCCGTATGATTGCCGCGGTGATGAGCGAGATAACGGCGACGATAAGCGCCAGCCCGAACAGGCGGCCTGTCGCCGGGACGGTCGCGGTGCCGCCTTGCCAGGCGATCAAATAGGGGCCTATGCCCTGACCGATGGCGCTGCCGACCACATAATTGCCGAAGGCCGCGTCGCGGCCGCGCGGACCGGCGCTGCGAATGCACAGCATTTGCTGGCTCGCCATCAGAAACAAATGGCCGACGCCGAACAGGGCCGTGAGGATGAGGAGCCCGGTGAGCGAGTTGGCGAAAATGCAGAAGCCGGCGCAGACCACAACGAACATACCCGAGCCGAACCACGCGGCTTGCGCGTCGTAGCCGCGATCCAGAAGACGGCCGACCCACACGGCGAGAATGGTCGGCGGCAGGGCGAACGTCGCCGAGATGACGCCGAGCCAAACGATCGGCAAATCGAGCTCAATCGCCCGATACGACGTCGTCACGCGAACGATCGCGTAGATCGTCTGCACAGTCGCCGAATACATGACCAGCGGGATAAGCAAGCGGTAATCGACGTCGTTCGCCTGCCCGCGGGACGCCAGGAATTTGGAGAAGGAATTCAGCACCGCGCCCCGCCGCTCGCGCTCACCGCGACCAGCTCCTTCTTAGCATCGTTGCGGCGCGGCGAAACCTGCGGCCGGCGCATCCTTCCGCCGCGAGGACATCCGACGTCCGTCCTTTGTACGTTCTTTCGGCGTGCCGGGTACTGGCCCCTTTCCATAGGGTCTGGTCCCTTTTGAGAAAGAAGGGTGGCCCCTTTTGAAAAGGAGGCCTATCGGCAACTTAAGCGTTCGAATCTGCCCGCCTCCGGCGCGACCACCACACCAGCGTCACGATCGCAGCGACCAGAAGCCAGACGCCGAGCAAGGTGGTCCCCATCGGAACCGTAAAAAAGGCGAGGTAGCCGGAAGCGACCGCGACCGCCAAGAATGTCGTGAGATCGACGCCCATAAACTGACACGGCCCGGCAGCGGAATCGATTGGCATGGCACAGCCAAGCGCACCGGCCGCCATACCACCGATCAGCAGAATGACGATCGGGCCATAGGCAAACAGGAAAAGCAGGACAAGCGGCACGCCCAGCGCGACGAAAGGATAGCGCGGCCGCACAGTCATCGTGTCCCTCTGGCACTCAAAGACGAACACCAAGTCTGAGATTCAGCCTTAACTGCGCAGCCCCTTTTCGCAACTTATATTTTGGCCGCCTCAGTTGGCGGCCTGGCCCCTTTCGGGCTTAAAGGGGCCAGTACCGCGTGCCGCAAACTCGCAAAAACCCGCCGGCCAGCTTCAGCCGTTCGGCTTCCAGCGCAGGTTGATGACTTCGTTGCCGAGTTCGCGATTCACCGTGATGGCGTGCTGCTGCATCGTCAGCACCGCGGTTTCGCCCTCGCCGCGCGGGCATTGCACGTCGTCATAGTGCAAGCCGGAGCGGTTGAGCGTTCGTCCGAACTGCGACTCGACATCGTCCATCGACATGGTCGCCGGAAACGGCGGCGAAATGAACACCTTGCGCTGGGCGTGCGAGGGCGCAAGGCAGTAGCGCCAGTCGGCGGCGTGCGCCAGTTGCGGAAGCAAGAGCATCAGCCCGAGTGCCAGGAGTGCGCGCATCGAACATCATCCCGCTCAAAATCGGCAAACGGAGCGCCGGCCGCGCTCACGCTGGCAAGGTGCCCGATTCGTCCCGCCAAGTGAATCTAAAAGATTGCCGGCATTCCGGGTAGCTTCCGGCGGCTGTTGCGTTTGCGCACCGGCCGTCCCGCTACAGCCAGGTTTTTCACGCTAAAACCCGGCAACCATTTCCAGCGTCTTGCCGGCCTGCGCGCTGCGTACGACATCGAGCTGCTCGGGTGAATGGCGAAGCTGCCCGACCTCCTTGGCGAATTCCGGCCTGCCGCGCAGTTTTTCGGCCCAGGTGTGAACATGCGGGTGCAGCCGCGCGAACGGATAGCCGGCGAGCGAGAGCCGGTGCTCATAAATGAACCAGGCGATATCGAGCGCGGAGAGCTCGGCGCCCGTCAGATAAGGCTGCTTTGCCAGCGTCCCGTCGAGCCCGTCGAACTCCGCTCGAAATTTTTGCGCCGAGGCGCGCGCCCGCTCGTCGGTAAAGCCTTCTTTCGCGGCGCGCTGCCAGAATTCGATCTGAACCTGCTTCTCGGGGTCTTCGACGCCCTGCACAGTTCCGGCCCCGTTTTTGATGTAGCTGTCGAGCGCGGCCGCAGGCTTCGGCGGCCCCGGCGGCGCGAACACGAAGCGGAAGCTCAAGGTGCGCAGGTCGAGATGCAGATCGTCCTCGTGCCGCAGCAGCGTCGCGACCTCGTTCTCATGGCCAGCCGGGATCAGCTTTGGGGTCGGAAATTTTTTCTCCAAGTATTGGATAATGTCGTTGCTTTCGATGTGCACCGCACCGTCATCGACCAGGACCGGCACCAAGCCGCGCGGGTTGATGCCCAGAAACCACGGCTGCATGTTGTCGTGGCCGGGCAGATCGATCGGATGCGATACCCATGGAATGTTTTTGAGGTTGAGGAAGATGCGAAGCTTCTGCGAGCACGACGATCCGGCGAAATGGAGAACGTGCACGCCCTTCCAGCCAAGAACTTCGCGGGTTTTGATGTCGCTATCGATCAATTGAACCATAAAATCTCCTGTGGCCCGGATGAGCGTCAGCAATATCCGGGGACATTGCTCAAGCTGAAGCGCCCATCCCGGATATCGCTGACGCTCATCCGGGCTACAAGGCTACAATGCCTTCTCGGCTTCCTTCCACCGCTCAGCGGCAGTCGGGCTGGCGGCGATGTCATCCACATTGGCGAGTTTCACACGGTCGCGCATCAGACCCTTGTAGAAATCGGCCTTCGATACCGGCGGCACGTCCGCAATGATGGTCCAGCTGTCGCCGCCATCGAGGCTCTCGAAAACCTGTCCGTCGGTGTCGGCGGCATAGAGCCCGTAATCCGTGCCGTGAACCGCGATGGTAAGCGCGGAGAACAGCGCGCGCTGCCCGTTGGGCAGGCCGCCGAGAAGCCGTTCCCAAGTCTTACCGGCATCGCGACTGCGAAAAATCTTGCCGCGGGCGCGCCCGAGTTCATACCAGTGGACCGGCCAGCCGACGCCAGCCGACATGAATAGCAAATCAGGCTCATCGGGATGCAGCACGACCGCATCCGGATAATTGGCGTCGGACGGCATCTTCATCCGCGCAAAGCTCTTGCCGCCATCCTCGCTCACCATCATGCCGACAATGCCGTTGGCGATGATGATGCGGTTTTTGCGCGCCGGATGGACCAGGATACGGTGGATGTCGCACTCGCGCGGGTCTGGATCGACTGTCAGCTCGGTGAAGGTTTTGCCGAAATCGTCCGAATATTGCAGCGAGCCGATCTCGACACCGACCCACAGCCGGTCGCCGTCAAGCACGATGTCCTTGATATGACCGATGCGCGGCGGCGGCGGAAACGTCCAATGCGGCGCCGATTTGGCATTACGCAACGCCGGCAGCTCACGCCAGCTCTCGCCCCGGTCCTCGCTGACGTAGAGATGCGCCGGCAACGCGCCGGCGAAGACCGCTTCGCGCTCCTGCAGGCAACCGGCCCGCGTCGACCAGAATTCGTGATGAGCAAGGCCGTTGTTCACCCAGCGCCATTTGAAGCCGCCATCGTCGCTGCGGGCCATGCCGACGCCGCGCGTTGACGCGAACAGCGTGCCGTCTTCGAGCGCCGTCACGCCCGAGACGAACACGCCCTGTAAGGCGCGGTGCTTCACCGTCCAGCCGCGTTCGCCTTTTGCCAACAGTGCGACGCCGTCCACGGTGCCGACCACAATAGTGTCGGAAGCAGTGTTGCGGCGCTCGATATTGTCACCGCCGTTCGACAAGAGGATCATTGAGCCACTCGGCCTTCGACAAACCAGCCGCAGCATAGGTTGGCCGCCCGAGGCGGACAACGGTTTTGCCGCCTCGGGCCAGCCGGCTCACTTGGCAAGGCGTCGCCTGTTGGCCCTAACCTTTTTGCGGTAGACGCCCAGCACCTTCTTCGCAACGCGACGGCCATCGCCGCCCGTGACAGCCGCCGCAGCAGCCTCGCGTTGGGCCTCGGCAAGCGCGGCGATTTTCTCCGTCATCATGCGTTGCGCCTCGGTTTGTGCGCGCGTTCCGCCGTTCGCCAGTCGCATGAGCCGCAGGGCGACGACGGCCTGGGCCTCCCATCCGAGCCGAGCAGCGTTCACCGATAGCGCCAGCCAGCTGCTCCACATTTGCATTGGGTTCATCGGACTCCTCATGTCTGGGCCTGGAGGAAACCGTTTCGTCGCGCGTCCGTTCCGGCTGGCGTCGGACGTGCCGGTCGATGCTATAGTGCGGGGCTTCTTCCAATTCCCTCCAACATTTCGAAAGCGTCATGGCCCGCATTTCCTATATCGAAGAGCAAGCCCACCCCGAACTCGCCGAACTGATCGGCAAGGTCCGCTCCGGCCGGCGCGGTACCTTGATCAACGTCTACAAGCTTCTGCTGCACGCGCCGCCGCTCGCCGAATCTTGGCTCAACATGATCTCGACGGCGCGCTTTAAGACCGAGCTTGACGGCCGGTTGCGCGAGATCGCCATCATCCGCGTCGCATACCTCAATCACACCGAATATGTGGTGAAGCAGCACGTGCCGGAGCTGTCGGTCCCGGAGGGCCTGCCCGTCGAGCAAAGTGAGGCACTGGCCAACTGGCAGGACAGCAAGTTTTTCAGCCCGCGCGAGCGCGCGGCGCTCACCTATGCGGACGCCATGACCCGCGACATCGCCGTGCCCGACACGGTGTTCGACGGACTGCGCCCGCATTTTTCCGAACGGCAGATCGTCGAACTGACCGTGCTGATCGGCATCTACAACATGCATACCCGCGTGTTCATGGCGCTCGGCATCGATCCCGAACCGCACCACAAGTGAGCGCGTAGATTCATGCCCAATCTTATTGTCGTCGAAGACGACCGTTTCCTGCGCGTCGTTCAAGTCGTACTCGACCCCAATGTCAGCGAAGAACGCGTCGCCGCCTATACGGACTTTTTTGCTCACGACGAGCCGAATTTTGCCGGCTGGTGCGACAAGGTCCGGCGGGAGGCCGGGCAACTCTATCCGGCCGAGGTACGGATGGTCGAAACCCAGGAGGAATTGCAGGCCAACCTCGCCGAAGCACGCGTACTGATCGTTGAAGGTCTGTCTATCGGAGCCGAGGAGATCGCCGCGGCGCCGAAGCTCAAAGCGGTGCAAAAATATGGTGTCGACATGCGCCGTATCGACCAAGAAGCTTGTGCCAAGCGCGGCGTCGCCGTTCGCACTTTGCGTCGCCGCGCGAATATCGCCTGCGCCGAACTTGCGCTCACTCTCATGCTGGTGCTGGCGCGGCGCGTCAACGAGTTGGCCGGCCGCATCAGCGTCAAGGCGCTCTCCGACCTTGGTTATCATTATCAGCCGTTCGACCGCCGCCATACGCCCAACTCGAATTGGGGCCGCGTGCCCGGGCTGAAAATTCTTTACGGCTCTACGGTCGGCATCATCGGGCTCGGCGAGATCGGCCGCGAATTTGCGCAGCGCGCCGCAGCCTTTGGCATGCGCATCCTTTATACGCAGCGCCGGCAGGCGTCGGCCGAAATCGAAAAACAATATCAGGCCACCTACCGGCCGATGGCGCAGCTGCTCGCCGAGAGCGATTGGGTGTTGCCGTTCGTCCCCAGCGTTCCCGAGACGGCGAACCTCATCGGCCGATCCGAACTGGCGCAGATACGGCCCGGCGCGCGGCTGGTCAATATTTCGCGCGCCAATGTGGTCGACCGTGCTGCGCTGCTCGAGGCGCTGAAATCAGGCCACCTTGGCGGCTTCGGCCTCGACCCGCTCTACGAGAGCCCGGGCCGCGACGACGATGAGCTTTTGGCATTTCCCAATGTCGTCATGACGCCACACATCGCCGCGCAGCCGCGCTTCAATGCACTCGACGATCTGGAAGAGGTGATCACGGGGCTGGCGCGTGCGGTGGCTTAGACCTTCGTCATTGCGGGCCAACGGACCCGCGCGAAGTCGCGCGGTCCGATGACAGGCTCCGCGAAGCATTCCAGAGCCGCATCCTCCGATTTCCAGATTGCTTCGTCGCCCTTCGGGCTCCTCGCAATGGCGATGTACCCGTACTTGACAGAAGCTATCCGGCATGACAATATCCTTCCACAAACGAGGATTTGCCATGCGCCGCCCTAAACCAGTCCAGCAACTTACATCGGCTCAATTCGATGCTCTGTTTCCAGAAGGCGACGAAGACGCTTGCCGCGCCTATCTGATTGCTCGCCGTTGGCCCGATGGTGTCGTTTGCCCGCGCTGCGGCAACACGAAGGTCTATGCGCTGGCTTCCGGCTATCACTGGCAATGCGAAGCGTGCGCAAAGGACGGCTATCGGTTTTCGCACCTCACCGGCACGATCTTTGAGAACACCAACAAGTCGCTGCGCGACTGGTTCAAGGTCACTCACCTGATCCTGACCAGCAAAAAGGGAATGAGCGCGCGTCAGCTTGGCCGCTACATGGGCTTTGGTTCGGTCAAGACCGCTTGGCTTATGGGTCACAAAATCCGTAGCGCGCTGATTGAGCCGGAAACCAAACTTGGCGGGATCGTTGAGGTTGATGAAACCTTCGTCGGCGGCAAAGCCAAGAACCGTCACGCCGACAAACGCGATGGCATTCCGGGACCGACTGGTTCGGGCAAAGCCATCGTCGCTGGCGCTATCCGCCGCAAGGGCAACGTGGTTGCTCGCGTGATTGAGAACGTCCGCGCTTCGACGCTGGAAGCGTTCGTCAATGAAGCGGTTTCGCACAAGGTTAGCTTGCTCTGCACCGATCAATGGATCGGCTACCGCAACCTCAAAAAGACCTTCCCGCACGAAACGATTGACCACGCACAGCGGCAGTATGTTGTCGGTGTCGTTCACACGAATACGATTGAAGGCTTCTGGTCGATCTTCAAGCGCGGGATTGTCGGCACCTTCCACAACGTCAGCAAAAAGTACCTGCACCTCTATGTTGCGGAGTTCCAGTTCCGCTACAATAATCGCATGAACGAGGACATTTTCGGGGAAGCGATTAGGAGATGCTGAGCGCCCGAAAAAACGCATTAATTGGTGTTGTGGTTGGGGTACTGGCCACATGTTTTGTGATTGCGATGTGGTCAGCATCGTCTTGTGATCCACGCGAGATAGCCAAGCGCACCTCCGCCTATCAGCAATCCCACAAAGAAACTTGCGACGCCTTCAAAATCTCTCCGCTTAAGGGAGTCGGCATACTCCTCAGCAACAGCATCAATGAAATTTCCACTGGGCTCACCGCTATTGCTACGGGGTTCATCGCGTGGTTCACCATCATCCTTGCTGGTATCGGTAGACGCCAAAGTGAAGATAGCCGAGCGGTGCAGCGCGCTCATGTTTTCGTCTGGCGACCAGAATCTGAATTGCTGATGCACCCCAAGGGGGAAATCTACGGAGCAAGATTGAAAGTCATTTGGAAAAATTCTGGAGCTACGCCTGCCGATCACATTCATGCATTGGTGGGAACTACTTGGGTTAACAAAGCCGAGGATTTCACGTTTGGGGCAAACGGAGTCGTCCATCCGTTTGTTCTTGGGCCGGGCGCTGAAATTGAAAGCATACCGACGCAAATCGGTAACCCGCTGGCGTTCCTTAATCACCAAGGGCACACATTCTTTTGGGGCATCGTCAATTACAGAGACGTTTTCCCGAAAAGCAGAAACCACGTAGTCGAGTTTTGCTTCCGCGTTACATACGAAGGAACTCTTGGCCTGCCCCCCAATAACGGCCGCATTCACTTCGCCCTTCATCCAGCACACAACTGCTATTACGACGCATAGCGCCGCGCTGCCCTGTCGCAGCCGGGATAGGCGGCTTGGCCTACTGCTGTCAAGTCCGGGTACATCGCCCTCGCAATGACGGACATCGCCGGTCGGTCGGCTAGGTCACCGCGACCGGCGCCAGCGCCTCGATGTCGGTGACGACGTCGATCACGGCCGGCCGGCCCGAGGCAAGTGCCTGCGCCAGCGCGGCCGGAAACGCCGAGGCCTGCTCGACGCGGATACCGAGCGCGCCCATGTTTTCTGCGATGCGGGCGAAATTGACGTTGCTGAACGTCCACAGTCTGCGCGCCTCGTCGGTCTGCTTGCCGCCATAGACGCGATCGAAGCCGCGCTTGCTCTGATTGCCGCCGCCGTTGTTGTTGACCACGGTCACGGCGTTGATGCCCCAGCGCGCCGCCGTTTCGATTTCGGCGATGTGATACCAGAAGCCGGCATCGCCGGTGAAGGTGACGACCGGCCGGTCTGGGCTGGCGCATTTGGCGCCAAGCCCCGCCGGGAACGCCCAGCCGAGATGGCCGGCGCTGCGGATATAGCTCTGCCATGGGCTTTTCAGATCGAACATGCCGCCCATCCACATGCCGGCGTGCCCCGTGTCGACGACCACGATGGCATCGTCGGGCACGTGCTGGGACAATTCATGGCACAGCCGCTCCGGCCGGATCGGCACTGCGTCCGACTCAAGCGCGGATTTGTATTTGCTGCGCCATTCACCGGCGGTCTTTTGCGCCTCGGCCACCCAGGCCTTGCGCCGGGCGGCGCTGGCGCTATTCGCCATTTTGAGCATCGCCTCGAGCGTCACCTTGATGTCGCCGTTGACCGCGGCTTCGAACGGATAATTGCGGCCGAGCGCTTCCGGATCGATGTTGACCTGTATGGTCGGCGTACCGATTTTCGGCACCGCCCAGAAATGCGTCGTCATGCCGCCGGTTTCGCTGCCGATGAAACAGACGAGATCGGCCCCGTTGACGACGCGGTTTGCACATTCGCGCGAATAGGTGCCGACGACCCCGACCGAGAGCGGATGATGGGCGGGAATCGAATCCTTGCCGTTGAGCGAGGTCGCGACCGGGATCTGCAGCGCCTCGGCGAGCGCGACGAGTCCAGCCTGCGCGCCCGAGGCACGCACGCCGCCGCCGGCGACGATGACTGGCCGCGCCGCGTCTTCAAGAATCTTCAGCGCCGCGCGTACGCTCGCTTCGTCCGGCCGCGGGCGAAACGCCGGCGCGCGCGCGAATTGCGGTTCGACGAGCGGCTCCATCTCCGCTTCTTCGGCGTCGATCTGTCCCTCATTGCCGCGGAATTGCAGGTGCACGGGCCCCGGCGTGCCGCTGGTCGCGACGCGGAACGCCTGGCGCACCATATCGGGAAACCGCGCCACGTCATCGACAGTGGCGTTGAACTTGGTGACCGGCTCGAACGCCGGCACGTCATCGACTTCCTGATAGACTTGGCGAAACTTCGTCTTCGGCTCGCGCCCGCCCGTCATCGCGATGACCGGCGAATGGGCAAGCCAGGCGTCGCGCAGGCCCGCCGCGAGATTGAGCGCACCGATCACCTGCGCCATGCAGATGCCCGGCTTGCCAGACGCGCGCGCATAACCGTCCGCCATATAGGCCGCGGCCTTTTCGCCGTGCACGTGCAGCCGCTTGATGCCAGTCTCGCGCCGCTCCATCTCCGCATAGGTCGAGCGCAGCACGGCGGGGACATGAAATACATGTGTGACGCCGTAGCCCTTGAGCATGTCGGCGAGGCATTGGGCCCCGGTCATTTTCCGATTGTGTCCGATTTGCATTGTTTTGCTTCTCAATCCTTGAACACCGCGACGGCGCGCACCGGCGAGCCGGTGCCCTCGCGCCATTTCAGCGGCAGGCAGATGAATTGGAATTCGCCCTGGCCGAGCAGCGTTTCGAGATTGCACAGGCTTTCCAGATGCGTGATGTCGAGTTCGAGGCAGGCCTTGTGGACCAGTGAGTTAACCTTGCCTTCCGGGCCTGGCCGCATCGAGTCGATGCCGAAATGCACGACGCCCTGCTGCGCCAGCCATTCGGTGGCGGCGACATTGACGCCGGGATTGTCGGTCGAATAGGCCGCAGTCGGAAACGTGCGCACGTGATGGCCGGTGCAGAGCAGCACGGTGCCTTTCTTCGGCACCGGCACGCCCGCCTTTTTCACCGCCGCTTCCAGATCGGACGGCGTGATTTCGGCCCGCGGCGCGATGTGGCGCAGGTCGATGCAGATGCCCTGCACGATGCAATTTTCCAGCGGGTACTCGTTGATCGGCGTGCCGCTCTTGCCAAAATGCCGCGGGGCGTCGATGTGGGTGCCGCCATGGTCGGGCATCGAGAAAAACATCACGCTGTTGCCCTGGACGTTGCCGGATTCGGCGAACGCTTCTTCGTGCGTTTTCCAGATGCCGTGAATAATGGGCGGCTGCCCTGGATAGGACGGCGTGCGATGGTACAGCTCCCGACTCAAATCGACGATCCGCATTGCAATATTCTCCCTTGCCGTTCGGGCGTGGGGCGAACACTATCCGCGCATTGCAGCGACCACAACGCCGCACGACGCCTCAAGCCGGAGCCCGCATGAAGACCTCGACCGACCGCATTCTGACCACCCATACCGGCAGCCTGCCGCGTCCCAAGCCGCTGATCGATCTGATCCTGCGCCGCGAGAAGGACAGTTCGATACCCGCGCAGGCGCTGGAAGCCGAGGTCACCAAGGCGACCGATGATGTTGTCGCCAAGCAGGTTGCCGCCGGTATCGACGTGGTCAGCGATGGCGAGATGTCGAAACCGTCCTACACGATGTACATCCGCCACCGCGTCACCGGCATCGCGCCCGACCCGCGCGCCTCCGAGAAAGGGCGCGACATCATGATCGGCCGCGATCTCTTGGCGCATCCGGATTTCGGCGCCAACCGCCGCACGTTTTCCGATGTGGCGTTTCCCGGCTGCGTCGGCGAGCTTCGTTACAAGGATCGCACCGAGCTTGACCGCGATCTGGCGCGGCTCAAAGCCGCCGCCGCGAAGGCACAGCCGGCGGAAGTGTTTGTCACCGCGCCGTCGCCTGGAATCCTGACGCGCTTCATCATCAACCTGCACTACCCGACCGAGCAGGCGTATGTGGATGCGCTCGCCGAAGTGCTGAAAGTCGAGTACCGCGCCATCGTCGAAGCTGGCTTTGTACTGCAGATCGACTGTCCGGATCTCGGCTCCTGCCGCAACAATCAGTACCGCGACCTGACCGACGACGAGTTCCGCAACAACATCGCCGAGCGCAACATTGCGGCGCTCAATGGCGCAATCGAAGGGCTGCCGGCGGACCGTATCCGCCTGCATATCTGCTGGGGCAACTACGAAGGGCCACATACCCACGATCTGCCGGTGACCAAGATCATCGACATCGCCTTCAAGGCGCGCGTGCAGGGTTTCAGCATCGAGGCCGCCAATCCGCGCCACGACCACGAATGGGAGGATCTCAAGTCGGTGAAAATTCCCGACGACAAAATCCTCATTCCGGGAGTCATCGACTCGACGACAAACTTCGTCGAGCATCCGCGCCTGGTCGCCCAGCGGATCGGCCGCTACGCCCAGGTCGTCGACCGCGAACGGCTGATTGCCGGCGTCGATTGCGGCTTCGGCACTGCGGTGCGCGCCGAACCGATCGTCACCGATTCGATTGTCTGGGCGAAGCTGCGCGCGCTGTCGGACGGCGCGGCGATTGCGAGCAAACAATTGTGGGGCGCTAAGGCGGCTTAATACCTTTGCTTCGTCATTGCGAGGAGCACTGGCGACGAAGCGATCCAGTCCGGCTGCACAGAACTGGATTGCTTCGCTCCGCTCGCAATGACGAGTCTACTTTACTTCGGCGTGAGCCCGGCGAACTTGACGACTTTTCCCCATTTGTCGGTTTCGGCCACGGTGAACTTGCCGAAATCGCCGGGCGACATGGCCAGTTCGGTAACGCCGACGGCGGTCAGCCGCTCCTTGAATTTGGCGTCAGCCTGAATGGCCTTGACGGCGGCTGCGATCTTATCGACCACGTTGTGTGGCGTGTTCTTGGGACCGACGATGCCGTTCCAGCCGCTGGCGGCGAAACCCGAAACCGTCTCACCGACCGTCGGCACGTCCGGCATTTGCTCGAGCCGGGCCGCCGTGGTGACCGCGAGCGCGCGCAGCTTGCCGGCTTTGAAATGACCGATTCCCGATGAGATGCCGCCGAAGGCGACCATGATCTGGCCGCCGAGCAGATCGGTCACCATCTGGTTCTCGCCGAAATACGGCACGTGCACCGTCTTGATGCCGGCCATCATGTTGAGAAGATCGACGCACAGATAGGGCGGCGTCCCAGCCGACGGCGAGCCCATGCTGATCGAGCCTGGCTTCGCTTTGGCGACCGCGATCAACTCGGCCACGGTTTTCGGCCCAAACGACGGATTAGCTTCGAGCACCAGCGGAATGCTGTTGACCGTCGTGATCGCCGTCGTGTCGCGCGCGAAATCGTACGGCAAGTGGGCGAACAGCGTCGTGTTGACGACGTTCGAGGATGCCGCGAAGAACAGCGTGTAGCCGTCGGGCGCCGCGTTGATGACGGCCTGGGCGCCCAAGTTGCCGCCGGCGCCCGGTTTGTTCTCGACCACGATGGTCTGACCGAGCTGCTGTCCCAGCCATTGCGCCGTCAGCCGCGCGACGATATCGACTTGCCCGCCAGCCGGAAAGCCGACCAGAAGGCGTATCGGATGGGCGGGGTAGGCTTGCGCACGCGCGAGCCGCGGCGCGAGCGGCAGCGCCACGGATGCGGCCGCCCATTGTAAAATTTTTCGGCGTTGAATTCTCATCGCGTTTCCCCAAAAGCCAATTTTGCCGTGTTTGCGCGTGGACCCATTGTGCCAAAGCGTTACAATGGACGGAAGCGTAAGCGGCTTGCGCCGCTGTGTCGCGGACGCATGAGGGGGCTATGCCGTTCCGCAAGGCGACCGGGTGTGCAGCAGGCGTCCACCGAGCCGCAATCGCGGCGGGCGCTGCGCTTGTGTCGGCAGCCTTCTTGGCTTTCTGGACAAGCCCACTCGTGGCGCAAACCGACGAAGCACAGGCGCTCGCCCAACAGGCGATCCAGCGACTCGGTCTGCAAACCGAGCTGCTACGCCAGCCTGAGCCGTTCCAGTGGGAACTCCATCTGCCGCCCGAAACGCTATGGCTCGTCGTCATCGCCGGCGTCGGCATGCTGCTCTACATTTTCCGCGACATGATTCCGATGTTTCGGATCAGACGCGATGCCGCGTGGACCGGCGATGAGGCCGGCGCCGCCGAAACCGGCCGGCCAGCCGCTGGCATGGCGCTCGGGGCCGCCGACGAACTCGCGGCCCAGGGCCGCTATGTCGAGGCCATGCACGTGCTGCTGCTGCAGGCGCTCGCTGAAATCCGCGTGCGATTGAACGAACAGTTCGCCGATTCGCTCACCAGCCGCGAAATCCTGCGCAGCAAACAATTGTCGGACGAACTCCGGCATCCGCTGCGCGATGTAGTGAGCCGCGTCGAGTGGAGCTATTTCGGCGAACATCCCGCCGAACAGAACGACTACCTCGCCTGCCGATCGAGTTTTGCCGCGCTCGCACGCAGCCTGTACGGGAGCGCGGCGGCATGAACGGCGAATCGATTTTTTCCAGACGGCTGCTGATCGTCTGGATCGTCGCCGCAACGCTGACATTCACAGTCTCGCTGTATTTCATGGGCAGCAAAGATCAGGGCGACACCGTTGGGCCCAGCACATACTCGCGTTCGGCGATCGGTTACGCCGGCATCGCCGACGTCCTGCAAAAACTCGGCGTCGATGTGATCAAGAGCCGCTACGATTCACTCGGCAAGCTCACGTCCGGCAGCGTTCTGGTGATTGCCGAGCCGCATCCAGGCCCCGCGACCGAGAGGACCATGCGAACGCTGCTCAAGGCCGACACGGTTTTGCTGATCCTGCCCAAATGGACGGGCGCGCCCAGCCAGAAAAAATCAGGCTGGCTCGGCGAAGCTGCACTGTTGTCGCTTGCCGACGCCGCCTGGGTCCTGCGTTTGGTGGCGCCGCGCGCCGACGTGGTCCGGAGCGACCAGGCATTCTGGACGACGAACACGCTTGGCCTCTCGCCCACCCTGGAGGCGCCTATTCAGCTCATACAGGGCGGCCGTCTGCGGCCGCTCATCGGCGCTAAGGACGGCATCCTGCTCGGAGAGGTGGTTTCGCAGCGCAACGGACAGTTCATGTTGCTGTCCAATCCGTCAGAGCCGCTGCAAAAGGGCGCCGCTGCTACCCACAAACGCACGATCTTGGTGTTGTCCGATCCGGATATCTTCGCCAATCACGGCTTCGCCGCGGCGGGCAACGCAGCGCTCGCCGTGGCTACGATCAAACACCTGCTGACCGGCTCCGGCCGGGTTGTGTTCGACGAAACACTGCATGGCTTCACCAGCGAACCGGCTGGGCCACTTTTGCTGCTGTTCCGTTTTCCGTTCATCTTAGCGACGCTCCAGGGCGCGATTGCGATTGCACTATTGCTGTGGGCGACGCTTGGACGCTTCGGTGCGCCGCAACCGGCGCCGCCGCCGATCAGCGCCGGCCGCCTGGGATTGCTGCAAAACATCGCCAAGCTGGTCGAATTCACCGGGCATCACGAAGTGATGATACGGAGATACGTGTTTGAAACCGTTCGCGACGTCGCGCGCCAGCTGCACGCGCCACGTGGGCTGTCGACAGCCGGGCTGGTTGCCTGGCTGCAACGGGTCGGAGCGGCGCGCGGCATTACCACCGATTGTGCTGCACTGATGAACGAAACCGAAGCGCTCGCTGACGGCCGGAGGCGCAGCGCCGCGTCGCTGGTGCGGCTGGCGCGGGAAATTCACCGATGGCGGGGGGAGATCGTCGATGGACGTGCAAGGCATTCGCGCGATCGCTGAGGGCATTCGCGGCGAAGTACGCAAGGCAGTTGTCGGCCAGGATGAAGTGATCGATCTGATGCTGACCAGCCTTCTGGTCGGCGGACACATCCTGCTCGAGGGCGTGCCGGGTACGGCCAAGACGCTGATCAGCCGCGCCTTCGCGGCAAGCCTGGCGCTGCAGTTCGGCCGCATCCAATTCACGCCGGACCTGATGCCCGGCGACATTCTGGGAACAAATCTTTTTAATTTCCAGACCAATTCTTTTATCCTCACCAAGGGTCCGATCTTCACGCAGCTCCTGCTGGCCGACGAGATCAATCGCACACCGCCCAAGACGCAAGCCGCGCTGCTACAGGCGATGAACGAGCGCGTCGTCACGATCGACGGCAAGGACTATGCGCTGGGGGACGACTTCATGGTGGTCGCGACCCAAAATCCGATCGAACAGCAAGGCACCTACCCGTTGCCCGAAGCGCAGCTCGACCGGTTTCTGTTCAAGCTCCTGATCGACCATCCAAGCCGTGACGAAGAGCGCGAGATCGTGCGCCGGCACGGACACCGCTCCGCAATGCCGCGCTTGGAGGATTTCGACATCAAGGCGATCGCAGAGAGTTCGGCGCTGGCAGAGGCACGCCAGGCGGTGACGAATATCCGGCTGACGGAACCGCTGATCGACTACATCGTCGACGTGGTGCGGGCGACCCGAGCGCATTCCTCGCTCGAGGTCGGGGCTTCGACCCGCGCCGCCAACATGCTGGCGGCGGCGGTGCGCGCCTACGCGGTCCTCCAGGGGCGCGACTTTGTAATTCCGGACGACATCAAGATTCTCGCGTTGCCGGTGCTGCGTCACCGGCTGACCATATCGCCAAGCGGCGAGATCGAAGGCCTGACCGCCGATCGGATTCTGCGCGAGGTGCTCGACCAGACACCGGCGCCGCGATGATCCGGCCGACGCTGCGCGCACTTCTGATATTCGCGGCCGGGATTCCCCTGGCGCTGCTGATCGTCGTTTACAACCCCGGCCTGTGGGCGCTGTCGTTCGACTACGCACTCCTCGTGCTCATCGTCGGCGTCAGCGACCTCGCGCTCGCCTGCCCGTGGCGCAGGCTCAACGTCAAAATCGCGGTGCCCGACCGGCTCTATATCGGCGAGCAAGGCGCGGCTACGGTGTCGATTGCGACCGGCGGTTTTCGGCGCCCGATCCGCTTCGAGGCGATCGCCGAACAACGCGGCGACATCGAGCCGTCCGAAATCGTGCCGGGCGCGACGCCTCCGGGCGGCGAGGGCCTCATCGCGCTTCCGGTCATTCCACGACGGCGCGGCCGGGTGATTATCGATCAAGTCTGGCTGCGCTGGCGCGGGCCGCTCTCGCTGATCGAATTTATCCGCCGCATCCCGGTCAACCGCACCATCGAGGTCGTGCCGAACGTGCGAGGCGTGCATGGGACGGCGCTACAGTTCTTTGTTCAGGAAGCCATCTACGGGATAAAGGCGCAGGTTCAGAAGGGCGAAGGCGCCGAGTTCGACGCGCTGCGCGAATATTCACCGGGCCAGGACAACCGCTTCATCGATTGGAAGCATTCGGCGCGGCACCGCAAGCTTCTGTCGAAGGAATTCCGGATCGAGCGCAATCACCAGGTCATCATGGCATTCGATACCGGCTATCTCATGCTCGAGCCGGTCGACGGCATGGCGCGTCTCGATCATGCCATCAATGCCGGCCTCGTGCTGGCCTGGGTGTCGCTGCAGGGCGGAGATCTGGTGGGCACCTACGGTTTCGATGCCAGCGTGCGGCAATTCATGGCGCCGGTGCGCGGCGTATCGGGCTTTGCCCGGCTGCAGCGCGCAACCGCGGAACTCGATTACCATCATCAGGAAACCAATTTCACCCTCGGCCTCGCCGAGCTCAACGCCCGGCTCAAGCGCCGCGCGCTCGTCATTCTGTTCACCGATTTTGTCGATACCATCACCGCCGAACTGCTGATCGAAAGCATGCAGCGGGTTGCTAACCGGCATCTTGTAATCTTCGTCACGCAACGCGGCTCGCTGTTGCAGAATGCGGTCGATGCCTCGCCCGCGCGCTTCGCCGATGTGGCGCAGGCGGTGATCGCGCATGACTTCCTGCGTGAACGCAGTATCGTGTTCGAGCGCCTTGAACGGCTCGGCATCCACTGTCTCGACGTGCCGAGCCGTGGTTTGCCGGTTGCGCTGATCAACCGTTATCTGCTCATCAAGCAACGCGGGCTGATATGACGCAAGCCGACTTGATCGACGAAGCCAGGATTGCCAGGCCCGGCGTGGCGGCGAGCGGCGCTAAGCCCGAACTGGTGCTTAAAAGCAGCGAGTTTCGCAAGGGCCGCGAAGAGGGCTGGCGCGAACTGGAAAACCTCGTCCAGAGGGTCGAGCGGCGCGGCGTGCGCTCGCTGACTCTCGATGAACTGCAGCAACTGCCGATGCTGTATCGCGCGGCCCTGTCGTCGCTGTCGGTGGCGCGCACCATCGCGCTTGACCGCAATCTTCTGCTCTATCTCGAAAATCTCGCGCTGCGCGCCTACCTCGTCGTATACGGACCGCGCGTCGGCGCATTCGAAGGGCTGCGCGCGTTTTTTGTCTACGATCTGCCGGCCGCGGTGCGCGCCGCGCGCTGGCATATTCTCATCGTGACGATCGCGCTGCTGCTCGGTGTTGCAGCGGGCTTCCTCCTGACGGTTCAGGACGAAGCATGGATGACCGCACTCGTCCCGGCAGGCTTGGCGGACGGCCGCGGACCTTCGGTGACAGCGGCGGAGCTGCGCAGCAAGGAGCTGTTTGCGCCCTGGCCGGGCGCCGCCGAAGCGTTCGGCATTTTTGCTAACGTACTGTTCAGTCACAACACGCTGGTAGGCCTGCTGTCGTTCGGGCTTGGCCTCGCAGCCGGCATCCCGACGCTGCTGCTCACGCTTTATCAGGGTTTGACGCTTGGAGCGTTCCTCGCGCTGCATTACAACCGCGGCTTGGCGGTGGATTTCCTCGGCTGGATATCGATCCACGGCACCAGTGAGCTCGGCGCGCTCATTCTGCTGTCCGCCGGCGGCTTGGTGATCGCCGACAAGATCCTGTTTCCCGGCCGCTACTCGCGCGTCGAAAATCTGGCATTGCACGGCCGTCAGGCGGCCATGATGGGCGTCGGCGGCGTGCTGATGCTGTTCGTAGCCGGCGTGCTCGAAGGCGGCTTTCGCCAGCTCGTGCAGAGCACGCCGCTTCGCTTTGCGATCGGGCTCGGCATCGGCGCGCTGTGGCTGATCTATTATAGCCGTTGCGGCCGCCGGGAGCCGAAATGATGTCCGTACAAGATGCGCCCCGCGGGCCGCCGCCTTTGCCATCCCTGCCGCCATTGCCATCCTTGCCGCCCTTGCCGTCCGCGCTGCAAGAGCGTGCCTCACGGGTGTTTGGCGACCTACGCCGTCAGCGGCGGAAGATCGTCACGCCCGAGGGTGTGCCGGTAACCGTACAGATTGCCGATTACGGCGAACGCCTCGCCGCGTTCAGCATCGATTTTGCGATTTGGACGCTGCTCACCCTGCTGATCTACCTGCCGGTATTTCTAATTATCTTCGGGACCGGCGGCAGCCTGATCGCCATCTCGATCGCACTGTTCATCGGCTTCATCGTCCGCAATCTCTATTTCATCTATTTCGAGCTGGCGTGGCAGGGCTCGACGCCAGGCAAGCGTGTGATCGGTCTGCGCGTCATCGATCGTCGCGGCGGCCCGCTGCTGCCTTCGGCAGTGATTGCGCGAAACCTCACCCGCGAAGTCGAGATGTTCATTCCGCTGGGCATCCTGCTCGAGGGCGGCCGATCCGTCGGCGGCGGCGTCGACTGGAGCCAGCTCTCGACCGCCGTATGGCTCCTGTTCTTTGCCGCGCTGCCGGCCATCAATCGTGATCGCATGCGCGGCGGCGACCTGATCGCGGGCACGATGGTCATCGCACTCCCCCGTCGGGCGCTGTCGAGCGATCTGGTGGAGCGCGCGATGCAATTCACTTTCAGTCCGCAGCAACTGCAAGCCTACGGCGCCTTCGAGCTGCAGGTTCTGGAAGAACTGCTGCGGCGGCCGCCGAGCGCCGAAACCACGCAGGTGCTCGATGAGGTCTGCGACAAGATCTGCCGCAAGATCGGCTGGACGGATGCCCTGCCCCGCCGCGAGGTAACGGCCTTCCTGCGCGATTTTTACACCGCCGAGCGCGCCTATCTCGAGCGCGAGCAGCTGTTCGGCAAGACGAAGGCAGACAAGTACGCGAGGCCCGCCGCGCCGCCATGACGCGATGCGCGCCGCGGGCCTTGTCCTGATGGACTTATTCCACGATCAGTCGAATACCGAGGCGATGTGATCGGTATCGACGCCTTCCTTGACGACACGCAGGTCGTGATAGGCCACGACGACCATGATGGCGTTGAAAGCCCCTGCGAGTGCACCCCAGATGAGCTTTAACAGGCCGCCAACGATCGGACCGGTGGCATAACCGATGCCCCCAAGCATGCCGGCGCCGACTGCCGTGATAAGCATGATGACCAGCCAGAGCCCGAAAACCTTCCAACGATGGCCTTTGGTCAGCATTGAGCTGCGCCCCAGACATTTCACCGGGCCCAGCCGCTCGACGATGCAAACCGGCATCGCAACAAACAGCATGGACATGACGATGAAGGCCGGAAACACCAGGAGAAGAGCGGCCAGTCCAGTGAGCAGTCCGACCAGAAGCGCCACGCCGATAACCGGAAGGAACCGAGACAGGCCAACCTTCAGCGACGCAATCATATCGACCGGCCGGCCGCGCATGTCCTCGAACGCGCCAAACAGGACAATGGCCTGGCTGAGCGCGCTCAGAATCAGCGACAAAATCGCCCCGATGAACACCATTGCGATCACGCGGCCCTGCGGCACGCCTTTCTGGTTTCCTTCAAGGATCAAAAGATTCGGCAGATATGCAATCGCCGTGACCACGCAAAACGGCAACAGGTTGCGCGACAGCACCGAGAAGGTCCGATTCAAGATCTGACCGACACGAAACTCGTCGCCGACGTACTGCGTCATGGGCGGCGGCTGGACGGGCATCGGTGGTGGAACGTGTGTCATAAGGCCCCCTTACGCTATGCCAAAGCATGCCACGCGATTTTACCATGGCGTTGTGCAGGCTCAAAGTTGCTAATGCCTTCGCATTACACAACGTTGAACGTCCGGCATTCCGCCCCCGCATAATCCAGGCTAGGTTGAGACATGCGCACAGTGACGGCGGAGCGCCACCGGTGAAGCTCGCAATCGTCAACCTCGGGCTCATCGTCTCGGGCGCCTGGCGCTCGCCGATCGCGGCGGGCGATACGATCATGACCGATGGCGAGCGCATCACGCTGGTCGGCTCGGCGCCTGCCGCCACCATCGAGGGCGCCGACGTGGTGATAGACGCCGGCGGCATGACGGCAGTTCCCGGCCTCATCGACTCGCACGTCCACGTCACGTTTGGCGATTATACGCCGCGCCAGCGCACGGTCGGGTTTCTCGAAAGCTACATCCACGGCGGCACCACGACGGTGATCTCGGCGTCCGAGGTGCACGTACCGGGACGGCCGAGCGATCCGGAAGGCGTCAAGGCCTTGGCGCTGGCGGCGCAGCGTTGCTTCGCCACCTACCGGCCCGGTGGCATGCGTGTGCTCGCCGGTTCGGTGATCTTCGAACCGGGATTGAAAGCCGCCGACTTTGTCGAGCTGGCGGTCAACGGCGTTCGCCTCGCCAAGGCCGGCTTCGGCGCGGTGAAGACACCCTACGATTACGTGCCGCTGGTTCGCGATGCGAAGGCGGCCGGACTGATCACGACCTGCCACACCGGCGGCGCCTCCATCCCCGGTTCGGGCGCGATCACCGGCGACCATCTGCTGGCGATGCAGCCCCACGTGTCGTTTCACATCAACGGCGGCCCGACCGCGATGCCCGATCGCGATTTCGAGCGCGTGATCAAGGAGAGCGACATTGCCCTGCAGGTTTGCACCGCGGGCAATCTGCGCACCACGTTATTGTGCGCCCGCCTCGCCGAACAGCACGGCGCCTTCGACCGCTTCATCATCGGTACCGATACGCCGACCGGCTCGGGCATCATGCCGCTCGGCATGCTGTACACGATCGCGCATTGCGCAAGCCTCACCGACATGCCCCCGGAAAACTTCATCTGTGCCGCAACGGGAAGCAATGCGCGAGTCTATGGACTCGATTCCGGACTGCTTGTTGCGGGAAACGCCGCCGACATCGTGCTGCTTGACGCGCCGGATGGCGGCACGCAGGCCACGGCGCTCGCCGCCATCAAGCACGGCGACATTGCGGCCATCGGCGGGGTGATCAGCGCCGGCGTGCCGCGCTTCGTGGGCCGCAGCCGCAACACGCCGCCGACCACGCGCAAGGCGCGGGTGGTGCGCTCGGCAGTGATGCAGGATTTCTCGGCGGCGGCGCATTAGGCGAGGCATCGACATGGACGTGGGTATAGGCATGGACATGGACCAGCGTGTCGTTGCGAAGAGAAATGTCCGCTTGGCGGCCGCCGCAAAGTATCTTGCCAGCAACAGCCGCGACGGTCTGATTGCCGCCAGCAACGGACTCAACAATTTTCTGGAGTCGAACGCCGTCTATGTGCTCTCGGGCGTCCGCCCCATGGGCGAGAGCGCGGTGGTAGTCGATCGCGACGGCCGCTCGACGCTGATCGTGACACCGGCCTGGGACGCCCAGCGCGCGTCGTCGCTGTCATGGACCGACCACACGGTTGCGACCGACGACCTCGCAGCCGAGCTTGCAAGCGCCGTCGCGGAATATCACATCGCCGTGCCGCGCAGCCTGTCGGTCGGGCTGTCCTTGCTCGGCACCGGCGTGGTGGCCCGCATCGAGGCGGCGCTGGGCGTTCTGCCGCAAGCGGCGGACGAACTGGCGCGCGATCTGGCGCGCATTCGCACCGCAGAGGAGCTGAAAGCCGCGGAGCACGCCACCTGGATCGCTGAGCGCGGCTACGAGCACTTGCTCGAACGCGCGCGACCCGGCATGCGCGAATATGAACTCGCAGCCGAGCTTTATTGCTTCAGCAAGAAACTCGGCGCCGAGGATAACTTTCTGCTGATGAGCGCCTCGCAACATAATCTCGCGGTGCGCGCCGCGGGCGAGCGCATTCTCGACATAGGCGACATTATCCTCTCCGAGATCACGCCGTGCTATCGCGGCCAGTTCGCCCAGATTTGCCGCACCACCGTGATCGGCGAACCGCGCCCTGTCGTGCGCGACAAATACGCGATCCTGCAGGACGCAATGCGCGCAGGCCTGGAGGCGGGCCGCGCCGGCACGACGGTCGCGGACGTGACTCGCGCCATCAATGGCGTCATCACGCAGGCCGGCTACGGCGATTATTGCCGGCCGCCCTATATGCGCGTGCGCGGTCACGGGCTCGGCATCACCTCGGACCGCCCCGGCGATATCGTCGACAGCAACGAACGGGTGCTGGAGAGCGGCATGGTGTTCGTCATGCATCCCAACCAATACATTCCGGAAAGCGGTTATCTGATGTGCGGCGAGCCGGTCGTGGTGGCCGATCAGGGCTGTCGCGCCCTGTCGGCGCAGTTGGCGCAACTCGATGTGATCGCGGTCTGAGACGCCGACATGCGCACCATGCAACCTTCCGTGACGATCGGCTCATACACCTGGGCGCAGGATCGCCTGCCGTCAGACGAATTCGAATTGCGCCTCGGCGACGTGCGCGCCGCAATGGAGCGCAATTCCTGGCCGGCCGTTCTGGTTTACGGCGATGTGCGCGATCACGGTGCGCTGGCCTATCTGAGCAATTTCATTCCGCGCGTGCGCTGGGGCCTGGCGCTGTTGCCGCGCAGCGGCGATCCGCGGCTGTTATGCGCCATGAGCACGCGCGATCTGCCGGCAATGCGCGTGCTGACCTGGATTGCCGACGTGCGCTCCGGCATGGGACCCGAATGGGCAAAGGCGTTCGATCCGTGGTGCGAGCGGCTGAAGGCCGATCAACCGGTCGAACTCGGCACGCTCGGCTTCGATCTGATGGCGCCTGTTCTGCAACAGACGGTACGCCACAGCCTGGGCGAACATTTCACGCTGCGGCCCGCCGACGAGGCACTGGCTGTGCCGCCGCAGCGCAAGCGGCCGCGCGAACTGACGATGATGCGCGCGTCATGCAAGCTGGTTGAGACCGCGGCGAATACATTTATCGAAAGCTGGCACAACAGCGGCGAGCCGGAAACCTCCGCACTCGACGCCGAACGTCTCGCCCGTTCGCTCGCCGCGCAGGATGTGCGCACGCTGGTCAGCCTCGACGGCGGTCGCACGCTCATTCCCTACGCCGGCCGGTTCGAGAAAATCGCCGGGTCGCTGGTCGGCTATCTGGCGGTCAAGCTTGCCGGCTACTGGGCCGACCTTTTCATCACCGCCGAGCAAAGACCGTCAGCGGCAGTACGCCACGCCGCGGGCGCACTCGATGCTGTCATCGCTGCTGTGAAGCCGGGTGCCCGCGCCGGCGACCTTTTCGCTACGGCGGCCGAGGCGTTGGGGCCGTATTCCCTTCATCCCGCGCTCAATGGCAGAATAGGCCACAGCATCGGCCTGTCGCTCGACGAGCCACCGCACTTGTGCGCTGCTTCACAAACCGAACTGGTCGAGAACGGCGTCTACGCCCTGCAGGTCGGCATTGCCGAGGCCGAACCCGGCAACGTTCTCGTATCGGCGATTGTCCGCAATACGCCGGGCGGAGCCGAAGTGCTGATCCGTTCGCCTGCGTAGAGCGCGCGCGCGTCACTCCGGCTTGAAATTCATTGCCACGCCGTTGATGCAGTAGCGCAGGTGGGTCGGCGGTGGGCCGTCCTCGAACACGTGGCCGAGATGGCTGCCGCAGCGGCTGCAATGCACCTCGGTGCGGACCATGCCGTAGTTCCGGTCAGTGGTGCTCTCGACCGCGCCCGGTTCCGGATCATTGAAACTCGGCCAGCCGGTGCCGCTCTCGAATTTCTTCTTCGAGGCGAACAGTTCTTGCTCGCAGCCGGCGCAGAAGAACGCGCCGGCTCGTTTCTCGTAATTGAGCGCGCAGCTGCCGGCCCGTTCGGTGCCGTGCTCGCGCATGATGTGAAATTGCTCGGGCGTGAGGATCTTGCGCCACTCCGCCTCGGTGTGGGTCACGGGATATTGCTTGGTATCCGTCGCAGTGCTCATGATTGTGCTGCCGGGTCAGAATGATGGAATATGTATAAAGGTAGTCGATAGGGGGCAAAGCGCAACCTCGCTCCGTGTCATTCCGGGGCCGAGCGGAGCGAGGAGCCCGGAATCCATACTCACAATCGGTTGAATACGGGCACGTAATCCACGAACCTCCCCGTCTGTGACTATGGATTCCGGGCTCGCTGGCTGGCGCCCGCGCCCCGGAATGACTCATGAGGAACCGATGTTTGAAAAACCGAGCATTGCGGACCTGCGGCAGGCGGCTCAGTCGCTCGGCATGCATCCGAGCGACGCGTATCTGCACGCGGTCGAGGAGATCGTCGGGCCGCTGTCGCAGGCTTATGCGGCGATCGATGCCATGCCTGACGAACTGCCGCCGGTGAAATATCCGCAGCGGTCGTTTCACTATCCGCAGGGCGACGAGAACCGTCACGGCGCCTGGTATGTGAAAACATCGATCAAGGGCAAACCGGGCGGCAAGCTCGCCGGGCGACGTGTCGCGCTCAAGGATAACGTGTGTCTCGCCGGCGTGCCGATGATGATCGGCGCCGATGTTCTCGAAGGCTACGTGCCGGACGTGGACGCCACCATCGTCGAGCGGATCCTCGACGCTGGCGGCGAGATCGCCGGCAAGGCGGTGTGCGAATATTACTGCGTGTCCGGCGGCAGCCACACCTCATCGACCGGGCCGGTGCAAAATCCGCGCAAGCCGGGCTACACCACCGGCGGCTCCTCGTCGGGCAGCGGCGCGCTTGTCGCCGCCGGCGACGTCGACATGGCGATCGGCGGCGATCAGGCTGGCTCGATCCGCATCCCGGCGAGTTTTTGCGGCATCGTTGGGCTGAAGCCGACCTTCGGCCTCGTGCCCTACACGGGCATCGCGCCGCTGGAGATGACCATCGATACTTGCGGCCCGATGACCAAGACCGTGCGCGACAACGCCCTGCTGCTCGAAGTCATCGCCGGGCCTGACGGCATCGACTCGCGCCAGCGCGGCGTCGCCGCCGGCCGTTACATCGAGAGCCTTGATGGTGGCGTGAAAGGTCTGCGCATCGGCGTCGTCAAAGAAGGCTTCGGCCACCCCAACTCAGAGCCGGACGTCGATGAGCGTGTGCGCGAAGCAGGCAGGCGTTTTGCCAGTCTCGGCGCGGTCGTAGACGACATTTCGCTGCCGGCGCAGACCCAAGGCGTGGCGATCTGGGCGGCGATTCGGGGCGATGCCGCGTGTGTAACGCTGCTGGAGATGAACGGCGCCGGCATCAACCACGAGGGACTGTACCTCACCAGCCTCATAGACAAGACGATGGGCTGGCGCGACCGCGCCGACGATTTCGCCGACACCATCAAGATCGCTTCGATCTTCAGCAAATACACCGTCGGCCGTTATGGCGGCCGCTATTATGGCAAGGCGCAAAATATCCGTCGGCGGCTACGCGCCGCGTACGATGCGGCACTCGCCGCGCACGACCTCCTGTTGCTGCCGACGGCACCGATGAAGGCGCCGCCGATTCCGAAGAAGGACGCGTCGCCGCAGGAAATCACACGGCGCAGCTGGGAGGCGCCGCGCAACACCTGTCCGATTAACATCACCGGCCACCCGGCGATCAGCGTGCCGTGCGGGATAGAGGACGGTCGCCCGATCGGCATGATGCTGGTCGGTCGCCATTACGACGAGGCCACGATCTACCGCGCCGCGCAGGCGTTCGAGCAATCCGGCGATTGGATGACGTTCTAGCGATGTCTGCCGGACTGCATCCAAGCGGCCGCGGCCGCTCGCCGGCGCTGTGGATCGTCGCCGCCGAGCTTGGGGCCGTCTTCCTCGGCGCGATTTTGCCGACGCCGCTTTATCCGCTTTACAGGCAGGCGTTTGGCTTCTCCGGCGTGACGCTCACGCTCATCTACGCAGTATACGTGCTGGGAAATCTCACCGCGCTGTTGTTCTTCGGCCGATTGTCCGACCAGATTGGCCGTCGCAAGGTGAGCGTGCCGGCGATCGGCATCGCCATCGTCAGCGCGATCGTGTTCGCCGCCGCCTCGGGTACGCCCTGGCTATTTGCGGGACGAGCGTTGAGCGGCTTCGCCACCGGCCTTGTGTCAGGTACGGGCACGGCCTGGATCGTCGAACTCTACGCGGCCTCCAAGCGGGACGCTGCGGCAAGAATCGCGGCGGCTGCGAATTTCTTTGGCAATGCCGCGGGGCCGCTGTTGAGCGGACTGTTGGCGCAACTTGCGCCGTCACCGCTGCGACTGCCGTTTTACGTGTATCTCGCGGTGCTGGTTGCGGTCGGCGCCGCGATCCTTGTCCCGCCCGAAACGGTGACGAAACCGAAGCACTGGCGCGACGTGGCGCTAAGACCGCGACTCGGCGTACCGCCGAATATCCGGCTGCCGTTCATTGCGCCGGCGGTTGCCGGCTTCTGCACGTTCGCGCTGATCGGCTTCTATTCCGCGCTGATCCCCAACGTACTTGGCGACAGCCTGCATTTGCACGCGCCTATTGTGGCGGGCGGCATCGTCTGCGCGCTGTTCGGCATCGCGGCAATCACGGTCCTGTCGACCGGAAGGCTTGGCAGTCAGGCGACGATGTTTGGTGCGTTGGCGCTGCTGCTGCCGAGTGTGTGGCTCCTGGTCGGCGCCGAAATCTTCAAGTCGCTGCCGATATTGCTGGTCGCCGCGGCGGTCGGTGGCGTCGCCGGCGGCCTCGGTTATCGCGGCAGCCTGGAGGTGATCAACCGCATCGCTCCGGCCGACCGGCGCAGCGAAATCGTCTCTACCTATCTGATCGCACTGTTCGCCGGCAATTCAGTGCCTGTCATCGGCATCGGGGTGTTGTCGGCGCTGACCTCGCCTGCCGTCGCGCATGTGACATTTGCCGCAGTGATCACGGCGCTTGCCGGCATCGCGGCCGTCACAGGAATAAGATATGCGCCGAAAGCGTAACGCCCCCGCCTATTTGGACGTCATGCGGGTGCTGTAGTCGACCAGGAAATCCTTGATCGGCTTTGGCACCGTGCCGATCTCGGCAAGCAATATCTGGCCTTCGGCGCCGGATATGAGAACCGGCTCGGTCTTCATGACGCGGGCATAGTCGGCGAGGAAAGCGCGGTCGGCCCACATCTCTTGGAACGCTTTTCGCATGACAGCGACCGTGCTGGCCGGCGTCCTGGGCGGCAGCAAAGCCATGCGGAACATTGCAAGCTGCGGATCGATCATGGTGCGCAGCGCGCGATAGCGGATGTCATCGGCCGATGGCGGCTTGCCCTTCACGCTGGCGTAGAACTCCTCGAAGGTTTGCAGACTTGGCAGATTGGCGCTGCGCGGATAACCGCCGTTCGCGCCGCGCGCGGTCAGCTGCCAGACCGGGATCACGAGCTTGCCCAGCGCCGGCTCGGCCGATCCGATCCATCCGGACAGCGACGTGTCGGCCATTTGTCCGGTGTTCTGCAGGATTGCTGTCTCTACCTCCTTGAGCCCCACATAGGCGGGCACCGGCACGTAGCTGACGCCCAAGAGATCAAGCGCCAGCGTCAGGTTCAGCGTGTTTGAGTTCTGGCCGTTGAGCGTCAGCGCCTTGAAGTCCTTGGTCTTCATCAGGTCGGCCGGCACGTTGACGCCGGGCGGCGTGTCGCGCCGCATGTAGGCGACCAGCGGGCTCTCCACGCCGGCAACGAGCACAAAGTCGGCGAGCGGCGTGTGGATCGCGGGATTGCCCAGAATCTGGGTCGCCGTCTCCATGGTGAAAAAGCCGAAGGTCTCAGCGTTCGGCGTCGCTTCGCCGAGCGCATTGGCGCCGATCAGGCCAGCCGCTCCGCCCATGTTCTTGACGATCACGCCGGGATGGCCAGGAAGATGATCGGGCAGATGCTTGGCGACGATGCGGCCCTCGATGTCGGTCGGCCCTCCCGCCGGATAATTGATGATCTCGATAATCGTCTTGCCGCTAAAGGTCTGCGCTGTGGCATTGCCGGTGAGCGCAAACGCGAGCGCAGCAAGCCATGCGGCGATGGAGATTGTCCGCTCGAATTTCAGTGTCATGAGTCGTCCTTACTTATCTCTGCGGCGCAGCGGCCGCGAAGGCGTCAATCGAACGCGTGATGTAGCGTCATTGCGGCTCAACGCCGAGCTCCTTGCCGATGGCGCGCCATTCATCCTGCTCGCGGCGGATGGCCTGCGCCGAACCGTCCGGCGTACCGCCGCCGCTGGTGGCGAGCCCTAGCGTCAGCAGTCTCTGCTGCACTGCCGGATCGGCGAGATAGCGACCGATCTCATGGTTGAGCCTCGCAACCTCGTCCTTTGGTATCCCGGCCGGCGCCACGATGGCGAAGAAGCCGTTGAGCACCAAGCCGGGTACGGTTTCGCTGAGCGACGGCAAGTCGGGCAGGCCCGGAAAACGCTTGCCCGAGCTGATCGCGAGGCGGCGCACCGCTCCCGATTGCACAACTCCGTTGGCGGCGATGATCGAACTCATCATCACCTGATTAAGTCCGGCCGCGACATCCTGCGACACCTGCGCGGCGGAACGATACGGCACCTCGACCATGCCGAGTCCGCTGCGCTTGTTGAACAACTTGGCGCCGAAGGCCGCGGCACCCGCGGTATTGTCGAACGCGATCGAAAGCTTGCCCGGATTGGCGTTGCCGTAATCGATCAAAGCACGGACGCTCGACACCGGCAGCTTGGCGTTCACCGACAGCATCTGCGGCGCCACATCGCAGACCAGCGCCACCGCGGTAAAATCGCGCGTCGGATCGTAGGGCAGTTTTTTGAACGAAATAAGATTGATCGCCATTCCCGAGGAATTGGTGAAGAGCAGCGTATAGCCATCGGGCGCGGCACGGGCGGCCGCTTCATGCGCCAGGATTCCGGAGGCGCCTGGAATATTCTCGACAAACACCGTCTGGCCCAGCGTGCGCGAGACGCCGTCGGCAAGGAGCCGCGCCATGACGTCGGTGGCCGAACCCGGGCCGGTCGGCACGATGAGCTTGATCGGCCGGCTCGGCCAGCTGTCGGCCTCGGCTGCGCCGGCCAGCGCCACGATGGCGCAAGAGAGCACGATGCCAAAAAGCCGCTTCATCGCTTTCGCCTTTGTTTCGTGCGTCCATGCGCACTGTATACTGGCGGCGAGGACTGACAAGCGATGGAGCGCATGGTGAGCGGCAACGAACTCCTACTGGTGGGCAGCATTCCGCTCGACACGGTGTCGGCACTGCCGCGCATCCTCAACGACCACCTGGACGCCGTCGCCATCGCGGCGAAGGCTTGAAGCGCAGCGCCATGAGCGAGATACAACCATCAGCCGATCCGCGCGTCGCCGATCTACTCCACGCCGGTCGCATTCGAGTAGCGCTCTATATTCCGCAATATCACAAGGACCGGGTCACCGGTGTGCTCAGCGGCTGGCCGATCGATCTTGTTGCTGCGCTCGGTGAACGGATCGGCGTGCAAGGCATGCCGGCCGAACATCCGAATCCAGCCGACGCACTGGCGGGCATCGTTGCCGGCAGCTGCGACGCCGGCATCATCGGCATCGAAGCGGAACGCGCCACCAGGCTCGATTACACGGCCCCGCTCGTCGAAGCCGACTATACCCTGCTGGCGGCCGCCGGCTCGCCGTACCGAAACCTCGCGGATGCGGACCGGCCGGGCGTGCGGATCGCCGCCGTGCGTCACCACGCCTCGACCATCGCGCTCGCCAAGATCATCAAACACGCGACGCTGGTCTATGCCGACACGCCCTCCCTGACATTCGCGATTTTCGAGGGAGGCGGCGCCGATCTGTTTGCTTCCTTGAACGAGGTGCTGCGCCATTATGTGGGACGCCTGCCCGGGTCGCGGCTGTTTGTCGGACGCTACGGCTTCAATCCCATCGGCATGGCGGTCGCGAAAGGTCACGCCGCTCGCCTCGCCTATCTGAGCGCCTTCGTCGAGGACGCCAAAGCCTCAGGCCTGGTCCAGCGCGCCATCGACCGCGCCTCCTGGCGCGGCATCCAGGTCGCGCCGCCGGCGAACGCTTAGCCCAACAGCCCCGCAGGTTATCCCTGCCGGCAGCTCGTGCGCCGTTGACAGGTCCATGTATTCCTATTATAGGATTATCTTATCATGTGATCTAATAGATAGCTTGCAATGCCAATATCTGCCCGAAAAACCGAACATGAATCGGCGCGGCCTTCGACCGGGACAACTGCCCCGCCCTGGCACCGCGTGCCGACGGCTGCAGCGCGGCGCTTTCATCAGATTTGTGTGGCCAAGATCTCGGAGGTCGTTAGCTCGCTCGGCCTCACGCCGCTGCAATACGGAGCGATGGTGTATCTCAGCGATAAAACCGGAAATCCGGGCATCGAACAGAATGTTCTCGCCAATCGACTGAACATAGACCGCAACACCGCGAGTGTTGTTGTCGAGCAGATGGTGAAATTGGGCTTGGTGTCGCGCCAAGTGAACGGCGCGGACCGGCGATCCCGCCTGTTAAGCCTGACCGCGAAGGGCGAAAAGTTCTACGCCGAGCTGCTCCCGAAATTTACAGCCGTCAACGCGGGCATTCTCGCGTCACTCAAGCCGCAAGAGCGGGTGCAATTCATGAACGTTCTTGTACGCTTGATCGAAGCCAATCTGCACCGGCAAGCATCTGCCGAGCAACCGCTGCGACGGAGCAAACGGCGATCCCTCGCCAACAAGAGCTGAAGGAGACTGCGATGCGTAGCTTCAGCACGTCATCATCAATCATTTTGCTTGCGCTCGGCATAACACTTGGCGCCGCCTCGCCATCGGCCGCCAGCGACGCGTGGCCCCAGCGCCCGGTAAAACTCATTGTTCAAGTCGGCCCCGGCGTCGGCGTCGATATTGCGGCGCGGCTTTATGCCGAGCGTCTAGCCGAACTGTGGAAGCAGCCGGTCGTGGTCGAAAACCGGCCCGGAGGCGGCGGTTTGGTTGCCGCGGCGGCGTTTGCCCACACGCACGACGACCACGCGCTTCTGTTCGGTCCCGCTGCGCCAATCTCGGTATTCCCGTATCTGTATGACAATATCAGCTACAATCCGGCGCGTGACCTCGTGCCGATCAGTTGGGGTGCGGAAACCTTCATCGCGCTGACGGCCAGCGCCGCCTCGCAAATGAACTCCCTTAATGAGATGAAGATGCGCGCCCGCCAACAGCCGCATAAACTTAATTATCACGTAGCGCCAGGCGCGTTTCCAACACTGTTCGGCGGTTTTCTGCGAAGCTACGGCCTCGATATGGTTCAGATTCCCTATGTCCAGGATAACTTGGCGGTTGCGGACCTCGAAAACGGACGCCTGGACATCATGCTGTCAACACTGACCACAGTGCTGCCCGCGGTACAGGCCGGCAAGGCCCGGCTGCTCGCCGTCACCAATCGCGTGCGCGCGCCGCTCGCGCCCGACGTGCTGACTGTCGCCGAAGCGGGCTGCCCCGAACTCGCGTTTCAGGGTCTAGTAGGCTTTTTCGGTACGCCCGACCTACCCGTGGCCGCGCGCGACCGCATCGCAGCCGACGTCCGCACGATCGCAGCCGATCCCAAATTCGCAGCCCGCTTTGTGGCGATCGGCCAGGTCGCCCACGGCAGCACGGCAAGCGAATTCGCAGGGGCGATCGAAGAGCAGCGCGCAAAGATGGCTGGCATCATCGAGGAAATCGGGAGACCCGGGAACTAACTGCGTGCTCCGGCTCCGCCAACAAAAGGACAAATGGGCGATGTTCTACGAACCTGACAAAGACGATCACGGCTTGCCGTACAATCCGTACAAGTCGATCGTCGTGCCACGGCCGATCGGCTGGATTTCGACGCTCAGTCATGACGGCATCGTCAATCTTGCGCCGTTCAGCCAGTTCAACAATCTCGCTTACGACCCGCCGTTCGTGATGTTCGCGGCGAATTCGTTTCCCGGCACCGGCCGCCGCAAGGACAGCGCCAAGAACGCCGCCGACACCGGAGAATTCGTCGTCAACATGGCGACCTACGAATTGCGCGAGGCGGTCAATATCACCTCGCAGTTCGTGCCGCCGGACGTCGACGAGGCCAAGCTCGCGGGGCTGGAAATGATTCCGTCTCGGCTCGTTAGACCGCCGCGGGTTAAGGCCTCGCCGGTTCACCTCGAATGCAAGTTCCACTGCTCGCTGTCACTGCCGGGACGAACGCTCGATCAGGTCCACCACGTGGTGATCGGCCGCGTCATCGGCGTGCACATCCGCGACGACGCGCTGACCCCGGACGGCAAGCTCGACGTGGTGAAAATCCGTCCGCTCGCCCGCCTCGGCTACCATGATTACACCAGCGTGGAATCGTCATTCACGATGCGGCCGGAAGGACCGCATCGCGAGTCGCGCGATGCCGGGCTGGAAGGCCGGCCGATCCGGAAAGCGGAAAAAGTCAGTTGACCGGTGCGGCCTACGGCCTGCGCATAACCTTCCGAAGAACGGCGTCGCTTCGCTCGCCTTTGCCGCGGGCCGTGCGGGCGCTGCCATGTCCCGATCGGGCGCCAAATTTTCTGCCGAACTCTCGGACGCAGCCGATGAACCGCTCTGCCACTGGGCTTAGCGTTCGGTTCTTGAGCGTGACCACGGCCACCGGCCAGAGCGGCGCCGGCAGGGCAACCGGCAATGCAATCAAGCCGAATCGGGCGCGATAAAAATCAAAGACCGAACGCGACACCGCGCTGACGTAGTCACCACCGGCAAGCAGATTGGCCTGAAGGTGCCCGGAAAGGCTCTGTACACCGATCCTCGGCAGTGTGAGTCCGCTGCGATGGCAAGCATCGGAAATCACCCAGTGCGCCCAGCTTTGCGGTCCGGGCAGGATCCAGTCCGCCGTTTGGAGTTCGGCAAGATCGATCCGGCGGCGGCGCGCCCAGCGGCTTTGTTTGCCGGCCGCGATGACCAAATCGTCGTTGAAGACGATCTCGGCCCGAAGATCGTCATCGACGCTGCCATCGCTGAGTGAGCGGCCGCGTATTCTCATCAAAACAAGGTCGAGGCTGCGGTCACGCAGCCGCGGCGCGAAGCTCAAAAATATCTCGTGGTCGATAGTCAGCACCGCGCGCGGACATTGGCGGTGGAACGCGTCGATCACTGGCGGCAGGATCGACGCAACCGATTCCGGGCAGCCGACGCTGACTTCGCCCGCCGTCGGGTCGGACAGCAATTCGATTTCGTTGACGGCTTGGCGCAGTTCATCGAACGCCGCGCCGCCGTGCTTGAGCAGTGCCTGGCCATAAAGCGTTGCAACAACTCCCCGCGTCGTGCGGTCCAAAAGTCGGACGCCGAGCGCGTGTTCGAGGTCGGCGATCACTTCCGACACGGAGGGCGTGGAAACGCCGAGCTCTCCAGCCGCCTTGGCCATGCTGCCGCATTTCACCACGGTGGAGAATACGAACAGGTCGCGCAGCCGCAGCCGTCGGCCGATCTGGCGCTCCCACTGCACGATCTTTGGCATTAGGTAATAGCCTAACACACGTTAACCAGCGAAGGTATTCTCCTCAAACCTGCGTAGCCTAATTTGCGACCCGCAAGGCTAATATAAGACGAGGGCGCGCATGACGCTGCGGCACCTGCATTCGGTTTTACTGGCCCTCGCCGCGCTCCTCGCGGGCGCGTGGCCTGCCTCGGCGCAAAATTATCCAACGCATCCGATCACCGTTGTGGTGCCGTTTCCGGCCGGCGGCTCGATCGACACGGTCGCGCGCGTGGTCGCCGATCGCATGAAAGCAACGCTCGGACAGCCAGTCATCGTCGCGAACGTCACCGGCGCCGGCGGCAGCATCGGCGTCGGCCGCGTCGCCCATGCGGCGCCGGACGGCTACACCCTCGGCGTCGGCAATCTGAGCACCCACGTCATCAACGGAGCAACGTATGCGCTCGACTACGATGTCGTGCGCGATTTCGCGCCGGTATCGCTGCTGACCACCGAACCGATGCTGGCAGGCGCAAGAAAAACGATGCCGCCGGCGACACTCGCCGAGCTGATTGCATGGCTCCGGGCCAATCCGGGCAAGGCCTCGGCCGCGGTAGGCGGCACCGGCGACATTACCCAGATCGCCGACCTGATGTTTCAGGGGAAAACCGGCACGCGGTTTCAATTGGTGCCGTATCGGGGCACGGTTCTAGCACTCAATGACGTGATTGCGGGACGGGTCGATCTTGTCTTCATGCAGGCGTCATCTCTGCTGCCGCAGATCCTGGCTGGAAGCATCAAGGCGTATGCGGTGATGGGAGCAAGCCGACTCGCAACGGCTCCCGCCATTCCTACGATCGACGAAGCCGGACTACCCGGCTTTCACATTCCCTATTGGTTCGGCCTGTGGGCGCCCAAGGCCACGCCGGACGCCGTCGTCAATCTGCTGAACACGGCGGTCGTCGAAGCGCTGGCGGACAAGACCGTCCAAAATCGTCTGAATAAACTCGGCCGCGAGGTCGTACCGCGCGCGCAACAGACGTCGGCGGCGCTCGCCGCCCTGCAGCGAGCCGAGATCGAGAAATGGTGGCCGCTCATTAAGTCGGCCGGCTTAAGGGCCAAGTGAAAGAGCGGCAGAGCGGGCCGAGGCAAGCAGTCCCATCCAAAGACGTAGATGACCGGAACGAGTCCGCGGATCGGGCTTCGCCCGTCCGGCCATGACGCCTGCGGCGTCACTTGATCGCCAGCGGATTGGTCGGCGAGCCGACCGCGCCGGTGATCGGGATCGCGGGCGCGACGAACATGAACTCGTAGGTGCCGTCGGCGGCGCAGTCCTCGGCGAGGTCTTTCAGATAAAAGATCTCGCCCATGGTCATGCCCATGATCGGGATGGTGATCCAATGCCAGGGCTGGTTGATGCCGCCTTCGGTGTTGTTAGGCCGCACCTCACAGCCCCAGGTGTCGGAGGCGAGCGCCGCCAACTCCGTCTTGGCGACGAATTCCAGCGTCTCGAAGGCAAAGCCCGGCGCGTCGCCGCCTGGATAACCATCCCAGCTCCCGGCCTTGAGGCAGCGTTCCATCTGGCCGGTGCGCACGATGATGTAATCGCCGCGCTTGAATTCGACTTTCTGCTGCTTCGCCGTCATATCGAGGTCGTCGCAGGTGATGCCGTAGCCGTCGTCGAGGCAGTCCTTGCCGAGCGCGCGCGCCACGTCCAAAAACACGCCGCGGCCCACCATCTTGGCCTTGGTCTTTTCGATGCCGCATTTCGCTGCGCCGAACGACGACACTTCGCGGCAATCGTAGCCGTTCCACATGTTGTTCTCGTAGAACACGTGGCCGAGGCCGTCCCACTGCGTGCCGCATTGCAGCGGGATCACCACCATGTCGTCGGCGGCGCGGATGCCGCGCTTGTCGAGCACGCCCGAATAGGCGTCGGTACCGGTGCGCAGCATGGTGTGCAGCGGGTTGATGCGGCCGAGCACCGGATAATTGGTCTTGCCGCCCTGCGGGCCGTTGTTGTCGAAATTGAGCGCCAGCGAGATCACCTTGCCTTTTTTGACGAGCCGCGCCGCGGCGACGATGTCGTCCGCGCTCGTGTAGTTGAGCGTGCCGATCTCGTCGTCCGCGCCCCACTTGCCCCAATTCTTGTATTTCTCCGCGGCTTGGCGGAGATCGTCACGCGTCACTTTCTTTGAAGGCATGATGGTTTCCTTGATGGTCATTGTTCGGAGAGTTCTTCGGAGGTGCCTTGGCCAAACACGAGTCGGTGGCCGTCCGGATCGGTCACGGCGAAGTCGCGCATGCCGTAGTCCCGGTCGCCGATCGGTTCGACGATATCGACGCCGCGCGCGATGAGCAGCGCGTACAGCGCGTCAATGCCCTTGCAGAAAATGGCGATATGCGACGGCCCGGCAGGCGGCACGTAGGAATTCAGGTGGATGGCGCAGTCGCCGAGACAGAGGCACACATAGCGCGGCGGCTGTTCCCAGCTAAACGTCACGGCGAAGCCGAGCTTGTCGCAGTAATAGGCAAGCGCCGCCGGCATGTCTTTGACATGGAGGATGGTCGCTTGCCCGGTAATCGTGAATGCCGGATCGGACATGGTGCCCTCCCCCCGCGCGGCAATTTGAGGTTTACTGCGCCGTCGCCGCCAGCGATGATAGCAAGAACAGTCTGCGGGGGGACAGTCTATGAGGGCGACCATCATCCGGTTGGCGTGCGCGCTGGCAACGATTCTGGCATCCGGGGCAGCCTTCGCCGCCGGCACTTATCCCGATCATCCGGTGAAGATCATCGCGCCATTCGCGGCTGGCGGCCCGAGCGACATCATCGGCCGCATCCTGGCCGACAAGCTCACCGCGAGCCTCAAGCAAAGGTTCTATGTCGAGGATCACGCTGGCGCCGGCGGCAATATCGGCATGACGCAGGTCGCGCGCGCCGCGCCTGACGGCTATACGATCCTGGTGGCGAGTTCGAGCTTCGTGGTCAATCCGAGCCTCTACGCCAAGCCGCCTTACGACCCGTTCAAGGATTTCGCGCCGGTGACGATGGCTGTGGACTCGCCGAATCTTCTGATGGTGCACCCGTCGATGCCGGTCAAAACCGTCAAGGAGCTGATTTCGCTCATCAAGGCCAATCCGGGCAAATACGCCATCGCCAATTCCGGGCTCGGCACCACGCCAATGCTGGCGTCGGAATTGTTCAAGCTGACATTCAAGCTCGAAGCCACCAGCGTGCCCTACAATGGCGGCGCGCCGGCGGTGCAGGCCACCGTCGCCAACCAGACGCCGATCGGCTTCGCCACGTTGCCGCCAGCCTACCCGCTGATCGTCAGCGGTAACCTGCGCGCGCTGGCGGTGACATCGGCGAAGCGTGCGGCGACGCTACCCAATGTCCCGACCATGGCCGAGTCGGGCGTCCAGGATCAGGAATCCAACACCATGCAGGGCATCTTTGTGCCGGGCGGAACGCCGCCGGATGTCATCGCTCTGTTAAATCGCGAGATGGTCAAAGCGCTGGCGCTGCCGGACGTGCAGGCCAAGTGCAAGGAGCTCGGCTTCGATGTCGTCGCCAATACGCCGGCGGAATTTTCCGCATATCTGAAAAAGGAAGTGAGCCGGTGGCACGGGGTCATCGTCGACGCGAAGATTCCGCAGATCAAATAACAAATGGCTCAATGTCATCGTCCGCGAAAGCGGACGATCCAGTAATCACTGAGCCACACAGCTAGTCTGACGGTTACTGGATGCCCCGCATGCGCGGGGCATGACAATCGAACGAGAATTGCCAATGCGCATCGTCGACATCCGCGAAACCGCGATCCCACTGAATTCCTCGCTCGCCAATTCGAGCTTCAATTTTTCGGAGATGACCACGTCGGTGGTCGCGGTGATGACCGACGTTGTACGCGACGGCAAGCCAATCGTGGGCTTCGCCTTCAATTCCACCGGGCGTTACGCCTGCGGTGCGCAGATGCGGGCGCGCTTCATTCCGCGCATCCTTAAAGCCGATCCCAAATCGCTGCTCGACGACGCCGGCGAAAACTTCGCGCCGGAAAAGATACTTGCTGCGATGATGCAGAACGAAAAGTCCGGCGGCCACAGCGAGCGTTCGGTCGGCATCGGCACCATCGAAGTCGCGATCTGGGACGCGGTCGCCAAGATCGCCGAGCAGCCGCTGCACCGTCTGCTCGCCGAGCGATACAACAACGGCAAGGTCGCCGAGAAGGTGTTTTGCTATGTCGGCGGCGGCTGGTATGCGCCGGGCAAGGCCACCAAGGACTTGCAGGACGAGATGCGCGCCCATCTCGATGCCGGCTACACCATGGTGAAGATGAAAGTCGGCGGCATGGCGCTCGCCGACGATCTTGCCCGCGTTGACGCCGTCAAATCCATCCTGCCGCGCGGCGCACAGCTCGCCGTCGATGCCAATTCGAAATTCGGCCGCGACGAGGCCCTGGCGTATGCGCGCGGGCTCGAGCCGTTTGGGCTGCGCTGGTTCGAAGAGCCGTGCGACCCGCTCGACTACGCGCTGCTTGCCGAGATCGCCGACCTTTATGACGCGCCGTTGTCGACCGGCGAAAATCTGTTTTCCACCCAGGACGTCGAGAACCTGGTGCGTTTCGGCGGGCTTTCGGCCGCGCGCAAGGACGTCATCCAGGTCGATCCGCCGCAAGCCTACGGCATCGTGCAATATGCGCGCACTCTCGACATGCTGGCTGGCCACCAATGGCCGCGCAGCTTGTTGTTCCCGCACGGCGGCAATCAGATGTCGCTCGCGATCGCGGCCGGCTTCGGCCTCGGCGGCGCCGAATCCTATCCGGGCGTTTTTGGCGATTTCGGCGGCTTCGCGGATGATGCCAAGCTCAATGGCGGCTATCTCAACTTATCTGATCGCCCCGGAATCGGTTTCGAGGGCCAAGCGCGACTCTACCGCATCATGCGCGAGCTTGCCGCGTAATATAGCGCTCCGAGGTCAACGGGGCCGCTCATCCAATCCTTTTATTGCCTTATTGCGCATCACTCCGGACGCGGCGGCGTGTGCGGCCATTGGCCGGCCTCGATACGGCCGGCGGCGATCACCGCCTGTGTACGGCTGTCGACGCCGAGCTTCTGCAGAATCGCGGAGACGTGCGCCTTCACGGTCGCTTCCGACACACCAAGCTGGTAAGCGATCTGCTTGTTCAACAATCCGTCCGACAGCATCATCAGCACGCGCACCTGCTGCGGCGTGAGCGATGCAAGTCGCGCGATCATCGCCGCGCTCTCCGCATCTGCATCGCGCGCGAAATCGACATCGGGCGGAGTCCACAATTCGCCCTGCAGGACGTGCGTCAGCGCCGCGCGCAAGGCATCGGCGCCGAGTGTTTTCGGGAAAAAACCCGAGGCGCCGAATTCCATGCAGCGCCGGATCACAGCAGCATCGTCGTTGGCGGACACAATGACGACCGGCACGCTCGGATATTGGGCGCGCAGATACATCAGGCCGGAAAAGCCACGCACGCCGGGCATGCGCAGATCGAGCAGGATGAGATCGACCTCGCCGCCGCGCTCCAACAGATCGGTGACCTCCTCGAAGGTGGCAGCCTCGCCGATCTCGGCGCGGCCGAGCACGCCAGACACCGCTTCACGCAACGCACCACGGAACAGCGGGTGATCGTCGGCGATCACTAGGCGATGAAGTTGCGTTTCGCTTACCGACATTGTCCGGCAAGTCTTCCCTGGTTCAGTGCTTGCGGGCCGCATACTAACGTTCACCGCTTCGACAGGTCCATGTTAATCAGATTCGTGACCGCAGACGTTTAGTCCTGCCGGCATGAACCCAGAAATTGCAGCACGACTTCGCGCCGGTGCGGCGCCCGGCGATGTTCGGCGACATAGATGCCCTGCCAGGTCCCGAGGCCGAGGCGGCCGCCGTTCACCGGCACATTCAGGCACACGCCGTTGAGCATGCTCTTGATGTGCGCCGGCATGTCATCGGGGCCCTCCGTATCGTGCACCCAGCCGGCGCTCTCCGGCGCCGCCCGCCGCAAGGCCGTCACCAGATCGATCTGCACGTCCGGATCGGCGTTCTCCTGGATCACCAGCGACGCCGAAGTGTGCCGCAGAAACACCAACAGGATGCCGGCCGCCGCCCGGGCGCTGTCGATAAAACGTGCCGCCTCGCGCGTGATGTCGAAGAAGCCTTCGCCCGTGGTGTGCAGCGTCAGAACCGCGCTTGCGATCGTCTCCGCATGGGTTAGGCGAACGGAGGACAAATGGCTCGCCGTGGCGTCTGATCCAGGCATGGGCGCGGCTCAGCTCTTGTGCATCATCTGGTTCTGCGCATCGACGACCGCATCGAGGAACTGGCGCCACATTTTCCCGGCCAAAGTCACCATCCGGTCGATATCGGCGCTGTCGGGCAGCCGAATCACGACTTGCGGCTCGTCATTGCTCGCGGGCGGCTCGGGCCGCGTGCCCGGCGGCAGCGTCAAGCCATGCGCCAGCAGCGCCTGCTTCAGCGCGGCATTGTCGCGGTGCAGCCGGGCGATCTCATTTTCAAGCACGGCGCGATCCTCGGGCGCTGTCAGGCAAGCCCAACCCACTGGCTGGCTGCCGCACAGCGCGACCTCGCCGGTTTGTGTGTCGAGCCGCAGAAAGCCGTCCGGCACCTTTTGGAAACTATAGCGGGCCTCGCCCAGCGGCGGGGACGTCGACTCGCCGATAGCGGCGGACATGGTCAGGACCGAGACGGCTATGGCGACGGCGGCCGTTGCCTTCCAAATCATAATCACCTCCTGGACGAGACGGGGTACCGGAACGGGCCGCAAGACCGGCGCGTTCCTGCGTGACCATCAATATATCAACAGGAGCTGCCGCAAGAGACCGACGGAACACCCTCGGCATCGAAAATGCGCCCCCGGACGCTGTCCCCAGGCTGTTGGAGAATGACCATATGCGCTTTTGAATCAATCGGTTAGGCCGGGATTGGCGTTTCTTGACTCGCCTGAATCGCCTCAGTATGGTCCGCGCGGTTTCAGCGGGCGGCCGTGCCGCAATCGCCGCAGAACCGCGAGTGTCGGAAGCATGAGCGACGGCGCGCGCGACAACGGCGAGGGTGGCAAAGCAAATACCGATGAGGCCGCTCTCTCTGCGAGACTCCAGCGGCTCGGCGAAAGACTGGCGCGCGATCGGGCGACGCGGCCTTCCGATGGCCCGGTTGGGGATAGGGCGACGACTGCATCCGGCTACGCCAAGGGCTTCCGGCTCTCGAGCGAACTTGTTGCAGGCGTGGTGGTCGGTGCCGGCCTCGGCCTGCTCATCGACCACTGGCTCAAGAGTTCGCCCTGGGGGCTCATTGTATTAGGAATGCTCGGCTTTGCCGCCGGCGTGCTCAATGTGGTGCGCTCGGTGAACTCCAACAACTAGGCTCTCCTGCCAGGCGACGGCGATAGGACCATGCATCTCGATCCAATCGAGCAATTTCAGATCAAAAATTTGCTGCCGTTGCTGAACCTGGGCGGTCACCAGATCGCGTTCACCAATTCGGCCGCCTACATGCTGCTCATCGTCGTGCTGCTGTCGCTGCTGCTGATCGGCGCGACCGCGTCGCGCGCGATCATTCCAGGCCGGCTGCAGGCGGTCGCGGAAGTGTCCTACGAATTCGTCGCCACGACGCTGCGCAGTTCGACCGGCGAAGCGGGCATGAAATTCCTGCCCTTCGTGTTCACGCTGTTCATGTTCGTGCTGGTCGCCAATCTGATCGGCCTTATCCCCTATTCCTTCGCGGTGACCAGCCAGCTCATCGTCACGGCGACGTTGGCGATCCTCGTGTTCCTCATCGTCGTCATCTACGGCTTCTGGAAGAACGGCTTGCGCTTCCTGAAATTGTTCGTGCCGTCCGGAGTGCCGTGGGTCTTTTTACCGCTGATCGTGCCGATCGAAGTGCTGTCGTTCGTGTCGCGGCCGGTATCGCACAGCGTCCGTCTGTTCGCCAATATGCTGGCCGGCCACATTACGCTGCAGGTTTTCGCCGGATTCATCATCATGCTGGCCGGTGCCGGCATACTCGGTTGGTTCGGTGCGGTGCTGCCGTTCATCATGGTGGTCATGCTGTGCGCACTCGAGCTTTTGGTGGCGTGCCTGCAAGCCTACGTGTTCGCCATTCTCACCTGCATCTATCTCAACGATGCGATCCACCCGGGCCACTGACGGCCCCCCCTCCCTTCCCCTCCCCCGCTCGCGGGGAGGTAAGGAGGGGCTTAAAAAGGAGCTTTCTCATGGATGCAAACGCCGCGAAATTGATCGGGGCCGGCATCGCCTGCATTGGCATGGGCGGTGCGGGCGTCGGCGTCGGCCTGATCTTCGGCAATTACCTGGCGGCCGCGTTGCGCAATCCGTCGGCGGCGCAGGGCCAGTTCGGCAACCTGATCTTCGGGTTCGCCATCACCGAAGCGCTCGGCATCTTCTCGCTGCTGATCGCACTCCTGCTGCTGTATCAATTCTAAGAATCAGCCGTCCATGGCCACTCCGACCGCCACAACCGAAGCGCCAGCGGGAAAGCACGAGTTCCCGCCGTTCCAGTCCGAGAACTTTCCATCGCAGCTGTTCTGGCTGACGCTGAGCTTCGTGCTGCTCTACGTGCTGATGGCAAAGATTGCGTTGCCGCGCATCGGTTCGATCCTGGCCGATCGGTCGAAGCGTATCGGCGACGATATTGCGGCGGCGCAGCAGCTCAAGGAGCGGTCGGACGCCGCGCACGCCGCCTACGAGAAAGCGCTGACCGACGCGCGCAGCCGTGCGCAGGGCATCGCCAACGCGACGCGCGAACAGCAGGCGGCCGCGGCCGAGGTGACCAACAAGCGGCTTGAGGCGGAACTGCACCAACGCTTGGCGGCCGCCGAAAAATCGATCGCTGCGACGCGCAGCACGGCCATGAGCAACGTTGGCGCCATCGCCGGCGACAGCGCTTCCGCGATCGTCGAGCGCCTGATCGGCAAGGCGCCGGCGGCGCACGAGGTCACCGCTGCGCTCGGCGAAATCGGCAACCCTTAAAGGACCAGCGCACGATGCCTTCGCCCGAAGCTTGGGTCGCCATCTGCTTTATCTGCTTCCTCGGCCTGCTTGGCTATCTGGGGGTGCACAGGAAACTCACCGGCGCGCTCGATCAGCGTCAGGGGCGCATCAAGTCCGAGCTCGACGAGGCGTCGAGGCTGCGCCAGGAGGCGCAGGCTCTCCTCGCCGAATTCGAGCGCAAGGGCCGCGCCGCCGAGAGCGAAGCCGAAGCCATCATCGCCAGCGCCAAGAGCGAAGCCGAGCGTCTCGCCGTCGAGGCCAAGCAGCGCATGGAAGAATTCGTCGGCCGCCGCACCAAGATGGCGGAAGCAAAAATCGCCCAGGCCGAGGCGCAGGCGCTTGCCGACGTGCGATCCGCGGCAACTGACGCTGCAATCGCCGCAGCCGAGAAAATTCTGTCCGTTGCCGCCAAGGGTAAAGTGGCCGAAGAGCTGCTCGCCCGCGGCATCGAGGACGTGAAACAGAAATTCAACTGATCGACGTTCGGTACAAGATTACCACAACCACTCACATGTCATGGCCGGACTTGTTCCGGCCCTCCCCGTCTGTGGCGCGGGTGTATATTAAGGCGTGGATGCCCGCGACAAGCGCGGGCATGACGAAGTCTTCTTAATTCGTCCGCAGCGGCGGCGCGGCTTGCACCCTGGGCGTGGGCTTGCGCTTGACCTTCGCGCGCGGCGCCTTGCGCTTTTCCTGCGGCTGCGCGGCGAGCGCATCGAACCCGACATAGACGACGTAATTATCCAGCTCGTTCGAGGAGGGCATCGGGAACGTCACATTGTCCTCGACATGGGTGAAGCTCGGATTGTCGTCGGCGGATTGCACCGCGACCGGGATGATAATCAGTTTCGTCACAATGGTCCTCGACGATGCCGGTTTCTCATCGACGATCGCAATGCGCAAAGGCACGTTGACTTGGCCGGGACCGCCTTGCGGTCCGAGGACCAGGCGCCCCTGGATTCCGATCTTCATGACCATTTGACCGGCAACAACCGCGCACTGACGCGCGGCGCGCACAAACGTGCCCTGATATTTCAGCGACATCGCCGCGTTGTCGCCCGACCCGTTGATAATCAGAGTCGATGCGCCTTCGCGGATCTGGATGTAGGGGCACTCAGCGTCAGCGGCCGCACCGGCGACAGCCTGCTGTCCTTTATCGGACGAGCCGGAGAAGAAGTTCGTGATGTCGGCCGGCAGAAGGCCACCGCTGGACGAGGCAGGAGTCACCGTGGCTGTCGGCGCCGAGGCTGACGAGCCGCCAAAAAGGTTGCCGCCGCCGCACCCCGACGCCAAAAGCGCGAGCGCAAGCGACGCCGCGACCGCGGCGCGACCGCGCCAGCACATCCATTTACGGTTTTCCAGCATCCCCCAATCAACCGCTCAGCTGCGCCGACAAACATACAAATTCGCGCGCATTCCCATCAATCATTGCAAGCGAACCGTGGCCATCCCAAGGCGGCTGCCGCGACGCGGCGCCGCCGCAATCGTCAAGATTCGGCATTCCCCGCCAGGCGCGCATACAGGAGATGATCCTGCCAGATGCCATTGATGCACAGATATTCCCGGGCGTAGCCTTCCCGAGCAAAGCCGGTGTTTTCCAGAAGTCGCGTAGAGGCGGCGTTGCTCGGAATACAGGCCGCTTCCAGACGATGCAATCGCAGCGTCGCGTAGGCGAAAGGGATGACCGCGCGCACGGCCGCGGTCATGTGGCCGCGGCGCACGAACGGCAAGCCCATCCAGTAGCCGACACTGGCGGCTTGTGCGACGCCGCGGCGGATGTTGGCGAGGGTCAATCCGCCGACCAGCGCGCCATCGGTGTTGCGGACGATCAGAAACGCGTAGCCTTGGTCGGTCCGCAGGTCCTCGGCGTAGCGTCTGACGCGACGCCGGAATGCGCTTCGCGTCAGATCGTCCGCCGGCCAGGTCGGCTCCCAAGGCTTGAGAAACTCGCGGCTCCCCTCGCGCAATGCGGCCCATTCGGCGTAATCGGTCATCTGCGGCGTGCGCAGCGTCACGCCCTCGCCGGTGATGGTAGCGAGCGGTTCGGAAAAATTGATGGTGCGAAAAAACGCCATCCTCGCCCGACTTACCGGCTCTTCGCTCGTCTATGCGGATGATTGGCCGCGTGTGGAGCCCTTGCCCGATTCCCGCATTAGGCAGCCCGGAGTGTCAGACTTTGAGCAATCGTGGTGGCACTTTCAAGCCCGGAACCAAGCCCCAACATCGCCGTGGCGAGCTTGCCGCGGCCGAACAACGCCCGCCCAGCCGCCCGCGCGCTCTCCACTGTGACGGCGTCGACTCTGGCGACCAGTTCCTGAACCGGAATCGGCCGGCCGTGAATCATCATGTGGCGGGCGAGTTGCCCGACGCGCTCGCCCGAACTCTCAAGCGCCATCAACAGCCCGGCCTTCATCTGCGCCTGAGCGCGGGCGATCTCGCGCTCGGACAAGGTCTCAGCGGTGTTGGCGATCTGTTCGACGATGACCTGCATCAGCTCTGAGGCGTCCGCCGCGTCGGTGCCTGCGTAGAGGCCGAACATGCCGACGTCCGAATACGGGGCGTGGAACGAATAGATGGAGTAGCACAGCCCGCGCTTTTCGCGCGCCTCCTGAAACAGCCGCGACGACATCCCGCCGCCCAGCACGCTGGTGAAAACCTGCAGTGAAAATAGCGATGGGTCGGTCTGCGCGACACCGGGCAACGCCAGTGCGATATGCACCTGTTCGAGCTCGCGCTTTTCGACGTGGCTGCCGCCGCCGAAACTCGCGGGCTCGGGCGCGGCTCGCGCCGGTCCGTCGAAGCTTGCGAAACGCCGCTCTACCTCGGCGACTACGGCCTGATGATCGACTGCCCCGGCCGCTGCCACCACCATGTCGGGCGCGCGGTAGTTCCTGCCCAAATATCCGCGGAGCTTGGCGCCGTCGAACGATTTCACCGTCTTGGTCGTGCCCAAGATTGAGCGGCCCAGCGGCTGGTCGGGAAAGGCGACGACCTGCAGGTGCTCGAAAATCAGATCGTCCGGGGTGTCGGCGGCCGCGCCGATTTCCTGGATGATGACGTTCTGCTCGCGCAGAAGCTCTTGGCGATCGAATGCCGGTTCGGACAGGATGTCGGCCAGCACATCGAGCGCCAGCGGCACATCCGCCTTGAGCACGCGCGCATAATACGCCGTCGTCTCGGCGCCGGTCGCTGCATTGAGATCGCCGCCCACCGCCTCGATTTCCTCGGCGATCTGGCGCGCGCTACGGCGCCGCGTGCCCTTGAACGCCATGTGTTCGAGACAATGCGCGATGCCGTTTTCGTCGCGGCGTTCGTCGCGGCTGCCGGCATTGACCCAAACGCCAAGCGAGGCCGACTCCAGATGCGGCATGGTGTCGGTCACCACCTGGATGCCGGATTTGAGCTTGGTCACCGCAACACTCATGCTGCCGCTCCTTCATGCGCGGCGCGACTCGTCGACACAACGAAACGCTCAACCGCTGACTGGTCCGCTGGCAGCACGGTAACGCGCTCCTCGCGGGTATCGAGATTGGAAAGCCACTCCGGCAAGGCCGGCCGGACGCCGCAGGCGGCCTCGACCGCATCGGGAAATTTGGCCGCATGCGCGGTCGATAGCACCACCATCGGCACCGCTGGGTCGCGCGGCTCTTTTTCAGCCACCGCGATCGCGACCGCAGTGTGGGGATCGGCGAAATTGCCGGTCTCGCGCTTGACCGTCCGGATCGTCGCAGCGACCTCGTCTTCGTCGGCGCGGCCGGCGGCAAACAGCGTCCTGATTTCAGCGAGCGCAGGCGCCGACAGCGCGAATCGGCGCGATTGCGCGAGCGAAGCCATCAGCCCGCGGACTGCCGCGGCATCATGGCGATAAGCGTCAAACAGCAACCGTTCGAAGTTCGACGAGACCTGGATGTCCATCGACGGCGATGTGGTTGCCACCACGGGACGCAGCTCGTACGCGCCGGTCGCCAGCGTTCGCGCCAGGATGTCGTTCACATTGGTGGCAATGACAAGGCGGTCGATCGGCAAGCCCATGCGCTGCGCCACGTAGCCGGCATAGACGTCGCCGAAATTGCCGGTGGGCACTGCGAACGCCACCTTGCGATGGGGTGCGCCGAGCGTCACCGCGGCGGTGAAATAGTAAACCGCTTGCGCCACGATGCGCGCCCAGTTGATCGAGTTGACGCCGGAGAGCCGCACGCGCTCGCGAAAATCGGCGTGATTGAACATCGCCTTCACCAGCGCCTGGCAATCGTCGAAGGTGCCCTCGATGGCGAGTGCGCTGACGTTGGCGGCGCCGGTCGTGGTCATCATGCGCCGCTGCACATCGGAGATGCGGCCTTGCGGAAACAGCACGATCAGATCGACCTGGTCGCATTCGCGAAAGGCCTCCACGGCGGCCCCGCCGGTGTCGCCTGAAGTCGCCACCACGATAGTGCGGCGCTCGCCGCGAGCGCGGAGCGCGTGATCCATCAGCCGCGCCAGCAGTTGCATCGCCACGTCCTTGAACGCCAGCGTCGGCCCATGAAAAAGCTCGAG